>DATJKH010000075.1:0-7970 GCA_035491715.1 Vicinamibacterales bacterium | reverse complement strand
GTGAACTGAAGGTCGTCGAGAAGCTTGCGCCGGTCCACAAAGCCCAGGTCGTCACGTATCTCTTAGTTCGATCGCAGCGTGACTGTGAAGGTGCCCCGCCTGCGAGCTGCTATTCATCGAGATGTCGATGTTGGGGAAGCTCCCTTTCTCGGCGTCAGCCGCCCAATGAATCCGCCGCCGGCGCGTAGATTGATCGTCAGTGAGCCCTGCCGCGTCAATATCGGACGTTCGATAAGCTCCGATGCCGGATTGCTGGGATCGTCGCGCACCAACAACGCGCTGTACGCTGCCGGCCCGAGGAATTTCAGGTCCAACCGCAGCGTCCGCGCCTCGGGTCCATTCAACACGGCGATGAACCAGGCTTCTCCTTTTCGTCGCGCGAACGCCGCGACGTCACCAATGGCGCTGCCGGGCAACACGATTGTTTCATCCCACGTGCTCGGCAGAGCCTTGATGAGATCGACGGCTGGATGCTCCAGCAGGTTCTTCGGATTCGCGCCGTAGACCAATAACGGTGACGTGAAGATAGCGGCTGTTGCGATCTGGTGCGGCCACGATGTCTCGCGCCGACGATCGCCGAACACGACCGGGGTGTAGTCGCCGTGTCCCGCCAGGTAGCGCGTGAAAGGGAGGGTCGTGTTGTGCCGTGCCCAGGCCAGCGCGCGATGTTCGAGTCCATACACACCCTCGCGCGTCAGCTCGTTCGGCCATGTCCGCGCTTCGCCCGCCGGTTTGTTGGCGCCATGGAAATCCACGAGCAACTGGAACTCCGCCGCGTCGCGCAGAATCGCGTGATAGAGATCGATGACCTCTTTGGCCTCGTGATCGAGGAAATCAATCTTGACGCCGGCGATTCCCAGATCGTGAAGCCGTTTGAACAACGTGCGTCGCGCCTCTGCGTTCTGAATGTCCCTGCTGTGAACCCAGAGCAGAAGGCCGACTCTCCGTTGGTTGGAGTAGGCAATCAGATCGCGAACTTGATCGTCGGTCCATCGCCGCCAGAGTCCCTCGACAACCTGATATTCGAAACCCAGTTGGCCGGCCATTTCCGAAAACGCCTTGATGCCCTCGAAGGTGTTCTCGCCGCCATCGAGATACCGCCACACCGCGCGACCCGGCTTCACCCACGGTGTGTCCACACCTTGCGGAAACAGCGACGCATCCGGCGCAGGCGAGAGGTTGGCGATGACGTCGTTATTGACGAGCGCGTTCAGATCTCGGCCAATCAGCACAACGCGCCATGGAGTGGTGATCTCTCCCTTGAACGACGCGGGATTCTCGAGCCGTCGGACGTCGAGTGCCGGATAACGCAGGCGATACGGATAGGACGCCGGCGCGGCATGCGCCAATCGCGCCGCGAAACCGCCGCGCCGATCGGTCTGCAGCACCATCCCGGCGTAGTCCTTCAAGCCGGCTTCGGTGATCGATGCGTACCCCGTCGCCTCTGGCAACTGCGTGGTCACCGGCGGCGCCGCCCAGTCCCCGTCCGGAACATCCTCGATCTCCCTCTTCTCGTGGACGCCCTCGTAGTGACCGTCGAGGTCGTGATACCAGACGGTACTGCGCGGCGGAAAATTGAAAACGCTCGCTTCGTCGGGTATCCGCGCAGTGGCGGTGTCGGCACTGGGGACGACATAGCGAAACGCCGCGCCGTCGTCGAAGGCGCGGATCTCCATCGAATAGCGAGTTCCCGACGGCTGATGCAGGAGCGCCACTTTGGCACCGTTGTATCGATTCACCGCGGTCGAGTGGATGCCTCGCGTTCGATATCGCTCATCCTGCTTCGTTCGCTCGACCGCGGTCAGCGAGACGCCCTCGCCAAGATTGATACCGTCGATGATGATCCCGGCCCGAGATCGTTCGATAGCAGGACGCCCGCTCAGGGTGATCCGGTACGACAGCCGGTTCTCCGAACGAACGCTGAGATCGAATTTGATCGCGGAGTTTGGGCCGGCGATGGTGATGGGGAATGCAACGTTATTCTGGACCGGCGTGACCATCAGGACGACAAGCCACACCGCCAGTGCAAGCAGGCGCATCACAACCTTCCGTTCCGTGTTTATCCGTGTTGATCCGTGGCCAGGGTCACTCGGGTCCTCCACTTGATCGACGGACGATGAGCTGCGGCGGGATCACGACCGACTGGAATTTGTCTGCCGATGGATTGGGTGCGATGCGATCGAGCAGCAGCCGGGCAGCTTCCTTGCCCTGCTGATCGCGAGACCAGCTGACAGTCGACAGGGGCACGCGCAAAAGATCGCCAAGCGCGATGTCGCCGGCGCCGACGACGGCGATATCGTCAGGCACTCGCAGCCCGGCCTCCCAGATCGCCTTCATCGCGCCAATCGCCGCCGGATCGTTGGCCGCGAAAACGGCATCGACGCGCGGCTTGACGGCGAGCAGTTTCTTCATCGCGCGGTAACCATCCGCCTCCATGAACCCTCCGCGCACCATCCATTCGGCGCGCGATCGCACCTTGTGTGTTTTCAGCGACGCGCGGTAGCCCTCGGCGCGCCGCTTCGCGTGCACGATAGGTGGTCCGAGGATGTGGGCGATTGCCTTCCGGCCCTGCTCAATCAAGTGCGATGTCGCCAGCCGTCCAACCTCCACGTCATCGGTGACCACGCGATCGCACTTGACGCCGGGGTGATCGTCGCGGTCGATCATCACGAGACCGATACCGAGTGAGCCAAGTTTCTGGAGCAGGTCGGTGTTCCCTGACGTGTTGACCGACGCGAGGATGATTCCATCGACCTGACGCTGCCGGAGCAGGTCGATCTCGGCGCGTTCCTTGGCCGCGTCCTCATTCGAGCTGCACAGCAGCAGACCATAGCCGCGCGCACTGGCGACGGTTTCAAGGCCGGCGACGATCTCGACGAAGAACGAATGCATCAAATCGGGAATGACGACGCCGAGGGTATGCGTCCGGCGCAGGGTCAGGCTGCGCGCGACGGCGTTCGGCTGGTAGCCGAGTTCCGCGACCTTGGCGAGCACGCGCGCCCGCGTCGCGTGACCGATGTCGTCGCGATTGTTGAGGACCTTGGAGACGGTCGTAATGGAGACACCGAGCTCTCCAGCGATCCGCTTCATCGTCGTCGTTGATGCCATGCATTTTCGCTGCGCGTCCGTCGCGTTCCGGACGCGCGAATGGCTTTAGCGTTAAAGTTAATTGACTTTAACGGTAAAGCATAGTATCACAGGCGCCGCGCTCGCCCATCGAGCATCTCTCCCGCCCCGTCAGGAGGTGGCGCGTGATGAACTGGACCCTTCGGTCGACTCCTGGCCGGTCGCTGTCCGGCCTCGTCGTGGCGCTGTTGCTGGCCAGCGCGCCGGCCGCCGCCCAAAACACCGGGACCATCTCGGGCACCATTATCGACAATACCGGGGAGATCGTCCCCGGTGCGACCCTGACCCTCATCAACGAAGCCACTGCGGACAGCCGGACGATGACCTCGGGCGGCCGGGGCGAATTCGCGTTCCGCGCCGTCGAACCTGGATCCTATACCGTCAGGGTGGAGCTCACCGGCTTTCGCACGATGCAGCTGAAAGGCAACGTGCTCAATGCCAGCGGCACCCTCGATCTCGGCAACGTGAAACTGGATATCGGCACGCTCACCGAAGTGGTCTCTGTCGTCTCGCAGGGGAGCGTCATCGAAACGAAGAACAGCGACTATTCAGGGCTCTTGACGGCAACCCAGATCTCGCAGATTCAGAGCCGCGGCCGCGATGTCGTGAACCTGCTGCGTCTGGTGCCCGGCGTCCATTACGAGGCCGACATCGAAGCAATGGGCGACAGTTTCGGATCATCGATTCCCAACATCAGCGGCATGAGGAAGGGCTGGAACCAGGTGACCGTTGACGGTCTGAACGGCAACGAGTTGTCGGGCACGAGCCGCATGAACTCGTCGATCAATCTCGATGCGATCGCCGAAGTGAAGGTGCTGATCAACACCTACAAGGCGGAGTTCGGTCACAGTGGCGGCGCAAACATCCAGGTGGTCAGCAAGAGCGGGTCGTCGAATTATTCGGGCAGCATCTACTACTACGGCAAACGCGATGCCTGGAACGCGACGCCGTGGGAGAACAATCGCAGCGGACTGGCGAAACCCAAGCTCCACGTCGACACGCCCGGCTTCAACCTGGGCGGCCCGGTCAGGATTCCCGGGTTGTACGAGCAGAAAGGAGACAAGAAGCTTTTCTTCTTTTATTCGTTTGAAGGTCCGCAGGTCCAGCGGCCCGGACAGGTTCGTCTCTATCGGATGCCGACGGCGCTCGAACGCCAGGGAGATTTCTCCCAAACGTTCGATGCGAACGGAAGATTGATCAACATCAAAGATCCTCTCTCGACCGCTGCGTGCAATGTCACCACCGGCGGCGCGGGGTGTTTTTCAGGAAATGTCATCCCGTCGAACCGGCTCGACGCGAATGCGATCGCGCTGATGAAGCTGATGCCGTTGCCGAACGCGCTTGGTGTCAGCCCCAATTACAACTTCACCCGCCAGGAAACGTCGACCAACCCGCGGTTCAATCATCTGATTCGAATCGACGCGCGGCCTTCGGGGCACAACGCGATCTGGGGTGCTTTCCGTACGTTCTCCTCGAGTCAGTACGGATCCGAGATCACCGCTGGTCCGGCCAAATGGGGCTTCTTCAATGGCTCGTATGTCTCCGGAGACCGCTCCATCAATGGCGGCTGGAACCACGTCATGGGAAGTCATGGCGTCAACGAGCTGTCCGGAGGGTTTCGGCGAGCGACCGAAGGGTTCGGCACAAAGACCGATGCCGATCTCGATCACATCCTGAAGACTACGGTCGGCTATTCGCTGACCCAGTTCAATCCAGCGTTGAACCAGCTCGGCGTCATTCCAACGACGACCTTCGGTCTTGCAACGACGGGCGTCGACAGTCCGGATTTCACCTACGACAGCCGACTGGGATCGACGGCCTTCGACACCCTCGCCAGCGTCCGCGACAACCTGACGCTGACGCGCGGCACCCATACATGGAAAGTCGGCGGCCATCTCGAGTTCATGACGAACAACGAGGCACGAGGCGGCACGTGGATGGGCCAGTATCAGTTCAACAACAACACCAGCAATCCACTGAACACCAACTTTGCCTTCTCCAACATGGCGCTGGGCGTGTACCAGCAGTACACCGAGACGAGCCGCTACGGCGAGACACACAATCGGCAGTGGTGGGCTGAATGGTATGGACAGGATACATGGCAGGCAAAGCCGCGATTGACCGTCGATTACGGCCTGCGGTTCCTGATGTATTCGCCGTACTGGCGACCCGATCAACAGATCGCGAATTTCGATCCGGCCGCATACAACCCGGCCAATGCGCCGCGGCTATATCAGCCGGCGCTGGTCAACGGCACGCGCGTCGCTCAGGATCCGGTGACCGGACAGACCTTGAATGCGATCTACATCGGCGCCTACGTACCCAACACCGGCAATCAGGCCAATGGGATGGTGCTGCAGACCGATTCGGGCGTTCCAAAGGGATTCCGGAAGGTGCTGGCGCCCCAGATGGAGCCAAGGGTCGGATTCAGCTGGGACGCCACCGGCGGCGGCCGGACCGTTGTCCACTCGAGCCTCGGTCACTTCCACAACGCGCGCCTCGGCGGCGGATCGGCCGGCAACCTGCGCAACCCGCCGTACATCCTCAATCCGATCATCTTCTACAACACGATGTCGACGACGTTTGTGCCTGGTGTCGTGCCCGCGAATCGTCCCGGAAACGTCGAAGCGCTTGAAACCTCCTACAAGACGCCAAGTTCATTCAACTGGTCTATCGGCCTGCGGCGCGAGCTCGGATGGGGTACCTCGCTCGATGCGACCTACACCGGGACGGCCGGCCGCAACATGGAAATGTACTACGATCTGAACGCCGTCCAGGACGGCGTCCGTTACGTCGATCTCAACCCACCGGCACACGATCCAGGCAGCACGAGTCCGACCGCGGTGCTGCCGCCGGAGTTCTTGCGTCCGTACTCCGGCTATCAAAGCATCCGTGTTCGCGGCAACTCGGCAACCTCCGACTATCACGCCCTGCAGCTTCAGGTGAACCGCCGCTACATCCATGGCGTGCAGTTCGGTGGCGCTTACACGCTGCAGCGAGCCAGAGGACTGGCCGACGAGGATCCTGGCAACCTGTCGATCGCCTCTAACCGGCCGCGTGACTTCTTCTACTCAGAACTGGCACAGAGCGATCGGCATTCGCTCGTGATCAATTATTCGTGGGACCTCTCGCAGGATCACTTCGCGAACGCCGTCCTGCATCACGCGCTCGACGGATGGCAGCTGTCGGGAGAGAACGCGTTCGTCAGTGGCGACTGGGCTCCCGTCATTCTGACGACCAGCGACAACTTCGATTTCACCGGCGGCGACGGCGGCACCGGCAACGATCTCGGCGGCGGTTTTCGCATCGTCCGTCCCGTCATGACCGGCGATCCCATGGCGCACACCGGCAGTCCGCTGACCGGGTGGTTCGACACGTCCGTCTTCAAGCGTCCGTCGGGACGCGGCGATTACGGCAATGCTCCGCGCAACGCCGTCCGCAAGCCCGGCATCGCCAACTGGAATCTTGCGATCTTCAAGAACTTCCCGATTGGCGGTCGCCGCTCGTTCCAGTACCGTCTCGAGGCGTACAACGTGCTCAATTCGGTTCAGTTCCAGGATGTCGATCGGACGGCGCGGTTCGATCCAAGTGGCACGCAGATCAACCCGAACTTCGGCACCGCGATCGGGATCGCCAACCCGACGCGTCCGCCGCGGGTGATGCAGATGTCGGCGAGGTTCAGCTTCTAATCTGCCGATCGGCGGTGGGGCCCCAGCGCAAAGTAAAAAGATGACCAAACGTTCATATCACTCGTGCGCCCGCAAAGGGTTCATCGTCGTCCCCGCTTTGCTGTCGATACTGACACTGGCGGTAACCGCGCAAACACCTCCACCACGCCCGCCTGACCCTGCCCGCGAGAAGCGGCTGGAATGGTTCCGGGAGGCCAAGTACGGGCTCTTCATCCACTGGGGCCTCTATGCCATTCCGGCGGGCGAGTGGCAGGGCAAGCGATCGCCCGGTCTCGGCGAATGGATCATGAACCGGTCGAAGATTCCGGTTCAGGAGTACGAGAAGCTGGCGTCGACGTTCAATCCCGTGAAGTTCCAACCCGACGACTGGGTGAAGCTCGCGCAAGATGCCGGGATGAAGTACATCGTCATCACGGCGAAGCATCACGACGGCTTTGCGATGTTCAAGTCGAATTTCAGCCGCTACAACGTCGTCGATGCGACGCCGTTCAGGCGGGACGTGCTGAAGGAACTCGCCGCGGCGTGTGCGCGGCGAGGCATGCGTCTCGGGTTCTACTACTCGCAGTCGCAGGACTGGCACGAGAAGGACGGCGCCGGCAATACGTGGGACTTCGGCCCGGACTCGGGACCTGATGGAAAGGAACTGAAGAACTACGACAACTACCTGCGCTCGAAAGCGGAGCCGCAGGTCAACGAGTTGCTGTCGGGTTACGGCCCCGTCGCGCTCATCTGGTTCGATACCCCGCGAATGATGACGCCGGAGCGTGGACAACGGTTCGCTGACATCGTCCGTTCGCTCCAGCCCAACACGCTCATCGATGGCCGCCTCGGAACTGAAGGGGATTATCGGTCGACAGGCGACAACGTGGTTCCTCCCGAGGCCTCGACGGAGGCATGGGAAACACCGGCAACCGTCAACGACACGTGGGGATTCCGGAAAGACGACACGAATTGGAAATCACCGGGGCAGATCACCTTCAAGCTCGTCGACATCGTCAGTAAGGGAGGCAATTACCTGCTGAACGTCGGGCCGACAGCGGAAGGCGTCATTCCGCAGGCGAGCCAGGACATCCTTCGCACCGTTGGCCGCTGGCTGAAAGTCAACGGCGATGCTGTGTACGGTGCGAGTGCGTCGCCGTTCGGTACTGAATTCGG
>DATJKH010000074.1:0-47104 GCA_035491715.1 Vicinamibacterales bacterium | reverse complement strand
TTCAAGGGGTCAGGCGACGACTAGTTCTCGTCGTCGAATCTCAAAAAGCAGCGCATCTCGTTCAATGGTTCGTTTACTCATCCACGGCGCGGCTGTCGTGATCGTCACTGCCATGCCTGCTGTTGCCAGACCGCAGACGATTCCTGACGACTTCGTCATCACCCTGGCGCGGTCAACGTGCTTCGGTGAGTGTCCCGCGTACTCGGTTGCCATCGACGCCAAAGGGAATGTGACGTACGAAGGAAAGAAGTTCGTCCGCGTCGAAGGACGCCAGTCGGATCGCATCCCTGTGTCACGCGTCGCGGCGCTCGCGGCTACAGTCGACCGCATTCGGTTTTTCCAGCTCGATGAGAGATACCGCACGATACGCACGCCGGACGGCGGACACATTTCCATCACCGATGCCCCGACGACGTTCGTATGGGTCACGAGCGGTGGCCGCTCGAAATCCGTCGAAGACTATCTCGGCGCGCCTGAGGGGCTAAAGCAACTCGAGAGGCAAATCGACGAGACCGCGCGAACCAAGCGGTGGATTACGCTCGATGAAGTCACGCTCCGACAGATGCTCCGGGACGGATGGACGCCGTCAGCACAAGAGCGTGCCGAGCTTCTACGAAAGGCGCTGCAGGACGACGACGTCGGCGTCATCAAAGCGCTGCTCGAAAACGGCGCCGATCCCAACGGGACCTCCGGCGCGACGAGTATGACGCCGTTGATGATGGTGCGATCAGCGGCAGCGGCGCGCACGCTGCTCGATGGCGGCGCGGATCCGTCAGTCAGAACGGAGCGCGGCGTAACGCCGCTCATGCAAGCGGCACATTTCGCTCCCGAGCTGACGGAGGTTCTGCTGAGGGCAGGTATTCCTGGGGATCAGCCGGATGCGGCTGGAAGAACCGCGTTGTCAGAGGCGTCGTGCGTCGGCAACGCCGGGGTCGTCAAATTACTGCTCGCCCGCGGTGCGGACCCGACACGCCCGACCGGAAACGAGTCGCCGTTGGAATGCGCGCGCAACCTCAAAGACTACGACCGGCTGTATCCCCAGCGCCTCATGAACGTAGATCCGCCATTCATCAAAGACTTCGATACGGTGATTGCGCTTCTCGAGCAGGCGCTTGCCAAACGTCAGCGCAAGTAAGCGCGAGTCTGGAATTCGCATGTTCACGGCGGCAGGTTTACGCGGTTCTCACCGCCTCCGCCTGGCCGAGGCCGAGTTCCGCGATCGAGATTTCGCGCATCCTGAACTTCTGTATCTTGCCGGTCACCGTCGTCGGGAAATCGGTCGTGAAGCGGATGTATCTCGGGATTTTGTAATTCGCAATCTGGCCGCGACAGTACGCGCGCAGCTCGTCCTCCGTGGTCTCGTCACCGTGGCGGAGACGCACCCATGCGCAGACCTCTTCGCCATACTTCACGTCGGGAACACCGATCACCTGCACGTCGCTGACCTTCGGGTGTGAGTACAAGAACTCCTCGATCTCGCGCGGATAGATGTTCTCGCCGCCGCGGATGATCATGTCCTTGATGCGGCCGGAGATATTCACGTACCCGTCGTCTCGCATCGCGGCGATGTCGCCGGTGTGCATCCATCTCGCCGCATCAATCGCTTCCGCTGTCGCGTCGGGATTGTCCCAATAACCGAGCATCACGGAGTAGCCGCGTGTACACAATTCACCGGCCGTGCCGCGCGGCACGATCTCACCAGTGGCCGGATCGATAATCTTGCACTCGAGATGTGGATGGACGGCGCCGACGGTCGAGACGCGCACATCAATCGCGTCGTCCACCGCCGATTGAAAGGACACGGGCGACGTCTCGGTCATTCCGTAGCAAATCGTGATTTCCGGAACGTGCATCCGTTCCATGACCTGCTTCATCACCTCGATCGGACATGGCGCACCGGCCATGATTCCAGTCCGCAGTGAATCCACACACGCGCTGCCGAATGCCGGATGCTCGAGCTGTGCGATGAACATCGTCGGCACCCCGTAGATCGATGTGCAGTGATGCGCTGCGATTGCCTGCAGGGTTGCCTCCGCGTCGAATGCTTCGGCCGGGATCACGACGGCGGCGCCGTGCGTCACCGCCGCGAGATTGGCCATGACACACCCGAAGCAGTGGTAAAAAGGCACCGGGACGCAGATGCGATCCGCTTCGGTATATTTCAAGACTTCGCCGACGAAGAAACCATTGTTCAGGATGTTGTGATGCGAAAGCGTCGCACCTTTCGGCGATCCCGTGGTGCCCGATGTGTACTGGATATTGATTGGATCATCGAACTGGAGCATGCGTTCGCGTGCTGCGAGGGTCGCGTCATCAACGCCGTCCCCCCGGGCGATGAAATCGCTCCACGTCATCGCGCCGGAGCTTGATTCGCTTCCCAGGTAGACGAGGTGGTGCAGCGAAGGAATGCGCGACGCGGTCACCGGACCTGTGCGCAGTTGCTTCAATTCGGGCATGAGCGACTCGAGCATGCCCACGTAGTCACTTTTCCGAAACTTCCGCGCGGAAATCAGCACCGTCAGACCCGATTGGTTGAGGGCGTATTCGAGCTCGCGCAGCTGGTACGAGGGATTGATGTTGACGAGAATTGCGCCCACTTTTGCCGCAGCAAACTGGATGATCATCCACTCGGCCGTATTGGGACTCCAGATACCCACTCGGTCGCCACGCGCGACACCGATATTCAGCAGGGCACGCGCCGCACGATTCACGTGGTGCAGCAATTCGGAATAGGTGTATCGGAGGTTTTGATGGCACGAGATCAGAGCGTCGCGTTGGCTGAATTCGGCGGCGGCGCGGTTCAGCGAGTCGCCGATCGTCTGGCCGAGAAGGGGAGTCAGGGCAGAGCCGTGAACGTAGGACTGCATTGTACTTCTCGTCTTACCGGGGGGAGTTGAGTGAGCTCTGCGACTTGCCGGTAAACGCACGCCCCATCAGCGCTCTCCCAGGCCTCGCCCCCGTGTGCTTGCCACCATCGATGACGACGGTGCCGTTCACGATGGTGTAGGGGATGCCAACCGGATACGACTTCGGCCGCTCGAACGAGTTCGTCTCTCGCACCGAGGCCGGATCGAACGCGACGAGGTCGGCGGCGAAGCCCTCACGAATTTGACCGCGATCGCGCAGCCCGAGAATCTGCGCCGGAAGGCTCGTCATCTTCCGTACCGCGTCCTCGAGCGTCAGCACCTTCTGCTCGCGAACGTAGTAGCCGAGTACGCGCGGGTTGGTTGAATAGCTCCGCGGATGCGGCAGTCCATCGGCCTCGAGGTTGATCGCGGATCCGTCACTCGCGATCGACACCCACGGCTGCTTCATCACGAGGCGAACATCATCTTCCGACATGGTGTGAAACATCCCCGTGATCGCGCCTCCTTCGTCAGCCATCAGCGCGAGACACGTATCTGCGGGATCTTCGTCGCCGCGAACCCTCGCGATCTCCGCAATGCGCATGCCTTCGTACTTTTTGATCTCCGGCCGCCGGGCGCGCCCCAGTACGATGCCGTCCCAGCCGCCGTGCTCCATGACCCAAGTCTGAAAATCCTTGTCGTCCTTTATCTTCCTGCGCTGAGCCGGATCGCGCAGGATCGCCGCGAATTTTTCCGGGCCGCCCTCTCGCGCCCAGACCGGAAAGAACGAGGCCCACTGATGCTGCATGGCGGTGTATGGATACTGATTGGCCGTGACGTCGAGCCCGCGTGCGCGTGCCGCCTCGATCGTCGCAACGTAGCGGCCGACGGTGCCCCAGTTCGGTTTGCCGCGAATCTTCAGGTGAAAAATGTGGACCGGCATCTTCGCTTCGTCGGCGACTCGAATGGCGAAGTCGAGCTCCTTGTCCTGCTGCATGCCTTCGCTGCCGATGTGCGATGTGTAGATGCCGCCAAGCGACGACACCACTATTGCGATTTCGATTACTTCGCCGGGATACTCGGGACCGCCGCTTTCGAATCGCGTGACGAGACCCCACGCACCTTCCTGCATCGAACGCCGCGCCAGTTGCTTCATCCGCTCGAGTTCGGATGGCGTCGCGGCGCCGCGCGTGTAACCCTTTACCACCAGGCGGATCTGCTGATACGACACCTCCGAGATCACGTTCATCGAGATGCCCTTCACTTTGAGCGCGTCCCAATAACCTGTGAAGTTGCTCCACGATCCTTTCGCCTCGGGCAGGCCATCGCGAGGTGCCACAGTCGTACTTTCGCCAATGACATCGATCGTCACCCCCTCACGCACCTTGCTCTCCGCATTGCCGTCATCGATAAGCGGCTGGTCCGAATGCGTGTGCATGTCGATGAAACCGGGTGCGACGACGAGCCCGCGTGCATCGATCTCGCGGCGCGCTTTCGCCGCCGTGAGTTGGCCCACGGCAGCGATGCGGTCGCCGCGAATACCAACGTCGCCGACAAACCACGGGTTACCCGTGCCGTCCACGATTCGACCGCCGCGAAGGATCACGTCGAAGGCCGATTCCTGGCCCTGCGGCCGCTCGATCACCGCGGCGCCGATTGCAAATACCAGGAGTACGGATTGAAGATATGTGCGCATAGGAGTGTTCGTAAAACTGGCCGAGGCCTGGCGATAGACCTGGCGGCAATTATGCGCTCGTTTTGAGCTTTTCGCCGCCGCGCCGCAGTGCGTCGGTGAACGGGCCGCCGGTGTTGGAGGAGCAGACTAATGAATGTACGGATCACGATGCGTGATGTGGTCGTCGCGGTCGTTGCCGCCGGTGCGACCCTGGGGCTTGTGGCTTACGCGCAGGAGAAACCAGCGGCCATCCTGAAATCGACGGTGTTCGACTGGAATTCATGGCCGGTCCGCAATACCGACGTCGGACAATCGCGCCAGGTTGTCCGTCAGCCCACGCTGACGCTCGACGAGCTAGAGATGCACGTGACGACGCTGAATGCAGGTCTTGCATCCCATCCGCCGCACAAGCACACGAACGAAGAGCTTCTCATTCTGAAGGAAGGCACGCTGGAGGCGCTGGTCGACGGCCAATGGAAGAAAGTCGGGCCCGGCTCCATTGTGTTCCAGGCATCGAACAGCTGCCACGGGGTGAGGAATATCGGCTCGACGCCCGCCACGTATCACATCGTCAACTGGAGCTCGCCGGGGAAGCTGAAGACCAACGGTCCAGCCGTGAGTTGTACACCGTAATGTGATTCGTGGCGGGGTCCGGGATCCGGGGGGGATCCGGGTGTCACGCAGTGAATCGTGCACACGTTCCTGATCACCGTTCACGATTCACTGCCTGACACCCCTGCTCGCGAAGATAAGCGGCGATTTCGCCGAACTGCTTTCCCTCGGTCGCGGCCGCGGGCAGCGTCGACGCGTATTCCGCCCAGCCGAGAGGAGTTGCGTTCTCTGCTTTGTCGCGCGTCGTCAACTTCGCACCAGCCTGCACCAGGACCTTCACTGCGGCCAGCGATCCGGACCAGACCGCATGATGGAGCGGCGTGGCGTGCGAATAGAAGCCGGACGTGAACGCGTCGAGATCGACACCAAGCGGTAGCAGTCTCGACAGCGCTTCGGCCTTTCCGTTCAATGCCGCGAGCCCGAGGGCCACCTGCTTCTCTTCCACAGTCGCCTCCGGTGCGAGCCTGGCGACGTCGTTCCATCGACCCAGACACAGAGCCGCGGGTAGCGTCAACCTTGCGCCGCGCGCGATCAGGTGCCGGGCCGCAGCTTCGTTGTGGCAGATGAACGCCTGCACTGGCCCGCCCTCGGTCGAGGCTCCCGCGTCGATCAACACGTCGAGCAGCTCGAGTTGCCGTCCATCGTCACGTCCGATCGGCGAGCACACCGCGAAATGGAAGGTCGAGTCGAGTTGATGCTGGAGGTCAGACACGCCAGCCCGCGTCGCCGCCTCGATGATGGTGCGCGCGACCTCTCCGACGTTGGTCGACAGCTGGCCTGTCCGAACAGCGTCCTCGGTGACGAACCACAGCAAATATGGATCTTTGAAGAACCCCTCGAGCGCCTGCCCGATCTGACTCCGCACCCACTCTCCGGGCTCGGTCAAACGCTCGCGGACCAGTTCAGGGTGCTGGCGCAGTAGTCGCTCGAGCGAATCGATATCGGCGACATCGATTGCCGTGACGGCCTCATGGAATAGAACGTCGAGCTCGGCGCCAGTCATCGTGGGACGGCATTCTAACGCGGGTTACTTCCTGCCGCGCGGCGACTCCTCGCTTCTGGTATATGCCGGTGGCACGTAGATGTTCAGCGTGCGTAGAGGCTCCGTGTCGCCCAAAACGACTGGGTAGGTAATCGGATGCTCGGCGAGGTCCGTCCCGTCCGCGTTTTGCCTTTTCCCTTTTCCCTTTTCCCTTTTCCCTTTCTAATTGTTCCCACCAAATGATCGGTGAATCGTTCGGCCACTTCCGCATCCTTTCCCGCCTCGGCGCGGGTGGAATGGGAGTGGTGTATCGCGCACACGACGAGAAACTGCAACGGACCGTCGCGATCAAGGTAGTCGAGCGCGTTGCCGGCATAAATGCTGGAGATCGTGCGCGAATCGTCGAAGAAGCGCGGGCGGCGTCCGGACTCAGCCATCCAAACATTTGCACCGTCTACGAAACCGGCGATATCAACGGGCGGGCGTATATCGCGATGGAGTTCGTCGACGGCAAGACGCTCTCTGAATCGATCCCAATAGGTGGACTCTCGACTGACGCCGTGGTGCGGTACGGAATTCAGATCGCGGACGCGCTCGCGCACGCGCATAAACGCGGCGTCATTCATCGAGATTTGAAAACCGCCAACGTTGTCATCAGTCCTGACGGACGCGCGAAGGTCCTCGACTTTGGGCTCGCCCGGCGAGTGCCATCCGAACTGGCGACTACCGTTACACGATCGAGCGATTCGCAGCCCGCCAAGGCAATCGCCGGGACACTCGCCTATCTCGCCCCCGAAGTACTGCTCGGAAATGAAGCCGATGAGCGCAGCGATATCTGGGCGCTTGGAGTGCTCCTGTACGAAATCGCCACTGCCGAACTGCCTTTCAAAGGACGCAACGAGTTCGATCTCACCGCTGCGATCCTGCGTGAGCCGGCGGCACAGCTGCCCGAATCGGTACCACCCATAATCCGGTCAATCGTCCAGCGTTGCCTCGCGAAGGAACCGTCGCAGCGGTATCAGCACGCCGTGGAGGTCCGCGCCGCGCTGGAAGCGGTCCAGTCCGATGTCGGTGCGGTCTCAAAGGCACCCGCGGCTCAACGCCAGATATGGCCGATGGTGACGGCGTTGCTCTTGATCGTTGCCGCCGTGGGCGCCGTCATGGTGTGGCGTCAGCGTGACCGGCGTTCGGTCTGGGAGCGGACGGCCAGTGAGGGTCGCTGGACGCTCACGCTTTCGTCGGAGGACCCCATCTACGATCCAGCGATCTCTGCGGACGGAAAGATGCTGTGCTACGTGGTCGAAGAACGGACTGGCCGCAGCGATCTGTTCGTTCGGCGCGTCGCCGGCGGCGGCCTCGTGCGTGTCACCAATGACGATGCCCGGGAGACGACACCACGATTCTCGCCCGATGGCGATCGCATCGCGTTTGCGCGGCGCGAGTCGCCGGATGGCACGCCCGAGATTCGGATCGTTTCAACGTTTGGTGGCGACTCACGGGTTGTGATGGCGTCAGCCGCGTCGCCGGTGTGGTCGCCGAATGGCAAGGAGCTCGCGTTCCTTCATCGAACTCCGGACGGGACGCTGGAACTGATGAGTGCCGGCGCTGACGGCGCAAATGCTCGCGAGCTTCTACGCGCCGATAGTGAGTTTCCATTCCTGCGCGATCCCGCATGGTCTCCTGACGCACGCGAGCTGGCGATTGTTCGCGGCTCGGGCGGCATCGCGGGTGAGATCTGGCTGCTCCCTGCCACCGGCGGCACACCCCGACGTGCCATGTCGGATCCGGCGGAAGTGTTTTCCGAATCGCCGGCGTATACCGCTGATGGCCTCGGGATTGTGCACTCTTCGAATCGCGGCGGCGCGACAAATATCTGGTTCCATCCACGGGCGGGTGGTGCCCCTGTTCGGTTGACCGCAGGTGCCGGTCCGGACGCGGGTCCCACGATTGCATCTGACGGCACCATTGCGTACATCAATTCGCGATGGCGCAACACGCTGAACGTGCATAGCTTGACGGGCGGCGCTTCGCGGACGCTGGCGACGCATTCACCCTTCATGTGGGGGCCTGCATTTTCGCCCGACGGGAACGAGGTCGCCTTCAGCCGGAGCGAGGTGGATGGCTCGTGGCACATCTGGAGCGTGCCGACGACGGGCGGAACGCCGAAACGATTGACGGACACAGCCGACGGAGAAGTCTATTCGCGTTTTTCCCGCGACGGGTCGTTCCTGGTCTTTCACACATGGGGAACGCCACGCCGCATCGGACGAGTGGCGCGGTCCGGAGGCGCACCCGTGATGCTGGCTTTCGGAGAGGCGAGCGATGCGTTTCCGGATGTTTCACCCGACGGCCAACGGATTGCGTTCACGCGCACCGATCAACGCGCCGAACGGATCTATGTCGCGCCAGTATCGGGCGGAACTCCCTCTCTTCTGACTGAATCGCCCGGTGCGGTGCCGAGATGGTCACCCGACGGCACGAGCATCGTGTTTGCAGCCAACCGCGGCTACTACGGCGGGATCTTCGTGGTGAACGCAGACGGACGTAATCGACGGCGCCTCACGACGTCGGGTGGCTGGCCGGTGTGGTTACCAGGAGGCACGCAGATCGGCTTTATCGTGACCGGCAGGAATGGCGACCAGGAAATTCACGTCGTTCCCGCTGCAGGCGGATCACCGCACGTCCTGACCAACATCGCCTTCAGCGGCAGTAATCACCTGTTCGATGTTTCACCCGACGGCAAGTTACTGGTGACGACCAACGCGGTCCACGTTTCGGATGAGATCTGGTTGTTGGAACCGGGGCAGAAGAAGTGATCGCGCCAAGCTATTTCCTTGCCCCCGAATGCCACGCATCGAAACTGAACGAGATGCCGCCGCTCAACACCAGGCTGGCGGCATTCGCGTCCTGCTGCGAAATCGTCCGGCCGATGCTGCCGAAGGAGGCGAGGCCTGGCCGAATCGTCCACGCCGCACCGCCGCCCACATCAGTGCGCGTTCGGCTCAGAACGAGCGTCGTGCCCGGCGCGTCGTCGATGGTCGAATGTGATTGGGTTAACGTGGCGGTGATCGTCAGGCGCGGTGAAGCCGCGACTTCAAACGCGCCGCTTGCGAAGACGGAACCCTGGGAGAAATAACCTGCGGTTCCGAAGACACGCCATCTGTCGCGCTGAAGTTCCAATGCAACTGGTGCGGCCCAACTCAGTCGGCGTCTCTCGATATCCGCTTCGCCGCTCAGCACGGTGAGGATTGGGACGACCGCGACGCCGAATCCACCGTGTTGCGCATTCGGTTCTCGCAATTGAACCTTGGAGGTCAGATACAGATCGCCGATTCCACGAATGACCGGTCCTCCAGGTGCGCTGACGTTGTAGTACGGCACGCTGAATCCAAACTGAACCTTCGAGGTGAGGCCGATGCCGCCATCGCCGATGGGCGCATCGAATTCGTGATAAGCGGGTGAACGGAACCACGCCATCGACATCGTCAGCGAACCGCTGCCGGGCGTCATGATGGACGCGTCGTCCAGCCACGAGCCGAAATTGCGGACGCCACCCGACACGGCGGGCTGGACCTGCGCCACGCCGCCGCTCGATGGCGTCGGCGCGGTCGATTTCAAGTGACCGTACGCGTGCCCATGACCGTTCCCTTGAGCGGCCACGGGCACGACGGACGCGCCGAGGCAGGCGACGATGAGAACCGCGCGGCTGATCACTGGGCGGAGTTCTTTGTCTTGGCTTTCGCCTTTACCGGGGTCGACACCGACGTGGTCGAAGGCGCTGTAGCGGTGGTCGACGAAGTCTGCTCGCTGTCGTAAATCATGCCCCGCGCGTCATACTCGGCGCGTTGCGCCTCGACCGTCGGGCTCGCTGTCAAGGGACGGACTGCCTGAATCGCCTGACCCAGGCTCATCCCGGTCATCAACTTGGCTTTCAGATCGGTGAACGAGATCTGAAGGTTCTGTGACACGTTGGCAGCAGCGACGAACTGTCCGAGATTCTTGAAGCCCGCAGCCGCAGCGATCACGTCGGTGCCCTGTGGTAGACGCGTCGCCACCTTGGCCGCGAGATTCGTGTTCTGCTTCAACTTCTGCTGCACTGGCGTCAGGTCGGTCGTAGGCGCCGGCTTGCCCACTTTTGCAAGCTTCGTGTCAGCAGCCTTGTCCGACTTCGCCGGCTTGGCCGGCGGATTTGCCGCCGTCTTCTCGATCTTCTGAGTTTTGGCCGGAGATGATGTCGGCTGTGCAGCCGATGCAGTCTTGGTCGGCGATGTCGGTTTCGATGGCTGCACCTTTGGCGCAGCCGCAACGGGTGCAGGCGAAGGATGCTGTGCCTTCGTCGTTGGCTGCGCCGTCTTCACCGACTTACCGGCTGCCGCCTTGGGCGTCGACGGAGCACCGGCCTTGGGCGCCGTTGTCGTATGGGTAGACTTCGGTCCATTGCTACGCGCTTGCGCGGACACGAACACCGCGATCCCGCCGGCAAGCGCCAGCACCGCCAGACCGAAGAACAGACGTTTGCGAAGCATGTCGTCCCCTCCAGGACAGATCGGTCGATCGCGCTCGATGGGCGCAAGTTGCATACCACTGAAGGCGTCCCGTTAACCGATTGCAGGAGGAAGGCTTATACTGTCGGGAGCCAGCCCGGCGGAGGTCCGTGACTCACCGAATTTGGCGTCGAAGCAACGATCCTGTGTTCCGAATTGCGATTGCGATTGTCGCCGTCGCCGCGCTGGTTGGCGTTCGTGCGACGCTCCCGGAAGCGCAGCCGCGAACCACGTTCGCCGCCGAGATCGCGACTCTCTCTGAGCCAGGCGGGTATTTCGATACAGATAATCTCATCTCCAATGAACGCTCGTATCTCGAGGTGTTGCCTGACCTCGAGCAGCGCGCCGTGCACGGAGGCGCGTACATTGGCGTTGGCCCGGACCAGAATTTCTCCTACATCGCGCACGTCAAGCCATCGATTGCGTTCATTGTCGACATTCGTCGAGATAATCTGCTGCTGCATCTGCTTTTCAAGGCGTTGTTCGAGCAGGCGCACACACGGATCGAGTATCTGGCGCTTCTTTTTGGACGTCCGGTTCCTGGCGATGTGAATGCTTGGCGCAGCCTGCCGATCGCGCGGCTCACCGACTACATCAACCAATCTCGCACCGAGCCAAACTCCGTCGATGAGCTTCGGGCACGACTCGATCGGGTTGTCAAAGGATTCGGTGTGCCGCTGACCGCTGACGACCTCGCCACCATCGATCGTTTCCATCGACGATTCATCACGAGCGGTCTCGCCTTGAGGTTTGAGAGCCTCAACCGTCCTGCTCAGAGTTACTACCCGACCTACCAGGATCTACTCGTCGAGACCGACCGCAATGGACGGCAAGGCAACTATCTCGCCTCGGAGGACGCGTTTCAATTCGTCAAGTCGATGCAGGCGCGCGATCGCATCATTCCGGTGACCGGGAATCTTAGCGGTCCGTCAGCGCTTGCAAATATCGGTCGAACCATGACGGCGAAGGGGGAAACGCTATCTGCGTTCTATGCGTCGAACGTCGAGTTCTATCTGCAGCGAGAGGGCAGTTACTTGCGTTTCGTGAACAACCTCGGACGCCTGCCCTACACCAAGCACAGCGTGATCATTCGATCGATCTTCAACCGCGGTATGGGTATCGGCAGTATGTCGGAGATCCAGGCGGTTGAGGAACTCGTTTCGCAATCTGCCAGAGCGCGGTAGTGTGGCCTGTGGCCTGGTGACTTCCGCCTCCAGGCGGAAGTTAGTGAAGAATCAGGAACGCACCCCGGAAGCGCCCGACGCCAGGCAGCGTCGCACCGCGCCAATGAGTTGATCCGGAGAGACCGGTTTCCGCAAAATACACGGCACTTTGACGTCGTCGAGCGGCAGCGTCGAGCCGGTGACGATGAGGATCGGGATGTCACGCGTACCGGCGTGCGCCGCGATCTCCTGCTGGACGGTCAGGCCGTCGACGGTCGGCAACATCAGATCGAGGATGACGATGTCTGCGCGGCGCTGGTCGAGGATGTGAAGAGCGGAGAGGCCATCCTGCGCTTCGATGATTTCGAAGCCGGCGAGACTGAGAGCGGCACGGTACAAGCGTCGGACGTCAGGATCGTCTTCGACGATGAGCACCGTTTCGCGGCCACCCACGTCGGTATTCTAACGAAAGAAGGATTTAATGCCACCCCGAATCGTAAGCTCTTCCAGATGAATGCGGTCGAGGTTGTGAACCAAGCGCGGCAGCGATCAACTGATGCGAAGCGCCATCATCGTCGCGTCATCGAAGAGTTCAGCGGAGCCTCTGAATGCCGTCACGGTCTGTTCGATCCGATGAAGGATGATGTCGATGCTTTGCGCCCGTTCCGACTCGAGAATGGCCTGCAATCGTTCCGCGCCAAACATGTCCTTCCTCTCGTTTTCCGTCTCGACCAGCCCATCGGTGTAGAAGAACAGAAGATCACCAGACGAAAGCTCCACTCGCGCTTCGCGGTAGCCGTGGCCAGCATAGAGCGCAATCGGCATCCCGGTCGATTCCAGCGGAGAGATGCCGGCTGATCCGTGCACAACGAATTGCGGGTTGTGTCCGGCATTCACATATCGAAGCAATCGAGCATCCGCATCGAGAATGCCGAGAAACAGCGTCAGGTACACGCCACCTGGTGTGTTCTGATCGAGTTCGCGATCCAGCCGATCTGCCAGCGTTGCGAGATTGGTTTCGTGCGGCAATCGTGCGCGCAGCGTGGCCTGGATGTTCGCCATCAGCAGGGCGGCGCTGACTCCCTTGCCTGAGACGTCGCCGACGAGAAGCGCCAGCCGCCCATCCGGCAGGACGAAATAGTTGAAAAAATCTCCGCCCACTTCGCGTGCCGGAATCGACACGCCGCTGATCTCTGCGGGCCCCGATCGCAGCGATCCCCGCGGAAGCATTTCGGTCTGGATCAAACGGGACAATTCAAGTTCCTTGCGAAGCCGCTCCTGTTCGACCGCGAGCGCCTCGTGACGCTCGAGGTCTTCCGCCATCTGATTGAACGCGCCTGCGAGCGTGCCGAATTCGTCCTTGGATCGCACCGGCACCCGGGTCTGGAAGTCTCCGCTCGCAAGTTGGTGCACGCCCTTGGTCAGCGTGGCCAGATGCTGCGTCATGCGATGGGAGATGGGGATGATTCCGACAAAGGCCAACGCGATCACCAGCAATCCCAGTCCAAGGTTGCGAACCGCCGCCCGCCGGATTTCGCGAAGCGATGCGCCAATGGGGCGCGCGATGCCGAAAATGATTCCGCTCGGCGCTCGGCGCGCGACGATTATCCAGTCTCCGCTTCGACGCGGCGTTCCGGACGTGGCCACCGCGGCGGTTCGCTCGACGCCGAGCGCGTCGAGGCGCGTCTTGTCGGCAGCCTCAGGAGTGTAGAGCGCGCCCTGTCGATCGATGGCGAATGGAATCTCTCCTTGATCGCGGCGGGCAAAACCCAGAACGCCGCGCAGCATCCGATCGAGATTCAACATGGCGTTGGCGTGGCCGATGACGCGACCATCCTTTTGAATCTCAACCTCGATGTTCCGCCCCTGCACATCCATCGCCGGCCGTTCGCCTGCCGTGCGTGTCGCCGCTTCCCGGCTCATCGCCGCGGCCATCGCTTTGAGATTCTGCTCATTGGCCGCGAGCTGTTTTTCAATCTGCTGTTCGATCTGTTTGTCGATTTGTGCACGCGCTTTCGGATCAGCAGCGGCGACCCCCGAGTCCGCCGCTGCGCGCGTCGCCTCGGCGACGATGCGCGGAATGTCCATGACGATGACCTGCGATCCGGGAGACGGCGGCCCGGTTGGATTCCCGATTCCTGGCGGGTTTGGCGCACCAGGGGCACGAGGCGGTCCGCCGAACTGGCCACGGCGCCGACCTCCGCCACCACGCTGCGGCGGAATTGGAATTGGCACGCTGTTAGGGTCTGTCGTGACCGCCGGCGGGGCCGGCGCATCTGGTGCCGGGTGAAATTCCATCCGCTCAACCAGCGCCGCGGTTTCGCCGAGCAGCGGCGCGACCGTTTGACGAACCATTTGCGGATCGGGAGCGGGGGAGCCGGTTGATGCCGTCGGGCCCGTCGCGAACAACCGATCCATGCGTCTCGCGAGATCGGCGGTGATCATCTCCATGCGGCGACTGACATCGATCGCGCTCTCGGTCGCTTCCCGCTGAGCGGCCAGCTCGAATGCCCGCACCGACGACAAGTACGAAAGGAACGTGACCGCCGACAGCGGCACTACT
Source organism: Vicinamibacterales bacterium (assembly GCA_035491715.1). GTDB lineage: Bacteria > Acidobacteriota > Vicinamibacteria > Vicinamibacterales > 2-12-FULL-66-21 > JALZOC01. Next base: position 32,719 of record DATJKH010000074.1, on the reverse strand, counting down.
GACAGCAACAGGAACGCGATAATGAGTCTGGTGCGGAGCGACATTTATCCGTGGGAATCCGTGGCTCGTTTTTTCCGCGTTAGTCCGTGTTAATCCGTGGCTCGTTGTTTCCGTGTTAGGCCGTGTTAATCCGTGGCTCGTTTTTTCCGTGTTAGTCCGTGTTAATCCGTGGCTCGTTTTCCATGTTAGTCCGTGCTAATCCGTGGCTCGTTGTTTCCGTCGTAGTCCGTGTTAATTCGTGGCTCGTTTTCCATGTTAATCCGTGGTCTTTGTTCGTGTTTTTCCCTGCTCACGACTAAGCTAATGCAGTAGCAGTCTAATGTAGAAGCAGGAGGATTGCGCGTGATTCGGTCTCTCAACGCTGAAGGTCGAACGTTCGGTGGCATTGCAACGCGACTGTTGGCCGTGGGCCTGCTGGCCGCCTCATTCGGAACGCGGCTGTCGGCCCAGAAAGAGACGGATCGACTTCAAAACAGCGCCACGGTGCTGAATGAAATCCTGGGGATGCCTGACAGCATTCCGAAGGATCTTCTGGATCGAGCCGAATGCGTCATCGTCATTCCTTCGGTGAAGAAGTTTGCTGTCGGCATAGGCGGCAGCTATGGTCGCGGCGTCATGGACTGCCGAAGCGGACAGGCGTTTGATGGCCCATGGGGCGCGCCAGCGATGGTCATTCTCGAAGGGGGCAGCATCGGTCTGCAGCTCGGTGGCCAGGCGACCGACTATGTTCTCCTTGTGATGAACGATCGCGGGGCGGATTCGATTCTGAGCAGCAAAGTGAAGCTCGGGGGTGACGCATCGGCGGCTGCGGGACCAAAAGGCAGAACCGCGGGAGCGTCGACCGATATTGCCATGCGCGCGGAGATTCTCACGTACTCGCGCGCCCGTGGGCTTTTTGCCGGGGTGTCGCTCGAAGGCTCGACGCTTCGGCAGGACGCCGACGGAGACGAAGCGGTCTACGGCATGAAGCTGACTGCCCGCGAAATCGTGCGCGGTGCTGCTATCCCCGTGCCAACCACTGCGCAGCCACTCGTCGATCTGTTGAATCAGCGCTCGCCGAAAAACCTCTCCGACCGTTCGCAGTAGCAATTGGACTTGTCCTTGTCAGGATCCCTTGCAAAGGCGGGGCGAAGGCCTCGGCTAAAACATGAGTCGTGGGCCATTGTGGGTCTGGTGGATCGCCGCGCTCGTCGGCACTGCGGCGGGTGCGGCCGAAGCATCATTTTTGACGCGAATAACCTCACGAGGCGTGGAAAAAGCCAGCCCGGCGAAATGACGCAAACCCTCGGGCGACGGCGGACGTCCAAGCGATCGCCATGCGACAGGACTTAATTTACGCGCTTCGACATCTCAGGAAGAACCCCGGGTATGCGCTCGTCACGATCGTGACCCTGGCCCTGGGGATCGGCGCAAACACCGCAATTTTCAGCGTCGTCCACGGCGTGATCCTCAAGCCGCTGCCATATCCGGATCCTGCGCGGCTTGTGTTCATTACGAGTCAGTTTCCAAACCTGGGCTTCAATCAATTCTGGGTCTCCGCGCCGGAATTCATCGAGTTCAAGGAACGAAACCAGAGTTTCGTCGACGTCGGCGCGTACCGGTCGGGCGCAGTGAATCTCGGCACAGAGGATCAACCTCGACGCGTCGTATCGGCGGTCATCACCTCCGAATTGATGCCGGTTCTCGGCGTCGCGCCGATTCGCGGTCGTCAGTTCACGAAGGCCGACACGTTGCCTGGTGCCGAGGACGTGGGGGCGCTGTCGAGCGAGATCTGGAAGGGCGCGTTCGGTGGCGACGAGTCGATCGTTGGCCGCGTGATCCCGATCGATGGCGTCCCAACGCGAATCGTTGCGATCATGCCGCCCGGTTATGACGTTCACGATCAGAAGATCCAGGTGTGGCTCCCGCTTACGCTGGATCCGGCGAACCCGGGAAATCGAGGTGGGCATTTCCTCTACCTCGTTGGCCGATTGAAGCAGGACGTCACGCTCGAGCAGGCGAAAGCGGACGTCGAGACGATGATCCAGAAATGGACGACGCTCAATCCTGGCACCCACGTGCCGAATCCTCAAAATCATCGCCTCAGGCTCGATGGACTTCAGGAAGATCTGATCGGCAGTAGCAGGACGGCGTTGTGGATCCTTCAGGGCGCTGTCGCATTCGTTCTTCTCATTGCGTGTGCCAACCTCGCAAACCTCCTGCTCGCTCGTGCCGAGTCGCGTCATCGCGAGTTCGCGATCCGCACGGCGCTCGGTGCCGGCCGTGGGCGTCTCCTGCGACAGTTCTTGACGGAAGGGGTTGTCCTCGCACTGGCTGGCGGGCTATTGGGTGCTGTCATTGGTTTTGGCGGCCTCCGCGGCGTCCTCGCAGCGAATCCAGACAGCGTGCCCCGGTTGACCGAAATCACCATGGATCCCGCGGTTCTGCTCTTCACCATCGTTCTCTCACTGCTGACCGGTCTTGTCTTCGGCCTGGCGCCTCTGCTGCACTTACGAGAACGCGCAGTAACGATGTCGTTGAAGGAGTCGGGTCAGCGCACGACTGCTGGATTCGCGCGGGCGCGCGTTCGCAGCGGACTGGTGATGGCGGAGGTTGCGCTGGCTGTGGTGCTGGTGATCAGTGCCGGACTGCTGCTGCGCAGTTTTTGGAACTTGATGACCGTCGATGCCGGCTTCAATCGAAGTCACCTGATCACGTTTGGCGTGGTGCTGCCGTCATCCACCTACCGGACGCCACAGAGCACCGTTGATTTCGTCACCAGACTCACAAGCGAATTGTCTTCACAGAGCGGCGTCCAGAGTGGGGCCGGCATGTCCGGGTTGCCGCCGGTGCGCCTGGTCAACGCGAATGACACCGATTTCGAGGGATATGAGGCACCGAAGGAAGGTCCATTCGAAAACGTCGACTACTACCAGACCGTGACGCTCGACTACTTGAAGACCATGGGGATTCCGGTTGTCGACGGCCGCGACTTCACGCTGTCCGATACTACGGGCGCGCCGGTCGTGCTGGTGAATGAGACGCTCGCCAAGATGTTCTATCGCCATCAGACCCCAATCGGGCGCAGGCTCAAGCCGGGATTCCGACCGCAAACTCCCTGGTTCACCATTGTTGGCGTCGTGCGGGATGTGAAGCAGGGAGGAGTGAACGCGAAAACCGGATCGGAAATCTATTTCCTGAATGCGCAATGGCCAACGCACCTACAGGCATCGCCACGAAACATGAACGTCGTGCTGCGCACATCGCTGAGCGTTGAAGCGCTGGCCCCGCAAATCCGCCGGATCGTCCAGGGCATGGATCCCGCCTTGCCAGTCGTTAACCTTCGCTCGATGGAGGACGTCTTTGCCGAGACGATGTCGCGTCCCCGGTTTCTGGCTCAGCTTCTCGGAGTCTTTGCGGGGCTCGCGCTGCTGCTGGCATCCATCGGCACGTACGGAATTCTGTCGTATTCAGTCAGCGAGCGCCGCCGTGAGATTGGTATTCACATGGCACTCGGGGCGAGCCGCGGAAACGTGCTGACGATGGTTCTCGCCCAGGGATTGCGGCTGACCTTCGTAGGACTCATTGCCGGTCTGGTCGCCGCGTTTGCCTTCTCGCGGGTCCTTCGGACGCAACTGTTCAACGTGACCCCGTCCGATCCGGCGACGCTCACGGGCGTTGCTGTCGTCATTGCCCTTGTCGCGCTGGTGGCCTGCTACATCCCGGCGAGTCGCGCCACGCGCGTCGATCCCATGGTGGTGTTGCGGGACGAGTGAATTCACAAATTCGCGATTTCATCACGTCCGTCTCGGCTACAATGCGCCCGGATGACGAACGACGACGAGATCGATCGCCTGATCCTCGAACTCCACTCGACCGGGACGCAAGCACCCTCGACCGGTGATCTTGCGCGAATCGAACGATGGCTTCGACTGCTGGCATCTCGTAACGGAAGCGATCTGCTGCTCGTCGCGGGTGCGCCGCCGTCAATTCGTGTTGACGGGCGGGTGTTGCCGCTTGCCGAAGGACCTCTCGACGGCGTCGATATCGAAGATGCCGTTATGCCCGCGCTGCCGCCCCACGCCCGCCGTATTTATCGCGACGCCCATATCGTTGACGCCTCTTTTCGTCTCAGCGGTGTCGGCCGCTTCCGCATCAATCTGCACCGTGAACGCGGTCGTGCTGCTGCGGCCATACGGTTGCTGCCGACGCGCGTGCCGCGTCTCGCAACCCTCGGGCTTCCGCCTTCAGTCGAACTGCTCGGGCAGCTTCCTCGCGGACTCGTCCTCATAGGCGGACCGACCGGCTCGGGCAAGACGACCACGCTTGCGGCGCTGGTGGACGACATCAACCGTCGCGCGGCACGACACGTCGTCACAATCGAGGATCCCATTGAGTACGAACACGTCCATCAGGGGTCGGTGATCGAGCAGGTTGAGATTGGTGTCGATGCCCCCGATTTCCCGACGGCGCTGCGTGCGGCAGTGCGGCAGGCGCCCGATGTCATCGTTGTCGGCGAGATGCGCGATCCGGAAACGATGCGAATCGCGCTTGCCTCAGCCGAGACCGGGCACCTCGTGTTGTCTACGCTTCATACAACCGACGTTGCGTCGACGGTCTCACGCATTGCGGATTCATTTCCCTCGGAGCGTCAGAACACAATCCGCCAGGAATTGTCCATGGCGCTCGCCGCGGTGATGACGCAGACGCTTCTGCCAAAGCAGGGAGGCGGACTGGTGCCGGCGGCCGAACTTCTGATGGTCAGCTACGGCGCGCGGCAGCACGTGCGACGCAACGCGCTGCAGCATCTGCATCAGGAGATCACGATTACGAGACGTCATGGGTCGTTTACGTTCGAAGAATCGCTGGCGCGCCTGGTCAAGGACGGCCTCGTCGAGTGGCGCGAAGCCCACGCTAGAGCGGCGCACGCCGACGAATTCGAGCAATTGGTGGGCAGCGTCCCGCCGTCTCATCCATAGCCGCCGGTGGTCTGTTGCTTGCTTCAGGAGCGCTGGTGTCCGCGCGGTCTCTAGACCGTGCGCTACGGTCGAAGAGTGTCGCTGTTCGCACGGGTCTAAAGACTGCGCGCCACGTGTCGAAACAGGCAATGTAGGGCGCGGTCTTCAGACCGTGCGTCGCGGGTCGAAACGGGCAACGTCGGGCGCGGTCTTTAGACCGCGTCAGCTAGCACGGAGGCTGCAGATGAGATTGTGCCGGAGTTTTCTCGCAGTATGTCTTGCCCTCTTGATTATGGTCCCCGCCGCGAGCGCGCAGGATCATGTGATTGGCAGGGCCGCGCTCGACCAGGCCGTGCAACAGCGAGTGAGTCAGGAGCAGGCGGATCGGCAGGCCATTCTGTCAGTGCTACAACGTCGGGACGTGCGAGATGTCGCCGCCAAGGCGGGGTTATCGATCGAGAAAGCTCAAACGGCCGTGACGATGCTCCATGGCAAGGACTTGCAGCAGGCGGCCCAGCAAGCGCGACAGGTGCAGGATAACCTTGCCGGCGGTGCAAGCACCATCGTCATCTCGACCACCACCATCATCATCGTCCTGCTCATCATCATTCTCATTGTCGTTATCGCTGATTGAGTAGTCTCACGCAACGCCTGGTCATCGCCGTCGTTCTCGCAACGGCGGCGGTGCCGGTTTCCTCCGCGCCAGGTCAGGCGCCCACCTCCGAACTGCATCTGCTAAGGGTTCCGTACTTGCCACAGAGCGAGGCCTTGTGTGGTGGTGCGGCTATCGCGATGCTCATGCGGTTTTGGGGCAGGACAAACATCTACGCTGAGACATTCGCAGACCTCGTCGATCCTGCGGCAGCGGGAATTCATGGCGGTGATCTGGTGAGCGCGCTTCAGTCACGGGGATTCGATGCGCAATCGATTCGTGGCGACCCCGATCAAGTTAGAGCGCGACTGGCGGCGCGGCAGCCCGTGGTCGTGCTCATTGAGGATCGGCCGAACCGCTTTCACTATGTCGTCATTGTGGGGTGGGGCGGCGGACGGGTCATCGTCCACGATCCGGCGCGTGCGCCGTTTCGCATTCTCGAGGAGAAGGCGTTTCTCAAAGTGTGGGCGGTGTCCGACAACTGGACGCTCATGGCGACGCCATTGAACGCAAATCCAGCGGCGACGCTCGGCCCGGACGCGACATTGCCCGCGGATCGAACGAGCCGCCGCGCTTCGGACGACGCCTGTGGCGATTTGCTGAACGAGGGGATCCGCCTTGCCGGCGCCGACGAGACGACAGGTGCGCGACGGCTGTTCGAACTGGCGGCTGCGAGGTGCCCTGATGCGCCTGGTCCATGGCGTGAGATGGCAGGGCTGCACGCGCTTGCCGGCGAGTGGCCGGCGGCGGCGGCCGATGCACGTCGGGCTCTCGCGAAAGATTCCAGCGACGCGCTCGCGGCGCGAATTCTGGCGACGTCGCTCTTTCTGAACGACGATGTCGACGGTGCGCTGAATGCATGGAACCGCGTCGGTGAGCCGATCATCGATTTGATCAACGTCGTCGGGCTGGAACGAACGCGGTACGGCGTTGCCGCGCGCGTCATCGGGCTCGAGCCGCAAACGATGCTCACGCGCAGCGATCTGGTTGCTGCCCGCCGTCGACTCGCTGAATTGCCGGCCGCTCAGGTGAGTCGTGTGGCCGTGCGTCCGGGCGAGAACGGTCGTGCGCAGGTCGATGCCTCGATCATCGAGCGTCCGCTGGTGCCAACGTCACCGATTGCATTGACGGCGGTTGGTCTGCGGGCTCTCACGGATCGCGAAGCCCTGATCACAATCGCCAGTCCGAGTGGCGGCGGAGAAGTGTGGACGGGAACGTGGCGTTGGTGGGAGCGTCGCCCGAAAGCGGCGCTCGCGTTCGATTCGGTTGCGCCCTTCGGCGGAGTCTGGGGCGTCAGCCTGTTCGGCGAGCGGCAGACCTACGAAAGCAACGGTGTGCTGAGCGAGGAAACGCGACGGCGAGCCGAGTTTCATGTCAGCAACTGGACCGCTCGCGGCCTGCGATGGGAAGGAAGGGCTGCGTTCGATCGATTCGCCGATCGCGGAAGCGCCGAAAGCAGACGTGGACTCTCGGTGGGCGGAGCGCTCGAGGCGCGTTTTGCGAGCGACCGGGCCGTCGTCGGCATGAGCGCTGCCAGCTGGGTCGGACAACTCAGCACGTGGTCGCTGGCGTTTCGATCCGACTGGCGTTCGAAAACACGAAACGACGGCTTGGTGTGGCTGGCGCGCGTGCAAGAGACCGTGGTCGGGCGCAACGCTCCACTGGCGCTTTGGCCCGGCGCCGGAACTGGTCAAGGTCGCGATGGTCTGCTACGGGCGCATCCGTTGATCGATGACGGGATTATTCGCGACGCGACGTTTGGCAGGCAGGTCATTGATACGGGAGTGGAGGGCCGACGGTGGATGCAGTGGTCGCGGAAACCGCTCTCGTTCGCACCAGCCGTATTTCTGGATGTCGCGCGCGCGTATCAGCCGCTCGATCCCGTAAATGAACGCTGGCAAGCGGATATAGGAGCCGGACTCAGGGTTGCGATTCCGGGTTCGGGCCTTCTGCGCTTGGATGTTGCGCACGGCCTGGCCGACGGCCACACGGCCTTATCGATCGGATGGACGCGATAGGGACTCTGGCAGGGCGCGGACTTTAGACCGCGCCTTCTTCATAGCGGCCGACCGATTCTGTCCTGCAGCTTTTCGCGATAGCCACGGCTCAGCGTCAGCCGCGCGCCACTGGTCAGGAATACGACGTACTCTCCGTTGAACCAGGGTTGGAGCTCACGAACCCGCTCGATGTTGACGATGTGGGAGCGATGAATCCTGAAGAACATATGCGGGTTCAATCTCGCTTCGAGGGAGTTCATCGTTTCACGGAACACATGCGTCTCAGCGCCGACATGAAGCTTCACATAATTGCCGGCCGCCTCGATCCACTCGATGTCCTCGGCGCGGAGGAAGAAAACGCGTCCGCCAGCCTTGATCACGAAACGCTCGAGTGCCTGCGGAGCGGGCTTCAGGTCGTTGACGATGGCCAGCAACCGGCGTTCGAGATCGCCATTCGATCGCCGCTCGATGCGTTCACGCGCGCGCGCCAGCGCGTCGCGGAACCGATCGCGGTCAAACGGCTTGAGCAGATAGTCGAGCGCATGGACGTCGAAAGCGCGCAGAGCGTAGCGATCGAATGCCGTCACGAAAATCACAAACGGCATGCGCCCGGCGCCGATGGCTTCAATCACGTCGAACCCGGACCCGCCAGGCATTTGGACGTCGAGAAACACCAGCTCCGGCCGGAACTTCTCAATCGCGCTGATGGTCGACGGACCGTCCGTGCACTCCGCGATGACCTCGATCCAGGGCTCGTCGCCCAGCAGCATCCGCAATCGTGCCCGCGCCAGCGGCTCGTCGTCGGCGATGATGACGCGCGTCTTGACCGATTCTTCGTCCGTCATGCGACTCGGGTCCGCGATTCGTCGGTGCCGGAAGACACGCGGCGAAATGGCAGGCGCATTTCGACGGTCAGCCCCGGCGACGACTCCCTGAAGTTCAGCGCGTGATCGTTGCCGTACAGGCATTCAAGCCGGTCGCGCGTATTCGATAGTCCCACACCACCGTGAAGCTTCGCCCGCGTCGCGCCGGTCAGGCCGATGCCGTTGTCGCGCACGGTCAGATAGAGCCGTCCGTTGTCGTGGCGAGCGCCGATGGAAACCATCCCCGGCCCGGTCTGTAACGACACGCCATGTTTAATCGCGTTCTCGACCAGCGGCTGCAGGATCAGTCGCGGTACCTCGGCGTCGAGCGTGTCGGGATCGATCTGGTAATCGACCGACAGGCGATCCTGAAAACGGGTCTGCTCGATCTCGAGGTACTTCTGCAGGAACTCGAGTTCTTCGTGGAGCGACACGCAGGCCGCATCGGAGCGCGAAAACGTGATGCGGAGCAGGTCGCTCAAACGACTGATCATGCGGTCGGCGCCGTCCGGGTGCGTGTGCACCAGTGTCGAGATCGCGTGCAGTGTATTGAACAGAAAATGCGGATGCAGTTCTGCTTCGAGCGTCTTGAGCCGCGCTTGCACGAGGCGAGTTTCGAGATTCGCGGCGCGAATGGCGCGCGCACGCGACTCGCGGTAGTAGCCGAGCGCATAGCCCGCGCCGACGATGGCGGAATATGTCATCAGCGCCCAATCGAGGTTCACCAGGTAGGTGCGCTGGATGGCTGACGTCCACGAGCCTCCATATCCCGGAAAAAGTTTGCCGGGCCAGAGGACGGCGCGCATGCCGATCATTGCGCCAAGGTGCAGGACTGAGAACCCCAGGGCGGCTAGTGCGTGCACCGCGAGTGCGCGCGGCCAGCCGGGCGCATCAAGAGGGAACCGATGCGCAATTCGGAAAATCGCCGAGGTGAGCGTTGCCGGAACATACCAGTACGCGAGGTTCAGAGCCAGGAGGCGCCAGACCTCGATGTTCATCTGATCGTTGATGCTGAGCGTCGTCAGGCGGTATACCTGGAGCGTTGAGAAGACGCCGAGGAGAGTGGCCGCGCCGAACACGAATCGCGCGGGTGGCGTCCAAGCTTTCTGCATCGTGCAAGAACTATCGTTGCCTCATGAGGTCCACGTCAAGCTTGGAATCTGTTGACGACACTGGTCACGCCGGAATGCAATCCGTCCCTGAAAATTGGATGTTCGTCCCCGTACCGCGTGTGGTGTCGAAGAATGAGTCCGAAGTGGTCAGTCGACGGCCAGGATCATCAACGTTGCATCATCCTGAAAGGTTCCACCGGCGAAGGCGGAGACGGCTGACGTCAACTGCGCCTGCAGGACCGGCGCGCTGCACGCGCGATGTTCGACGATTGCTGCGACGAGCGCGTCCTCGCCGAACTCGATGTGGGCAGGATCATCTGGCTCGATACCTGCGGGCCGCACCTCTGTGATGCCGTCGGTAAAGAGGATCAACCGATCGCCGCTGACGATCGGGACTTGACATTCATCATACGTTGCGTCGGCAAATGGACCCAGCACCGGGCCGCCCGACGAGAGACGTTCGGCCGATCCATCGGCATGAACAAGGATTGGCGGATAGTGGCCGGCGTTGGCGTAGGTCAGCGTGCGATGTTCAGTGTCGACCGTGCAGTAGAAGAAGCTGATGAACCGTCCTTCGGCGATGTTGCCGCAGAGAATCCGGTTGACCTGCTGACACAGTTCACCAGCGGTTGTTGTCTCGGTCGCGAAGGCGCGCACTGCCGCTTGCAGGTTCGACATCAGGAGGGCTGCCGGAATGCCTTTGCCGACGACGTCGGCAATCGAGAGACTCAAGCGAGATGCACCAAACGCCATCGCGTCGAAGCAGTCGCCGCCGACGCCGGACGCCGGCTGCCATGAGGCGGCGATCTCGCAACCATGAATCTGCGGGAGCGTCGACGGCAGCAACTTCCGCTGGATGCGTCGCGCCTCGTCGAGCGCCCGCGCTTCGAGTGCTTCCGCGCGGCGACGCGCGCGACCCTTCTCGATTTCGTTTCGCAGCGTGTTGACAAGTTGGGCGTTATCCCACGGTTTCTGGACGAAGTCACAAACCCCGCGCCTCATGGTCTCGACGGCGAGATCGACCGAGCCCCACCCCGTCATCACCACCACCGGCAGCAGGCGGTCGTGCGCCTGCACCCGGGCAAGAAGATCGATGCCTTCGCGGCCCGATGTCGTATCCGCTGTGTAATTGAGATCCATCAACAGGAGATCGTAGGTGGCGCGCGCGACTGCGTCGACGACCGCTTCCGGCGAGGTGACCGCGTCCATCGCGATGCCTTCGCCTTTGAGCAGCAGGCGCAGCGCATCGAGCAGATCGCGCTGATCGTCTGCGATGAGAACGCGCGGTTGAACCGCGCACGCGGTGGTCATGATTCGAGGCAAAAACCAACGTTCGTGCCACGCGTCTCGGCGCGAATTGTCGGCGGAATCCGTTGAAAATCGCGGTTCCCACGCGATCCGGTTCATGCCGGCTGTTCGCTTTCGCACACTCGCATCCCACCCGCGATCATTGCCGATCGCAGAGCGAAGACCCACAGACGTAAAACCAAAGACCGACGGTACTTACCCTAAAGTCCCATATTGCTGAGCCGATAACCGGGCTGCATGATTTGGTTTTTCGAGCGCCAGGACGCTCGGTTGCGGTATGAGATTCGACGGCAGAGCGATGGTCCCGCCTACGAGTTGGTGATTACGTTTCCCGACGGACGTCAGGAAGTGGAACAGTACGACGACTCGAACGCGATTACCCGACGGTCGATTCGCCTGGAGCGAGCGCTGGTTGATGCTGGATGGGAACCGCCGGCTGGAGGCGGGCGGGGCCGAAGCAGTCTCTATTGATCCCGCGTCGTCCGAGCCGCTCCCGGGCGGCGCAATTTGATATCGCCGCCAAACGATTCCACGTCCACTTGTGCGCTCCCGTTGCCCAGCGTGTACGAGACACGCCTGCCGCGGCGGACTTGCGAAGCGTCCGGTCCTTTCAGCGGCAACGCGGTGGTGAACTCGCCGCTATATGCGCGCACGGTGAACGTGACGTTCGAGTTTTCCGGGACCACCAGCTCGATATCGCCGCTGTGGTTCGTGAAGCTGTAGTGTCCCCGGTCTGCAAACCTGCCCTCGTAGACCACGTCGCCATTAACGGTCGCGACCTCCACGGCGACGGCTTCCATGCGCGTCAACGTGATTTCGCCGTTGGTCGTGTCCGCGACGACTTCGCCAGTCGCTCCCGCCACCTTGATTTCTTCGTTGACAGAGCTGAGTGTGAGTTTTCCGCGGCCGCCGTCGACCTCGATGGCCCCCTCGATCGTTTTCGCGATCGCCGAGCTGACGTTCTTCAGAACAATATCTCCCCGAACGGTCTCAACCGAGATTTCCCCCTGAATCCCTTCGACGCTGACATAGTCGTACTGTCCTTCGATCTTGACGGGCATCCATGCCGGGGCATTGATGTCGTAATCGATGGAGCCAGTGGGCCCTTTGTCGCTGACTGCATCGATGCGGATCGCACTCGCGTCGACGCGCACGTTGATCTTTGCCCGTGACGTATGCCGCGCCTGAACGCGCACGGCATCTTTCTCCCACGCGCGAACGACGATCTCGCCGGCCTTGTTCTCGATGACCAACCGCGTACCGCGGGCAGCCGGCACCGTTTGATCGGTTTGCGGCGCGCGGTTCTGTCGGGCGTCAGTCGGGGCCTGCGCCAGCAGGGTCGAAAGTAGGGCAGCTGCGATGGTGTGAATCATTGATGGCTAACGCTTCCCCCTAAAGGCGGAAGCCACAGTAAGTGAAGCTAAGTGCCTCTTGTTGCCAGGGCCGTTGCGCGGCGGAGGAGCAGCAGCTTACGCTGGCGCGCCTCCGCGAGGTGCGTATTCAAGTACACGTTCGATGGATCGGTGTCGAGCGCGCGCCGGCACTGCTCGATCGCGCGATCGATCGCTGTCAGATTCTCCTCGAGCACGCGCACGGTTTCGGGGTCGAGGCTCTTGCGTCCTTCATCGAGTGTGCGTTGCAGATCCACGATCGCTCGATCGTAGTGCTTGTCGGCGAAGTTCGCGCGTGCAATTGCCGGATCCGCTTCCTGAACCTGGGCACTAATCGGCTGCACGTCGGCGCGCGGATCTCCCGATCGCGCCATCCACACGAGCCCGCCGGACAAGACCATCAGCGCGAGTCCGGCGGCGGCTACCTGCGGGATCGTAAACGAAAGACGCGCGGAGACTGCGCGCCGGAACGGCGACACGCGGCCGCGCGTTGCTCCGGACGCGATCCGAGATTCAATGCCCGGCCACAGGTCGTTCACCGGTGCGGAGTCTCTCAAGTTCGCCGCGTGCGCCACAACGCGCCGCAGTTCCTGGAGCGTGCTGCGACAGTCACCACAGGCGGCCAGATGCGCGTCGATGGCCTGACGTTCCGCGGGTGGCAATTCGTCGTCGAGGTAGTCCGACAATTGGTTGGTGAAGGCGTCAGTCTTCATGCCCGGAATCCTTCCGTCCGAGATGGCGCCGCAGCATCATCCGCGCCCGGTGCAGCTGCGCTTTGGATGTACCGGCCGAAATGTCCAGCAGGGATGCGATTTCGTGATGCTTGTACCCTTCGACGTCATGCAGCACGAATACTTCCCTGGCACCAGGCGGAAGCTTGGCAAGCGCGCTTTCGAAATCCATCGACAGATCCCGCGACCGAGCGGGCGCTGCGATCGTGTCAAAGATGTCGTCTCCGTCACGCAGCCGTTGCCGGCGTAAGGACTCGGAACGGAATCGCTCGATGACGACATTCACAGCGAGACGGTGAAGCCACGTCGTGAAGGCGGAATCCCCGCGAAACGTGCCGAGCTTCTGCCAGACGCGGACGAAAACATCCTGGGTCACTTCATCGGCGTCGCGTCCGCCGGTCATACGGCGCACGAGGCTGTGGACGCGCGGCAGGTGCGTCCGGTAAACCCGCTCGAATGCAGACACGTCCCCGCCCGCGGCCAGCGCCACGTCGTCAGTCATGTCTGCCGCACTCAATGCGGAGGCGCACCGGAGCGCGAATGCTTCCAAGCTCCTTTCCTGCACTGGCTTGGACGGGGAAGACCCGCCAGAAGGTTTGCAGGGCCTCGGGCCACTGGGGCAAAAACCGCAGATTTATTGACTTATTTGAGCACGTCGTAGGGATCGATTGGGGTTCCTTCCCACCAGTGCTTCTCGGCCGTGAGCTTGAAGATGGCAAAGTGCAGGTGCGGCGTGTTTTTGGGCGCATTTCCCGAAGTTCCGACGTAGCCGATGACCTGTCCCTTCCGCACCTTGTCGCCCTCACGCAACCCTTCAGCGTAGCGCTCCAGGTGGGCGTAGTAATAGCAGTACGCTTCTGTTGGATCGAACTGATAAACGGTGATGCCGCCGGCTTTGCTTTCGAACAGTCGCGCAATGGTCCCGCCCTCGATCGCCTTCACGGGCGTATTCCTGGGGGCCAGGATATCGATCGCCTCATGTGCGCGCGACCCACTCCGCCGCTCGTCGAACGAGCGCACGAGCTGGTCTGGTGAGACGCCTTCCACCGGTAACTCGAAGTCGCGTCGCGTGATTTCTGGCGGAGCCGCGGCAACGACGGGTCCGGCGCTGCCGGTCGTTGCGACCGGCGTGCTGGCGGCCGCAGGGCGTACTTCTATGGCAGGGGCATCAACGGTCGCCAACCCATCGTCGGCGGTCGTCTGGGCGGAGGATTGGTGGACGCCGGCAATCTGCCCGTACTTGGTGATGAGCACGGCAACGAGCGCCGCGCCGATGATGAAGCCGCATGTGGCTCCTACGGCGAACGCTCGAAAACTCCGGCGCAAGTCACGATCGCGCATGCGCACGTTCACCCCGCTATTCTTTGAAGACGACCGGTGTGCCCGGTTTGGCCAGTGCCGCAAGCTTCAAAGCATCCCAGTTGGTCAGCCGCACGCATCCGTGAGACTGCGTGCGTCCAATCGATGCAGGTTCCGGGGTGCCATGGAGACCATAGTGTTCTTTTGACAGGTCGATCCAGACGACGCCCACTGGATTGTTCGGTCCTGGCTTCAGCGTCGCCTTGGTATGGCCGGGTTCGGCATCCCAGAACAAATCCGGGTTGTAGTTAAACGCCGGATTGAACCGGATGCTCGTCACCTTCCATTCACCGAGTGGCAGTGGATCATGTGTGCTTCCGGTCGTCACCGGAGCATAGAGCATCACCTTCCCGCCGGGGTCGGTCACCGTCAACGCGGACGCACTCTTACTGACCGTGACGATGAGGTTCGGCTTCTCAATTTGTCCCTCGGTTCCGCTCGTGCCAGTCGGCTGGGGCGCATTGGAGGCCGAGCCGCGCTGTCCCATCGGCTTCGGTTGCTTCGGTTCGAGCACCGACATCGTTGCGGTCGGCAGCACCATCGGTTCCACATTGGGAACCTGAATCTCCTGATCGGCGGCGACCGTGATGCCGGGATTCAGTTGCTGCAGGAATGCGGGTGTGGTGTGAAAGCGCTCGGCGAGTTCTTCGATCGCGGATGTGTAGCCGAGGGCTGGCAACTTCGCGCTCTCCATCATGTCTTTAGGTAGGCCAGCGATGAACGGGCCGGCGAGGTCCTCGGCAGTAATTCGATAGGTCTGGGTTGGCGGCACCGAAGCCGACTGCTGCATTCCGCTCGCATTGAAAAGCCCGAGCGCCTTCCGCGTGTTCGCACCCATCTTCCCGTCGATAGCACCAGGAGAGAAGCCGGCGCGATCGAGCATCACCTGCAGTTGAAGCGCATCGTCACCTTCCGATGTTTGTGCGCCTGTTGGTCGCGGCTGAACCGCGGACGTTCCCTGAGGGGCAGGAGGCGTCGCCTGCGCAAGCCATGCAACCATTGCGATTGTGGTGAGCGTCGTCATATGTCTCCTCTCACGATGGATCGGCGAGCGACATGCCGGCGAAACGGCGATCGGATCGGACCCGTCTTTCATCGGGCGGAGTCGTCATGTCGATATCGATGACCCGGAAGGGCCGTCCGGGAAACAGGTTGTTCATCAACGTCATCGACACGTTGAATACGGGTACGCCTTTGGCCGTGCGTCCTTCCGGTCGCCCGTGGTGCGCGTGCCCGTGAAAAACAGCCGTCACGGGATATCTGCCGAGCGGTTCTTCCAGGCGGCTGCATCCGAGGAACGGAAAGATTTCGGGTGGTTCGCCTTCGACCGTTTCCTGGATAGGCGAGTAATGCAGGATCGCGATGCGCTTCTCGTTCCGTAACCGGGCGAGCGCTGATTCGAGTTTCAAGGCCTCGTCAACCGCTTCGTGAACGAACTTCTTGATGATGTCTTCCCCCCACGGTCCGAGCGCGCGGCGGCCAAAGCCCCCGGCGAACCCCTTGATGCCGGCGAAACCGATGCCGAGGATTTCAGTGCTGTCGCCATCGAGAATGACGATGCCAGCGTCGGTCAGAATCGAGCGCATCTCGCCTTGCTGCGACGACTCGAAATCGTGATTGCCGAGAACCGCGACGGTGGGAATTTTGAGAACCGCGAATTCGCGCGCAAGGGCGCGCGCTTCGTCTGCCAGACCGAAGTCGGTCAGGTCGCCGCAAACGACGAGCACGTCGGCGCTCTGGTTGATCTGAGCGAAGAGCGGTTGCAGCGATCCGGGCGCGGCGTTACGGCCATAGTGGAGATCACCGATTGCCGCCACGCGAACGACGTGTGTATCCGAGCCCATACCCCTCCTGCTGAGGAGGGAGCAAGATGCATACCGGTCAGATTTCCTTGATTTGCTTGTCGAGCGCGGCTATGGCTTCTTCGAGCATGCGGCGGTGTGCGGGCAGGACGGCACGGCTGAGGTCTTGCTCTGTCCGTATTCGCATCAGTTCCAACGCACGGCGCCGTTCTTCTCTGATTCTGTCTTCCGGCGTCATAGGGGGTTTGGCCGGTACCGATCGGCGTTGCGCTTCTTCCTGTTGGGCTTCAACGAACTTCGAATCGAATCCTCGGGCCATGAATTCATTGTAATCGCGCCGGGATCCGTTTTCCGGGATGCGGAGTCCGACGTCACGGGCCGTCTTCTGGAAATGGCTTACTGAGCGACATCGATGACGGATTCCGATCCCACCGGGTCCCGGACACCGGATCCCGGATCCCGGAACATATAATCATCAATACATGTCTATTCTGCCGATGGGGCGCGTGAGGGGCCGACTAGTTGTCTGTCTGCTTGCAGCACTGGTCGCTTCCTGCAACCTCGGCGCAATCAGCTGCGGCGTCGGCCATTCGAGCGATCAGGCGTCATCCGAAGCGGCCCCAGCGACACCGGCCGCGCCAAAAACTGATGACGAGCGCCCGAAGATCGTGGCGCTGGGTGATAGCTTGACGGCGGGCCTGGGACTCTTGGAGACCCAGGCGTATCCGCATCTCCTCCAGGAAAAGGTCGATCGCGACGGCTTCAATTACGAAGTGGTGAACGCGGGTGTGTCGGGCGACACGTCTGCCGGAGGCCTTCGCCGGCTCGATTGGGCACTCCAGGAAGATGTCCGCGTACTAATCCTTGCGCTCGGAGCCAACGACGGTCTGCGAGGACTGTCGGTTGCAGAAATGAAGCAAAACCTCGGCGAGATCATCGAGCGCGCGCGGGCGAAGCACGTCGTCGTCGTCCTCGCTGGCATGGAGGCGCCCCCCAATTACGGTGCCGAATATGCGGCGTCATTCCGGCAGGCCTATCGCGACCTCGCACTCCAGTATCGCGTCCTCTTCGTGCCGTTCCTCCTCGATAAAGTTGCCGGACAGGCAGCGCTGAACCAGGGAGACGGCATACATCCCAATCCAGAGGGAGCGGCAATCGTGGCAGACACGGTCTGGAACGTGCTGAAGCCTCTGCTGGACCAGATCTCTGCCTCATGATTGAACTGCACGGTGTATCGAAGTCCGTGCCCAGCGGGACGGGCACGCTCACGATTCTTCATCCCCTCGATCTCGTCGTCCCGGCGAAAGAGGTCGTCGCCATTACGGGCGCATCGGGAAGTGGAAAATCGACGCTTCTGGGACTCATCGCCGGTCTGGATGCGCCGACGACAGGGCGCATCGTCATCGATGGTGTCGACATCACGGCGCTCGACGAAGATGCACTGGCGAAACTGCGCGGCCGCCGCATCGGCTTTGTCTTTCAGTTCTTCCATCTGCTTCCATCGCTGACGGCGCTGGAAAACATTCTGGTGCCGATGGAGATTGCGGGGCTGCCGGGCGCGAGAACGCGAGCACTGTCGCTCCTCGACGAGGTCGGCTTGTCGGAGCGCGGTCATCATTATCCGTCGCAGTTGTCAGGCGGTGAACAGCAGCGCGTGGCGATCGCGCGTGCGCTCGCCAACGAACCGCCTTTGCTGCTTGCCGACGAGCCGACCGGAAATCTCGATAGCACCACTGGCCATCAGATCATCGACCTGCTGCTCGGTGTTCACCGCTCGCGCGGGACAACGCTGGTTTTGGTGACCCACGATCCGGAGCTCGCCAGTGTGGCGCATATGTCGGTGGCACTCCGGGACGGGCGAGTCGTTTCGCAGACGCAGGGCTCGCGAGTGCCGATTCGAGCCGAAGCATGACGTTCATCCTGCGTATGCTCGGACGTGAACTGCGCGCGTCGTGGCGGCGCCTGCTGTTCTTTTTCATCTGCGTCGCCATCGGTGTTGCGGCCATCGTCACGCTGCGCTCAATCATTCAGAGCATCCGCACCGGTTTGGTTCGCGAAGCCCGCAATACCCTGGCGGCCGACGTGCTGGTTCAAAGCAGTCGCGCCTGGACTCCGGAAGTGCGTGCCGACCTCGAGCGCCAGTTGGCCGCCGCTCCCGTGGATGCACGCACCGAGGCCATCGAGACGGCGACCATGGTGCGTGCCGAGCGAGGGCAGGCCGTCGCGCGGATGGTTGAATTGCGTGGCGTCCAGGAGGGGTATCCCTTCTACGGCACCTTTGCGCTGCAGAACGGCCAGACATACTCGCATGCGCTCCTGGAAAACGCTGGCGCCCTCGTGCGACCCGAGCTGCTCGCCCAGCTCGGAATCGCGGTTGGCGATCGCATCTTGATCTCCGGCCGGCCCTTCACCGTTCGCGGCGTCATCGACCAGGAGCCAGGTCGTCGCGTTGGCGGATTCAGCCTCGGTTCACGCGTCCTCATCGATCTCGCCGATCTCCAGCAGACCGGTTTGCTGACGTTCGGCAGCCGGGCGAATTATCAGATCCTGCTGAAAGTGCGACCGGAAGGCGTCGAACGCCTGACCAGCGCAGTTCGCACGAATTTCCGGGATCGCTTCGTCAATGCGCGCTCCTATCGATCGACTGAGGATCAAATCGGAGAGAGCCTGCAGCGCGCTGAGAATTTTCTCTCGCTCGTCGGGTTCATCATCGTCGTCCTCGGTGGCATCGGGGTGTGGAGCGTCACGCGGGTATTCGTCCGGCAGAAGATTCGCAGCGTGGCCATCCTGAAGTGTCTAGGCGCATCGACGCCGCAGGTACTGGCGACCTACGTGCTGCAAGTGGCGCTGCTCGCTGCTGCCGGCAGTCTCATCGGCGTCGCGCTCGCGGCTGCGGCAATTCGTTCGATCCCAGCGGCGCTGGCGGAGTCGTTCGGCGGCCTGCCCTATGGTCTCACCCCTTCGGCCGTCCTCCAGGGACTCGCGGTCGGCTTGCTGGTGTCGGTGCTCTTCGCGCTAGTCCCGCTCCTCGACGTTCGACGTGTTAAGCCATTGCTTCTGATTCGCGGCGCCGACGGGACGATGGGCGCTTCGGGGAGTACGGCATGGAATGGCTGGCGTGAGAAGCTGCGCCGTCTGGACTGGCTGCAAATCGGTGTCGCGTGCGCTGTCGGTGCCACCCTGATCATGGTTGCCTCATGGCAGGCGGGTTCGTGGCGCGCAGGTGCCGCCGTAAGCATCGGGTTTGCCGTCGTCGCCCTGGTCTTATACGTCGCGGCTTTCGCGCTCGTGCGCCTCGTCCTGCCTCTGGCGTCAGCGCCGTGGTTCCCCATGCGGCACGCGGTGATCAGCCTGCGTCGGCCTGGCAATCAGACCCGCGTCATCCTGCTCGCGGTCGGACTCGGGAGTTTCTTCGTGCTTGGCGTGCGCGCACTGCAGAGCAATCTCATCGCTGAATTCGCAGTCGGGATGGACCGCGGCGGCGCCGACCTGTTCGTGATCGATGTGCAGCGCGATCAGGCTGCGGGTGTCGAGGAAATGTTACGGTCGCGACAGGATGCTGGCGCCCCTCCGGCGCGACTGGTGCCGGTCCTTCGCGCGCGAGTGACCGCGGTGCGTGGCCGAGAGATGAACCTCGAGAACTTCAGTGATGTGCGCGGACGGGGGTCACTCGCGCGGGAGTACGTGATCACCTACCGCGATCACCTCGAAGCAAACGAGCATATCGTCCAGGGGGCCTTTTGGAAAGCCGATGGCGCCGCGCAATCGCAGCCGCTGCAGGTATCGGTCGAGGAGGGCATCCACGAGCGCTTCAATATCCATGTCGGCGACGAGATGCGATTCGATGTACTTGGCCGACAGGTAGTGGCGCGCGTGACGAGCATTCGTCACGTCGAATGGGGCGACGCGAGAAGTGGCGGCTTCATGTTCGTCTTCAACCCCGCCGCGTTCTCGGGAGCCCCACACACGTTCATCGGGTTCGTCAAAGGGCCAGAGGACTCGTCGGCGCGGGCGCGCCTTCAGTACGATCTCATCTCGCGCTACCCGAACATCACGGCGATTGATGGGCGAGACATCATTACGCGCATTCAGAAAGTGATCGACAACGCCGTGCTCGGTATCTCGGTCGTGGGTGGTATCGCGCTGCTGAGCGGGGTTCTCATCCTCATTGGCGCAGTTGCGATGACGAAGTTCCAACGGGTCTACGAGGCCGCGATCCTGCGAACGCTGGGCGCCGGCACGCGGCTCCTCACACTGACCCTCGCGCTCGAATATGGCGCGCTCGGCTTGCTGGCCGGCACGATCGGCGCCGCCGGAGCGCTCGGTTTGAGCTGGGGCGTAACACGCCACGTCTTCGATATTCCATGGCGTCCCACTCCGGGCCTCCTGACGCTGGGTGCGGTATTGACGACAGCGCTGGTGTGTGTGATCGGCGTGCTTGCCAGCGCCGAGGTCTTGAGGAAGAAGCCGCTCAGTACGCTGCGAGCAGAGTAAGCGACGAGGGACCAGTACTCATGATCAGCCACGAGATCATTGGCGACGACATGCAGGCAGTCATTTTGACCCTCGGCGCGGGTGACGAGGTCCGCGCCGAAGCCGGCGCAATGATGTTCATGACCGACGCCATCGAGATGGACGCCCGAATGGAGGGCGGTTTTCTTGGCGGCTTGAAGCGAAAGCTGCTGGCGGGGGAGAGCTTCTTTATCACCCACTTCCGCGCGCCGAGAGGCGCGGGCAAAGTGGCGTTTGCCGGACCCTATCCGGGAAAAATCATCGCCCTCGATCTCTCGGGCCAGCAGCTGCTCTGCCAGAAGGATTCTTTCCTCTGCGCGGTTGGCGACCTCGATCTCAGCATCGCATTCACCCGGAAGATTGGCGCCGGTTTCTTTGGCGGTGAAGGGTTCATCCTGCAGAAGTTCGATGGAACCGGACGCCTTTTCATCCACAGCGGCGGCACCATCGTTCCCATGGAGCTCGCCGCGGGAGAACGGTTGAAGGTCGATACTGGCTGTCTCGTCGCGCTCGATGCGACCGTCGACTACGACATCGTTCGCGTCGGCGGAATCAAGACGAGCCTGTTCGGTGGAGAAGGATTGTTCTTTGCCGCGCTCACCGGCCCCGGCCGTGTGTGGCTGCAAACCCTTCCGTTCTCACGCCTCGCCGATCGGATCCACTCGGCCTACCGCGGCGATCGTGAAGACGTGAAGCGAGACTTTGGCGGCGCGCTCGGAAAGATTGGCGGCATTATCGGCGGCGACTGAAACATTCGCGTCCTTGCCCGCGAGCCGTCGCGGTTGGTAAGATGAGATTTTCCCGGTGGTGGTCCGAGCCCCTCCGAGACCACCCCAGCGGAGACAAGGCCAGCATGGACTACGCTCCCTACAAGGATGCGCTCCTGCGAAAGCGCGGAGAGATTCTGTCGGCGGGCGGCGGCGTGAAACCGCTGCCGGCGACGATGGAAGTCAATTCGCGGCAGGGCGACCTGGCCGATCAGGCCAGCGGCAACAACGAGGTTCACATTCAACTGAAGCTCAAGCAAACAGACGCCAAGATCCTGCAGGCGATCGAAGAAGCGTTATATCGGATGGAAAAGGGGACCTACGGAATCTGCCGCGATTGCGGAGAAGAGATCGCCCCGGCGCGGCTGAACGCGATTCCATGGACCCGTGTGTGCATCACCTGCAAGGAAAAACAGAGCTCGTGAAAGCGACCGAACTTCTCGCCCTCCTGCGCGACTTCTACCGCGACAAGCTGGCCATCCGTCAACGCCATGTCGCGGTCGCCAAGTACGTGCCCGACTACGACTTCAACAACACATATCAGTACGTCATCGCCCGCGAGGACGTGCAGCTCAATTGGCTGCGCGACGCCGTCACCGACATGGGCGGCGCTCTCGAGGACGTGGTCGAGCCGACGATCGAGGGATCCGGTAAAGATCTCCAATCGCAGCTCATTGGTGAGGATCGTGACGCCGCTCAGAAGTTCGTCGACGCGTGGCGTCCGCGCCTCGAGGCGATGCCGAACGCGCGCCATCGCAGCCTGCTTCGGGTCATCATCGGAGAAACGCTCGAACATAAGCGCTTCTTCGAGCAGGCCCTTGCCGGACGGTCCGATCTCCTCGGTCGGCGTGCTGACGGGGCGGGAACACCGGGTCACGTGTTAGGGGTCAGGTGGATCGAACAGTGACGGAGTGTCAATGCTCAATGTTCAATGTTCAATGCTCGGCGAATCGATGAACATCGGACATTGAACATTGAACATTGAACATTGCGAGTCGCCATCGCGCTCGGCGCTAACCTCGGCGACCGCGAAGCCGCTTTCAGGTTTGCCGTCGATCGCCTCGCGCCATTCGTCTCCAGCCTGACGATTTCCAGTTTCGTCGAAACCGATCCTGAAGGGGAGGGGCTGTCGGATCAACCGCGATATTTGAATGCGGTTGCCGTCGGCGAAACGTCGCTCACCGCTCGTGAGATGCTCGATCGCCTCCTCGAAATCGAGCAGTCCTACGGCCGCGAACGGCCTTACCCGGGCGCGCCACGAACTCTTGACCTCGATCTGATTCTGCTCGGCGACACGATCGAGCATTCACCGCGACTCCACGTTCCTCACCCGCGATTTCGAAGACGCGCGTTTGTGCTGGCACCGCTCGCGGACATTGCGCCTGAAATAGTGGATCCGGTGACGGGATTCACGGCCGCTGAATTATTGAAGAAACTAGAGGAGTAAGAAGCTGGAGGCTGGAAGCTGGAAGCTGGAAGCTGGAAGCTGGAAGCTGGAACGAAATAAGGGGCCGGGTAGCTGTGCTTCCCGGCCCCCAAGTGACTACGTGCTCTTCTTGTAGGTCGTGGTGCCGGCCCCACGCCCGCCGGTGCGCTCGATCGTCAGAACGCCATTGGCGAGCGACCAAGTCTGCGTATTCTCACCCTGTTCAGTCTTGGTGGTAATGACGAGCTTGTTGCCGTCCCACTTGGCCGTTGCGGTTGCTTCCATCTGGCCCATCTGGATCTTGCTCTCAGAACCGTCGAGCTTGTAGGTCTGCGTCGATGGTCCGCGACCGGTTGTCCGTTCGATCGTGAGGTCGGTTGCCGTCTGCTTGACGGTCATGGGGCCCGCCATACCGCGGCCGCCGCCACCGCCCTGACCGCCGCCTCCGCCCGCTGGGGCTCCCGCTGGGGCTCCCGCTGGGGCTCCCGCTGGGGCTCCGGCAGGGGCTCCCGCCGCTGGCTCCGGCGACCAGGTTCCCGAAAAGTCCGGCTTCGCCTGCGCGAAGGCCACCGTTGCCACCGCCAAAGCGGCGACAGCAACCAATCCGACTCTTGCCCGTTTCATGCCCTGCTCCTTTGAAATAAGACACTGACAAATACGACTAACCCGAGTGTTGGTATTTCTCCCGAGGATTCCCGCCGCGAGTACGCTGGCATCGCCTGGCGCGAGTGATGTGCTTTCCTACAGTCCGTGTGGTTTGGTCCGTGTTATTCCGTGTTGGTCCGCGGTTCTATTCGAATCGAAGCGCTTCAATGGGATCAAGCCCAGCAGCTTTCCTCGCAGGATAGAACCCGAAAAATACTCCAGTACCCGCGGCAAATCCAAACGCCATGGCGATGGCGTTCGGGGGAATCGCCGTTGGCCACTGCAGGAATCTTTCCGCGGCGGCCGAGAGTCCAAAGCCCATGCCAATTCCGAGGAGACCGCCAAACAGGCTGAGGACGACCGCTTCGACGAGAAACTGCATGAGCACGTCCCGGCCTCTCGCGCCGATCGCCATTCGAAGTCCGATCTCCCGTGTCCGTTCGGTCACCGATACCAGCATGATGTTCATGATCCCGATGCCGCCGACGAGCAGCGACACGCCGGCAATCGCCGCCAGCAGCGTGGTCATCGTCTTGGTCGTTTCGGTCCGCACGCTCGCCATTTCTTCCTGTGTGCGCACCATGAAGTCGTCCGGATCGTTGCCCATCAACTTGTGACGTGCGCGGAGCAGTTCAGTGATCTCCGCCGACACCGGCGCCGTTTCGGCCGTCGCCGCCGACACCTGAATATTATTGATGTGCTGTATGCCCTGCAGCTTCTTCTGCACGGTGGTATACGGGGCATAGATCGCGTCGTCCTGATCCTGGCCGAACCCGGTGGAGCCCTTCGGCGCCATCACGCCGAGGACTTTGAACGGCTGGTTCTTGACGCGAATGATCTGTCCGGTCGGATCGACATCAGGACCAAAAAGGTTGTCGGAGACGGTCTGGCCAAGGACCGCCACTTTCTGCGCCGTCGATACATCCTGTGCGGTGAAGAAGCTGCCGAACTTGGTTGGCCAGTTACGAATCAGCGGCAGTTCGATATCGGTTCCCTGGATCTGTGTCGACCAGTTCTGGTTGCCGGCGATCACCTGCGCCCGCGAGTTGACGCCCGGGGCGAGATACTGAACTCCCGACAACGAGCGAAGCGCCTGCGCGTCTTCGGGTGTCAGCGTTGTCGACATGCCGCCACCCTGACGGACGCCGCCCTGCGTGAAGTTGCCGGCGTTGATCGTGATCAGGTTGGTGCCTGCCGCTTTGACTTGTTCCTCGATCGTCGATTGCGCGCCTTTGCCGAGCGCGACCATCGTGATGACGGCGCCGACGCCAATGATCATGCCCAGCATCGTGAGCATCGTCCGCATTTTGTTGCGATTGAGCGCCTTCAGCGCGATCAGCAACGTCATGAAAATCGACATCAGTTCTCCTACACCACGCCGCCGATGTGCTCGGCCGGCTTCTCGTCGGACGGGATGTGCGGGATCTCCGGTTCCGGTGGCGGAAGCGCCGCGAGTTCCTTGGCCGCATTGCGCCGATTGGCGATTTTCTGGTCGACCTGGATTTTCCCGTCGCGGAAGCGAACCAGCCGCGTGCCGTACTCTGCAATATCCATTTCGTGGGTGATGAGCAGCACCGTGATCCCGCGTTCCACATTCAAGCGCTGGAAGATGTCCATGACCTCGATCGACGTGCGCGTGTCGAGGTTTCCGGTCGGCTCGTCTGCAAGCAGGATCGTCGGCCGTGTCACCAGGGCGCGCGCGATCGCGACACGCTGCTGCTGTCCGCCCGACAGCTGATTCGGAAAGTGATGGAAGCGTTCGCCGAGACCGACCGCGCGGAGCGCTTCCATGGCGCGTTCATGCCGTTCAGCTGTCTTGAGCTTTTCACTGCCGTTGTAGAGCATCGGCAGTTCGACGTTGTCGAGCGCCGTGGTTCGCGAGAGAAGATTGAAGCCCTGGAACACGAACCCGATCTTGCGATTTCTGATCAGCGCCAGGTCATCCTTCGACATCCGCGACACATCTTTGCCGTCGAGCACATACGAGCCGCTGGTCGGACGATCCAGGCACCCGAGGATGTGCATCAAGGTCGATTTGCCCGATCCCGACGGACCGGTCACGGCGACGAATTCGCCGGCCTCGACGTCCAGATCCGCGCCGCGGAGCGCTCGTACGGTGACCTCGCCAACGTGGTACGTCTTAACGAGGTCTCTGATCGAAATGACAGGCATTACCGGCCGCCTCGATTACCACCACCGCCGCCGCCGCCGGGTCCGCCGAAGCCGCCAGGACCGCCGCGTCCGCGCTGCGGGCCCATCAGCGGGTTGTTTGCGTTATTACCGCCCGGTGTCGTCGTGCCGGTATCGATGATCACGTTGGTGACGACCTCGGATCCTTCCTTGATTTCAGGAGTGGCATCGATGATTTCGGTGTTCGTTCCGTCGGAGACGCCGAGCCGCAGCCTGACCTGCTTCAACTGCTTGTTCTCGTAGACCCACGCTGCGCCGCGCGTCTCAACGGCGGGCAGGGCGCCGAAGAGCGAATCGATCGTCGTTGCGGTGCCAGACATGGCTGGCGTGCTCGCCACGCGTCCAGCCCGGCTAGCATTTGGGCTCGGGCTCTGAGCATTCGCCTGCTGAGTGCCGCCTTGCCGCGAACCGACACCCTGACCGCCGTTGGATCCATCGCGACCGCCCGGGCCGCCTTGCCCGTTAAAGCTTCCGCGTCCACCGCCCTGGCCGTCGCCGCCGAATCCACCGCGACCGCCGCCTTGAGCTTGACGCTGTGCCATGCGCTCCTGGAACGCGGCACGCTCCTCTGGCGTCATCGACGCCATCCGTTCTTCCATCCGCTTGCGACGCTCTTCCGGCGTCATGTTCGGATCGAACCCGCCGCGACCGCCGCCACCGAAACCACCGCGTCCGCCGCCGTTTGGATCACCGCCTGGCACTTGCGGTGGGCCGCCGGCCACTCGATCGCCGCCGCCGCGAGCTTCGTTCGATGACGCGTCACGCTGACGTTGACCCTGGCCTTGACCCTGACGCTGACTCTGCGCACCCGCAGGGACGTTCACCGTCTGCGATGGAGCAGTGCCCGGTGTTCCGCCGTTCGCGGCCGCCGGCGCTCCACCCGTAGTTGGAGCCGCACCCGCCGGCGGCTGTCCATTACCGGTTGCGCCCGCAGGCCCGCCGCCGCCCGTGCCACCCGCGTTCCGGCCACGTCCGCCGAAACCACCGCGTCCGAAGTCAGGTGGAGGCTCCTGCTTGAGGGCCGCGAAGACTTCGGTGGTCGGCCGGAACCGGGTAGCCGCAGACGGTAGACGAAGCACGTTCGACTTGCGAGCGATCTCAATCGTCACGTTCGCCGTCATACCAGGCTTCAGCTTGTACTGCTGATTGGGAACCTCAATGACGGTCTGATAGGTCACGACGTTCTGCACCGTCGTGGGTTGCAGGCGTACCTGCTGGACGGTTCCGGTGAATATGTCGGTCGGAAACGCATCAACGCGGAACGTGACGTGTTGTCCGGGACGCATCGTGCCCACGTCCGCTTCGTCGATGTTCGCGTTGACCTGCATCTTTGTCAGGTCCGCCGCGATGACGAACAGTTTCGGGGCCGACATCCCGGCGTTCACCGTCTGGCCAGGCTCGACCGCACGTTGAATGATGATGCCGTCAATCGGTGCCGTGATGACCGTATGCTCCCGGTTGACGACTGCCGTGTTCAGCTGCGACTTCGCCTGCACCAATGCAGCTTCCGATGACTTGATCTGCGCCTGCGTCGAGTTCACGGTTGTTTGCGCGGTGTCGAGTTCGCTGCGCGGCAGCAGGTTCTTCTCCGACAGCGCCTTGGCGCGATCGAGCTTCTGCTGCGCATCGACCAGCGTCACCTTCAGGCGATCGAGGTCCGCTTCGGAGCGCGCCACGTTCGCCTTCTGCTGTTCGATCTGTGTGTCGAGGATCGTCGGATCGAGCCGCGCGATGACTTTTCCCTTTTTCACGATGTCGTTGAAGTCGGCGTACAGCTCCTCAACGATGCCGCTGACCTGCGACCCCACTTCTACGGTGGTTACCGCCTCGAGTGTGCCCGTGGCCTGCACCGCCTGGACGACGTCGCCGCGGGTGATCTGCGCCGTGCGCACCTCGGGTTCCTTGGTGTTCTTGCGCATGTAGTACCAGCCTCCGGCACTACCAGCGACCGCAAGGAGGAAGACGATAAGTATGAGTTTTTTCATGTGTGCGCCTTATCGCTACGAGTGCTTGGGCAGCCCGGAGCGCAGTCCTTTCCAGCCTTCTTCGAAGAGGGTGTACACCGTCGGCACGAATACCAGCGTAATCAGTGTTGAAGCCGCCAGCCCGCCGATGACGACGCGCGCGAGCGGTGCCTGAAGCTCGGCACCTTCGCCGATTCCGAGCGACATCGGCACGAGACCGAGGATCGTCGCCAGTGTGGTCATCAGAATCGGACGCAGTCGAGTCCGTCCGGCGGTTTCAACCGCTTGGCGCAACGGAATGGAATCGCGTCGCCGCAGGACATTCGTGTAGTCAACGAGCAAGATGGCGTTGCTGACGACGATACCCGCCAGCATGATGACGCCGATGTACGCCTGAAGGCTGAACGTGGTGCCGGTCAGCTTGAGCGCCGCCACGACGCCGATCGCGCCGAGCGGGACCGAGAACATGATGATGAACGGGTCGCGCAGCGATTCGTACTGCGAGGCCATGACCGCATAGACGAGCAGGATCGCCAGGATCAGCACGCCCTGAAGCTGCTTGAACGCCTGCGCCTGCTGTTCGACTTCTGCGCCAAAACCCACCGAGAATTCCGGCCCGGGGCGCAACTCGGGAAGTTTCGCGTTGACCGCGGCAATCGCGTCGCTGAGCGTCACTTCCGGCTCCGACGAGACGCGAAGTATGCGTTCCTGGTTCTTGCGCTGAATCTCGGTCGGGCCGGACTGATTGCGCAATGCCAGCAGGTTTTTCGCTTGCACGACTTGACCTTGCGGCGTGTTGACGAGAATGTCGTTGATATCTTCGACCCGCTGGCGATCCTCTTCGCGTAGCCGGACGACGATCGGATACTCGTTTCCGCCCTGACGGAAGAACGCTGCCTGCGTCCCGCCAACGCTCGTGCGGATGTTGCTGGCAACGCTGTTCACGGACAATCCGAGCAGTGCCGCCTTCGGTCGATCGATCTGCAAGGCCAGCTCGGGTCGGCCGTCGTCGCGGCCGACGCGGGCGTTACGGACTTCCGGAACGCGGTCCATGATCCCCTTGGCCGCCACGGCGAGACGCTGTGCCTCGGCGAGGTCGTCGCCGCGGATCTCGAGTGCGATTCGGCTGTCGCCGCCACCGCCACTCAACAGACGAGTCATCTGCTGGTTGCCTCCCGACGCGCGTGTCGTGATGATGACTCCCGGGATCACTCCAGCCAGCTGGCGGTTCAGCGCTCTCGCGATCTCTTCGCTTGATCGGGTGCGCTCGGTTTTCGACACGAGTCGAATCGTCGCCTGTGTCCGGTTACCGCCGCCACCGCCACCGAAGCCGCCGCCCCCGCCTGCCTGCGTGATGATGGTGTCCGACTCCTTGACGTACTCAGGCAGAAGCGATTCGAGGCGCGCCGCGACTTCCTGCGCCCGCTCGATGCGCGTGCCAACCGGGAGTTCGGCCGTGACCTGCACTTCACCTTCGTCGGTCGCCGGCATGAGCTCGAACCCAATCGTCGGCAGGATCAAAAACGCGACAACCACGAGCGAGACGCCGACGCCGATGACCGTCGGTCGATGATGCAGCGCGCGCGAGATCAGACGGCTGTAGCCGTCGTCCATGTCGTTGAGAACCTTCTCACTCCAGGTATACAGGCGGCCGCCGAGTCCGGTGCGCTGCTCGACCGGCGGCGGCAGCTTCAGGAGCCGCGAGCACAGCACCGGCACAATCGTGACCGCGACGAACAGCGACATCGTGAGCGAGAACATGACGACGATCGAGAGCTGTTTGAACAGGATGCTCGAGACGCCGGTGAGGAAGAGCAGCGGCACGAACACGGCGATGTGCGTCAGCGTCGAGGCGAGAATCGCCGACCAGACCTCTTCGCTCGCGTCGATCGCCGCCGTCATGCGGTCCTTGCCGTGCTCCATGTGCCGGAAGGTGTTCTCGAGCACGACGATCGAGGCGTCGACGATCATGCCGATGCCGAGCGCGAGACCGCCGAAGGTCATCGTGTTCAGCGTGTAGCCGTTGAAGTAGAGCAGGGCGAACGTGCCGATCACCGAAATCGGGATCGACATGAAGACGATGAACGTCGCCCGCAGGTCGCGCAGGAACAGGAAGATGATCAGCAAGACCAGCATGCCGCCGATCAAGGCGTGCTCCTGCACCGAGTGAATGGCGCGCGAAATGAAGACCGAGCTGTCGTTGAGGACGCTCAGCTTGATGCCGGTCGAGCCCTGGTTGATGCGCGCCACTTCCTCGCGCACGCCGTCGGCGATCTGCACCGTGTTCGTGCCCGACTGCTTGGTGATGCTCAGGCGGACACCGGGCTTGCCGTTGATGCGGGTGAAGCTGCGGAAGTCCTCGGTGGCGTCCTTCACGTCGGCGATGTCCTTCATGTAGACAGGCACACCCGCCCGGGTCATCACGACCATGTCGCGGATCTCGTTGAGATCCGAGAACTGCCCCTGGCTGCGCACGAGATAGGTGCGATCGCCCTCGTCGATTTCGCCGAGCGGGATGTTCTGGTTCTCAGTGCGGAGCAGGTTGACGACCCGGTCGACCGGCAGGTCGAGGGCGCGGATCTTCTCCTTCGACAGCTCGACGTGGATCTGCCGGCGCAAGCCGCCCTGGACGGTGACGGCGGCGACGCCGGGCACACGTTCGAGCCGCTGCGACAGGTCGTGCTCGGCGATCTCGCGCAGCTTGACGCGATCGTAGTCGCCCTCGACGCCGACGCTCATGATCGGCATCGAGTTCGAGTCGAACTTGAAGACCGTCGGCGGGTCCGCGTCCTCCGGCAACCGTCCGCGCACCCGGTCGATGCGGCTGCGCACGTCGTCTGCGGCCTCGTTCAGGTCCATGCCCCAGGCGAGGTTCAGGGTGACGCGGCTGTTGCCTTCCGAGGAGGTCGACTCGAGGCGCTCGAGGCCCGCGACCGCCGCCATGGCCTGCTCGATCGGCCGCGTGACGAGCTCTTCCATCTCGAGCGGCCCGACGCCGGTGTAGCCGACGCGCACCGTGATGCTCGGATACGACACGTCCGGCATCAGGTCGACCGGAAGGCGGGCGAGGGACACTGCCCCGATCAGGACGATCACGCCCGAAAGCATGAACATCGTGACCGGACGCTCGATTGCTAAGCGTGGAATGCTCATCGATCTCCTTTTACTGGGGGGCTTCGCCCCCCAGACCCCCCTGCACGCGCGCTCGCGGGGACCCCTTCGCCCCACTCCGCGCGCGTGGCTCAGTCGCTTCGCTCCTTCGCAAGCTGCCGTGAGGCTTCGGCCCGCCAGACCCCTCCGCCGCTTGTCCGCCCCAGCTTCAGCGAAGGCGGATGCGCTACTTGGCCTGACCGCCGCCCTCGCGATTGGCGCGCTCGCCGCGGCCGCTGCGCCCATCGCCGCTGGCCGCCGCGACGATGCGGTCGCCATCCTTCAGTGCACCGGCGCCTGTGGTGATGACACGGGCCCCGTCGTTCAACCCTGAGGTGACTTCGATGTGCTCCCCATCTCGGATGCCGATTTCGACGGGGAGGAACTTGGCCGTGAGGGAGGGGGCGCCCTGGGACTGCCCCTGCCCGGAGCCGCCAGCCGCATTGCCGGGGGCCGCGCCACCGCCGGTCGTACCGGCGCGTTCGGCGGGCGGCTGAGCGCCCGAGCCCTGACCCTGCTGGCCCTGGCCGCGGCCGCCGCCGGAGGTCGCGATGAACACGCCGGACTTGCCCTCGATCTCCACCAGCGCATTGCGCGGAATGGTCAGCGCGTTTGCCCGCGCATCCACCGTCAGCGACACGCGTGAATACATGCCGGGCTTCAGCCGATAGCTGCTGTTGGGGATCTCGATCTCCATTTCAGCGGTGCGCGTCGCCGGGTCGAAGACCGGGGCCACGCGGCTGACGCGGCCGGCGAACTTCTCTCCGGGGAACGCGTCGACTTCGACCGCCGCGGGCGTGCCCACGGGCACGCGCTTGCTATCCCGTTCGACCAGGTTGGCCACCATGCGCACGAAGCGGATGTCGACCACGGCGACGACAGGGGAGTTGGGACCGACGAACGCGCCGGGATCCGAGAAGCGCTTGCTGACGAAGCCGTCGACCGGCGACGTGATGATCGTATTGTCGAGGGTGATCTTCAGCTCTTCGAGTCGCGCCTTGGCCTGCTCGAACTGCGCTTGTGCCAGGTCGGTCTGCGCCATCGCTGCTTCATGCCGCGCAACGGTGTCGTCGTAGGTCTGCTGCGGCAGGAGCTGCCGCTCGTAGAGACTCTTTGAACGCTCGCGATTCGTGGTCGCCAGCGTGAGGTCGGCCTTGCGCTGCCGAATCGTCGCTTCCGACACCTTGTACGCGGCCTGCGCCTGCCGCACCTGTTCCTGAATTTCGAGATCCTCGACCTTGGCGACAGTCTGGCCGCGGCGGACCGTGTCGCCGAGCTGCACGGTGACCGTGGCCAGCCGCCCGTTGACGCGGGGGACGACCTGCACGGTCGCCGCACCAATCAGGTTGCCGACCACGAGGATCTGCTCGGCGACCGGCGCGCGCTTGACGACGGCGAACTCCACTGGCATCGGCGGGC
The DNA here is from genome assembly GCA_035491715.1 of Vicinamibacterales bacterium. Taxonomy (GTDB): domain Bacteria; phylum Acidobacteriota; class Vicinamibacteria; order Vicinamibacterales; family 2-12-FULL-66-21; genus JALZOC01. The sequence goes on along the minus strand of DATJKH010000074.1, from coordinate 494 downwards.
GGCCGCCGCGGCCGCCCGCGCCGCCTGCACCAGCGGCGCCGGGTGCCGCAGCCGTGGTACCCGCGGCCGCCGCCCCGCCGTCTTCTTTGCCGCAGGCGGCCGTCGCGCCAAGCGCGGCGACGGCCATGAGGATCAGAGCTTTACGCATGTGTACCCGTCAGACTCAGCGGATGGACGTCACGGTGCGCGACGTGCCGGCCAGCTGGGAACGCTGGAAATCGACGATGGCCTTGCGGTAATTCAGGTTGTTCCGCAATTCAATGGTCCGGGCATCCGCGAGGTCGCGCTGCGCCTGCACGACTTCGAAGTTCGTGGCCATCCCGACTTCGAACTTGCTCTGGGCCGCCTGCAGGCGCTGCTCCGACAGCTCACGCGCCACGGCCGAGGCCTGCACCGCCTCGAAGTTGTTGGTGACGTTCAGCGCCGCGTTGGTCACTTCGGTCGCGATGAGCAGCTCGGCCTGCTTGATCTGGGCCTGGGTCTGCGTCACCTGC
>DATJKH010000073.1:0-18627 GCA_035491715.1 Vicinamibacterales bacterium | reverse complement strand
ATGCATCGTCGAGCGCTGATTGGCATCGCGCGTGTGATATTCCCAGGCGGGCTGCAGCTTGTGCACATTGGCTGCATGAATCTGCGCCATCGCGACGTATTGATTGCCTTTCGGATCGCCGCGGTACACCGGCCAGTCGATGGTTTCGTGATCAGGTGGCGGGACCAGCCGGGCGGGTGTGCGAGCGGCACAAACCAGTGCGACAACGATCGCAGCGAAGAGGGCGGTCTTGGCCATGACTGTGCCTCGGGAACGCGCGCTGAAAGACGGTGAATTATACGGCGACCGTGTGTGCGATATGCTTCGTGGATACCGCCAAACGAGGAACTATGACACGAGCCACTGTTTTGAGTGTGGCGCTCGTGGCAACTATTGCCGCTGCGCCTGCCGATACTGATTTCAGCGCCGAGCGCTTCAAAGCCCACGTCACCTTTCTTGCCGACGATCTTCTCGAAGGCCGCGAGGCCGGGACTCGTGGTCATGAGATCGCGGCGAAGTACGTTGCCGCGCAATTCGAGTTATTCGGACTGAAGCCTGGCGGCGACGACGGCACGTACTTCAAGAAGGTTGATCTGCTCGAATCGGCACTCACGGGGGCTGCCCCGACGGTGTCGATCACGACGCCTGCAGGACCGAAGGTGCTCAGACAGGGCGTTACGGCAGTGATCAGCGGCCCGGTTGATGGTGGGAGTGTTCGCGTGAGTGGCCCACTCGTGTTCGTGGGCTACGGAATGACCGACAAGGCCATGGGCTATGACGACTACGAGGGTCTGGATGTGCGCGGCAGAATCGCCGTCGTCCTGATTGGGTCACCGAAAGGGATGAATAGCGAGATCGGTGCGCACCTCTTGCACGAACAGCCCCGATTTGCCGCGGAGCACGGAGCGGTCGCGGTTCTGCGAATCCCCACCCGCCTGACGTCGACGACCATGCTTCCGTGGGACAAGGTCGTTCAGTATTTTGGCGACCCGGTCACCACCTGGGTGCGAAAGGACGGCACACCCGACGATCCCGCTCATGGTCTCAAAGCCGGCGCGATGCTCGAGCCGAAGGCCGCTGCGTCACTCTTCGAGGGCGCAGGCATCACCTTGGCGCAGATTCTGGACGAAGCGGACAAAGACGGAGGGCGTCCGAAGGGCAGGCTCCTGAAGTCCACCGCGGAGATCGCTGTCACCATCAAGGGGCGTCGCTATTCGAGTCCCGACGTGATCGGTGTGATCGAAGGATCGGATCCAAAGCTCAAGGACGAATACGTGGCGTTGATGGGACACGTCGATCACATAGGCGTGAAGCGCGCCGGCAAAGGGGATCGGATCAACAACGGTGCGCTCGACAACGCGGCGGGTACGGCCACCCTGCTCGAGGTGGCGCGGGTGCTGACCGCAACCGCGCGGCCGCGGCGCTCGGTTCTCATCGTCGCCAACACCGCTGAAGAGAAAGGGCTCCTGGGTGCCGAGTACTTCGCCCACTATCCGAGTGTTCCAATTGAAAGGATCACGGCGGCAATCGATCTCGACATGCCGCTGATTACCTACGACTTCACCGACGTGATCGCATACGGCGCGACCCACTCGACGCTGCACGACACTTTCAAGCAAGCGGGCGCCGCCATGAACGTCAAGCTCTCGCCCGATCCCATGCCGGAACAGGCAGTCTTTGTCAGGTCGGATCACTACGCCATGGTGAAGGTGGGCGTACCGGCGGTGATGCTTGCGACCGGAATGGAAAACGGCGGTTCGGCCGCGTGGGGCAAGTATCTCAGCGATCACTATCATCAGCCGTCAGACGATGTGTCGCTCCCGATTGTGTGGAAGGCGGGGGCGAAGTTCGCCGAGGTGAACTACCGCGTCGTCCGCACCCTTGCCGATGCTGATGCACCGGCCAAGTGGTACGAAGGCGATTACTTCGGCAACCTGTTTGCGCCGAAGGCGTCGAAAGCACCGAAGCCGGCTGGCAATAATCAGCCTCAGCCTTGAAATCCGCGCGGACTCGACGCCATCCAATATGACGCGTAAAATGGGCGCCATATGCCCCGGCGGAGGCCTGCCAGACTCGCGATTGCCGTTGGAATCGGCGTCCTTCTATGCACGGGGGGATCGACGTTGGCGCGGTCCAAGGACCGCGCACGACATGGGCCCGCAAAGCGCGCTCTGGGCCCACACGTCGCGCTCGTGGACGAGTACTGTCTCTCCTGCCACGACAAAGATCACGAAAAAGGTCAGCTCATCCTCGAAACCATCGCCGAGGACGACATCGCCGAGCATGCGGATGTCTGGGAAAAGGTTGTCCGTAAGCTGCGCGCGCGATTGATGCCACCGGTCGGCAAAGAGCGGCCCGACGACCCAACCTACGACACCGTCGTTTCATTCCTCGAGAGCTCGCTCGATCGCGCGGCGGTGGCCCATCCAAATCCGGGCCGTACTTCGACGATTCGCCGCCTGACGCGCACCGAATACAGGAACGCCATTCGAGATCTTCTGGCGCTCGACGTCGATGTTGCGTCGATGTTGCCGGCCGACGAGTCCAGCTATGGTTTCGACAATGTCACCGTCGGGGACCTGTCGCCGACGTTGCTCGATCGCTATGTCACCGCCGCCGAAAAGATCAGCCGCGTTGTGATCGGCCGTTCCGGCAAATCTCCCGGCGGCGAAACCATCCGGGTTCCAGCGGACGTGACGCAGGAAGAACATATTGACGGGTTGCCCATTGGCACGCGCGGCGGCGCGCTGGTTACCTACACGTTCCCCGAGGATGGCGAGTACGAGATCCAGATTCGATTGACGCGCGATCGCGACGAGCACGTGGAAGGTCTGAGTGAACCACACGATCTCGAGCTGCTGCTCGATCGCGAGCGCGTGCAGTTGTTCACCGTGAAACCGCCGGCGCGCGAGGCGGGCGTTCCGGAAACCGAGCAGCCGTCACACGCCAAGGTCGATCAGCACCTGACGATGCGAATCCCGGTCACCGCCGGTCCGCATGCGATCGGCGTGACATTTCCCAAGAAACCGTCGGTCGTGCTCGAGTCGATGCGTGAGCCCTACCAGACGCATTTCAATTCCTACAGGCATCCGCGAATTCAGCCGGCCATCTACTCCGTCTCGATCATCGGTCCATACGATCCGAAAGGACCCGGCGACACGCCCAGTCGGCGCCGACTTTTCGTTTCGCGTCCGACCACGGCTGGTGATGAGGATCGCGCAGCGAAACAGATTCTGTCATCGCTCATGCGACGGGCGTATCGGCGGCCGGTGACGAACACGGACATTCAAGGCCCGTTCGCGTTGTATCGGAAAGCACGCGCGGAAGGAGACTTCGACGCCGGCATCGAGATGGCGCTCTCGGCGGTGCTGGTCAGTCCGCAGTTCCTGTTTCGCGTGGAAACCGATCCCGCCGGTGTTCCGTCCGGCACGCCCTATCGCATCAACGATCTTGAACTGGCGTCGCGACTATCGTTTTTCCTATGGAGCAGCATTCCCGACGAGCCGTTGCTGAAAGCGGCTGAGACCGGCACGCTGCACCAGCCGGCGGTTCTCGAACGCCAGGTGCGACGCATGCTCGCCGACACCCGCTCGCGCGCGCTGGTGAACAACTTCGCCGAACAGTGGCTGCGTCTTCGCAACCTCGATTCGATGACGCCTGACATGCGACTGTTTCCGGACTTCGACGACAACCTGCGCCAGGCATTCCGGGAAGAGACGGAACTCTTCGTCGACAGTGTTCTTCGTGAAGATCGAAGCGCGCTCGACCTGCTGCGGGCCAACTACACCTTCGTCAATGAACGGCTGGCGAAGCATTACGGCATTCCCAACGTCTATGGGACGCGATTTCGCCGCGTTGCGCTCGACAACGACAGCTGGCGCGGCGGATTGCTCCGTCAGGGCAGCATCCTGACGGTGACCTCGTATGCGACCCGGACCTCTCCGGTGCTTCGCGGCAAATACGTGCTCGATAATTTCCTTGGCGTGCCTCCGCCGCCGCCATTGCCCGACGTGCCGGCGCTGAAAGACAACACCGTCAACGGCAAGCTGTCGGTTCGGGAACGACTGGCGGAACACCGCACGAACGCCAACTGCGCGCCCTGCCACAACATGATGGATCCGCTCGGACTCTCGCTCGAAAAGTACGACGCCGTCGGCCGGCGGCGGACGGTCGAAGCAGGAGCGGCGATTGATGCCTCCGGCGGCCTGCCTGATGGCAGCCGGTTCGGCGACGTGAACGGCCTCGAAACCGCCTTGCTGCGCCGTCCGGAGTTGTTTGTCGGCACGGTGACAGAAAAGCTGATGACCTATGCATTAGGCCGCGGCCTTGATTATTACGATGCGCCGGCAACGCGCGCGATCGTGCGCCACGCCAGGGCGCAGAATTACCGGATGTCGTCGATCATTCTCGGGGTCGTCAAGAGTCAGCCATTTCAGATGAGGAAGGCGCGATGATCATCACCAAGAAGGCACTGCCGCGGCGAACGTTCCTGCGCGGGATGGGGGCAACGGTGGCGCTTCCGCTGCTCGATGCCATGGTTCCCTCGATGACGGCGTTCGCCAGGACCGCGGCCGCTCCCGTCCGCCGTCTCGGCTTCGTCTACATGCCGATGGGTTGTGACCTGCCACGGTGGACACCCCCCGGCGAAGGCCGGCTCGCCGAACTGTCCCCATCGCTCCAGTCGCTGGCGTCGGTCACCGATCAACTGACGGTCATCAGCAATCTCGAGCTGAAGAACGCATACCCGGGCACACACGCGACATCGAACGCCGCTTTCCTCAGCGCCGCGAAGGCCAAGTGGACGGAGAGCACCGACTACTACCTCGGCACCACGGTCGATCAGATTGCGGCGCAGCAGATTGGGCAGCAGACGTTGCTACCGTCGCTGGAGCTGTCGATGGATCTGCTCCAGACGATCGGCCAGTGCGACAACGGCTACGCGTGTGTCTACCAGAACAACCTGTCCTGGTCGTCGCCCACCACACCACTGCCGGCAGAAGCGCACCCGCGGATTGTCTTCGAGCGGTTATTTGGCGAAGGCGGCAGCGCGGCCGATCGCCGGGCTGCACTCCAGCGCCGGGCAAGCCTGCTCGACTGGGTGCGAGACGACATCACGCGCCTGCAGAAAGATCTCGGGCCAGAGGACCGGACACGGGTTGGCCAGTATCTCGACACGGTGCGCGAGGTCGAGCGGCGTATTCAGAAGGCGGAGTCGGAGACGAAGGACAACGCGCTGCCGGATCTCGATCGTCCGACCGGGGTGCCGGCCGCGTACGCCGACCACGCGAAGTTGATGTTCGACCTGCAGGTGCTGGCGCTGCAAGCCGACGTCACCCGGGTGATCACGTTCCAGCTCGCGCGCGAGACGAGCAATCGAACCTATCCGGAAATCGGCGTCGCGGATCCGCACCATCCGCTGACGCATCATGGGAACGATCCGGAGAAGATTGCCCGGATGGCGAAGATCAACGCCTTCCACGTGTCGCTCTTCGCGTATCTCGTCGAGAAGCTCAAGGCCACGCCCGAGGGCGACGGTTCGTTGCTCGATCACACGCTGTATCTGTATGGCAGCGGCATGGGCAACCCCAACGTGCATGATCACGTGAACCTGCCGATTCTCGTGGCCGGCGGCGGCGCAACAGGCGTGAAGGGCGGACGTCACATCAAGTATTCGGCACCCACCCCGCTCGCAAATCTTCACCTGACGTTGCTCGAGCGTGTGGGCGTACGCATGGATGCATTTGCCGACAGCAAGGGGAAGGTGGATGAGCTCCTTTCGTTGTAGCGTCCTCCAGGGTAGGGCGCGGTCCTTAGACCGCGCCAAGACGGCGGCAGCGATTCTGCTTGTCTTCGCCGCCACCACCTACGCGGCGCCTGCGCGCGCGACGCTGGCTGACGCGACAGAAAAGATGAACCGCGCGCAGATTCGCGCGCTGATCAAACAACGCGTCAACATCAACACACCACAGCCCGATGGCATGACACCGCTCCACTGGGCGACCTATCACGACGATCTCGAGATCGCGCAGCTCCTGGTCCGCGCCGGTGCGAACGTCAAGGCCGCCAATCGATACGGCGTCACGCCGCTGTCGCTCGCGTGCACGAACGGCAACGCCGCGCTGGTGGAGATGCTGCTGAAATCGGGAGCCGATGCCAATGCCGCTCTTCCTGGCGGCGAGACACCGCTGATGACTGCCGCACGAACGGGCAACCTCGCGGCGGTCAAGGCGCTCATTCATCACGGCGCCAACGTCGAGGCGAAAGACGATCGCCGCGGTCAGACGGCGCTGATCTGGGCGGCCGCTGAAGGCCACGCGGACGTCGTGCAGGCGCTCATCGACGCCGACGCGGATTTCAAGCTGCGCGTGCCATCCGGATTCAATCCACTGATGTTCGCTGTCCGCGCCGGACACATCGACGTCGTCCGCGTTCTGCTGAAAGCGGGCGCCGACGCCAACGAGACCATACCCGTCGAGGGTCGACGACGCGGATATGGCGGTCGATTGCCTCCTGCGGGTGCGACACCGTTACTGCTGGCTGTCATGAACGGGCACTTCGAGCTCGCGTCGCTGCTGCTCGACGCCGGGGCGAATCCAAACGCCGACCTCCCGGGTTACTCGGTGCTCCACGTCATGACCGCCGTGCGTAAACCCGGTGTCGGAGACAACGATCCGCCGCCGGACGGTTCGGGAAACATGACCAGCATCGAGCTGGTGAAGAAGCTGGCTGCCAAAGGCGCAAATCTGAACGCGCGCATGACGAAGAAAGCCAACCTGAATAACACGCGATTGAATGAAATCGGGGCGACACCGTTCCTGCTGGCAGCGCTGACCGCCGACGCTGAACTCCTGAAAACTCTCGCGTCGCTGGGGGCGGATACGTCGTTGCGCAACATCGAAAACAGCACGCCCCTGATGGCGGCCGCGGGGCTTGCGACGCGCTCCCCCGGCGAGGACGCGGGCACTGAGACGGAAGTGCTGGAGGCGATCCAGGTCCTGCTCGACCTTGGTGCCGACATCAATGCCATCGACAACAATGGCGAGACCGCGATGCACTCCGCCGCCTATAAGAACCTGCCCCTGGTCGTGAAATTTCTCGCCGCCCATGGCGCCAAAATCGACATCTGGAACAAGAACGACAAATTCGGGTGGACTCCGCTCGCTATTGCGGTCGGCTATCGATTCGGCAACTTCAAACCGTCGCCGGATACGGAAGCCGCAATTCGCGAAGTGATGATTGCCGCCGGCGTGACCCCGCCGAAGACGGTCGTCGCCAAGACACAGCAGATCTATTGACCCATCCAGAGCCATGTCTTCTCCCGACGGCGATCGGATCGAACGGCACCAGGCGCTCAAGCAGGCGCTCGAGCTGCACAAGCGAAGCCGCCAGCAGTTCTCAAGAGCCCATGAACAAGGACTCGCCGCGCTCGAACGGCGCGATCTTCGGGCATTGAGCCAGGCAATTGACGCGGAAACGTCGGCTATTGCCGCACATGTGGCCGCCATTCACCAACTGAACGACGCCATCAAAACCAGCAAAGCCAAACGCAAGTAAACTCACCGTATCGATTCCGGCGGCTCAGGTATCCGGATGATACTGACGTCACTTTTCGGCTATCAACACGAGCTGGGGCGTCGGCAGCGCATGCGTCGACACGCTGCGGAATCCCGCCGTCTCCAGCTGCTCTGTGAGCTCGGCCAGCGTGTAGGCGTCACCGGCAGGCGTATTGGCGAGCATGGCGAGGCTGAAGCGCGCCGGCACGGGCGGCGAGACGCGATCCGCATTCGGGACGAATTCGAGGACGGCGACCCGGCCGCCTGGCTTCAATGCGCGGTGGACCTTGGCAAGAAAACTCGTGCAGGTCGGCGGGTCGAAATGATGCAGGAAATTGGTGACGAGCGCTGCGTCGAACCCGGTGGGGAATTCCACCTGGAACGCATCACCGGCCAACGTTCGATGTCGATCCTGGACCTGTGCTCCCCGCGCGTGCTCGGTGGCCACCGCAAGCACGTTCGGCCAATCGACCGCGAGGATTTCCGCTCGCGGATTACGCTGAGCGATCGTGATCCCAAATAACCCGTGACCGGCGGCGATATCCAGAACCTTGATCGGCCCCTGCCCGGCCAGCAAATCGGCGATCGCGTGAGCGGCCGGCACCATCATCGGTGCCATCGACCGCGCGAAGTCGACCCAGATCGGGTTCTCCTCCACGACAGTATTCGCACCCGACGGTGCAATGCCGCCTCGTCGGACCGACTCGGTCAACACTTCCATGTTCTGTTTCAGTTCAGGAAGCAACAGGAACTTCACCGTCGTGCCGAGGTAGGCCGGCGATCTCTGGCTGAGAAACGCCGCGGTATCGGGTGTCAGGCGATATGACATTCCCGATTTCACCAACAGTCCGATCGTGCACAGGTAATCGCACAAAATGCGGATGCCGCGTTCCGACGCGCCAGTCAGGGAGGCAATCTGCGACGATGTTTTCTCTGCTGTATCGATCTGTGTGAAGAGGTCGAGCTCGATCGCACTCTTGAGTGCCGCCGATCGTTGATAAGCAAATAACGTATCAAACACAATGTCTGCCGACGGCATGTCCGCTATCGTCATCACGTCTCCTTCTCGTCTTTCAAATGTTATACAGTGCGCGTGAGGGTTATTGCCATACTCCCCGAATCAATAGACGCTCTGCAAGAGCGGCTCTCCGAACACCATTACGTCGCCGATCGGGGCCTTGCCGTCGCGCTGTTTCTGGCGCTCCGTCTCAATCGCCCGCTTTTTCTCGAGGGTGAGGCCGGTGTCGGCAAGACGGCACTCGCAGCGGCGGCTGCCTCGACGCTCGAGACCGATTTGATCCGTCTTCAGTGCTATGAAGGCCTCGACGTCGGGCAGGCGGTCTACGAGTGGGATTATCCGCGCCAGTTGCTCGAGCTCCGGATCCTCGACGCGACGCACACGCTCGATCGCGCGAGCGCGCATCGCGAACTCTATAGTGAAGCATTTCTGCTCAAGCGGCCGCTGCTTCAGGCCATCGATCCCGCGCGCGCGCGGCCGGCGGTCCTCCTGATCGACGAAATCGATCGCGCCGACGAAGAATTCGAAGGGTTCCTGCTCGAGTTGCTGGCCGAGTTCCAGATCACCATTCCGGAACTCGGAACCTTGCGAGCGGCAGCGCCTCCCCTCGTCATCCTGACCTCGAATCGCACGCGCGAAATCCACGACGCGCTCAAGCGTCGATGCCTGTATCAATGGATCGACTATCCGACGTTCGACAAGGAACTGGCGATCGTCCGTGCGCGCGCGCCGGAAGCGTCGGCACGACTTGCCGAGCAGGTCACGGCGATGGTCCAGGAGCTGCGCCGGGCGGACCTGTATAAAGTGCCGGGCGTCTCGGAGACGATTGACTGGGTCAGCGCGCTCGTGGCGCTGGATCGGCACACGCTCGACCCGGACACGGTTGACGAGACACTGGGGGTCGTGCTGAAAGCGAAAGAGGATCTCGCGCTGGTGCGGGGCCGTCAGGCCGCCGACATGCTCGATCGCGCGAATGCCCGCAGCATGCCACGGGCGTGATGGAAAGCGCCCCCTTTCCTCTGGTTTCCAATCTCCTGATGTTCGGGCGCGCGCTACGGCGGACCGGCATTGATGTCCACCCCGGACGCCTCCTCGATGTCGTCGACGCCCTCGGTCACGTCAATGTCGGATCACGCGACGAGGTGTATTACACGTGCCGCGCTTTGCTGGTCCATCGGCACGAACAGCTCGCGCTCTTCGATCGGGCGTTCGAAATCTTCTGGCGCGGACCCGGGCAGGATCTCGTTCGCCCGAGGCGGGAAGAGACGCGAGCGGTCGCGATCGAGGCCTTTGCGCTAACGGAATTACCGGACGACATCACGGGCGAGGACTCGAACGACGCGCGGTCGCTGGAAGATGGATTGCCAACCTGGAGCGATCTCGGAGTCGTCGCGACGAAGGACTTCGCGGCATTCACCACGGCTGAATTAGCTCAGGCGACCGCGATGTTGTCGGGACTGGTCTGGACGCCAGGCGAGCGACGCACACGGCGCTGGGTGCGAGGCGCGGGGCGGCGTATCGATCTTCGCCGCGCGATCCGCGACAGCCTCCGGACGGATGGCGATGTGATGACGCTTCACCGCCGCCGGCGACAGGTCCGCGCGCGCCCGCTTGTGCTGCTGTGCGACATCAGCCGGTCGATGGAACGCTACTCGCGGATGCTGTTGCACTTCGCCCATGCGGTCATGACACGGCACCGCCGTGTCGAGGCCTTTGTGTTCTCGACCGAGTTGACGCGAATTACCAGGCATCTGCGAACCCATCGCGCCGATGGTGCGTTGGCCGCCGTCTCACATGCGGTCCCGGACTGGTCCGGAGGCACGCGCATCGGTGGGGCAATCAAGCAATTCCATCAGCGCTGGGGGCGTCGCGCGCTGACCGGCGGTCCGGTGGTGCTGCTCATCTCTGACGGATGGGACTGCGGCGACCCTGCCGAACTGGCCGAACAGGTTGCGCGCCTTCAGCGAAGCAGTCATCGGCTGATCTGGTTGAGTCCCCTTCTCGGGACTGTTGATTATGCGCCGCTGACGCGCGGCCTTCAGGCGGCCCTCCCGTTTGTCGATGATTTCCTGCCGGCGCGCACGTTGACGAACCTCGCCGACCTCGGATTACACTTGAACGCGCTCGCGTGATCGGCCGGATCGACGGATGGACATCTTCAGTTCGTATACATTCAACGCACCACCCGATCGGGTCTGGGACGTTTTAATGGATCCCGACGCGATCTCGTCCTGCATTCCCGGGTGCAATCGATTTGAGCCGGACGGCGAGGATCGCTACAAGGTGACGCTGACCGTCGCTCTCGCGGCGATCACCGGCACCTACAATGGCACCGTCGAGATGACCGAGAAGACGCCGCTCCGGTCGTATCGATTGGTGATGGAGGGTCAGGGGCGGCCCGGGTTCGTGAAAGGCACGTCGGTCATCGCCCTGCGGCCGGACGGCGCGGCGACCGCGGTCGATGTCAGCGGCGCCGTGCACACCGGCGGGCCGATCGCCAGATTGGGTCAGCGCCTGATCGGCGGCGTCGCGAAGATGATCATGGATCGCTTCTTCGCGTGCCTGAAGGCAAAGATCGAGGCGCCCGCCTCGTAACGTCTAGCCTCTCTCTAACGCTCTGGTCAGCGCGCGTTTCGTGAAGACCGGGATCATCGCCCGGCGATATTCCTCGCTCGCATGAAGGTCGGAATTGATGTCGCGCAGACCGCTGGCGGCGAGCCGCGCTGCCGCCTCAATGTTATCGGCAGATATCTGCTTACCAGTCAGTGCCCGCTCGGCGTCCGTCAGCCGGGTCGCGTGTGAACTCGCGCCCGTGAGACCGATGCGCGCGCTCGTGATCACTTTGTTCTCCACCGCCAGCGCCGCCGCCACCCCGACAATCGCGAAGTGCGACGCCCGCTGATGAAGCTTGGTATAAGCACCCGCCTTCACCGGTTTGAACTGCACCGCCGTGATGATTTCATCGCCGGCCAGATCGACGGTGAACATGCCCTGAAAGAAATCCTGAGCTTTTACCGTCCGGGCGCCACGCGGCCCTTTGATCAGGATCGTCGCGTCGAGTGCGAGCATCACGGCTGGATAATCAGCCGCCGGATCGGCATGCGCCAGGCTTCCCCCCAGCGTTCCGCGATTGCGGACTTGCGGATCGCCAATGTCGGCAGCCGCTTCGGTCAGCATCGGACACGCCTGCTGCAGGACTGCTGACGAGGCAACGTCATGGTGAACCGTGCCGGCACCGATCTCGATCGCGCCATCCCTGGCAGTGATTCCCGAGAGGCCGGGAATGCGGGCGATATCGATCAACAGTTTCGGTTCGCTCAACCGAAGCTTCATGAGCGGCACGAGGCTGTGTCCCCCGGCAAGCAACTTCCCTTCACCGTTGGCCGCACCCAGTTTGGCCAGGGCATCGTCGAGCGACGTCGCTCGCGTGTATTCGAATGGCGTCGAGATCACGACCGGCCTCCGTGGATGATGCGCCACAGTTTTTCAGGACGCAGCATCATGTCGATGTGTTTCACGCCGAACTCGCTGAGCGCATCAACCGCAGCGTTGACGATGCATGGAGTCGAACCGAGCGTGCCGGCCTCTCCCACCCCTTTGGCGCCGAGTGGATTGACCGGCGTCGGCGTGACGGTGGCGCCGAGTTCGAAACGCGGAAAGTCGATCGCCCGCGGCAGCGCGTAGTCCATGAAGGAGCCAGTCAACAATTGACCATCCTCTCCGTAGACGACCTCTTCGATCATCGCTTGACCGATCCCCTGCGCCAGCCCACCGTGGATCTGTCCTTCGACAATGAGCGGATTGATCAGATTTCCGGCGTCGTCGACGGCGACCAGCTTGAGCAGTTTCGGCTCGCCGGTGTCGCGATCGATTTCCAGCATCGAAATGTGACAGCCGAACGGATAGGTGTTGTTCGTTGGCTCGAAGAAGGCTTCGTCGCTCAAGCCGGGTTCCAGTCCGTCCGGAAGTGGCACCGGAACGTATGCGTACGCGGCCACGCTCGCGAACGGCTTCGCGGACGCTGGTGACCCCTTCACGGAAATCGTTCCGTTCTCGAAGACGAGATCGTCCTCGTGGGCCTCGAACAACGCCGCGGCGAACTTGGCCATCTTCTTCTTCACCTTGGTGCCGGCCATGTGCAGCGCGGTACCGCCAACAGCCTGGGATCGACTGCCGAAGGTGCCAATGCCCTGCTTCACGACTCCCGTGTCGCCATGAAGAATCGTGATGTGTTCGAGCGGCACGCCGAATTGATCGGCGAGCATCTGCGCGAAGGTCGTCTCGTTCCCCTGTCCGTGAGGCGAGGCGCCGGTGGTCGCGCTAATCCGGCCGTCCCGCTCAATCGTCACTTGCGAATGCTCCCACCCACCGGTTGGCAGCGCCGCAGACGGCCCGATGCCGCAGACTTCGACGTACATCGCCAGCCCGAGACCAACGAGCCTGCCTTGCGCGCGCGCCGCATCACGCTCGGCCTTCAAGCGATCCCACTGGGAATCCTTGAGCGCGAGATCGAGCGCCTTCTCGTAGTCACCCGAGTCGTACACGGCGCCGGTCTGCGTTGCGAAGGGGAACTGATTCGGTTTGATGAAGTTCTTGCGCCGAAGTTCCGCCGGATCCATCTTCAGCTCCCGAGCGAGCATGTCCATCGCCCGCTCGACAAAGTAAGTCGCCTCCGGCCGCCCGGCACCGCGATAGGCGTCGGTTGGTGTCTTGTTGGTAAATACCTCGGTCAATGTCGCGCGTACGGCGGGAATGTTGTACGTCGCGTTGGCCATCATCATCGTGAGCGTCGGGATGGCCGCGGTCAAAAGCATGTTGTAGGCGCCGATGTCCGCGACGAGGCGAAGCTTTAGGCCCAGCAGCGTCCCATCACGTTTGGCGGCGATGTCCACGTAAGCGAGGATGTCGCGACCGTGAGTCGTTGCCACGAACGCTTCCGATCGGTCTTCGATCCACTTCAGAGGAATGCCGAGCTGCTTCGAAATCGCGGCCGTAACGTACTCTTCAGCGTAGATGTTGATCTTCGCGCCGAAGCCGCCGCCGACCTCGGGGGCAATCGCGCGAACTTGATCCTGCCCGAGACCGGTTAGCGCCGCGATGAACGTTCGCAAAATGTGCGGATTCTGGGTCGACGACCAGATCGTCATCGTCCCCTTGCCCGGTTCGAAATGGGCGACAACACCGCGTGGCTCCATGGTGTTCGGCGCGAGCCGCTGATTGACCATGCGCTGTGAGACGACGACCTCGGCATTCTTGAACGCCGCATCGATAGCAGAGTCGTCGACCTTGGATCCGTCTGCGGAGACGCCTGTTCCACTTGGCACGAGTGCCACCGCCAGATTGTTCTTGAAATCCGGATGAATGACCGTCGGCTTCCCGGTCATCGCCTGCTCGACGTCGACGACTGCCGGTAGCGGATCGTATGACACGACGATCGCGTCGGCCGCGTCGCGCGCGATATAGCGATCGCTCGCGACGACGACAGCAACCGCCTCGCCCGAGTAGCGAACGGTGTCGACTGCAACCGCACGGTGTTCGGGAGACGGGAATGGTGTCCCAATCGGCATCGGGGCGAGAAACTTTGCAATCTGCGCCCCCGTAAACACCGCTTCGACGCCGTCCATCGCTTCGGCCGCACTCGTATCAACCGAGGTGATCCGTGCGTGCGCAACGTCGCTTCGCTTGAACGCGAGGTGCTGCATGCCGACGAGTGCGATGTCGTCGACGTAGGTGCCGCGGCCTTGAATCAGACGTGGATCCTCGCGCCGCTTGACGCGCTGGCCGACGAGTTTGGGGAGCACGGGAGTTGTCGGCATGGCTACCTCTTCTCCCCGGCCGCGCGCTGAATCGCGTTGACGATGTGCTGATAGCCGGTGCAGCGGCAGAAATTGCCGGCGATGCCCTCGCGGATTTCCTGTTCGGACGGCTTTGGCTTTTGCTCGAGGAGCGTTACCGCTGCCATGATCATCCCGGGTGTGCAGTAGCCACACTGGAGTCCATGCTCTTCCCAGAATGCGCGCTGCAGTGGATGGAGCTGGCCATCCGTGGCAAGACCTTCGATCGTGGTGATGGTCGAGCCATCGGCCTGAACCGCGAACATCGTGCAGGACTTCACGCTGCGGCCGTCGACCAGCACCGTGCAGGCACCGCACTGGCTGGTATCGCACCCCACGTGCGTGCCGGTGAGACGTAATTGTTCGCGAAGGTAGTGGACGAGCAGGAGGCGAGGCTCGACCTGAGCTTTCCGTGCCTTGCCGTTCACGGTCAACGATATTTGCGCCATCGATGTTCTCCGGAAGCGCCTAGCCTACTTCCGCCGCCATCAGAAGCGCAACCTTGACCGGCTCGGCCGAGATCCACACAATGCGGGCGGAGGAAGTGCTATTGGTCTGTTGCGCGCGCGTTCGATCGATCGTCTTCTACATGGTTGCGCTCGTTTTCCTGGGTCACCGGCCGGTGCGTGCCCAGTTGGCGGATTCGACAGTTCACGTTCGTATCGCAGATCGGAATACCTCGGTCGATCGGGTCGATGTCACCCTCGATCGCATCGGCGACAACATCACAGCGCAATACCCTGCTCATACCAATGCCAGCGGCGATGCCACGTTTTCGCACGTGCCGCCCGGATCGTATCGCCTCAGCGTCAACCGCCCCGGCCTGGCCGCGATCAGAGAGCAGACGGTTGAGATCGCCGCGGGGGAAGTACTGTTCATCACCCTCACACCCCCCGGTCATCGGCCTCAGGCAGGTGGACCTGAGATGGTCATCAGCCGAAATCGATTCTCCAACGAAACGCTCTTCGACGACACGCGATTACGGGATCTCCCAAGCAGCGACAGTATCTGGACGCTCATCGAAACCGCCGAGCCTTTGACGTTTTCAGATCGCATGGACACTGGTGGCCTGTCGGCCGGTGACCCGTCGCTGATCGGCGGCTACTCGAGCTCATGGACGCAGACGTCGTATCAAATGGATGGCGTCGACGTCACGGATCTCACTCGCGGTGGCACGCCATTCATCTATCCGCATCTCGACGCGTTCAGTGCTGTGAACGTCGCTTCGACGGTGATGCCGCTGGAAATCGGTTCCGCAGGTCCCGCGGTGACGCTCGTGCCACGTCGGCCGACGAATACCTGGACCGGCGGGATGGCCGGCGATTGGACGCTGGGCGCCGGGCCATACTCGCTCGATCCGGGCGAGATCCCGCCGATTGCAAACCTGACCTCATGGAACAGAGGGCAATTTCTGGCCAGTGGACCGCTCGTTGCGAATCGGGTCGGGATGCTGGTATCCGGTTCAGTGATTCGTTCGGGCCGGGAGGAGCGCAACCGTTCGGTCGTCCTGCCTGGCGCCGTGAACTCGGTATTCGCGCACGTGGTTGTGACGCCGCCGCGCCCGTACGAGTTCAGGTTCATTGTCGCCGGCCAACGCATCATTCGTCCGTACTTCGGCCGGGCGAGATTTGACGACGGGAATGCGGCGGAGCGCGATCGACAGATGCAGGTGCAGGGCACGTGGGAGGGGCGGCCTGGCAGCGACACCCATTGGCGGATCGCCGCTGCCTATCAGCGAAGTTCGGTGACGCCGCAACTCAGTGACCTGCGCCCGGCCGCGGTCGAGCGGGTGTATGACGGCTACATCCCCGAACTGAGCGCAACCACCGCCGGTAATCGAGCGAGATGGACGACCAGCGCGACGTACGAGCCACATCTGGCGAGGCTCGGCCCGCGCCACGATGTGCGATTGGGGGTCACACTCTCAGGTGCCTCGGCGTCGTCGCGACCCGACCCGGCGGGCTTGGCGCCGGAGCTTGTCGCAGGGATTCCCGCACGCGTGTGGGACTACCACTACACGGGGCCGGTTTCGCGTTGGCAGCAAACGATTGTCGCCGGGTATCTCGTCGATCGATTCACCGCGTTCGATCGCGTCGCTGTCGAAGGAGGTGTCCGCGTCGAAACCGTGAATGGCCGCGCGGAGGCGGCACCAACCGGCGTGTCGTGGCTCAATTTTTCGCCGCGCGTGTCGCTACGATGGAAGCCTCGCGGCAGCGACCGCGCGACCGTCGTGGCGAGCTACGCGCGGTATCAGTGGCAGCTGCCCCTGCAGAACCTGTCCTTCGGCGATCCGACGGCGGCGCAAGGGCGGGTGTACCGCTGGCTCGACGCCAACAACGACAGAATCTTTCAATCGTCGGAGCGTGGGCCATTGATTGCCCTGGTCGGTCCGGGATCGCCAAAGGGCGAAACGGCACTCGATCCGCACCTTCGCCGTCCATTTACCGACGAGTTCGTTGTTGGCATCGAGAGTCGTCCGAACGATCTCTTCTTCCTGCGCCTCGCACTGACCTTCCGCGAGGATCATCGTCTGATGGCCAGCGTCAACACCGGCGTGCCTTTCGAGAGCTATACGGTTGGCCATGTGCCTGATGTCGGCGGCGACGAGGGGGACCCGTCGGATGACCAGATGCTCCCCTACTACAATCGGAGCCCGGCGACGTTCGGTCAGGATCGCGAGCTGCTCACCAACCCTCCGAAGCTGTACAACCTGTTTCATGGTCTCGAGGCGATCGTCGAGCGGCGGTTTGCGAAACGATTCCAGATGCTGGCCGGCGCGACGATGACCGGCTCGGATGCGCCCGGCGGCAATCGCGGCTTTCACGTCTTCGAAAACGATCATGGCGTGACCGGTGAGGTGCTGACGAATCCGAACGCCACGACGTTTGCCAAGAACCGTCAGTTCTTCGAACGTGGCTACTCGATCAAGGTTTCAGGAAGCTACCACGGACCGCATGACGTGCGCATTGGCGTGACTTCGCGATATCAGGACGGACAGCCGTTTGCGCGAATGGTGATCGTGCCGCAACTCAACCAGGGCGCTGAAGCGATCCGGGCCTATCGCGAGGGCCGGACGCGCTTCACCTATGCCCTCACTGTGGATACGCGCATCGAGAAGCACGTGACCGTCGGCGCCTTCGATGTGGGTGGTGTATTCGAGGCATTCAACCTCCTGAACACGAAAAACGAGGTCGAAGAAGACGTCCTGACCGGCCCCAACTTTCGCGCAACGACCTTCGTGCAACCGCCGCGTGTCTTTCGGCTCGGACTGCGGCTCGGAATGTGACCTGGCCGGCGGTTCGCTAGCCGCGCGCCTTCGGGTGCAGCAGCATCCACGATGTGCCGAACTTGTCGCGAAGCATCGCAAACCGCGAGGCGAAGAATGTCTCCTGCATCGGCATGAAGATCTCGCCGCCGTCGGAGAGCAACCCAAACACGCGGTCGGCTTCCCGATCGCTGTCGAGCGTCAAGGACAGGTAGGCGCTTCGGATCGGCTGGAAACTTGGGATGTCGGCGCCGAGTAATTCCGTTTCTCCGAGGTTCATTCGAGCATGCAGGACCTTGCCGGCCCACCCCGGCGGGGTCTGTCCTCCCGGCTGGTCGCCGTGGCGCATCAGCATGGTGATCTTTCCACCGAGGTGCTTTTCATAGAACTTGAAGGCGTCTTCGCAGTTGCCGCCGTAGTTGAGATAGGTGTGAAGCTGCATGATCCCTCCTGCCCTATAGTCGAATGGACTGCGCTTTTTCGACAGTCGGAGCGCGGCAGTCACGCCGCGGGCGCGCTTTACCGCTTCGCGTGTCACGCGAGTCCGAGGTCGCTGCGAACGAGACGTCTAACCCTAATCGCTCTGTTCGACAGCTCGGGCCGAACCGGGGGTGTCTGCCAAAGGATCCAGCCGAGTGGTCTTATCGTCAGGCGCGACGGTGCGGACAACCCGCGTGCGCACAGGCGCGAACTGGCCGCGCTGCGCGAGAACTTCCTGTAGAAAAAGGTTGACACGTTTTTCGACGACTCGCAGAGACTTTCGCGCAGAGCCCGCAAAGTCCGCAGAGAACGAACGGCACGGGCACGGCTCCCGGCGACAACGTGTGGCTGACTCAGCATCCGCGTTCTCGTGTCGGGCTGAGGGTGATGGTCCCGTTTGCGTCGGCCGTCAGCTTTGTTCGAGGCTGATAACCATCTCTTGAAAATCGAACGACATCGGCTGGACGCGCGAGGCTGAATCGGCCGTCCGCGTCGGTG
>DATJKH010000072.1:0-25275 GCA_035491715.1 Vicinamibacterales bacterium | reverse complement strand
GGGGTGCTGCCGGCAGCTGCCTGTAGTAAACCTCGGCGGTGTCGCCACTTTCCATGCCGTACTTGGCGGGTAACGGCGGATCGCCTGGCAGCGGGAGACCTTCGGCGTGAAGATCGTCATTGATCTCGCAGTCGCCGGCAGTGTTCCAGCGCCGATGATCTGTTATGCCGGCGGCCTTCCTTCGCGCCTCATGGTCGCGTAGCAGGTGCCCCACCTCGTGAATGAGCAGCGTCGCGTTCTCTTCGACCGTGTGCTTCGCCACCCACGTGTCGTTGTAGTACAGGCGCCACTGCGCGTCGACCGCCATGCTGTCGATCAGATCAGTGGCGACTGGAATCAAGCTGAAGAGCGCCGGCGCGAAATAACTGCGTTGGTAGGCCGCCCGCATGCGAGCCGCCTGCAGCGCGCGGGAATACCCGTCGGATTCTTGATCCGAGCGGCGAATCAGTTCGCGGAATGTGAACTTCACCGTCAGTCCCGCGGCACCAGCTTCGCCATCTGCATCAGCTCGTAGAACGGACGGCACTCCTCGGGCAGCTTCAGCAGGCCCTCCGGACGGTTCCGCTGGTCGCACAACGTACGCGCCGCCGATGCCGGGATGTCGGCGTTCTTGCGGCACGCGACGCCAAGCGCGATCATCGCCGCTTCCCACCGCTTCGGCGTGTTGTTGTTGATGACGGCGCCAGCGAGCGCATAGCACACGGCATAGGCGCGATCGACACGATCGGGCAGCACGAAACGGCGCGGATCCTTCAGGATGTCCTCCGGATCCGGTAGATTCAGAGTCTCACGGTACTCCAGGAACGGCAGCGCCTGGTCGCCCACCAGGCCGGCGAGCGCCGCGCCTTGCAGCACGCGATTGCCCGGTGACACGGCGTCGATCGCCGCAAGGAACCGTGACGCAAGATACCAGGTCCGGCCCGACGGCCACGGACCGCTCCGCCGGGCCGGATCGCTGGGAGGCGCGAGCCAGGCCTCACGACCCGCGGCCCTCACATACGCCGCAATCGTCGCCCGTTGGCCGTGATGATATCGGCTCAGATAGTCGGCCGGCAGCACCGGCATGCTGCCCGGCGCCGGAAAATCGCTCACCATCAAATCGCACCACGTCTCGTGATCCATCGGAAACTCGCCGTGCCACAAACGGTTCGCCATCGGCGCTTGGATCTCCTGTCCGCCGGCGGCCCATTCGACCGCATTGCTGGCGCACAGGTACACGACGCCGCCCTTCCCAGGCTCGTAGTCCGGCAGGCGCAGCTCACCGCAGACGTTCTCGGTCAGCAGGCGCAGCATCGCCGCCTGCGTCGTCGGCGGCACGGTAGTGAGCTCGTCGAGGAAGACCACCACTAGGTAGCCGTTCTCGGCGAGCTGCTGCGCGTCCCGCGCCCAGGCCATGGGCAGCAGCCGCACGCCGTCCGGCGTCGACACCGGAAAGCCGCCGAAGTCCTGTGGTTCTCGAATCGACCCGACCAGGACTACCACCTTGCATTTGATCCCGACGCGATCGAATCCCGCCTCGAGGCTCTTGGTGAACTCCGTTTTGCCGACGCCGGGAAAGCCCGTCATGTGCATCGGGATACGGGCCTGTAACCCGATGGCGACGAGTTGCACGAAATGTCGGAATTCCACAGCCAGACTCCCCCGAGACCATAGACACCGTTCCTCATGCGACGGCACGAGCGCCCTATCTTGATGCCCCGGTTCTTGGTGACGGAAGACTTTTCTGCCGTGATTGACCGGTCGCGCGAGCCGCGATAATCTGCGCGCGCTGGGCGGCAGCCCCGGCCCGGCAAGAGGGGGATGCTCTCATGCGCGCGAAGGTCGCCGTCATCGTCACTGGATTGGCCGCCGCTTATGTCGTCGCTGCGGCCCAGCAGGACCCGTTCGTCGGACGATGGAACCTCACCGGCACCGGATCCGACAATCACCTGATCTACTTTCTCGAAGTGAAGCAGGTCGGCGACCACCTCGAGGGCATGTTCCTCGATCGCGTCGCGCACGCCCAACCGATTCCGGTGATCAAGGTCGAGAACGGCGAGCTCACGTGGCAGTTCGGGCCTGGCGATACGCTGCCGAAGCCGGCCTGCGGCCCCGTGTATCACGCGAAGATCGACAACGGCAAACTGATAGGGCATCACGAGACGCCGGGTGATCCGTGCCCGAGCGCCCGCGGAGGGAGAGCCGGTGAAGGCGCCGCCGCGGCTGCCCCGGCAAGCAATCCAGCCGCTCCACCCGCGCCGCCGAGAGCTGCGCCGGCGCCGCGGACGATTAACTGGGTCGGCGTCCGTCAGCCGGTCTGGCCGCCATCGAACGCCAACGGCAACCATACCTACGGCAAGCCCGTGGTGATTGTCGGACCCGGCGTCGGCAAGGAGACGTGGTCGGGACTGACGGCTGAGACGTGGCAGAGTCCCTGCGAGGATCGATGGACCATCGCTGACGGCGTGCTGAAGAACGAAACCCCCGCGCGAGGCGAGCGGTCTACGTGCAACATCTACACGAAGGAGAAGTTCAAGGACTTCAAGGCCGACGCAGAGATCATGTTGGCCAGCACGAGCGAGAACAGCGGCTTCTACATTCGCGGACGGTACGAGCTGCAGCTGCAGCTCGTGGCAGACTACGACGCCCGCAGAGCGACCTCGACCTATCCCGGCCTGCTGATGGACATCTATGGCTGGAAGCGCGCCGATGTCTATGCCGGCAACCCTCCCGGCGAATGGCAGATCCTGAACGTGGTCGTCGTCGGCAATCACATCACGGCGACGCTGAACGGCAAGCGCGTCCACGACAACGCGGTGCTTCCTGCGTTCACGGGCGGCGCGCTCGACAACGACGAGCTGACGCCCGGGCCGATCATGATCCAGGGCGATCACTCGCACGTCGGGCTTCGCAAGCTGGTTGTTACGCCGATCACGAAATCGGGAACGTAGGCCCTACACTCCACGGGCGGCGCAGCCACCCCGTGCTGGTGCGTCTCGAGCTGCGCGATGACCTGATTCGAGAACGACGGCGACATCTCGAATCATTGCTCGATCGCCGACAATGTCTTCAACAGTTCATCTCGTTACAGTCGGACTGGTTCTGCTTGTAAGCCTCAGGCCAGTGGGAAGGTCATCGGTCGCTCAGAGTCCGGATGTCACCAAGCCGCCGCCCATCCTGCACTCAGCGGGTCCGTTCGGCGCAGTTCGCTTGAGCGAACTTCCCAAGATTGACGGACGGCAGTGGATCGCCGCCGAGGCCACGCCGACATTCGCTGACGGCGTGGTTCCATTGCGAACGAAGGCGTTCTCGCTCACGACAAAAGATTGCGGGGATCGTGGCGACTTCACGCGATGCCAGCTGCTGTTTCGTCGTGGCCGTGCGGCTGCGGTGCGAATCGACGTTGACTACAGTGGTTGGGTCTTCGTCACGCCGGATGCTCGTTACATCATTCACGAGCCGCTCTATGTGCTAGACGTGCATGACTGGAAGCAGTATGCACTGTTCGAAGCATTACGAATCCCGAACTACACAAGCATCGAGGGAATCTCTCGAGACGGCAAGCGTCTCAGCATCTCACGACGCGACTGCGCGATGGACTGCAGAAATGTGCGGCGCGAATACTACGAGCTCACGCTGCCATAGGCGACCGTGGAGCGCGAGGTGGGCGATGGCGAAAGCATCACTGTTTCGGCGACTCTCGCCATCTAAGTGATGCTGTTACTCCATCACGCGGGCCTGGCCATCGCGAGTGCTTGCTCACGCGACAAATCCATGGCGTGCGTCGTCCTGGCGTGCTCCTGCGCCTTCTTCACCACATCGTCGTCGTTCTGTCCTTCGATGACGGAACCGCACGGACACTGAATCACTTTCTTCATGTCGACCTCCATGGCCGCGTATGATACCGACCCGGACTGCCACAAAGTTGGAGGAATGTTGGCGCCCGATACACGGATCTATTTGTGTGGCCGCGTCACCATCGAGCGGAATGAACGGGTGCTGACCGAGGCGGCGATCGGCGGCCGCCAGGGCCGATTGCTGTTTGCGTTTCTCGGCACGCGGCGGACGCAGCCGGTGTCGAAACCAGATCTGATCGGCGCGATCTGGGGATCGCGAACGCCGCCCTCAGTGGAGACCGCGATCAACGCCATCGTCAGTAAGGTCCGCGCAGCGCTGCGAAAACTCGGCGTGCCACGGCCTCACGGCATCGCGAGCGATGTGGGCACGTATCAGTTCACGGTGCCGGCGGCGTGGATCGACATTGAAGAAGCACGCACGGCAGTCGATCGTGCCGAGGGCGCGCTTCGGGGCCACGCGCTGTCCACCGCGTGGGCTTCGGCCAATGTCGCCGCGGCGATCACGCGTCAGCCGTTCCTGCCAGATGAAGAGCATCTCTGGATCCAGCACCAGCGGGCGCAACTGCAGCGCGTGTGGCGGCGGGCGCTGCTCGTGCTGTCGGCTGTCAGTGTTCGAAACGGCGAGCACGAGCTCGGCATCCAACATGCGGCCGACGTGCTTTCAGCGGAGCCGTTCGATGAAACGGCATGTCAGGCGCTGATGCGCGCGCACGCCGTGGCCGGCAATCGGGCGGAAGCACTGCGTGTCTATGCGAACTGTCGAAAGCTGTTCCGAGACGAACTCGGCGCGGAACCGTCTGAACAGACAGCGGCGGTCTTCCTCAGCATCCTCCGCGCTGAATGAGGGGTCCTCGAAGTTACAAGTTCGTCCCCTGACCAATTTCGGCTGACGTCACTCTCCTTGCAAATGCTCGTGTGGGGCACGACCCCGTGAGTTCAGGAGAGGATCAAAATGAGACGCACTGGGCTGTCGCTGTCGGCTGCTGTCATCGCAATCGTTATCGCCGGTTGTTCCAACAGCGAGGGCACGAAGTCCCGCGCGTCGGACCAGCCCAAGGACCGTCCGGCGGGCGCCGCCGTCGGCACAGGAGGAGTCGCTGTAAATACGAAGGACGACGGGGATTTCGTGCGCGACGTCGCGATGATGAACATGACTGCAGTCGAGCTCAGCCGCACGGCGCTCGCAAAGGCAACGGCGCCTGACGTCAAGGCGTTCGCACAACAGCTGATCGACGATCACGAAGCGGCTGCAAACAAGCTGAAGAGTGTTGCGTCAGAGAATTCGATCGAGTGGCCGGGTCAGCTGGATGAAAAGCACAAGAAAGACGCCGACGAGCTGGCGAAGAAACAGGGTGCCGATTTCGAACGCGACTATGTAGAGGCAATGGTCCACCGACACCAGGACCTCGCGGCAAAGCTCGAATCACGACTCGATCTTCAGTCCGTCGAGGCATGGAAGACCGCCGCCGCCGGCCGCGCGCAAAACAAGGCAATGCCGGAGCCAGATACGGCGATGCGTGATGTTCAAGTGCGACCCGCCAAGGCCGACAGCACGAGGACGACGAAGATTAACCAGTGGGCGGCCGACACCTACCCCGTCGCGCAAAAGCATCTCGACACAGCCAGAACGCTCGAGAATACGACGAAGAAACGTTCGACCAACTGACTCGATCGGAACGTGCTGATTCGCCGGCTTTAACGGCGAACCACGGCTAGCTAGAAATGACCGGCGCCGCCGCCGTCGTGCTCCACAGGCTCACTAGCGCCTCGTTTAGCGGCGGCCCCGTGAACTGCACCTCATGACCCGCTCCCTCGATCACCATCCGTGTCGCGTCGATCCGTTCGGCAACATCGTCGCAAATCGCCTCGAAGCCTGCGTGATGGCCACCAGACACAACGAGTTTCGGAAACGTCGCCGCGGCCAATTCGGAAATCGGCAACTCCGCTTCCCACGCGGCGCGGCCCTGTCGGCAAACCGGTACCAGCGGTAGCGCCGCGGCGAGCAGGTCCGGTGGAATCGCATCACTGCCGACTGTTTTCAAGAAACGAACGACCCATTCTTTATCCGGAAGATCCTCCCTCCAGAGGTTGCGAATGTCGGTCAGGAGTGCCCGCGCATCCGGATGATGCTGGCCCAGTGCGAAGGCGCCTGGCTCGAGTAGCGTCAGAGAGAGTGTCGCATCCGGCCGTTGTGCGGCGGCGAACATGACGCCCAAGCCGCCATACGAGTGCCCGACGAGATGGGCACCGCTGCCCATGAGTTCGACGATGTCATCCGCGTCACGAAGGAAATCTTCACCGCGTGCCGCCGGACTTCGCCCATAGCTGCGTCGGTCGACCACGACGATCTGATATCCCTGTTCGCCAAGAGATCGCTGCGCCTGCCACTCGTCGTTTCCGGTAGCCAACGAGCCGTGCACCAGCAACACACGTGGTCCCTCGCCCCAGATTTCCACAAACAGCTCACTCATGGTCGAAGTCTCCTCGCTACGATCTAGGACGGGGGCGACGTGCCGGGTGTTGCAAGGAATCACTGAAAATGAACGAACGAACGATCTTTCAACAAGGATTTCTTCCGATACCGACCACGCGAAGAAAAAACATCCGTGGAAACTGGACACTTGTTCCACTAGATAATCTTCTGGTAAGCTCGGGTAGACGATGGCGAGGAAATCGCGCACCGATGCTCGCGGCGACATGCTGCAGGGGACCCTCGATATGTTGATTCTGCGGACCCTCATCGCTGGCCCGGCGCACGGCCACACCATCGCCCACGTGATCGAGAAAGGCTCCGACGACGTGCTGCAGGTCGAGCATGGATCGCTCTACCCGGCTCTGCACCGATTGGAAGACCAGGGACTCATCGCCTCGTTCTGGGGAACGTCGGAGAACAATCGACGGGCAAAGTACTACCGCATCGCCCCCGCCGGGCGTCGCCATCTGCTCGCGGAACGCAACCGTTGGCACCAGCTCGTTGCCGCAGTCACCCGTTTGATTGAGCCGGCCACTGACTGACGACCCATGTCCTGGCGACGCTTCTTCCAGCGAGCGCAGCGCGACGACGATCTCGCCGCCGAAATCGACCACTACGTCGCTGCGGAAACTGACGACAACATCGCACGTGGCATGAGCGCCGACGCGGCCAGAACCGCGGCGGTGCGCAAGTTCGGCAACCGCGCCGCGGTTCGTGAGGTCGTCTACGGCATGAACACGATCAACTGGGCCGATGTCCTCACGCAGGATCTGAAGTATGGACTCCGGCAGCTCCGCCTCCGTCCCGGGTTTGCGCTGGCGGCGATCCTGTCCTTGGCGCTCGGCATTGGCGCCAACACGGCGATCTTCACGCTGGTCGATCAACTGCTGCTTCGCCTGTTGCCCGTGGAGGATCCGCATGCGCTCGTCCAGCTTCGCCTCGACGGCGCGCGCCCGGGCGGAAACTGGGGTGACGGCCTGCACACGTTTCCGTATCCCACCTATCTCGCACTTCGCGACCGCAACACCGTGTTCTCCGGCGTCAGCGGACAGCGGATCGAATCGGCGAACCTGCTCGACGACGACGGGGCGTCGTCGATCACGGTAGCGATGGTCGCGGGAAACTATTTTCAGGTTCTCGGCGTTCGACCACACATCGGACGGCTGCTTGGTCCCGACGACGACCGCAATTTGAATGAGCACCCGCTTGCCGTTCTTCAATACGACTTCTGGCGCTCGCAATACCAGGGGCGGCGGCAAATCGTCGGAGAGACGATTCGACTGAACGGCGCGCCGTTTACCGTCATTGGCGTGGCCGCGCCGGCGTTCGAAGGCACGAGTGTTGGCGTTCCCACGAAAGTGTTCGTTCCGATCGCGATGCAGCCGACGATCGCTCCGACATCACCGGCGCTCAACGATGAACGTGCGGCGTGGTTTTATCCGTTCGCCCGATTGAAGCCTGGCGTCACGATCGCGCAGGCCGAAGCCTCAATGAAGGTGCTCTACCGCGAGCGCGTCGAGGAAGAACTGAATCAGAGCTATTTCAGCAAGTTCCCCGAAGCGCGCTCGAGTCTCCTTAAGCAGACGTTCTCGCTCGATCCCGGCGATCGTGGCGATTCCGGCCTGCGTGGACGATTCGAGCGCCCGCTAATCGTCCTGGAATGGCTTGCCGCTGTCGTGCTGCTCATTGCCTGCACGAACATCGCCGGGCTGCTGCTCGCGCGCGGCGCAGCGCGACGACGAGATCTCGCAATCAGACGGGCGATCGGCGCCGGACGCGGCCGCATCATCGGTCAGCTCTTTGCGGAGAGTGCACTAGTGGCCGTCGCCGGGGCAGCAGCCGGACTCCTGCTTGGTACGTGGCTGACAGAGCTGCTCATTGCGCTGCTTCCCGCCGGCACCAACGACATCTCGCTTTCGGCGACCCCGGACTCGAGGGTTCTCGGGTTCACCATCGCCGTCATGATTGTGACGTCGCTCCTGTTTGGACTTGTGCCGGCGTGGCAGAACTCACAGGTAGGACCATCGTTGGCGCTTCGCGAAGAGGCCGGCTCGATCGCCGGTGGTCGCACGCATGTCCGTTTCCGCAAGGTCTTTGTCGCAGTGCAGGTTGGCCTGTCCGCCGTTCTGCTGCTCGGGGCGGGTCTTTTCATTCGTTCGCTGACCAACCTTCAACACGTGCAGCTCGGCATGCGGCCCGAGAACGTCATCACCTTTCTTGCCGGACCGGCGATGCCGTATGACGACGCACGGAAGATCCAGGCATATCGCGCATTGATTGAAGGGCTCGCCGGCGTCCCCGGCGTCGTCGCAGTCGGGGCCAACAGAGGACCGCTCTTCACCGGTGGCCGTTCGGATGGCGTGCTCACCATCGAAGGACGTGCCGACACGAGTGAGTCACCGTTCACATTCTTCAACGCGGTGACGCCTGGGTTTTTCACCGCGCTCGGAATTCCCGTGAAGGCCGGCGCCGATTTCAGCTGGAGCGACTGGGGCATGGGAAAGCGGCAGGCGCTGGTGAACGAAGCGCTCACCGACGCGTACTTTGGCGGCACGGCACCTCTCGGCACGAGGGTCGGTCAGGGCTCGAGATCTCCGACCGACATCGAGATCATCGGTGTGTGCGGGAATGCGCGCCATCACGACGTGCGCGGCGATTTTCCGAAGCAAACGATTTTCAATCTCGACTCGGTCATCGAGAGGATCAGCCGGGTCAGCGTCTATGTCCGAACCGCTGGAGATCCGGAACAGGTGATGCCGAGCCTACGCTCGGCGGTACGGCAGATCGATCCAAACTTCGTCGTATCGGGCATGCGGACGCTCAACGTGCAAATCAATTCGCGGATGGCCAACGAACGCATGCTGTCGTTCCTCGCAACCGGGTTCGCCATCCTCGCGACCATGCTCGCCCTGGTGGGCCTGCACGGCGTGCTGGTGTTTCAGGTCGCGAACCGCACGCACGAGATCGGCATTCGTATGGCCCTCGGTGCCCGTCGCGCGGTCATCGTCCGCCTGATTGCAACCGAGATGACGGCGGTCGTCCTCGCCGGTCTGGCAGCAGGCGTCGCGACCGCCTACTGGTGTGGCCGTTACGTGCAAAGTCAGCTGTTTGGATTGGATGCCGACGACCCACTTGTGTTCAGTATTGCTGTCATCGCGCTCCTGAGCGCCGCGACTGCCGCGACAATTCTTCCCGCGCTTCGCGCCTCACGCATCGATCCACTTCGCGCGCTCCGAGGGTGAATCGCTAATCACTGATCACTGATCGTGAATCGGTCAATCACTGATCCTGGAATCCCTAATCCCTGAATCCCTGAATGCTTGAATCCTGGTGGTTGGTGATCGCCGTTCGCGCGAAGCGGGCGTAGAATACGGCCGGTGCTCCGGCCGTTATCGTGATTTTACGGCGTCAGCGCGGCGCGCCTGCTGGCGCAAGGATTCCAGGATTCACGGATCCGACGATCAGTGATCAGTGATAAGCGATGCAACGACGTCACGCCGTTCTGCTAATCGCCATCCTCGCGGTCAGCGCCATCGCGGGCCGCGCGCAACAGACGCCGGTCTTTCGCACCAGCGCGGACATCGTTCAGATCGACGTCTCGGTCCTCGATCGGGATCACCAGCCGGTTCGGGGGTTGAGCGCCGCTGACTTCACTGTGCTCGACAGCGGAATTGAGCAACCCGTTGTCGCGTTCGCGGCAGTCGATCTGCCTGATCGCGTTCGAACCGGCGCGCCGTGGACGCACGACGTCGCGCCGGACGTTGTCACGAATCATCTCGGCGCGAAGCGAGTGGTTCTCATCGTGTTCGATGACTGCAGCACACCATGGGACCCGAGTGTGCTCCAGTTGTCGCGTCACATCGCCAGAGCAGCCGTCGACGAACTGGGACCGCAGGATCTCGCGAGCGTGATCTACACCTCGGCCAGGCGCAACGGCCAGGAACTGACGACCGACCGCGCGCGCTTGACGGCGGCGGTCGAGCGGTTCTTTCCACAATCGCCGGCCGGCAGTCCACCACCCGGGCCGTTCTCAGCCAGCGTTCCGACGCGTGGCCTCGCGTCGCCGGCCGCCGCAACTGCCGGGCTCCGGAGCGGCAATTGCCTTGCTGGGTCAGAGGGGAGTCCGTTGGATCAGGCGTTGCGCAACGGGGCTGAAATCCTCAGCGCGTGGCCTGGCGTGCGCAAGACCGTCATCCTTGTCAGCACCAGCAGCGTGGATTTCTCGCAGATGACGCTCGACCACAACGTGATTGTCGACAACCTCGCGCGAACGTTTGCGGCCATGCAGCGCGCGAACCTCAACGTGTACCAGTTCGATCCGCGAGGACTCGAGGTCGGGCGCAAGATCTCCGAGGAGTTCGGCATCCTGTCGGATAACACTGGTGGCCGAGCCTTCATGAACACGAACACACCGTGGGAGGGAGTGCCGCAAGTATTCCGGGAGAACAGCTCGTACTATCTCGTCGGATTTCGTCCCACGAACGTGACGCAGGACGGCCGGTTCCGCAAGATCACAGTAAAGGTTTCGCGACCGGGACTGGAAGTCAGGACGCGCGCCGGTTACTACTCCGCAAGGGCCGAGAAACCCGCGAAGCCGTCGAACCGACCCGTGCCCACTGAAATCGAACGTGCACTGAGTAATGGACTGCCGACTGGTGACGTCCCGCTCGCGCTCAGCGTCGTCGCAGTGCCCGTCGCTCGCGGGAAGAACCCCGCCGTCGCCGTCGTGGCTGGCCTCAGCGCGATCGAGGACGCGCCGCCGGTCGAGAAGATCGAGGTCACCGCCGCGGCGTTCACCGATACATGGAAGTCGGCGGGGACCGCGACCCAGACGATCGAAGTCGCCCGACGCGGAGGGGCCACCGGCCGGGTTGTCGCTGATGTACCCATCCGGCTCGATCTGAAGCCGGGGCGCTACGAAATTCGGTTCGCGGCCCAGAGTGCCGCAACCGAGCGCACCGGCAGCGTCTATGCGTCGCTGACCGTACCCGACTTCGCCAAAGCAGCTCTGGCATTGTCGGGCGTGCAAATCATTCGCAACAACAGCGGATCTTCCGAACCCGCGGCAAGTGGCTCGCTCCCTTGGCCGGTAGGGGTGACGACGCGCCGGGCATTTCGGAACGACGAAGCCGTGGCGGCCGAAGTGCGCGTTTCACAAATCGGTGCCAGACACCCTGCGGTCGTGACCGTCACGGCGGTCATCCAGGCCCGCGACGGCGCCGAACTCTCACGAGACACGCGCGAGCTCCCGGTCGAGTTGTTTGCCGCGAACCGGATCGTGGAGCATCGGACAACCCTGCCTTTGCTCCGGCTACACTCGGGCGAGTACCTACTGACATTCGAGGCGCGCACCGGAAACCAGCTCGAGCGGAGCTTCGTGCGATTCACAGTGGATGGGTTGTAAGGAATATAATCCGCCTGTATGTCGGACCTGCTGGCGATCGTCCGCAACCTGAACCGGCTGGCTGCAGTACAACGCTCAGGGCTCCTGGACACTCCCGCAGAAGAGCCGTTCGATCGCTACACTCGCCTCGCGACTCGAATCTTCAAAACGCCGGTGGCTCTGGTGTCAATCGTTGACGCTGACCGGCAGTTCTTCAAAAGCGCGGTGGGACTTTCCGAGCCATGGCAATCCAGGCGTGAAACGCCGTTGAGCCACTCGTTCTGTAAACACGCAGTTGCGGCACAAGAGCCGCTCATCATCGCGGACGCTCGCAGGGATCCGATCTATCGTGACAATCCCGCAGTCCGCGATCTGAAAATCATCGCCTACGCGGGTGTGCCTTTGACGGTCTCAGGGCACGCGCTGGGAGCCTTCTGCGTGATCGACAGCGAGCCGCATCCGTGGTCGTACGACGAGGTTCGCGTCCTGCGCGACCTGGCAGATTGTGTCATTCACGAGATCGATCTGCGAACCCAATTGCGTGAGGCTCTGAAGCGGTCAAGAGATTCCGAAAACATTACACATTGACCCGCAAAATTGTCGCCGGTCTTCTGCTCGGCGCGGGCTCCGCTCTCCTCACCCTCCTTCTCGCCTGGACGCAGCTCGGTGGTCTCGCCGAAATCGATCTGCGGCTCTACGACTGGTCGCTGCGCCGCCTCGCCGATCCCGCCGCGGTCAATCACGACATCGTCCTTGTCGAAATCAACGATGCGAGTATCCGTGACTACGCCGAGGCAGTGGGACGCTGGCCCTGGCCACGCGTGTTGCAGTCGAATCTGATTGATTTCCTGCAGCGCGCACCGGCGCGCGTGATCGCGTACGACATCCAGTTGACCGAGAACTCGCGGGGCACGTTCAAGTTTGGCGACGACCCGTGGACCGCCGAAGAGTCCGACGACGCGATGACGACGTCGGTGCGGAACGCCGGGAATGTCGTCATGCTCGCTGACGCGACAAGTCCAGGGATGACAGGTTCTCAGCAGGTGGACGCTCCGGCGTGGAACAGTCCATATCGACTCGGCCCCTTGATTGAAGAACGCCCGGTGATACTTCCGCCGTTTCAAAAGCTGCGCGACGCGTCATTTGCGCTCGGGCACAATTTTCTCGCCCTCGATGACGACGGGATCGCGCGGCGAATCACGCCGTTCATTCGTCGCGGCGAACGTTACCTGCCATCGCTCGGTGTTGCGGCCGCATTGGCCGCTGGAGAGTTCAAGCCAGACGAGATCGCGCTCGAGGGAGCGTTCATCCGGGTTCGAGACCGCCGGATTCCACTTATACCGATACGCGTCGCGAATGCAGTCGGTGCGCGCGAGTCGCACGATCAATGGACGATGCTCGTGAACTATCGAGCGCCGGTGCAGACGGCGACGGGCAGACCGTATCAAACGTTCGAGGCACGCCACCTTCTCGTGTCACAGGATCAGTTGCTGGCGGGCCAGAAGCCGCTTGTCGACCCGCTAGTTTTCAGAAACAAGATCGTGTTCATAGGACTCACCGGTGCCGGACTCGTCGACGTGTTCCAGACGCCAATGGGCGGTGGGCTGATGCCGGGTATTCAGCTTCATGCAACCGTCGCCGACAGTCTGCTCGCCAGCAAATTCATCACTGTCGCGCCGGCGACGTGGCGCGTGATATCGACAGCTGCTGCGGCGATTCTCGTCGGACTGATGGCGGCGCTGCTTCCGTTCGCTGCCGCGGCGGCAGGAGCGTTGGTTGCGGCTGCAGGGTGGACGACGGCTGCGGTCCTCACGCTGCGATCGGGTACATGGGTGAACACGATCGAGCCGATGTCGGCGATCGTGCTCGCCCTGCTCGCGGGAACGGCGTATCGATACTTTGTCGAGGACTATCAAAAACGAGTCGTCAAGAAGCTGTTCGGACGCTATGTCTCAAAGGACGTGTTCGATCAGTTGATGGCGCATCCTGATCGCGCCGAGCTTGGCGGGAAACGCCGCGACATGTCGGTGTTGTTCTCGGACATTCGAGGCTTCACCACCGTGACCGAGAAAGGAAATGCGGAGGCGCTTGTTATCCAGTTGAATGAGTACTTCTCCCGGATGGTCGAGATAGTGTTCCGGCACACGGGAACGGTCGATAAGTTTGTCGGCGATATGGTCATGGCGTTGTTCGGTGCTCCCGTTGACGACCCGAATCACGCGGAACACGCCGTGGCGACGGCGATGGATATGGTCCGGGAGCTCGGCGAGCTCAACAGTAACTGGGCCGAGCGCGGGTTGCCGCAACTCGATATCGGCATCGGAATCAATTCCGGCGACATGATCGCGGGGAATATCGGGTCGTCGTCGATCATGAGCTATACGGTCATTGGCGATAACGTGAATCTCGGGTCGCGATTGGAATCATTGAACAAGGATTACGGCAGCCGCATAATCATCAGTGACGCTAGCCGCACACGATTAACAGGCGACTACGACATCCGTCCCCTGGGGGATGTCGTCGTAAAGGGGAAGACGAAGCCCGTTGCCATCTACGAGATCGTCGTCCCGTCGCCTGTCCATGAATCGGGCCACACGCTATGAAATTGTCTCTTGCGTTGACAGTGGCGTGCTTCGTCTGTACGGCGGTCCCCGCCCGCGCGCAGTTCGGCAGTCTGAGCGATCGGCTCAAGCAGGCGCAGGAAGCACAGGAGAAGCTCAATAAGAAAACAGGCGAACTCCGGATTTCCGATGCGGACGAGCGGAAACTCGGTGACGACGTCAGCGCGAAGCTGCGGCAGGATTTCGGCGTCTATCAGGACAAGGACGTCACGAAGTACGTGTCTCTTGTCGGCAAGGTTTTGACACAGGGCAGCTCACGGCCGTACCTCGACTGGCAGTTCATCGTGCTCGATACCGACGGCGTCAACGCGTTTGCGTCGCCGGGCGGGATCATTCACGTCACGCGTGGTCTCCTCGGCTTGGTGAAAACGGAATCGGAACTCGCCGGTGTCCTCGGCCACGAGATCACTCATGTCACCGCGAAACACACGGTTCGGGCGATTCAAAAGAACGCGTTTGTTTCACTGACCGCGCAGGAGGTCGGCGGATCCGCCGGCCTGTCCGATTCGGTGGTTTCCAAACTCGCCGGTGCGGCATACAAGACCGTCATCAGCAACGCCTTCGATCGCGACGACGAAATGGAAGCGGATCGAGTAGGAATCGGGCTGGCGAACAAGGCCGGTTATTCGCCTCACGGATTGGCCGACGTGCTCCTGCGCCTGCAGGAGCGCAATAAAAGTCAGAACCAACCGAACGGACTGTTTGCGTCGCATCCGCTCATCAAAGATCGCATCTTGAATATCACCAGCGCGATCGCCGAGGGCAAGCTGGCTGCGTCGGCAAGCGTCGCGCCGCGATACACCAGGCACATTACCTTCACCGCCAAGCCACTCACCGAGATTCCGGTCATTGAGGGCACGCGCGGGCTGACCGGCGGCGAGTCCAAGCCGAAGGAGAGCAAGGACTCGGCCCAGAAGGACACTCAACCGAAAGATCCGAAGCAGGCGGAAGCGGCGAGTGAGCCGAAAAAGAAAGGTGGTCTGCTCGGCAAGATCGGCTTGAGCACGGGCAGCCAATCACAGAACACGCAGACGGTCGCATCGGCCGGCGCCCGCGGACTCGGTCAACCCGATCGCGATGCCCAAGGGGGTGGCAACCCGGCGAGAGTCGCGATCATCATCAATCCTGCCGACCTGGTTGAGTTCAAGAAGGGGATCGTCTGATCGCGGATGGGTTTCTACCACGCCTGGCACCTCGTCTTCGGCATCGGCGCGCTGCTGACGACGTTCGCGATTTCTGCGCTGACGATCAATCGCCTGGTCCGGCGGAAGCTCAAGCTGTCGCTGTTTCTCATCGGCGCCTACGTCGTCACCCATATCGTGCTGGCATTCAGACTTGCTCCGGATGCCGCGTTGGACGACCAACTCGTCTCGATCGAACGACTCGCCTTCGCCGCGGGCCTCATCAATCTCGTTGTCATCGCCTTCCTGAATCCGCTTCGCGAAGATCGCGTTCCGGCTCGCTACCCGGCAATCCTTCAGGACTTCATCGTCATCGGACTGCTGGTGCTTGTCGCGACGCTGGTGTTCCAGGACAAGTTGCTGACCACCTCCGCGGTCAGCGCCGTTGTCCTGGGCTTTGCGCTTCAGGACACGTTGGGAAATGCCTTCGCCGGTCTCGCCATCCAGAGCGAAAAACCGTTTCACGTGGGCCACTGGATCCGCGTCGGCGACTTCGAAGGTCGCGTGACGGAGGTCACGTGGCGTGCCACCAAGCTGCGGACGAAGTCGGGAAACTTCGTCGTGGTCCCCAACAACATCGTTTCAAAAGAGGCGATCACCAACTACTCGGAACCGTCAACCTCGCTGCGCATCGACGTTGAGGTGGGGGCCAGCTATCTCGCGTCACCAGGTGCCGTGAAGTCCGCAATCGGCGAGGCGCTCGCCAACTCCGCGCGCGTCCTGAAGACACCCAACCCTGACGTCGTGCTCGCATCGTTCGACAGCTCCGCGATCAACTACCGCGTCCGATTCTGGATTGAGGACTACGAGAAGGACGAGGCGGCGCGCGACGAGGTGCGCACCAACATCTACTACGCATTTGCCCGCCATGGCATCGAGATCCCGTGGCCGATCCAGGTTCAGTACGAGCGACAGTGGGACGAGCCGGATCCGCGAGAACGCACCACTGAAAAGGGAAAACTACTCTCGGGTATCGACCTGTTTTCCGGACTCGACGATGAGACGCTGCGCGAGATTGCGCACGCAACGAAATCGAGAACCTACGGGAATGACGAACCGATCGTTCGACAGGGTGAGCCCGGCGAGTCGATGTTCATCATCTGTTCGGGTCGTGCTGCCGTCGTCCTCGAACCGGATCGACGGGAAGTCGCAACCATCGAAGCGGGGGGGTACTTCGGTGAGATGTCGCTGTTAACGGGCGATCCGCGGACGGCGACAGTTCTCGCACGCGGCGACACGCTGGTGTTCGAGCTCAACGCGGATCTCTTCCGTCGGCTTGGCGCGACGCATCCGCGTGCGGTGGAGCAGGTCGCCCTTGCAGCGGCTGCCCGTCGGCTCGAGCTCGACAAGGTCCGCGCGACAGCTGTCGGTCAGGCAGTTGCCGACGCACCCGCCACGTTAATGGATCGGATGCGTCGGTTTCTGAGACTGTGATTCGATTTATCGATACCGCCCATCACGGAACCCGCTGTCATAGCCGCTGCGGAATCCGTCGCGATAGACATTCTTGTACTGATCCTTCGACCCGTAGCGGCTCTCGTAGTGACGATCGCCGGAGCGATACCAGTCATGACGCAGCGGATCGAACGATCG
Organism: Vicinamibacterales bacterium; assembly: GCA_035491715.1. Lineage (GTDB taxonomy): Bacteria > Acidobacteriota > Vicinamibacteria > Vicinamibacterales > 2-12-FULL-66-21 > JALZOC01. Next base: position 8,188 of record DATJKH010000072.1, on the reverse strand, counting down.
GTTCTTCCGCGCGTCCTCGAGTCCCTTCTCGTAACCGTCGTTCGCGCCGTTCTGAAAGGCGACATCGTTGTAGCCACCATAGCGGCCAGACGAACCAGGATACGAAGATGGATAAGACGGATAGACCGGTCCCCGGTTATTCGGATATCGGTCCGGGTAGTAGACGCCGCCGCCGACGTCACCCCGCGGCATGGGGCGGCCATTCCCGTATCGACCATTTCCGTAGCCGTAATTCGGCGCGTAGCGCTGATAGCCTTCGGAATAGCCAGCCGAGTAGCCGGTGCGGAACGATTGGCGGTAACGATCGACGGTGCCGTATTCACGGTGATAGCCCTTGTCGGCACGCTGGAACGTTTTCTCGTCCTGATATCTGAACGCATCGTTCTTGCGTCCGTCTTTCTCTCCCTGCTTCAGGCCTTCGCGAAAACCGTTGTCGTATGCGACGCGACCTGAATCGTAATAGGACTGCTGCGCCGGCGCCGAGTAGGCGCGGCCATCGTCGAGCCACCCGCGAGTTTGTGCCTGCACCGGCGCGGTGAGCGCAAGCGCGACGACACCAAGTGCGGGAACAAGAAATAGCCGTTTCATGGTTCCTCCGTGTAGAGCGTTTACCAACGCTCCGACCACGGAAAACGCAAGAACCACACCGCGGCGGCACCAGCAAAAATGCTCAATGAATTGTCGGTTCTACCGCCTCAGGAGCGAAGAGAGGACAGCACATGCGGCGAGGACAGGACAGTGCTATTGCGACCACACCAGCACACGTTCGCCGGATGCGTTCCTGTGGTCGACGATCAAGGTGGGGCCGAAGCGCTCGAGGTCTTCCACGGTGAGTCGCAGATCCTCGAGATCCATGTGGTTGCCGTTCAGGTCGATCGTTGCGCCGTGCATCTTCATGCGCACCAGCCAGAACGGAATGCTCAATCTCACGATCCGGCCGTCGTCGGGATCGAAAGCCATCACGTTGATGGACTCCGGAGACTTGGCGTTCGGCGGAGGAGTACGGTCCGTGTTCGATCGCAGGTAGCGGCCATGATCGTCGAGTTCGATCAGCGGTTTCTGTCCGCTGAACCGCGCCTTGACCTGCTCGAAATCATGCGCGGCGTTGGCGGGCGAGGCGCTGCGGGTCTCGACATGTTGCGAGAAGAAGTAGAGGCCAAGACCGGCGATCGCCACGACGCAGAGCACACCGATGACGACCACGGCGACAATGACCCAGACCCACGCCTTCACCCTACCGGCCATTCGAACTCCTCAGGACGGACCGTGCGTCCTGGACACACACCGGATCATTACCACGGTCGCATAGCGTCTCCGCCTGTTTTGCTTCATTTGCGGCGCTGGTGCGGTCTCCCCGCTTCAGCGCCAGCCGACCCAGTTCGACACGCGCCCGGCCGTTGACCCAGTTCTGCGGATCCGCGCCAACCGCAAACTTGAGATCCGCGGTCGCATCGTCGGTGCGGCCCTGCAGCGCTCTTGCCGCCCCGCGTTTGTAATGCCAGAGCGCCTCCTCGCCGGGCATCCGGGGACGTTGATCCTTGGCAAGCGCGGCGAGCCCTTGAGACAACAGCTCGTCAGCCTGCTGCCCTCGACCCGCCCGGAGCGCCGTCGACCCCGACTCGAGCCAAAGGAGCCGGTTGCGCGGATAGATCCGCCGAAGCCGCTCGAGTGCCTGCAGTGCCGCGTCGTACTGGCGCTCGCGGTTGTACACCAGAATCAGCGCAAACAACGCGTCAGCGCGGACGTCGTTTCCTGTCTCAACGCGGGCGTCGCGCGGAGCCGTCGGCGTCCTACCGTCGAGGTCGGACTCCGCAGTCTCACGGAGCATCTGGATCCCCCGATCGCGACCGCCGCCAAACCCGGCGACATACGCGACCATGCGAACCGGTAACGATAATGTAGATACGACGTATCTATAAGTTCCGACGACGAGTCCGGCATCTTTTCTTGACGGATCGAGCGAGAGCACTTTCTCGTGCTCGTCGTAGCAGCGCCGGGCGGCGCGGAATCCAGCCAGGAGCTTTCCCTCAACCGTCGCGACGTACGACGCCTGCAGGCCGACCGCGGCTCCGAGATCGTAGTGGGACTGAGGATCCTTGGGATTGGCGGCGACTTTCTTCTCGGCGAGTTCGATGGCGCGATTCACGTGGGTGCGGAACTCGTTGTCGATTTCCGGAGGAGGTTTCGGCAGATCGACCGACGACCGCGTGAACGTTCCCATGTAATGATCGACGGTTACGGCACCGCGGCGGAACAGCATGTTGAGCCAGAGGACGCTGGCTAACGATCGGTGCGGAGTCGGATCGTCGGGGGTGAGCGCGATTGCCCGTCGCAAGAGCTCAATGGCCTGATCGTGATCGAGGTTGTACGCGAGATCGAGCGCGCGGAGCCGAAGCTCGCGGCTCGTTTCCGCTGCCGACTGGGCAGCGTCGTCGGCCGGCGACGCTGCGAACGGCATCACGGTCATCAACCACACCGTGACCACCACAACTGGCAGTCGCCACCCCATCAGACTATGATAGTCCGCTGCACGGATCGGCAGATCGATTCGGTGTGAGGAGGAAGATGCGATGCCCCCAGGGCGACCGAGAAAGACTCAACGTAACGTGCTGATGAAATCCGCCGAACTGATTGGCTGGGCCATCGGTGGAATTGAGCGGGAGATTGCGCAGACACGCGAGCGGCTGGCGGCATTGACGGCGCAGGCGGCGCGGCTGAGACAGAGGGCCGGCATCAAGGGGGTGAGCGGTGGGGCGAGCGGCACGGAGGCGTCAGGTGGCGCGAGTGGCGCCGGACGGACCCGCCGCCGCCGCAAGATGTCGCCCGAAGCGCGCAAGAAGATCTCCGAAATGATGAAGAAACGCTGGGCGGAGCGGCGTAAAGGTAAGTAGCCCGCCCGGGACGGCCACGGCGTTACAGCACAAACCCGCGCCCCAGGCCGCGCTCCGCTGCTTTCACATAGGCGAGGTGCGCGGCCGCGACATCTTCCACCGCCATCCCGAGTGATTTGAAGATCGTCACTTCGTCGCGCGAGGTTCGGCCGGCAACTTTCCCAAGCACGACCTCGCCCAATTCTCCGGCGACGTGCTGCTCACCGATCGCACCCTCTTTGATTGGCAGAATGATGTCTCCCGCTTCCGCGAGCGCGCCGGCGCGTGAATCGACGAAGACGCGACCGCGCGCAACCAGCGCGGAATCCATTTCACGTTGATCGGGACGGCAGGCCCCGACAGCGCAGATGTGTGCGCCATCTGAAATCCAATCGTGTTGAACGACCGGCTCGCGTGATGCGGTTGCGAGGACGACGACGTCGGCGCGGTCGACCGCATCTCTCGGGGATGATGCGAGCGTGATCGTTGCGGTCGTGCGTGGACGCATCTCCCGCGCGAACGCGGCCCGGTTCTCCCCGCTGCGGCTCCACACTGTTATTTCGTCAAGTTCCCGGACCGCTGCGACGGCCTCGAGATGGCTGCGTGCCTGGACGCCCGTACCGATGATGGCCAGCCGCGTCGCATCTTTACGGGCGAGCCGTTTGACCGAGACCGCCGACACGGCTGCCGTTCTGGCTTCGGTGATGTAGCGGCCGTCGATGATCGCGAGGAGTTCGCCGGTCATGGGATCGAGCAGAACGATCGTTGCAAGATGTGTGGGTAGACCAACGGCTGTGTTGCTTCCGAACACACTGACGACCTTGGTACCGAGCATCGCGGGGTCGTCGATGAACGCGGGCATCACACCGACGAACGCTTTTTGAAGACCAACTTCGATGACGGTGCGGAGCGGCTGCGCGACCTGGTTGGACGAGAATCTGGCGAGCGCGTTCTCCATGGCGTCGATCAGTTCGGCCATGGGCAGAACGATCCGTACGTCCTGTTCGGACAGCAAGACTGGCATCGAGATAAGAGCTTACTAATTTCTGGGTGCCAGGAGGAGCAGGAGGGAAGAACGGTAGTCAATGTCCAATGGTCAATGCTCAATGTTCAACGGGCTGGGCTCCACATTGAACATTAATCATTGAACATTGAACATTGCAAAGCTGCTACTACACAAATGTCATGGCAAGAATCGCGACGGTGAGCAGAATCGCGACCAGGGCTTCCGCATTGCTCGAAAAATCAAGGTCCCGCATGGTGTCCGTCCTTTCATAACGTTAGACGGCACACCTCTGGCGAAAGTTTACCGAGTCACTTTTCTGTCATAGGTTCCGAGGTGGCGACGTAGCTCTTGCGGGCGCGGGCGAGCATGCCCGGTTTCTTCAGCCGCACTTCGAGCTTGTGAATTTTTCCATCCAGTACTTGTGGTGTGAATCCCAGGACGTACTGACTGTGCAGTTCCTGCGCGACGCGCGTGAACGTGCTCGTCAACTCGTCGGTCTTCTTCAACAGAAAGAATCCGCCACCGGTCTCTTCCGACAGTCGTTTCAGCCCGCGGTCGGGGCTCGAACGCACCCGTCGTGCGCCGTCGAAGTACTCATTCTCGAGACCGACTGAGTACACCATGACGTCTTCGAGCCGGCCGCGATCGGTCACTTCACCGGACCCAACCTTGCTCGAGTTGTCGTCGCCATCGGTGAAGACGAGCACCACCCGTCGACCGGGAATGCCCTTGAGCTGTTGCATGCTCACGTTGACCGCATCGTACAGCCGCGTCGGGTATCCGAAGTCCAGCTCCCTCAACGCGCGGACCAGATCGTCGCGCATGTTGGTGAAGCCTTCCGGATGCAACTCGATCTTGTCGTTGAAGGCGCCAACCATCGCCTGATCTTCGGGCATCAATCGAATCAGAAACTGTTCGGCGGCGGCCTTCACGAGATCGAGCGCGAGCGTCATGCTCCCGCTCGTGTCGAGCATGACGATGACGCTGATTGGCTGCGGCCTGTTATCGAATGTGGTCAGTGTCTGCAGCTTGCCGTTGTCGTACACCTCGAAGTCTTCTTGTGCGAGGTCGGGCACCAGCCGCTTATCCGGGTCGGTCACGGTCGCATAGAGCGCCACGGTGTTTGTGGACGCTTTGAAGGTTTTCTGCGGTGTTTCCTGGGCGCTCAGAGACGTGATGACGGCCGCGGCGGCGGCAATCGAGGCAAGTATACGCATGGCTATTTTGAACTGTCGGTGCAGAAGTTGTTCCAGTCCTGGCGGCAGACAGTGGTCGTGCATTGCGATACCTGACGACTGTTGCCGATATCGCCCATTGTACCGGGACTCGTGTCCGCGAAGCTGGGGTTTCCTTAGGATACCGTTATCGAAGGACGCGTTGCAGTGCCGGTGCGATGGCTTCCGCCATGCGCCGGTAGCCGGCCGCACTGGGGTGCAGGCCGTCGGGGGATTCGAACAGGGCGTCCGGATTGCCGGAGGCAGCCACGGCGGCGCGGGTATCCGCGAAGGTGACGTTCGGCTGCCGCCCAATCCAGTCATTCACCTGCCGCATGCGCTGATTCTGTTCCGGCGTGGCGGTATTGAACGGAATGATGGATCCCGCGACCACCGGGAGGGCGGCCGCTGCCGCGCGCGCGTACATCGCCTGCAGCTCGCCGGTCACATGCTCGACACTTCTTCCCTGGTAAATGTCGTTGACGCCGGCAATGATGACGATCGCCGCCGGCCTGTTTTGAATGACATCGCGCTCGAATCGTGCGCGAATCTCGTCGCTACGTTGACCGTTGATTCCACGATTCAGCACGACCCACTCGGGATGCGCTTTCATCAGCCAGAACGCATACTGGCTGGTCTCGTCACCCAATCCGACGGGGGGAGACTCGAGTGGGGACTTGAATGCAGGAGTCCCGGCGGTCGTCGAGTCACCAAGCGCCACGATCCGAATTGTCTGCGCCATTGAACCGGCAGGTGAGGTCAGCAGCGAGAGTGCGAGCAGCGCAAGAAAAACATGTGCGACGGGCGTCATTATTGTTGGAACAACGTGGTCGATGGACCTCGTTCCGATTGCAAACGCCTGGAAACTTTCTCTACGTCCCGCATGACGCGAAGAATGTTTTGCCCGAGTATCTTCTTGATCTCGTCGTCTTTGTAGCCGCGCCGGAACAGTTCGGCGATGAGTGACGGGAACTTGGAAACGTCCTCGAGTCCTTGCGGCACCTGTGTGATCCCATCGAAGTCGCTGCCGAGGCCGATGTGATCGATACCCGCAACCTTTCGGATGTGATCGATGTGGTTGGCCGCTTCCGCCACGGTCGCTCGCGGTCCGGGATGCGCTGCCCCCCACTCATTCACGCCGCCGGTTACTGCTGCCCCGTCGCCGGGAAACTGTTTGGTCAGGCGGTCGCGCTCCGCGTCCTGCAACTTGTTCCATGCCGCCACGGCAGGAGAGAGGAATCCGGGGACGAACGTCACCATCACCACACCACCGTTCTTTGGCAGAAGCCGCAGAACGCTGTCAGGAACATTACGCGGTACATCGTTGAGTGCTCGTGCTGACGAGTGCGAAAAAATCACGGCGGCCTGACTGACGCGGATCGCGTCCTCCATCGTTTCAGGTGACACGTGACTGAGATCGACGAGCATGCCCAACCAGTTCATCTCTCGCACGACTTCTTCGCCGAAGGGAGCGAGACCGCCGAATTTGGGATCATCGGTGGCCGAATCAGCCCACGCGGTATTCTTCGAGTGGGTCAGCGTCATGTATCGCGCACCAAGCCGATAGAACATCCGCAGGGCCGCCAGCGAGTTGTCGATCGAGTGGCCTCCTTCCATCCCGACCAGTGACGCAATCCGTCCTTGTTTGAAGATCCGTTCGACATCGTCAGCGGTCAGCGCAAGCTCGAACGTCTCGGGATATCGCCGCGTCATCTGGTGCACGGTATCAATCTCTTCGAGCGTCGCCGTCACTGCGCTCTGCCCGGTCAGCTCCACCGGCACGTAGACCGACCAGAATTGCCCGCCGACTCCACCGGCTCGCAAACGTGCGATGTCGGTCATGATCGTCGGCTGCGGTTTGGCGATGTCGAGCTTCTCGAAATTGCGTTGTGCCTTTTCGCGCAGCTCCCAGGGGTAGTCGTTGTGGCCGTCGATCAGCGGCGTCTGCTTCAGCAGGGCGCGCGCTCGATCGAGAAGCGCCGCGTCGTTCGATTGTTGGGATGCCAGAGATGCGAATCCGAGGGAAATGGCCACGAGCATCGAGAACCCTTTGAACATGCCTGGATCTTATGTGCTCTTGCCCCCTTTCCTTTCCCCTTTCCCCTTTCCCTTGTCCCTTTCCCATAGACCCAGAAGTCCGACTTGACTGGTCGGATATCACGAGATAGGCTTGAAAACGCGACCAGTCGCATTTTCAGCAGGTCAACCGTTGTTGGCTGCTGCGGGCGACGGCGTTGCAGGATTCATGTCTCCCGATGATCCGAGGCTGGACCGAAAATGATTCAGGCGTTTGTCATCACACTGCGCGAAGGGCTCGAGGCGTTTCTCATCGTCGCCATCAGCCTTGCCTATCTTAAAAAGACCGGCCGAATGACGCTTCTTCCCGCCGTCCATTGGGGTATCGCCGTTTCAGTCGTTCTCAGCGTTGCTGCCGGGTTGTTGCTCGCACAAGCGAATAACCAGGCGCTCTGGGAAGGAGTGCTCGCGCTGACCGCCGCCCTGCTGGTGGCGTCATTGACCATGCACATGTGGAGGGCAGGGAAGCGGATGAAGCGCGAGATCGAAGGACGCCTCGAGGCCTCGTCGATCAAGCTCGGCAAGGCCGCGTTCATGGGCGTCTTCGGCTTCACGCTGCTGATGATCACGCGCGAGGGCATGGAGACCGCGCTCCTCATGGGCACGCTGCTCTCGCAGGTGGGTGTGTCGAGCATTGCGCTGGGTGCGCTTGGCGGCACGGTGTGCGCAGCCTTCGTGGCGTGGCTGTGGTCACGCTACGGACACCGCGTGAACCTGGGCCTGTTCTTCCAGGTGACGGCCGTGTTCCTGGCGGTGTTCGTGGTCCAGTTGGTGATTTACGGGTTCCACGAGCTGACCGAAGCCAACCTCTTCCCCGGCAGCGAGCCGCTGCACTGGGCGACCGAGCCCTACGGCCCCGACGGCATCTACGGCCAGTACCTGAGCTACGCGCTGGTGGTGCTGCCCGTCGTGTGGCTGGTGGTCTCCTCGTTCCTGGGACCGAAGCCGCCGCCGCGACGCATCGAGCAGCCCGTCGCACGCTAGAGAAGGGCTAAAGGCCAAGGGCCAGGGACCAAGGGCCT
>DATJKH010000071.1:0-164515 GCA_035491715.1 Vicinamibacterales bacterium | reverse complement strand
CCTTCCGCGAGGCCGAGTTCGACGTTATGTACGGCGAAGGGATCTCACGCGAGGGTGATTTGCTCGACCTTGCCGTGGATCGCAAGATTGTCGAGAAGAGCGGGACGTGGTTCGCGTTTGGCGGTGAGCGTCTCGGCCAGGGGCGCGAGAATGTCAAGCAGTTCCTGAAAGAGAACCCCGCGATTACCAGCACCATCGAAGACCGCGTGCGCCGCGAGCTTGGCCTGGTGAAGGACGTGAAGGAGATGGAGGCCGCTGCGGTCTGATTTATCGTTTTCCCTGCTCGAGCGTTACCCGTAAGCGCGCGTGTCCGAGCACGATTTCATCGTCTGTCTCCAGCCTCGTACCGCGCGCGCCAGCGGGCACTCTGATCGCGCGGCCATTGCGGATGATGGTCGTTCCGTGTGCGCTGCGATCGTCCCAGAGGCGGTAAGAGCGATCCCCTTCGTTGAACTCGATATGCGCGTGCCGCCGCGAGACGGTGCGGTTCTCGTCCGGTCCATCCTCGCTGAACGCCACGTGGTTTGTGCGAATCAGCCGTTGCCGCTGGTCGACGACGTCGGATTGGCGCCCGATGTCGACGCGTCCTGTGGTGACGGCATAACTCCGCTGTTCGGCGGCACCCTTGATCACGGTGAGCTTGAGCCGAGCGACCGCCTCTTTCACCTCGCCGGCGGCAGCGTGCTTCTGCGTCGGCAACTCCGCTCGATCGAAGTCGACATGAAAATCCGTGTCCGACCACTCTGGCCCGCGCCGCCGAACGTAGACGACGGGAACGTCGAGCCTGTCGACCGCACACCCGGATGATTTCAGCCGTTCAATCACCCTGTCGCAGAGCGACGGCGGACCGTCGATCACGGCGGCCATCCGGGCGCGTGATTCCTTGTCGCCAGCGATGACCTGCACACGCACACGGTTGAACGGAAACACCCGTCGGCCGCGGCCGATATCCTGAATCTCCGCTTCGGCGCGGTCGAGCACCCCGTGGACGATCTCGATCGGAGCCGTCGTGCTTCGGCCTACGAATTCCACCACGGCGGCATCAACCGTCCTGCTGATCCGCCGTTCCAGCCTCCGCGCCTTCGACGCAAAATCCATTGCTGCTCCTTGGGGTCAGACGGGGGTCAGACCGGGGTCAAACCGGGGTCAGACGGGGGTCAGAGCATTGAAAGCCCACAACCCGATTGACCAGTCACGTGTCAGACCAGTCTGACCCTCGTCTGACCCGGGTCTGAGCCCGGTCTGACCCCCGTCTGACCCCATTACTTCGCCAGGCCCAGCGCCGCCGCGGCGGCGACGATCTCGCCAGCAGCGGGCGCGGCGCCCGCGCCGCCATAGCCTGCATTCTCGAGAATCACCGCGACGGCGACGCGGTGGGTCGCCGCGCCGTACGGCGCAAAGCCAATGAACCATGAATGTGACGGGGCACCCGTCACTTCCGCCGTCCCGGTCTTCCCCGCAATGGGAACCGGCACCGTCTTGACGCTCCGTCCCGTCCCGTCGAGAACGACGTCTCGCATGTAGCTGCCAAGCGTTCTCGCGACGTCGGGAGCCAGGAATGGATGTACCGCCGACCTGGTATCACTCGCTCGAACTCGAATCTCGCGCAAATTGCCATCGGCAGCAATCGCCGCGGCGACGGCCGCCATTCGGAGCGGCGACGCGACCACTTCTCCCTGACCGTACCCAACCTGTGGCAGTGAATCGCGGATCCGCGAGACCGAGTTGTTTCGCGCCAGCGACACCTCGGCCGGTTGCGCAACACCAAGCAGGGCCTGCGGACCCAGCTTGACTGCCAGCTGCGCAAAGTACGCATTGCAGGACACGACCAGAGCGCGATGCATGTCGATCGTACCGTGCGGCTGCTTGTCGAGCACGTCGTCGCGAATCGGCCGGGTGAACCCGGGCATTTTCACACCGACGCGATTATCGGGAAGGCGACTGCATGTAAATGTCTGCCCCGACAGACTCTCGTCGCGCCTGAGTGCCGCGGCGGCGGTGAGAAGTTTGAACGTCGATCCCGGGGGATACAGTCCATACCGTGCTCTGTCGAGGAGCGTCTCGTTGTCCCCCTCATCCGCTGTGGACCCCTCATCTCGCATTCCATCCACCGGCCACGGGTAACTGACGCTCGCGAGTAGATCGCCGGTCGCGGGATCCACGACAACTGCTGCGGCGCGACCACTCGAGGACCGGCGCGCGTACGCCGCGATGATTGCCGCCGCGCGAGCCTGAAGCCGCGCATCAATCGCCACTTGTAATTCGCGATGCGGGTTCATGGCTGCCTTGACGGCAGGGTGATCAGGATCGAATCGATGACGAAACACAGCGACGAGGTCGCGATAGTCCCGTCGCAGTGCCGTCGTCTCCGCACCGTCAGCGTCGCGTACCGCGACCATCGTTTGATGATCGTCGAAACCCCTCAGCGCCGATTCGCTGTCTCGTTCGACAAAGGACGTGTTGGAGGCGCCCCAGTTGCGCCGGGTGCGCGCATCACCCAGCAGGTGAAACGCGCGTCCTCCGAGCGGATAACAGCGCGCGCCTCGAACCGCACATGACGCGTCAACCGGAATACCCAGTTTCGCGTACACCGGTGCTGCCTTCCGCGCAAGCGCCAGATCGTCGGTCGCGATCGCGAGACCGTTCCGATCGACGATGCTCCCCCGAGGAATCTGCCGGACGACATCGAGGAGCCGCGGATTGTATTGGAAACGACGAATGCCATCGGCTTGGAGGCCCAGGTGCGGCCGCGCGAAGATGTCGTCGGCGTGACCAACGACGGTCAATCCTGCAATGGTGACGAGCAATACCGTGCACGCCGCCAAGCCAATGTTCAGCCAACGTACCGGCGCGCGGAACGCCGTGAGATCCGCTCGAGCGGCTCCGTCCGACCGAATCGATGCGAGCAGCCCGAGCGCCGCGAAGTTCGCTACCATTGCGGAGCCGCCAAAACTCAAGAATGGCGTGACGACCCCAGTCAGCGGGACGATGCCCAGGGTTCCGCTCGCCATAAGTAGCACTGGCACAACCAGGAAGAGGGCCAGCGTCAGTGCGAGAAAGAACCCATAGTCGGTTGACGCTTTGCGCGCCGTGTGTACCGCGCGCGCGACCAGTGCCACATAAACCAGTGCAACAGCGAGGAGCCCGGCAAAGCCAAATTCCTCGCTCACCGACGCGAGAATGAGATCGGTATGTCCGGCGGGCAGATATCGCGTGTCGCCCAGGCCTGGACCGGCGCCAAACGCGGCTCCAGTCGACATCGCCCACAGTGCCTGGGCGATCTGATCGCCGCCACGCGCCACGTTGTCCCACGGTGCTTGCCACATGCGAACGCGATCGGCCAGCGTTGCGGAGATGCCGAGTCGATGCCCGACGTAAAAGCCGGTCGCGAGAAGCACAGAGCCGGCCAGCGCCATACCGATCGTGCCCCGCGCGACCGCATAGACCACGAGGAACACGACGGCAAGCATCAATGCCGGGCCGAGGTCGCGTTGTCCAAAGAACAACGCAAGCGCTGCGGCCACTCCGAGCAAGACCGGAACGGCATAGCGCGCGCGCGGGAGGTTCAACCACGAGGGCACGGCGACATTGCCGATTTGATTGCTGCGCACTGCGCGGAGCAGTTCCCAATGACGCGAAAAATAGCCGGCGAGAAACAAGGCCAGCAGAACGCGGATCGCCTCAATCGGCTGGAACGGACCGAGATTGACCTTGGCACTGCTGCCCGCAGGTCCCGATCCGAGCGGCGACAGAAGCAAGAGTGACAACGCGAAGGCAGCCGCGAGCGGCAGATAACTGAGAGCTTTCAGACTGCTCGTCCGAACGTTGACGAACGACACCAGCGTGGCTGCCACGAGACCAGCGAGAACTCCTTCGACGTAACGTGGAAACAAAAGCAGATCGCGCACCGGATCGGGACGGCTGATCATCGCGGCCAATCCCAACGCCGTCAGGAGATGCGCCGCAACGAGGAGCACGCGATCGCCGCGCAGTTTCCTCATCCGCCACACAATCGACACCAGGTGAAAACCCACCAGATACAGCACCGTCCAGATCGCGAGAGATCGGCGGACAGTCGAGAAGTCGCGAACGACAAATGACGGCTTGATACTGCTCAATTGCGCGCTTGTCAGGAGGGGCAGCGACGAAGGCGCGTCGCGACCTGATGATCGTGCGCGTCCCCGCTCCTCGGCCAGCCGCTCCCGGTACGCAGCCGCTGAGGGCGCCCGCTCGATGACGGCAACCGGAACGCGCACTCTCGCGATCGTGCCGACGTTTGGAAGCAAACGGCGGCTGCCGTCGGGGTTCGTCAGGAAAGACACCAACTGCTGTACAGCAATGCGTCGATCGGCTGGCAGTGGGAACACCAGTTCGAGTACTGCGCCGAGACGCTCTGGCGTCGGGGATGCGTTGAGGTTGACGACGCCCGCGACCGGTGACTCCGTGTGCGGAACACGGACCACTCCCACGTACGCGGCGACGAGAAGGATCGCCGCGAAAACAGAGACGCCGGCCAGTAGGAATTCCAGCGGCTCGAAGAGCGAGCGATTGCCCGCGGGGTTGGCGTGACGCGCGACGTCGCGATCGGCTGCGGTCTTGTAGGTTACAGCCATGGGACCCGATCAGGGCGGGCGGGCGGATCCGCCACCGCCGTCCCCGGATCGACCAGTTGCTGTTCCAGATCGCGCGGCATAGATCGTTCACTAATCTGATCGAGCGATCGCTGCGTACGTCGGAGATTGACTGCGACCCCCGGAAAACCGGGCACTCGTTCGTAGAGGCCCTGCGCCTGACGATACGCGTCAGAGGCTCGGCGCAGATACTCAGCTTCCTGTGGCATGTCCGCAAGTTGGCGCGCCGTCTGCCAGAGGCTGTCGCCGCGCGCACGATAGCCGTCCGCGAGCTGCGCTGTTTCGCGGTCACCCATGGCGTAGCCAAGCTTCTCGGCTTGCTTCAGCGCGTCGGACGCGCGATCGACATCCTCGAGGCCATAGATGAAGACGCGCGCCAATCCCAGGAACGGATCCGGCCAGTCACGCCGCAGCTCCGCCGCTTCTCGAAATGCCGACACCGCTTCGGTGAAATGCTGGTTCGCGGTGGCGCGATGACGGAGCTTGTCCGCTTCACCATCGATGCGATGCAGGTGTCCTTCGCAGTAGCGCAGTGACGCCCTCAATACCGTGCTGGCGGGAGCGAGGACGAGCGCATGCTGCAGGCTACGCTGAGCGATCTGCCACTGTCGCTCGCGCACCGTCGGTACAGTACTGCGATAGTTCGCGATCACTTGATCGGAGAGCGTGCCGACGCGTCTTGTCAGCGTGCGTTCGAGGCCATGGACCCCCATCCGCAAATAACTTCGATGAGATAGGGCGTCGTACTCAGACCAGATGTCGTCCATGCTCTCGAGATCACGTGTCGCGGCGGCGGCGGCGACACGATTCGCTCTGAAACCCACGATCAGTTCGTTCGACACCAGCAGCAGCGCGGCGATCATCAAGGCCGCTCGCAGCCGTGATCGCTTGACCCTTATGGGCGCCTGCACCGGTGTCTTGGGCTTCGCGACTTGCGGCGCCGGCGTTGCGACGGCAGTCGTCGGAGACGGCGCGCCCGTCAAGGAGCGATCAGTCCGACGCGTCGCTTCGGGATCGATACCATCAGCCGGTTGCGTTCGTCGCGTCGGGGCTTCATCAGACGACGCGTGAAACGAAAACGTCAGCGCCTCCGGATCCTGGCCGGCCTGCACTCGCTCGAGGTCGGCGATGACTGCGACAGCCGAGGGATACCGGTCGATCGACTGCGCAGCAAGCAGCCGTCGTACGACGGCACGAAGACCGGGGGGGCAGGTTTCAGGAAGCGGCCGTTGCTCGTAACCCGCGCGAATCTGCTGTTCGAGCCGTCGTGTGTCGGACCCATGAAACGGCAGCGCACCGGTCAGGAGCTCATAGAGAATCACACCGAGCGCCCACAAATCCGCTTTCGCGTCGACCTCGGTCGACTCGAGCCGTTCAGGCGACAAATACGGCATGCTCCCAAAGTCGTTGCGTGTCACTTTGCGGCTGAGCGACAGCGCCTTCGCAATGCCGAAGTCGAGCACCTTGATGTCGCCGGTTTCCGAGCGTCGCACGTTGCGCGGCTTCAAATCGCCATGAACGAGGGCCCAGAACTCACGGCCGTCGATTGTTGTTTTGAAACGGTGAGCCGCGTCGAGAAACCGGCACAGCTCCGCGGCGATTCTGGTCGCTTCCGCCGGGCTCACCGCTCCGCGCGCGATCACATCGGAAAGGTTCTCGCCGTGAACGTACTCCATGGCGATGAAGTAGTACGGCGCCTCGTCACCTTCATCGTAGACGCGAGGAACCAGCCCGCACGCTTCGGCAAGCTGCCCTTGCAGACGCGCGCCCCACCGTTCGGCCTCGAGGATCTCGCGTGCCTCTCGATCCTGTCCCATCGGAACCAACTTGAGCGCAACCTGCCGAGAATGGCGCGTATCCTGTGCGAGGAACACCGCGGCCATTCCGCCTCGGCCAATCTCACGCACGATCTCGTACGGCCCCACCTTCTGAAACACCGTCGTCATCGTCTGCCTCTTCCCGAACGCGCCGGTGGGGCGGTCGGACGCTCCACGGGTGGACTGACGAACCAGTTGTCGCGAAGGATTGCAGCGCGGGCGGCGCCTGGAATGACGAGCGAATCCGGACTGACGCTGTGAAACGTGTTGCTGGTGATCACGGGTCGCGCGGCCGCCTCGACCAGCAGCGTGGCCGGCGTACGCTCAGAGCCGGCATTGCGCGTGAACGTGTTGTGCGTGATCCGCGGCGATGCGCCGGCGCGGACGATGATGGCGGCGCCTGGATTGTCGTGAAGATCGTTACCGATCAGGGAGCCGCCGTTGTTGCCAACATACTCGACTGCGGCATTCCGGGCGCCGCTGATGTCGACATCGGTCACGGTCACGGTCGAGTTTCGGATCAGGATGCCGGCGCCAAGTGGTGTCGCGGCGTCACCTTCAATGCGGAAACCAGAGAGGAACGCGTCGCTGACTTCAAACGCGACAACAGCCGCATCGTTTTCCGCCGCGCCACCCGGAAGCCGAAGCGTCGCGCCACGCGCAACGCGACTGGTGAGCCGTACGCCAGTCTTCAAGCGAATCTGCTCGCGATACTCTCCTGGTTCCACGAGGATCTCTGTTCCGGGGGCAGCGCCAAGGACGGCTGCGGCAAGAGATTGATCGGGTGCTACGCGAACCGGCGATGCACCAATCGAAACCGGGGACGGTGCGCCCGCAAGCGACCTCAGGCGACTCAAGGCACCGGGTGGAAGACGATCTCGTTGCACGTAAGCGGCGATACCGACGACGGCAACCAGCAAAACGATGAGCACTGCGAGACGCCATCTTCGCGGTCTTGTTCCGTGAAGAGTGTGAACATTACCGACAGTCACAGACGAGGGCACAACCACATCCGAAGACGGGGTCGCCGTCGAGAGTCTTCGTTGCCGCAGATCCCGCGTGTCCTCTCCTTCCGCGAAGCGAGGCCCCTCTGCGTAAACAACCGTGACATTGTCCTTACCTCCGGCACCATTGGCGGCATCGATAAGTGCACGGACGATCTCGAACGGATGGCCGGCAAAGTCGGAGACGATCCCAGTGATGAGCGCCGAGGTCACCTGATCGGTCAGCCCGTCGCTGCACAGAAGCAACGCCGCGTCGGTCTCGAGCGGCCGACGGAATACGTCGATGAACTCCGGATCATCCGGGTCGTGATGATCGGAGCCAACGTCGCGATACACCTCATTGCGACGTGGATGCTGCATCGCTTCGACTTCGCTCAGTTCTCCTGCGTCCTCGCGTTCGCCCACGGGCGAGTGGTCCCGTGTCAGTTTCTCGATACCTCCGGCCCGCAGTTTGTAAAGCCGCGTATCGCCGACGTGGCCGATGACGACGTCGCCGTTGGTGACAACGGCGATCGAGAGGACACAGGCCATGCCCTGCCATTCAGCACGGAGCGACGCAAGACGATGGACTTCGTTATTGGCGAGCGCGATCGCTTCTCGAACGCGATCCTCGATTGGGCCGGTCTCTCTCTCCAGGCGGGCCCTGACGGTCGCCAATGCGGTCTCGGCGGCCTTCTCCCCCGCCGCCTGGCCGCCGACGCCATCCACGACGATGAAAATCCCGTGGGCCGCGTCACAGTGGAAGCGATCCTCGTTGCCCGAGCGTTGAAGTCCCGGGTGGCTATCCCCGGCGGCCTTCAATGTCGTGCCGGCTTGCATCACTGGCATTAGTTGTAATCAGCGGCGGCAACCCAGGCCAACACAATGGCGAGTGCCAGCAGCGCTGCCAGAATCAGAAACCGCGCGGAGAGAAGCCACGTCATGAGCGCGGCGCAATGTCGAATCGCAGGAACACCGTGTCAGCGAGGCCGATACGCGACCCGGTTGGCAACGGACTCTCGATGCCGTTCTCGCGCTTGGTTCCGTCCGCAACGTCGAAGCCCTTCGGCACAGGCTGTCCGTTCACCGTCGTGCCGAGCGTGCTGAGGTCGATGATGAAGAACGCCCCGGAACGCGAGTCCCGGCGGATGCGCACGTGCTCCCGCGATACATCTACAGACGAATCAATGCGCACGTCGGCTTTGTAGGCGATCCCGCCACGGCCAATCACGATTGAGTCGCGCGACATCTCGAAACTATGCGGACCCGAGTTGTCCTCGTATTGCAATCGTGCATGGACGACGTTCGAAGCCGGTGCCGTCCGACTCACGGTCTCTTCGCGCTTTGTCGTCCGCTGGCCGACATGCACGGTCGTAATCCGTCGGGTGCGCTGGCCCGCCCCGAGGTCGTCGCCGGTGGCCGCCGGCAGCATCAATTCCGAATGGATCAAGATGTCCCCGGGCGCCAGCTCGTCGTCGGCGTCGGGATGAAACTCGATCTGCCAGTCGCGTCCGGCATTCTCCACCGGCATCGAACTGCCTGTCATCCGACCGATATAGCGCCGGTAGGCTGGGGGATTGTTCAGCTTCCGCAGCTCGTCTTCGAGCGCGCGCGCGGTCTGTTCCTGGAGGATCGGAACCATCGACTCGACGCGCGAGAACTCTTCCGGATGCAGATACACCACGAAACGGTTCGGCGCGAGCGTCGAATACTTCAGCGGTTCGAGATTGTTTCGCATGTTCTCGAGGACGGCATCGATGAGGTCGCGGGCAGGTCGCCTGGGACTCGTTGCAGACTGGGAGCTCATAGACGGCTGGGGCACTTGCGGGCGCGATTCTACAGAACGAACGCCGCTGAAGACACGAAGATCGCACCCGACGTCTGTCAATACGATCAGGAAGCGTGCAAGTTCGAGAAATTTGGGGCTACTTGACGTCGCTGAGCACGACGAGGATTTCACCGGGACGCAGCAGGCCGAGCTGCTGGCGCGCGACAAGCTCCAGGGCGGCCGGATCCTCCTGCAACCGACGCGCTTCGCGTCGGAGCGCAGCATTTTGCCGCTTCAATTCGGAGATTTCCTGCGCCGCCTGAATGAGATCCTCGCGGGACTTGATGGTCTGGAAAAGGCCGCGTTCGCCGAAGACCGCATCAAGAAGGAGCGCGCATCCCAGGAACACAACCGCCAACCGGATCTGTCGCGAACGCCGGCGTTGCCGCTCTAACGTGTTCGCCGCCGCAACGTCGGCGAACGACGGCCCTTCAATCCTCACGGTGGGGACAGTACCAGAGGGCGATCAGAAGTACAAGTGAAAAACTGCTATGATCAGAGTTTAGTTCTGAGCGTTCTTCCGGGCCGAGGTAGCTCAGTTGGTAGAGCACACGCCTGAAAAGCGTGGTGTCGGCAGTTCAATTCTGCCCCTCGGCACCAGTATCACGCTTGCTCCCTTTTCTACTGGCTCCAGTAATAGGCGCGACCCTGGTTCCAGTTCACGACGAACCACAGGTCACCAGACTTCGCGCGATAGACGCGCGCGCCGGTCGCGGTGACGCGGCTCCCGTCGAGCGGACCGCGCAGCACCCGCGGCCACCACTCGATGCGTGCCGGAACATCGCAAGGCAGACCATCGGCAGATAGTTCTTGCGGCTCGAGTAACGTCCGAAGCATCGCTTCCTGCGCTTGCGGATACTCGAAGATGCCCCAGCGCTGCGACGTGCCGGGCACGTGTCCTTCACGCATGTCGTGCGAGTCAGCGGGCAATCCGTCCGGAATCCACCCGCGCTCGATCGCGCCGGCCTGACGCGCTTCGGCGAGCGTCGCATAGGAATTCGTTTGCGCCTTGACGCCGGCGCAGGCCGCGACCAACGCCGTCGTCATGAGAAACACGCAGAGCGCGATCCGCATCACGGCGCGCCGAACCATCGCGCGTACAGTTCCGGTCGACGGTGCCGCATGAACAGTCGATCGGCGTGCGACGAGGAAACCTGACGAAGATCCAGATCGGCCACCAGGGTTGCATCCTCGAGTCGCGGAGCTCTCGCCAGTACGACACCGTCGGGCGCGCAGACGAAAGACTCCCCGGCAAAGGTGAGGCAGTCCTCGACGCCGACTCGATTACACAGCGCAATGAAGTAACCGTTTTGAAAAGCCGCGACGCGCATCTCCGCTTCATACAGACCGTCCGGCCACTCGTCGACCGCCCCTGCCTGCGGCACGACCACCAGCTCGGCGCCATTCAATTTGAGCGCGCGCATGTATTCCGGATAGTGGCGGTCGTAACAGATCGCAACCCCAACGGCGCCGGCCTGGGTCTGATAGACAGGCGCTCCGGTGTCACCGGGCGCGTAATATCCCTGCTCGTGGAAGCACGGGTAATCGGTGATGTGAATCATCCGGGTTCTTCCCAGCAGTGATCCATCCGCATCGATCACCGGCGAGCAATCGTATGCGCGCGTCGCGTCGCGTTCGTACACGTTCAGGATAGTCACGACGCCGAGTTCGCGGGCTTTTCGCGCGAACGCATCCGTCAACGGCCCGGGAACCGCCTCTGCAAGACCGAGCGCTCCCGACTCCGCCGGACGTTGGGGATGAAAGAGTTCGAAGGCCAGCTCGGCGAACGCAATCACCTCCGCGCCGTCGCGCGCGGCGCGTTCCATCGCGTCCAGCCCTCGCCGGATGTTGTCGGTCTTGTCGGCCACGGCATGCTGCTGCACGAGTGCGACGCGCATGCCGCCATCATAGTCGCGATTTTAATCCGGGTCTGTCTTGACTTTGTGGGAGGGGGGCGACGCAACAACGATCCATTCGGCACGACGCTCGCCGGCTGACTCACGATAGCGGACTTTCACGCGTTCGCCTTTGTGCGAGGCCAGATCAGACGCTTTGATCGTCTTGGAACCCTGCCGAATGGTCGCGTCGCTTTGGAGCAGGAATCGTTGTTTGCCGTTCGCCGTTTTCACGACGAACCCGGTCGCTTGATCGTCGACCTGTTCGAGCGTGCCGACCAGCGATCGTTCCGGTGGTTGTTCAGCTGCGGCTCCGAGCTCCGGCTCGACCCGATCGACTGGCGCGGGCGCCGCGGGAGCCGTCAGGCTGCCGGAGGGAACCGTCGGCATCACCATCAGAACGGAACTTGTCGTCGCCAGGAGGAGGATGGTCAGCCGCACACGCACTCCGGACTCGGCCTCGCGATTCCAGGGGACGTGTGGGAATCGCAGAAACAGCGCCCGCCAGCGCCGCAGCTGGAGGAGTCGACCGGGGAGTCCAGCCAATCGCCACGACCCCGGCGGGCACCAATCCTGAACACAATCCCGGTGCCAGCACGTTCGGGCCTCGATAGAATGAAACAAAGCGTCCTGTTGCAATGACTTCGACGATTGCCACCTCTGAGCTCGAGCCAGTCGCGACCGAGCAGCAGCGCCCCAGCGGGGCGAAATTGCGCCCGGGCATCTCGCTGCGGCTCCGGCTGGCGCTGCTCGTCGCGCTGAGCGTCGCCATCGTGATCAGCATCGAAGCGTTCCTCGAAATTCGTGTCTTCGAGCGGACCGTCGAACACGATCTCCTCGACACCGCGCGCATCACGGCGCTCGCCGTTGCCGATGACTACGAACTGCGAAGTGACCCGGTCGACATCGACGGCCTGTCGACCGACTTGCACGACCTCGTGATCAGCGCACCAATGCTGCGCACACTCACAATTGTTCAAGTCAACGGCAACACCTCCACGGTGGTCGCCAGCACGTCCACCGGCGAGCGGCCGGAGGCGATTGCGCTTGGTGTCAGCGCAGTTCGAGCTGCGACAACCATGTCGGACTCGGTCTCGCCGGGCGCGATGGCGGTGGCAGTTCCGCTCGTGCGCGCAGATGGAACGCGGGCCGCGGCCGTGGCCACCGTTTCCCTGGGCGCCCTTCAACAACTTCGCACGAAGGGCCGGCAGGTGACGTTGTGGTTTACTCCCGCCGCAATTGTGGTCCTGACGTTGCTTGTCGACTGGCTTGGACGCCGTTTCATCCATCGGCCGATCGCTTTGATTCGCGACACCATGACTCGCGCGGGAGCTGGCGACTTCACGGCCCGCGCGCAGCAAACACGACCCGACGAAATCGGGAGTGTGGCGGTCGGCCTGAACGACATGCTGCAGCGGCTTCAGGATTTTCACGAAGCGCTGCAGGAACGGGTCAACGAGGCAACCGCCGAATTGCGGCTGCGGAATGCCGAATTGGTCGAGACCTATCAGCGGGTGTTCGTCCTTCGCGAGGCGCTCGCGCGCGCGGAGCAACTAGCGGCAGTGGGTCAAACAGCAGCAAGCGTGGCGCATCAGGTCGGAACTCCGCTCAATCTGATCTCCGGCTACGTCCAGATGCTCCAGGAGGACGCGTCGGTCGATCCAAAAACGGGGCGACGTCTGCAAATCGTGCAAGAGCAGATTGCCAAAGTCACGTCGGTCGTGCGCAGTGTTCTCGATCATTCGAGACGGCCGGGCAACCGCGCGTCGATTGCCCTTGGACCGCTGTTGACTCGCGTCGCTGATGTGGCCAGGCCCAAGCTCGACGCATCGCGCATCGCTCTCAAACTCGCCGTCTCGAACGCGTTGCCGCCGATCTGGGCGGATTCAGAGGAACTCGAGCTCGCGATATTGAATCTCGTGACCAACAGCCTCGACGCGATGCCGAAGGGAGGGACGCTGACCATCCGCGCGGCGGCCTCTGAAACCGGTGTGCGGGTCGAAGTCAGCGACACAGGAACCGGCATTCCAAAGGAACTCCTGCCGCGGATCTTCGATCCATGGGTCACGACGAAGACAGCCGGCCACGGCACCGGCCTCGGGCTGAGCATTACGCACGACGTCATCGCGCGTCACGGCGGGACGATCGTGGCGGCCAGTGATCCCGGCCGCGAAACGCTTTTCACTATTGAGCTGCCGTCGGCGCCGGCAGCGGAGACCGTTGATGTCCAGAATTCTGATCGTTGATGACGATGGCGAGACCTGCCGGTTCATGGCGGAACTGCTCGAACGACCCGATCGAGAAATGCGGACGACGCAGGACGCCGGCGAAGCCTTGACGCTGGCGAAGCAGCCATTCGACCTCCTGATTTCCGACATCAATCTCGATGCCCAGCAGAATGGGATGGACGTGCTTCGCGCCTTCAAGCAGTCGAACCCGCGTGGACACGTTGTCCTCATCAGCGGCTTTGGCACCCTGCAGACGGCGATTGACGCCGTTCGTGCCGGTGCGTTCGATTACATCAGCAAGCCGTTCAACATTTCGGAAGTGAAGGCAACCGTCGAGCGCGCGTTGTCCGATGTTGGTGTGCCAGCGGCGCCGCGGCCGTCGCTCGACGTTCCACCGCCGGGCCTCATCGGGCGAACCGCGGGAATGTTATCCGTCTATAAACAAATCGCCCATGCGGCCAATGCCGTCGCTCCCGTCTTGATTATCGGCGACAGCGGCACTGGCAAAGAACTGGTCGCGCGCGCCATCCACGCGCATGGCCGGCGCTCGGCGCGGCCATTCGTTCCGATCAACTGTGGCGCACTCACCGAGAGCGTTCTCGAATCAGAGCTGTTTGGACATACCCGCGGCTCGTTCACCGGCGCCATCGCCGACACCAAGGGAATATTCGAGCAGGCAACGGGTGGCACGGTGTTCCTGGACGAGATCGGCGAGACCTCGCCTGCCCTGCAGGTGAAACTGCTGCGCGTTCTGCAGGAAGGAGAAGTGCGACCTGTCGGAGGAAGCCGGCTCGTCAAAGTCGATGTCCGCGTGGTTGCCGCCACCAATGTCGACCTCGAGCGCGAAGTGACCGCGCAGCGTTTTCGCCAGGATCTCTTCTATCGTCTGAGCGTCATCGTCATTCGTGTGCCGGCATTGCGGGATCGCCGCGAGGACATTCCGCTCTTGATCCAGACCTTCCTGGGCAACGCGTGCGCCCGCGCCGGCCGGAGAGTCGAGCTTTCGCCCGGAGCGATTTCGGCGCTGACGGCGTATCGATGGCCCGGCAATGTGCGTGAACTTGAAAATACGATCGAGCGCCTGGTCGTCTTCAGCCGCGGATCGGTGATCGATGTCGCGGATCTGCCGTTCAAAGCGACAGGACCCGATCTTCACGAGCGGCTCTTTGCCGACTTGCCGTCACTTGACGAAATCGAGCGACGGTATCTGCTTCACGTGATTGAGCAGGTCGGCGGCAATCGCACACGCGCGGCTGAGGTGTTAGGGATCGATCGGCGGACGCTCTATCGGATGGCCGAGCGTTTCAGTATTGATTTGAAGGAAGACATTCCGGGCAGCGGCGCAGCGTAATTTTCACGCCGCTTCCCATCTCCTCGCAAGCAGCCGCGCAAGCGACAGGAAGACACCCGTCAACGCAGTGAGAACGAGAAGTTGCGGCCAGAGCTGCCAGATCGCGGCGTGACGCCAGAAGACTTTCAGATACCCGTCGAGTGCCCACGCGTTGAAGGTCAGCAAGCCCACCTTCTGCATCCCCTCACTCATGAGGAATCGCGGAAACATGCTGCCGCCGAGCGCGGACATCGTCAGGATCAGAATCGTCGAAAAACCCGAGAGCTGCGCCCGGCTTTTCGCCAGCGACGCGAGCACGAGACCGAGCGCCGCGGCCGCGGCAGCGGTAAAGAGCGTCATGACCCCGAATCCGGGGAGATGGGAAAACAGCGGCAAGCCAAACGCCACTCTCCCCCACAGGAACATCACCGTGAGTTGCAGACATCCAATCAGCGCCAGCAGAATCCACTTACCGACGAGCACGCCCGTCATGCCAGTGTTGGTCGAGAGCAGCCGCTCGAGCGTTCCAGTTTCCGCCTCGTCCAGCAGCGCGCCACCCGCGCCCGCCACAGAGGAGAACAGCAGGAACATCACACCAATTCCCGCTGCGTAGAACGAGATCAGCGACCCCCGGCGATTATCTGTCCGCATCACGTCGACCACGTCGACGGTGATCGGCATGGCGCCACTGGCCGGGGCGCTGCCACCGCCGCCCGCTTGTCCCTGCGCTTTCAACTGCGGCAGCCACTGATCGACGGCAGTCTTCTGTTGTGGCGTCATCGCCCCGGCGTATTTCTCGAACTGACGCATGCCTCCCTGCATCAGCAGATCAGGCGCCGCGGTCATCGCCACTTTTTGCAGCAGACCAAGGACCATTTGCGGCGCGATGCGATCCGACACGTCGGACAACAACTGAACCGGCGGGCCGCCACCGGCAAAGCCATTCGTCGAAAACGCGGCACCAAGACCAGCAGGGATGACGACCGCAACCGGCACATCACCGTCGCGAACCAGCCGCTCGGCAGCAGCGCGATCCAGAACGGCGCCCGATCCCGACGCGTCTGCTGTCGTCTGTGTTCGCAGACTTTTCTCGGTGCGCAAACCTTCGATCAGACGAGCACTGACTTCGCTGTGGTCCTCGTCGACTACGGCGATGCGAATTCGCGCAGTTGCCGCATCCCCCTGGCCGCCGAAGACGCTGGCGAAGATCGAAAAGAACACAATCGGAAGCAGAAAGGTGAGCGCCTGCGCGACGCGGTCGCGCCGCAGGTTCGTCCATCCGACCCACATCAACGTTCGCATTACTCGCGCAGCTCCCGGCCGGTTAAATGAATGAACACCGACTGCAAACTCGGGCCTCGCACCTCGACGTCGTCCACCGCGCGACCCGCGGTCCTGATGCAATCGAGGAGTGGCGGCAGTTCAGAGGCCACATCCTGCATCCGCGCTTTTAGAACCCGACCATCGCCATCAACTCCCGACCCATTCGTGCGTCCGGCAACCTTGAAGGCCGTCTCTCCGTCGAGCGGTGCGTCGAGTCGAAGCGTCACCAGGCGGAATCGCCCGACGGTCTGGTCGACCAGTTCCGACATCGTCCCGGCCGCGATCACTTTCCCGTGATCGATGATCACCGTGCGTGAGCACCGTGCTTCCGCTTCCTCGAGGTGATGCGTGGTCAACAGCAGCGAGACGCCCGACTGCGCGAGTTCCGCGAGCATGTCGTAAATGCGGTCGCGACTTTGCGGATCGACACCCACGGTTGGTTCATCGAGAAGGACGACCCGAGGACGGTGCAGGACGCCGCAGGCAATGTTCAATCGGCGCCGCATGCCGCCCGAAAACTGTTTGACCAGGTCAGTCGCGCGATCGAGAAGACCAATCCCTTCAAGTGCCCAGTCGACCCGCTGCGCGAGGTCTTTGCCGGTGAGTCCGTGGAGCCCGCCGAACGCCTCGAGGTTCTCGCGAGCGGTCAATAGCGGATACAGCGCAATTTCCTGGGGCACGATACCGAGTTCCGGGGCGGTACGCCTGCCGTCGAGCACGCGATCGAACAGCTGAATCTCCCCGCCGTCGAGCCGTACGCGACCGGTGATGGCGCGAATAAGCGTGGTCTTTCCCGCGCCGTTGGGACCGAGGAGGGCGAGCAACTCGCCATGCCGCAGTTCGAAGGTCGCACCGTTCAACGCGGCGACGTTGCCGAACCTTTTTCGCGCGTCGCGAACCGAAAGAACGTTCATGCCGGTAGCTTACGCCGGATGATCAATGGTGTTCGCGGTTCCCGGCGAATGGCGGGTGCCGGGCGGCGGATGGCGAATCAACCGTTTCCCTTTTCCCTGATTCGCTTCTGCGCCGCTTTCGTCAACACCTTCCAGCGGCGCCGTTCCTCGATTTGCGCACGCTGATCGACCTGGCGGGCCTGAAAGGCCTGCTCGTTCTGCAGCTTGTGATAGCTCTCCAGACGTCCCTGCGAAAGTGCCCCCGATGACACCGCGTCGAGCACCGCGCAGTCGGGTTCTTCGCGGTGGCGACAGTCACGAAACTTGCAACCGGTTGCGAGTTCCTCGATATCGCCGAACGCATCGCGCACATCCCCACTGTCCCAGAGCTGTAGTTCGCGCATGCCGGGAGTATCAATGAGCACTCCCGACTCGGGGAGGACGATCATTTGACGCGCCGTGCTCGTATGTCTCCCGCGGCTGTCCGACTCGCGCACTTCGACAGTCTTCAACAGGTCGTGCCCGACGAGTCGGTTGACGATCGTTGACTTCCCAACGCCGGATGACCCGAGCAACGCTCCGGTCTGACCCGTGCCGAGATACGGACGGAGGACATCGACACCTCCGGGCACCTGGCAAGACACGACGTGGACCGGAATAGCGCCGACCGACGCCCGGACGATGTCTGCCATGGCATCCGGATCCGCCGCGACATCAGCCTTGTTCAACACCACGACCGGCGACGCGCCGCTCTCGACCGCGACCAGCAGGTAGCGTTCGATCCTTCGTGGATTGAAATCGCCGTCGAGACCAGCAACGAGAAAGACGGTGTCGATATTTGCCGCGACAACCTGCTCCTCGGTCGGATCGCCCGCGGCCCGGCGGGAGAAGCTGCTACGTCGTGGCAACACGGCAACAATTCGGCTGTCACCCGAATGTTCGGGCGGCTGCACGGCCACCCAATCACCCACCGCAGGAAAATCCGCGCGAGTCGCTGCGCGGTGACGAAGCCGGCCGGATACGCGCGCGAGCGCCTCTCCTGACTCCGTGATGACGCGATAGATGTGGGTGTGCTCGAGCGCGACTCGACCGGGCAACAAACCTCGAGCCGCAAAAGGGGCAAATGAGTCGGTCAGTGCGGGCGTCCATCCGAGACGGAAGAGCGCATTTCTCACGCGAGTGTCTGCGATGATACCCGTTCCGGGGGCTCCGGGATCCGTTGTGCGGGATCCGGGATACCGGGTTCTCGTGGGTGCGCCGTTGTTTTCAGCAGGCACCGCAGCACTTCCGCGACGCTCCATGCTTGCGCGATGCACCCGCGGGGGACGTACGGAGCATCGGCGTCAAAGATCTCGCTGATCGAACCGACACACGCCTGGTTCAAGTGCGGGTCGAAGCCGAGAAGGAGGTTTCTGGCCCCCTCGCGATCGTCCGGATAGACCTTCAGCCACGCGTCAACCAACGGGCCGATCAACCACGCCCACACGGTGCCCTGATGATAGGCGGCATCGCGGGATCGCAGATCGCCAAAGTATTTGGACTTGTAATCAGGATGCCCGGGCGCAAGCGAGCGCAGACCGACAGGCGTCAAGAGCTGATCGCGAATGACTTTCATGACCGCTGGCCAGTGCCGGCGATCGAGTACCGGGCTGTCCAGCGAAATTGCGAACACTTGATTCGGCCGGCACGCAGAATCGTCTCCCTGCGGTCCGTCGACGACATCGTACAGATAGCCGCCCTTTCCATACCAGAATCGATCGTTGAAGGCGCGCTCCGCGCGCAGCGCCCTCCCCTCGAGATCGAGGGCGGCCGCATCTTCAGACGCTCCAAGCTGGTTGATCCAACGTTGAATCAGACGAAGCGCGTTGAACCACAGCGCGTTGATCTCCACCGCCTTGCCGCGGCGCGGCGTGACGACCCAGTCGTCGACCTTCGCGTCCATCCATGTCAGCTGATAACCCTCAGCGCCCTGTCTCAACAGACCATCGTTCTCGTCAACGCCAATGCCGAACCGCGTGCCCTGGACATGACAGCGAACGATCTGGATGAACGTCGGCAACAACAGCCGCAGTGTGTCGTAATCCTCGGTCACTCGAACGTAACGATCAACCGCGTGAAAGAACCACAAGGTGGCATCGGCGGTGTGGTACAGCCCTTCACGCGCGCCGTCGGGGAACATGTTGGGAATAAGCCCATCTCGAACGTAGTGGCCGAAGGTGCGCAGGATGTAGCCGGCCTCACGAAACCGCCCTGTCGACAACGTCAGTCCCTCGAGACTGATCATCGTGTCGCGGCCCCAGTCGGTAAACCAGTGGTACCCGGCGATCACAGTACGGACGTGTTCGCCTGCGGCGCGTGCACGTGCCGCTTCCTCTGCGCGCCCGGCGGGCGTGATCACGAATTGATCCGCGGCAAGCACCAGCTCGCACGCGAGCTGTTCCCGGGGCGGGCCGGCGATCTCGAGCAGGTGGCGACGGCGATCGAGTTCGGCCTGCGCGGCGTGCTCTGGGCTCAGGGCTTCGATAGACTCCCATGGTTCGCTCGAAGCGATCAGCGTCACCGGCTGGTTTTCGTCCAGATCGACGCGAAAGTAGCCAGGGCTCCACAGTGAACCAATTGACTCGTAGCCGCGCAGCTTCTCCATCGTGTAAGGCACGTCGGCCGTGCCGACTTCATCGAGCGTGAGCGCGGAACGTTCGCCATGCAGCCGAAGCCGCAGCACCGGAAGGCCAGGTCCCGCGCACACCTCGTAGCGGTTCTTCACCGCATTGACCGTGTACGGCAAGGACCCGCCTTCGGTGACGGGTGCTTCGTAGGAACGGAAATGAATGGACGGTCGCAGCGTCAGACGTACTGGGCCGTTGCCGGCCAACAGACGGTAGGTGAGATGTGTCGTGTTGTGGCCGTGCGGCATGAGCAGCCGCTTCTCGATTCTCACGCCCTCGAAGTCATGAACCCAGACCGGCAGACCGAGATCGAGACGAAACTCGATGAGGCGACCGCCGCGATCGGCGGCGTTCGTTCCGGCGACTTGACTCTCGTCGCCGAACCAGGCGACCTGTCCACTGCCGAACCGAACGCGCTCGAGAAGATGATTCAGCAGGACCATGCGCCCGAGAGGCGCCGGCAGAGACGATACGAGTAGTCCGTGATAACGGCGCGTGACGACTCCCGCCACTGTCCCAGAGGCGTATCCACCAAGACCGTTTGCCACGAGCCATTCGAGCCGCGGCATCGGCGCGTCGGCGTCCCGGTCCTGCGGGTGTTCGATTCGTCGGGTCAATTCAAGCGCTGGCATGCGCAGTCGAACCTTTCAGCAGGACAGCCGTTTCGCCGGGAAGCCTCCATTCCGACTCCTGGTTCAATGGTGGAGTGCCATTACCACCATAGGCAATCGACTCGCTGCTCCACAGAAGCGACCAGCCATCCGGTCCCGGGGGCGCGATCAGCGGTTCCGGAGCCGGATTCATCTCCAGATCGCATCCAAGATTGACGATCAGGAGATAGTGCTCGCTTCGTCCAAAATACCGAAGCGCCATGGCGGTGCTCCGCAGAACGGCACCGTCGATGCGTTCGGGACTCGCGATCGTCGCGTGGTCGTGCCGCAGCCGCAATAGATCGCAATGGAGCGCATACGCCCAGGCGTGTGTCTTCCGCTGATTCAAATCGAGCTTGCACTTCTGAAAGGTCACTTCGTCAACCGGTGACGGCAATGATGGACCGACCGCTGGATCGGACACACTCGCGAACTGCGAAAGGAACTCGCGACGCCCGTTGCGGATCGGCTCGCGAAGTTCGTCCCGGTGATCGGCAAAAAACAGGAACGGCGCCGACGATGCGAACTCCTGACCTTGAAACAACAGTGGCGTCGCAGGCCCGAGCAGTGTCAGCGCGGTAATCGCGCGGTATCGCGCTGGAGACGACAACTGGTGCAACCGGCGCCCGAATGCGGAGTTCGCGACCTGATCGTGATTCTCGATGTAGGCAACAAACGCATGCGAAGGAAGATCCAGCCCAGGCGTGCCCCGTCGCTTCTTCTGCCACACGTACCACTGGCCCTGATAGAGATAGCCGTACTTCGCGCATGCGATGAGTTCCGCCACCGAGCCCGTGTAGTCCGTGTAGTAGGCTTCGCGCCGGCCGGTTAGCGCGACGACTGCGGTGTGGTGATAATCGTCGTTCCACAACGCGTCGAGTCCATATCCGCCCTCGGCCGCGCGGCGAACGACTTTCGTCTCTTGCGGTTCGTTCTCGGCAATCAGATAGATGCGCTTCTCACCGGCCGCCTCCCGGGCGCGGCGAGCCATGGATGCGAGCACGTGCTCGCGCGATGCGTCCTTGACGTCCTGAGTGGCGTCGAATCGAAGTCCGTCAAAATGAAACTCATCGATCCAGTAGCCGGCGTTCTCGACAAAGTAGGCGCGCGCCGGTTCGCAGTCTTCGAAATTGATCGCGCGTCCCCAGTCGTTGGTGTATCGATCGGTGAAGTACTCCCTGGCGAACTCTTCCAGGTAGTTGCCGTCCGGGCCGAGATGGTTGTACACGACGTCGAGGATCACGCCGAGCCCGATCGCATGCGCACGATCGACAAACGCGCGCAGATCGTCTGGCCTGCCGTAGAGGCGCGTCGGCGCGTACAGATTGACGCCGTCATAGCCCCAGCCGAAACGGCCGGCAAAGTCGCCGACCGGCATCATCTCAATCACGGTGATCCCGAGATCGGCCAGCGCCTCGAGTTCCTGCGCCGCGGCCGCCCACGTCCCAGCCGTCGTGAACGTGCCGACGTGCATTTCGTACAGGACCTGACCTTCAGGCCGCACGCCCGCCCACGCCTGATCCGTCCACGTGAATGCGTTGGGGTCGACGACTTCGGAAGGACCATGCGGTCCATCAGGCTGAAACCGCGATACGGGATCTGGCCGGAGCCGATCGCCGTCCAAGCGGAACCAGTACCTGCTACCAGCGGAAACGCCCGCGACCGTCGCCTCGAACGTGCCCTCCTCGTCGCGTGTGAGTTCGTGGCTCTCACCGTTATCGATGACCAACTCCACGCGGCGGCAACGAGGTGCCCACACCCGCACTTCTGCGCTTCGCGAACCGATCAGTTCGACGCCTCCCGATAAGCGGCGCTTCGACGGAGAAATCGGCACCGCTACGGCCTCGCGCGCCGGCGATCACGCCTGGCCAGACGCGCGATTTCCGCGGTGAGCACAGCCGGTTCCACCGGCTTTGGAAGATCGCAATGAACCTCGGAAATAAGACGGCCCAAACGAGGATCGCTTCTGCCAAGCGCGGTCAGCGCCAACGCGGGAATCCGGCCACCGCGGTCTGAATCGAGCGACTCGATTTTGCCGACGACTGAATACGAGTCATGACGCGGTGAGGCCGCGTCGCTCACGAGAACATCCGGTTGCCACGCCTCGAGCGATTCGAGCGCCTCGGATACGGATTCAGCTGTCTGCACTTCGGCGCCGCGCTGATGTAAGACAGTCCGCAACAGCTCACGCGCCTCCACATCGTGATCGACCACGAGCACGCGCATGCCATGCAAGGAATCGGTCGCAAACGGACCAATAGTGGATATCTGGCGATGCGATTGAGATCCGGTGAGCTCGACCGACTGCGCGGGAAGTCGGATGATGAAGATGGCCCCTGCACTCCCGGCGCGATTCGTGGCCTCGATTTCGCCGCCGTGCAATTCGACGAGTTGCTTGACGAGCGCGAGGCCGACCCCAAGGCCGCCGGACACGCGGGTCAGCGAGGCATCGGCCTGCGTGAAGCAATCGAAAATGCGCGGCAGAAAACTCGGGTCGATGCCCGGACCACTGTCGGTCACCTTCACGATGGCCTCGTTGCCTTCGGTCGCGGTCACGACTGCGACCCTGCCGCCACGCGGCGTGAACTTGATCGCGTTCGACAAGAGGTGCCACACGATTTGGCGCAGACGCGCTGGATCGCCGAGCACGACGATTGGCGCGTCAGGAATGTTCAAGTCCACGGACACGCCCTTGGCCTGCGCCGCGGATTCCGCCGCGGAGGCCGCCTGCCGAGCGGCTTCTCCAATGGTTGTCGGGTGACATTCAAGCTGCAACTCGCCGGTAAGGGCCTTTGAGACTTCCAGCAAGTCGCCGGTGAGTTGAGCCTGCAACTTGACGTTTCGCTCGATCGTCTCGAGGCCGCGGCTCGACATATCGCGATCGAGCTTGCCGGTGCGCAGCAAATGAACCCATCCGAGCACGGCATTGAGCGGTGTTCTGAGTTCGTGAGAGACGGTGGCCAGGAACTGGTCCTTCATCCGGCTGGCTGCTTCACCTTCCCGCCGCGCGGCTTGCGCCACACGCGTTTGCCTTTCGGCGGAGCGCCGCGCTGCGCGAAGCTCCGACACGACTGCCGTCAAGAGCAGCCCTTGCAAGACGAAGAGAGCCAGATGAGTTGCGACCTGTGAGATGGTCGCCGGCTCATTGGCGACACCGACCCAACCCAGCGCGGCGCCAAGGATGATTGCGGCCAGCGCCGGACCCGTTCCAGCAAACCACGCGCTCGCGAGCACGGCCGTTCCCAAGAGGAGGAACTTGCTGACCTCATCCAGCGCAGTCCTGGTCAGCGCATCGGTAATGAAGACGATCGACACAGCCGCCATCGCGATTGCGAACCGCAGCGGCGCAGGAAAGGTCGGAAACGGATAGGCGTCAGCCGGTCGACTCATAAACGGTTCAGCAGGCGTGTGGGCACGTCACCGCTATCCCGTGCATCAGTCGCAACGGGCATGCCACGCTTGGGTCAGTTCGTCGAAATGCGGGGCGGACGTTCGGCGGCGGCGATCTGCGAGTTGTCGAGCGTTTCCGCTGCGTCTGTCGCCGTGCTCGCCGACGTCTCTGGTTGCTCGGGTCGAACAGCGTCGGCGGGACCGAGAACCTCGTCAATCAGGCCATATTCCTTGGCGCGAGCCGCATCGAGATAGAAATCTGTCCGTTTGGTATCGCGAATGATCTGCCGAAGGGGCTTTCCGGAACGGTCGGCAAGGATCCGATAGATCTGGCTCTGCATCTGCTTGAGTCGATCGAGATGCTGAGCTGCGGCTGAAGTGGATTGCCAACCTGCCCATTTCGCCGGCTCGTGAATCATGATCCACGAATGTGGAAATGCGAACCGCTTTCCCTGGCTGGCAGCCTGCAGGACAATCGATCCCATCGAATAGGCCATACCCTGGACGACGATGGTGATCTCGTAGCCGGTAGAGACGAGAAATCTAATCGTGTCGTGGAGCGCCAGCCCATCGGTGACGTTCCCGCCAGCGCTATTGATGTAGATCGTGATCGGTTTGCGATTCTCGTTGGCCAGCTCGCGAAGCCGTTCGATCGCCTGGCGGGCCGTGTCTTTCTCGATATCACCGACCAGATAAAT
Source organism: Vicinamibacterales bacterium (assembly GCA_035491715.1). GTDB lineage: Bacteria > Acidobacteriota > Vicinamibacteria > Vicinamibacterales > 2-12-FULL-66-21 > JALZOC01. The sequence goes on along the minus strand of DATJKH010000071.1, from coordinate 140,183 downwards.
GTCACGAAGCCGGTCGGACTGTTCTTTTTTAACAAGATCTTTGACTGCGTCGACCAGTTCATTGAGCAAACGATCGCTGAATTCGCTCATAAGTTTTTTGTTCGCATGAGCCGTGCCGAGCCGTGCCGACTGAGCCGTGACATTGCTTAATGACGATCGGCACGAGGAATGACGAATTTTTCAGCCGTGTGCGTCTCCGAGAAACTCACAACTTTCACATCGACAAGGCCGGCCTTCTTCCCTGCCGCCATCACTTCGGATTCCGTAATGGTCTTCGATCCTTTTGGCCTGATCACCCACAGCGCGCCATTCGGTTTCAAGGATCGCTTGAACTCAGGGAGTTCAGCCAGCCTGTCACGGTGCGATGCACCATAGAACAACAGATCGACGCCGTCGCCCGGAGCGACCTTCACGGCGCGCGCCCCTCGCGACTGTATTTCCCGCACGAGATCGGTATGCCGGTCGCCGGCAATCAGCACCGTCATCGCTTCCTTCACACCAAGTTTGTCGAGCCTCGAAGGGGGGTTGGTGATGCGATCCGCCCAGCGGCTGGCGACGGTTCCAATATCGAAGATCGCGGTCGTCTTACCAAACCGCACAACCAGCGAACCGTCATTGGCGACTGCAGACCGAATAATCTTCAGCGGGATCGCGAGTCGCGTTGGACCGCGAAAGATCAAATCGTGCTGCTCTAAAACGGCTTTCCCTTTTGCGACTTCGCCGCCGAGCCGGAGTGTACACTGTGCCTCGTACCCCATCGATCAACTCCTCGTCCGTGACCCGATCAGCCGCTTCTCCAGCGATGACAGGTACGACTGGATCGTGCCTTCGTAGCCGAAAATGAATCGCGCCATGAATCGGAACAGCGGGTTATAGATCTCACCGTTTTCGGTAATCGTGAGTCGGCTTCCCCCTGCGTCTGGCGTGATCTCGTAAGTCCACGTCCCTCCAAACGGCAGTTTCGGATCCGCGATCCGCGCGACGAGCACGCGCGGCGGCTCCATACGCTCCACTGCCATTGTCATCTTTCCTGATCGCCCCTCCTCCATCCAGACCGGATACCCGTTGCGATCCGGCAGCCGTTCGACGCGCGTCACACCTGCGCGCCAGGACGGAAAGGCCGCGACATCTGTCATCGCCGACCAGATCACCTCCGGGGGAACCGGAAATGTCTTCGACACCGACGTACGGTGCGACTGTCCGAGACGGGATCCAATCATCGCGGCAAGCGCGACGACAAGAACAAGCGCGAGGACCGTTATCAAAACCCACTTCATAGTGGCTGCTCCGTCATCGGTTCGTGCGGAGCCGACGGCTGCGGTCGCTGCGCGGCTGCCGCGAGAAGGGCCAACCCGTGAATCGCTGCGGCACGCTCCGGTTCGGTCAACCGCGCGAGAAGCGCCTCAACCCGGGAGGGATCCAACACTGAGGTGGCTTCGCGAATGCGTACTCCCGCCGACGTCAGTCTCACGTGAACGCGCCGGCGATCGGCACTGTCGCGGGCGCGGGCGACGTAGCCCTTGCGTTCGAGTCGGTCGACGGCGAGCGACATGGTGGCCGGCGTGACGCCCATGTGGCCCGCGAGGTGGTTGACCGTTGTCGGATCGAGTTCATCGAGATGGTCGAGGATGCTCGCCTGATGGCGGCTCAGGAGCCGCTGGGAATCGGGATCGCGGACGTGCCGAGTGTGGCAGGCGAAATAGATCTGCGGATACAGCGTCAGCACCTGTCGCACGGAGTCGAGCATCAACGACATGGCAGTGGCAATAATATATTGTTTTGTCAAAATAAAATAAAATAGTTGCGAAAGTCCTAAACCACACCGTCTGCGAATCCGTCCAATTGCGCGTTACTTCTGCGTTTGTTGGCTCTTGCTCCTGGCTCGTGGCTCTCGACTCATAGAAGCCCCAGCAGCCACGAGCCGAACAGCCAAATGGCAACACGACGAAGGTGACTGTTCGTTTCCGGGACGACTGGGTTCGCAAACGGTCATCCTTCAGGCATGCCGACCTCGGGGTCATGTGAGTAATTAGCTGATATTCAACGTGTTAGCCGGCACTTCTGCAGTGGCACTCGATTTGGACTGACTGTGCACACGACTCCGCCTTCGCGCGAAAGACGCGCGTGCGGCGAGACGGTTCCAAGGCACAGAGGCAATTACATGGTCGACATCGCAAGATCACCCGAATTCAAGCGGAAAAAGAAAATCCGGCAGATCCTCTACGGCACTGTCGCGCTCGTGGTCATCATCCTGATTTCAGTTGGTGTGTCGCGGCTGAAGCCGGCGGCGCCGTCGGTTGAACGGTCGACGATCTGGATCGGGACCGTCAAACGCGGCCCGATGCTTCGACAGGTCCGCGGATCGGGAACGCTGGTGCCGGAAGAGATCCGGTGGATTCCCGCCACGACGTCGGGACGAATCGAGACCATCCTGTTGCGTCCTGGCGCGCAGGTGAAGCCGAACACCGTCATCCTCGAAATGAGCAATCCGGACCTTCAGCAGCAGGTCAGAGAAGCGCAACTGGCCTATCAGTCTGCGCAAGCTGCGTTTGTCAACCGCAAGGCCGAGCTCCAGAGTTCATTGCTGAGTCAACAGAGCGACGTTGCCAGCATCAAAGCGGCCTATACGAAGGCGGCCCTGAATCTGGAGGCGCAGGAAAAGCTGTATAAGGACCAACTCGTCTCCGAGATCCAATTGAAGCAGTCGCGAAGCGACAAGGAAGAACTGGAGAACCGGCTGAAGATCGCCGAGAACCGCCTCAAGATCTCGACCGAAGGGACGCAGTCGCAGCTCGCGCCGCAGGAAGCGGAAGTCGATCAAAAGCGCGCGGCCTACGACCTGCGCGTGCGGCAGCTCGATGATCTCAAGGTCAAGGCCGGGATGTCCGGCGTGCTGCAGGAAGTGCCGGTCGAGCGCGGCGCGCAGGTGCAAGCCGGCGCTCCTCTCGCGCGCGTTGCCGATCCCACCACTCTTAAGGCCGAGTTGCGCATCGCGGAAACGCAAACCAAAGACATTCGCGTCGGGCAGTACACCGAAGTCGATACACGCAACGGAAAGGTCAAAGGCAAGGTCATTCGACTGGATCCGAAGTCCACGGGTGGCACGGTTGGCGTGGACGTCAGCCTCGAAGGGGAACTCCCGTCTGGCGCGCGACCCGACCTCAGCGTCGACGGCGAGATTACCCTCGAAAAGCTCGATAACGTGGTGTATGTCGAGCGTCCCGCCTTCGGTCAGGAAAACAGCACCGTTGGTCTGTTCAAACTGACGGGCGACGGCGAAGCGATTCGGGCCAACGTCAAGCTTGGCCGCACGTCAGTCAATCAGGTTGAGATCCTCGAGGGATTGCAGCCTGGCGATCAGGTGATTCTCTCGGACATGTCCGCGCAGGACGCGTTCGATCGCATTCGAATTTCGGGGTAATCGTTGCCAACAACGGGAGCTGGAAGCTGGCAGCTGGAAGCTGGCAGCTGAGAAAAAGGAGTCACGATGAACACGTCCGCGCCCACGCTGATCCATCTTGACGGCGTCACCAAGGTCTTCTTCACCGACGAAGTCGAGACGCACGCGCTTGCCGGAATCCACCTGGAAATCAAGACCGGCGAGTACATCGCGATTGCCGGGCCATCGGGCTGCGGCAAGTCCACGCTGCTGTCGATCCTGGGCCTGCTCGACTCGCCGACCGAAGGTAAATACACCTTGAATAACAAGCCGGTCGCGGACCTCCCCCTCTCGGAACGTGCGCGGGTGCGCAATCGCGAGATCGGGTTCATCTTCCAGAGCTTCAACCTGATCGGCGACTTGAATGTCTACGAGAACGTCGAGCTTCCGCTGACGTATCGCGGCATGAAGTCAGCCGAACGCAAAGAACGCGTCATGGCGGCGCTCGAGAAGGTCGGCATGGCACATCGCGCGAAGCACCTGCCCAGCCAGCTCTCCGGCGGTCAGCAGCAGCGTGTTGCGGTCGCCCGCGCGGTTGCCGGTTCACCGTCGATTCTGCTGGCCGACGAGCCGACCGGAAACCTGGACTCGAAGAACGGCGAAGCGGTGATGGAACTGTTGCGCGAACTGCACCGCGAAGGCGCCACGATCTGCATGGTGACCCACGATCCGCGGTACGCCCGCCACGCCGATCGATCGATTCATCTCTTTGACGGCCGCGTCGTCGAGGAAGACGGCAGCCGGCACCGCGGCGAGAAGGAGCTCGAAGAGAGCGGCTTCGACGTGAGCCACTGAGGTACAGCCCTTCAGCCGTCAGCTTTCAGCCAGCAGCTCGCTCCCGGGCTGATGGCTGACTGCTGATCGCTGAGAGCTCACTATGCTCATTACCGACCATCTCCGCAATCCCCGCAACGAATCGGTTGAAACCGTTCGGCATCCTGTGCGGCCCAGTGAGCCGCGAGTGCTGATTGCCGACGACCAGGCCGACGTGCTCGAGGCGCTCCGGTTGTTGTTGAAGGCCGAAGGCTTTCAGCTTGAAACCGCGTCGTCGCCGGCGGGCGTTCTTGCCGCCGTGGAAGCGCGCGAGTTCGACGTCGCGCTCATCGATCTCAACTACGCGCGCGACACGACTTCGGGAGAAGAAGGACTGAACCTGCTGTCGCGGATTCAGAGCATCGATCCGACCCTTCCCGTCGTGGTGATGACTGCCTGGGGCAGCGTCGAAGTCGCGGTCGAGGCGATGCGCCGGGGAGCCCGCGATTTCGTGCAGAAGCCGTGGGATAACGCGCGGCTGTTAGCCATCATTCGCACCCAGATCGAACTGAGCCAGGCGCTGCGTAAGGGGCAACGTCTCGAGGCGGAGAACTCGCTCTTACGTGGCGAGGGAATGCCGAAGCTGATCGCGGAGTCCTCCGCGATGCAGAGCGTGTTGCAGGTCATTTCACGGATTGGACCGTCGGACGCCAACGTCTTGATCCTCGGCGAAAACGGCACCGGCAAGGGGGTCGTCGCCCGCGCGTTGCACGCGGTCTCGAGCCGCGCGTCACGGCCGATGGTCGTCGTCAATTCTGGCGGCGTGTCAGAAGGGGTGTTCGAGAGCGAGTTGTTCGGTCATGTACGCGGCGCGTTCACGGACGCGAAAAGCGATCGCGTCGGCCGCTTCGAACTGGCCGATCAAGGCACGTTGTTTCTCGACGAGATTGCCAACGTCCCGCTCAGCCAGCAGGCCAAACTGCTCCGCGTGATTGAGACCGGCGAGTTCGAACGTCTCGGGTCTTCGCGGACGCGCCGCGTCGATACGCGGATCATTTCGGCAACCAACGCCAACCTCGTCGACGAGGTCACTGGTGGACGCTTCCGCCAGGACCTGCTGTTCCGGTTGAACACGATCGAGATCAGGCTGCCTCCGCTGCGAGATCGTCGCGAGGACACTCCGCTGCTTGCGCAACACTTCCTGCGCCAGCATGCGCAGCGGTATCGCAAACGGCTGACCGGCTTCGAAACGAGCGCGATGCAGCTCCTGCTCGAACATCCGTGGCCGGGGAACGTGCGCGAACTCGATCACGCCATCGAGCGCGCCGTCCTGATGGCCCCTGGGCCGCTGGTGAAGGCTACCGATCTCGGTCTGCGCGCCGCTCGTGAAGGCGGCGGAAGGCTCGAGGACATGAGCCTCGAAGACGTCGAATGCTTCCTGATCAAGAAGGCCATGACGCGCTTCGACGGCAACGTGAGCCAGGCCGCAAAGGCCTTGGGCCTGAGCCGCAGCGCGCTCTATCGACGGTTGCAGCGCTACGGTCTCTAGGAGGGTAAAATTACCTTTTGCCGTTCAAATGGTTTCACCGAAGCGTGAACCCCGTCTGAGTCACGACCGGCGCATCCTCCTCATGGCGCTCGCCTCGGCGCTTCCCGGGGCGGCGATTTCCCTCATCTTTCTCTGGACCGGCGACTACACCCCGAAGGTTCAGTGGACCCTCTCGGTTCTCATCATCACGTTCTGCCTCGGGTTTGCCTTCGCGCTTCGCGAGCGTGTCGTGCTTCCGCTGCAGACACTCTCGAATCTGCTGGCCGCGCTGGGCGAAGGGGACTTCTCGATCCGTGCGCGAGGGGCGCGGGGCGGCGATCCGCTTGGCGAAGTGATGATCGAAGTGAATGCGCTGGTCGAGACACTCCGCCATCAGCGGCTCGACGCGCTCGAGGCGACGACGCTCTTACGGAAGGTGATGGCGGAGATCGATGTCGCCGTCTTCACCTTCGACGAGGACCAGGAGCTGACCTTCGTCAATCGCGCAGGCGCTCGACTGTTGAGTCAAGCGGCGGAGCGCCTGCTCGGTCGCCGCGCTGAAGATCTCGATCTCGGAGACTACCTGACCGGCGAAGCGCCGCGGGTCATCAATACGGCATTCCCGGGCGGCGTCGGCCGCTGGGAAATCCGTCGCAGCCAGTTCCGCCAGGGCGGACGGCCGCACGAGCTGCTGGTGCTTTCCGATCTGAGCCAGCCGCTTCGCGAAGAGGAACGGCAAGCGTGGCAGAGACTGATACGCGTCATCGGCCACGAGATGAACAATTCGCTCGCACCAATCAAATCGATTGCCGGCAGCCTGGCGACAATCGTCGAACGCGAGCCACCTCCGGCCGACTGGCGCGACGACGTGCAACGCGGACTGGGGGTCATCGCCTCACGGTCGGAGGCCTTGAGCCGTTTCATGAACGCGTATGCGCGCCTTGCGAAACTGCCTCCGCCCAAGCTCGCGCCGCTGGACGTCGGGACGTTTGTCGATCGCGTGGTGACGCTCGAAAAGGCGCATCATATTTCGTTGGCCTCCGGCCCGCGCCTGACGATTCAAGGCGATGGGGATCAGCTCGAGCAGTTGCTCATCAATCTCATTCGAAATGCCGTGGATGCCGTTCGCGAGACTGGCGGTGGCGTCGCGGTCGGGTGGCAGCGTCTGCCCGGGTCGTATCCGCCGGCGATGGAGTTATGGGTCGAGGACGAGGGACCTGGACTTTCGAACACCGGCAACCTGTTCGTGCCGTTCTTCACGACAAAGCCGGGCGGCTCAGGCATCGGGCTGGTCTTGAGCCGGCAGATCGCCGAGGCGCATGGCGGCAGTCTCGTGCTCGAGAATCGAGATGATCGAACGGGCTGCCGAGCGAGTCTCCGGCTTCCACTGCACGCGTTCGCGCAGTTGCGCGCGGAGACCGCAGAGAAAAACGCTGTGCCAACCGGGTCCCACTAATTGCCGACCAATGTGGGCCCGGTTGACGTTCAGCGAGAGACTAGAACGCGCTGGCGTTCAGACGGCCGCCTGTAACTGTCTTTCCCGCCAACGACGCCGTCGGCGTCACGGCATTCAGGATCGCCTGCTTTAACGCCGCACCACGCACGCTGTGCGTCGCCGCATACAATGCCGCCGCTCCGCTCACGTGCGGCGTCGCCATCGAGGTTCCGCTGTACGACGAGTACGTGTTGAACGCCGTCGTCGAGTAGACGGCGACGCCCGGTGCGCCGAGATCCACCGTCGACGAGCCGTAGTTCGAGAACGACGCGAGACGGCCGGAGCTGTCGATCGCGGCAACAGCAATCACCGAATCGTATCCGGAGCCGGCCGTCGTGTTGTAGTTGCTCGGGTAGCTTGCCAGGACGTCGTTGTTGTCCCCGACCTGGTCGTTACCGCCATTGCCGGCAGCGGCCACAAACAGAATGTCCGCGTCAGCCGCCGCGACGATGGCGTTCAGCAGGCTTTGAGAAAAACCGCCTCCGCCCCACGAGTTGCTCAACGCGACGATATCCAGGCCGTGTCGCGTCTTGAGATCCGTGAAGTAGTTCACCGCTTTGACCGCATTGGCGGTCGTGCCGCCGCGGCGGCCAAGAAACTTGCCGGAGATGATCGTCACGTTCCAGTTGACGCCGACGACGCCCGTTCCGTTGCCACCCTCAGCGCCGATCGTACCGCTCACGTGCGTGCCGTGATCGTCGAGAGTTCCCTTCGGACCGCCATCGTAGATGTTGCTGTCGTTGCGATCGAAATCCCAGCCGTGCACGTCATCGACATACCCGTTGCCGTCGTCGTCGATGCCGTTGACGGGATCGAACGGATTCGTCCAGATGTTCGCAGCGAGATCAGGATGGGTGTACTGGATACCTTCGTCAATGACTCCGACGTAGACCGTGCCCGAACCAGTGTGCCCGATGTTCCACGCCGCCGCCGCCTGGCTGCCGAACTGACTCGACGGCGATGTCGTGGGCCCGTACATTCCCCACAGATTCCCGTTCGTGTAGTAAGGATCGTTGGAGATGATCTGGTGCTCGTAGATGTAGTTGGGTTCGGCAAACTCAACTGCCGCGTCGGCTTCGAGATTACGGACCGCGGCAGCTATCGCGATTCCCGGTGGCACCCGCGTCAGCTCGAGATCGCCCCTGCCGTCGCGACGTTCGGCTGCCGCCGAAACCGTCTCGATGGCCACTGCACCGACGCGTCCTCGGGCGCGCTGTTTGGCGGCATCGGTCGCCCCAGCGCGGTATTGCACCAGCACCTCACCCTCGACGACGTTGCGCGCCGGCGCTGCCGCGGCGTCACTTCGGCCCTGCGCCCGTGGGGTCGACGACTCGAACGCTCCGACGAGATAAAAGAAGAAACCTATCGCTGCGAGAGACAATACGAACCGGACCGCTCGGATCAACTTCATACGATGGAACTCCTTGGGTTCGACTGTGTGATGAACTCTGGGGGGTGCAACGATTGTCCGTACGAACGGATCTCCTGTCAACGGAATACCTTACGCCGGTCCCAAATTACAGAACTGGCAGTACCTGAGCTGTGTCAAAAGGTGCAGGTACAATGCGTCGGGAATGACACTCTCTCGCCTATTTGAAGGACCCGTCGACCCACGAGCGCTGCTGATTGCCATTGCCGCGACGCTCGTCGCTGCGTGGATCGTGTCCAGAATTGCGCGCCGGCTGGCCGCCGCCGGACTGCGCGCGCTGTTGCACGACGTCGTCGCCACCTCGAGCCCACACGTGCGGGCGCCATTGAGAATCATTTCGGTAACGGCCTTCGCGCTCGCCGCCGCCGTGTTGCTTTTTCCCGCAGCCGAACTGGCCGGACTGAAACCGCGCACGGGCGTCCATCTTCGCGATCTATCAAATTGGACCTTTGGCGGCGGTCTGAAGATCGTCCTGATTGTGCTTCTCGCCTACGCGCTCATCAGAGTGACCGGCATCGTCGTTCGCCGCTTCGAGCACGACATGAGTCTGGGAACGGATCTCGACGCGCTGGAGCGGGGCAAGCGCGCGCGCACGCTCGGCTCGGTGATTCAAAACGTCACGACCGCTCTCGTCGTCGGAATCGCGCTGCTCATGGTCCTGCGCCAGCTCGATCTCGACATCACACCCGTCCTGACTGGCGCCGGCATTGCCGGTCTTGCTGTCGGTTTCGGTGCGCAGACGCTCGTGCGCGACATCATCAGCGGGTTCTTTCTCATCCTGGAAGATCAGATCCGTGTCGGCGATGCCGCAACGATCAATGGCGCCGACGGAATCATCGAAGCGATCAACCTGCGCACAGTCGTGTTGCGCGACGGCGAAGGGACCGTTCACGTCTACCCGAACGGTGCGATCAACAGCCTGGCCAACCGCAGCAAAGACTTTTCCTATTACATGGTCGATCTCTCGATTTCGTACTACGACGATCCCGATCGGGTCGCCGCCGTGTTGCGCGAGATTGGCGTCCAGATGCAGGGGGACCCGACGTTCGGACCGTCGATTTTGGAACCGATAGAGGTGCTGGGCGTGGATTCGTTCGGTGACTGGGCAGTCAAACTAAAGGCACGGATAAAAACCGTCCCGCTCAAGCAGTGGTACGTCGGACGCGAGTTCCGGAAACGCATTGTCAAAGCGTTCGCGGAACACGGCTTCGCAATCCCGTTTCCGGTTCCCTCGACCGCCACGCCGCCGTCCTCACGAGAGTCGGGTCAGTAGCCGCTGCCGGCGGGCGCCGCTGGCTTCTGTCCGCGGGACTCCTGGACGATCTTGACCCCGGCGCTGGCTCCGACGCGCGTCGCGCCGGCGGCAACCATTGCCTCGAGGCCCTCGAGATCGCGCACCCCGCCAGCAGCCTTGACGCCCATGTCTGCCCCGACGACACGGCGCATCAGCGCGACGTCGGCGGCGGTTGCCCCTCCCGAGGCAAATCCGGTCGAGGTTTTCACGAAGTCGGCAGCGGCCGCCTTCGCCAGCGTGCACGCGGTGATCTTTTCGTCGTCGGTCAGCAGCGCGGCCTCAATGATGACTTTGCTGACGACGCCGCACTGTCGGCACGGGTCGACGACCGCCTCGATATCGCGTTCGACCGTTCGCAGATCGCCGGATTTCAACGCGCCGATGTTGATCACCATGTCGATCTCGGTGGCGCCATCGAAAATCGCGCGGCGGGTCTCGAAATTCTTCACATCGGCGGGCGTCGCGCCGAGCGGAAAGCCGACAACCGAGCAGACTCCAACGCCACTGCCGTGCAGAAGCCGGGCGGCGGTCGCCACCCAGGTGGGATTCACGCACACCGTCGCAAAGTGAAACTCCGCGGCTTCACGGCACAGTCGCTCGATCTCCGTGCGGGAGGCATCGGGCTTCAGCAGTGTGTGATCGATCATGCCCGACACGCCGGCGGCGCCGCCGGCAGCGTGAACACCAAGACGCGTGGCACCGGCATCAATGACGCCGCGCAGCCGTTCCGGACAGCAGTCGAGGAGCACCGAGTGGCACGCACATCGCGACGAACCCGCAGATGGCGAACGCTGCGCCGCGATCACCTCTTCGGTGATGATATCGATCAGACGCTGGAGATCCTGTGGGTTCAACACGTCAGTCCCGGGAGAAGCGTTCCTCGAGGCGGCGGATCTTCAGCAGCCGCCTGATGTAGCGCGCCTCGCGCATCGGCGTGCCAAGCCAGACGTCGACAATTCGAATGGCAGCATCCGGTCCATCGATGAGGGACGTTCCCAACGTCAACACGTTTGCACCGTTGTGTTCGCGAGAATAGCGCGCGATGGTTTCCGTCGCGCACATCGCCGCCCGCACGCCACGCACTTTGTTTGCCGCAATCGCCGAGCCGATGCCGGCGCCGTCGATTGCGATGCCAGCATCGACTTCTCCTCTCGCGACGCTGCGGGCGACTTCTGCGGCAATGTCCGGATAGTCGACGCTCTCAGCCGTGTTGGTCCCGACGTCGATCACCGAAAGCCCGCGGCTGCGCAAATAGGCGACCAGCGCCCGTTTCATCGCGATCCCCGTGTGATCGTTGCCGATGACGACGCGACGAATGTCGCTCGGTGGCGCAAGATTGCCTGGCAGGCCTTCGTCGCTGGAACCGGCGCGAACGATCGTGACTCGGCGTGCCGCCAGGGTGTCGCGGGCCAGCGGCGTCACATGACCGGTCGCGGATAGCTCGACCGTCGCGCCAATATCGAGCGTGCGCGCGTCGGACTCGGTGATGATGTCAAACTTTTTCATGCTTCATCGAGACGACTAACTCTCGTCATCAAGCACCGCGATATACGGCAGATTGCGAAACTGCTCGGCAAAATCCAACCCATATCCGACGACGAAATGATCCTCAATCGTAAATCCGATGTACTCGACGGCGGCGTCGATCTGACGCCGTGAAGGCTTGCTCAGCAAGCATGCCGTGCGAAGCGTTTTCGGGGAGCGGGCTCGCAAAATCTCCTGGAGATAGATCAGCGTCAACCCCGTGTCGACGATGTCTTCAACGATGACGACGTGCCGTCCCTGCAATCCAGAGTCGAGATCCTTGAGCATCCGCACTTCGCCCGACGACTTCGTGCTTTTGGCGTAACTCGAGACGGCTATGAAATCGAGCGAGACGCGTGTGCTCATCGCGCGCACCAGGTCGGCCATGAACATGAACCCGCCCTTCAGCACGCAAACGAGATGGATTTCCTCGCCGGCCGGGTAATCGCCCTCGATCTCTGCCGCCAACTCGCGGATTCGGCCTTGAATCGTCGCAGCATCGATCAACACATTCATCGGACGGCTGCCTTCACTTTCTCCGCTAGAGCTCTGGCGTCGGACAATACTCGGGTCTTATCGAGCGTCATCACTTTTCGATCGCGCATCAGAATGCGGCCGTTGACGATCGTCGTGTTTACATCGTCGCCGCGCGTCACGTAGACGAGGTGGGACAGCGGATCGTACATCGGCGTCTGCCGCGCGGCGGTCATCGACACAGTAATCACATCGGCACGCTTACCCGCTTCCAGTGATCCAATCAGGCTCTCCATTCCGAGCGCACGGGCTCCGTCGATCGTCGCCATCTCCAGTGCTTTTCGTGCCGGGACCGCCCGCGGATCGCTCGTCTGCAGCTTGGCGAGAAACGCCGCCTGACGCATCGCTTCGAACATGTCGAGATCGTTATTGCTCGCCGCTCCATCAGTCCCGAGGGCGACGACCAGTCCGGTGCGCTGCATGTCCGAGACCTTCGCCGCGCCGCTCGCCAGTTTCATGTTGCTTTCAGGATTGTGCGACACCGCCACATGGTGCCGCGAAAGAATTGTCATGTCGGCAGGCGACAACCATACGCCATGAGCGGCAATCGTTCGCGGGCCCCAGAACCCAAGACTCTCCAGATATGCCGTCGGCGAGGCCTTGTGCGCCTCGGTCGATGTCTTGATCTCGTCGGCGGTCTCGGAAAGATGAATGAGCACCGGCACGTGGGCGCGATCTGCGAGCGCCCGCGCTGCCTTCAATGTGCCGCTATCCAGGGTGTACATCGAGTGCGGCGCAACCGCGGGCACAATCAGCTCGTCGTTTGCGAACTCTTTGATGAACGACTCGGTCCGTGTGAGCCCATCCTTTGGCGTCTTCGCGTCGGCCACGGGAAACTGAATGATCGTCTGCCCGAGCACCCCTCGAAGGCCGGCCTCTCTGGTGACTCGCGCAACTTCCTCTTCGAAGTAATACATGTCGGCGTAGGTTGTCGTCCCCGACTCAATCATCTCGAGCACGGCCAACCGGGTACCTGCCCGCACGAAGTCAGGCGTGACGGTTTTCGCCTCCGCCGGAAAAATGTACTTCTGCAGCCAGTCCATCAGGGCCAGGTCATCCGCCAGGCCGCGATACAACACCATGGGCGCATGCGTATGCGTGTTGATCAGGCCGGGCATGACCACCTGACCCGCCGTGTCAATCACAGTCTGGCTGGAGTATCGCGAGCTGATGGCATCGGGAGCATCGACGGCGACAATATTCCGGCCATCGATTGCCACCGCCCCCGGCGACAGCACCCGCGCCGTCGAATCCATCGTGACGACGATGCCACCGGTGAGGATGAGCGAAACTGGCTGACGTTGCCCTTGAGAGAACAGAAGGAAACCGACGACGAGTAAAGAAAGACTGCCGCGCAAAGACATGAAGGGCCGAATTGTATCAAGACGGTGGCGCTTTCCCTTTTCCCTTTTATATAGTCACCCTGTGCCGGTTCATCTCATTTCACATCCGCTCGTCCATGACGCGCTCGCGACTCTGCGTGATCGATCGACGCCGCCGGAAATCTTCCGGCGGATGGCGGTACGGATCAGCCTTCTGCTTGCCGCCGAAGCAACTCGCGAAGTTCCGGGGGTCGACGTCACGGTGCAGTCACCACTCGGGCCTGCGGCCGGGCGCCGGATCACCCGTGAGGTGGTCGTGGTTCCGGTGCTCCGCGCCGGGCTCGGCATGCTCGACGCGGTGCTCGAATTGATTCCGACGGCACGGGTTGGACACATCGGCCTGCAACGCGACGAGATGACCGCCGTTGCGTCGCAGTATTATTCGAAGTTGCCGCAGGATCTCAGCCGCAGTTTCGTCCTGATGATCGATCCAATGCTGGCCACCGGCGGAAGTGCCGTGGCAGCGCTGGACCTGCTCAGAAAGGCGGGCGCGCGCGACGTGCGGATGATCTGCATCGTGGCGGCGCCCGAGGGCGTCGCGCTCGTCGAACGGCATCACCCCGACGTGCATGTCTTCACACCGGTCGTCGACAGCGGCCTGAATGCACACAAATTCATCGTCCCGGGACTCGGCGATTTCGGTGATCGACTCTACGGAACCGAGTAAGATGGACCACGGATGAACACGGATGAACACGGAAAGCCTCGACAGGTGACGGCTCGTTCGCCGCAGAGCGGAGACGCTATGAAACCGATGCGGAAGACAGTTACCGTCGAACGTCGCGCACAGCCGCGTGTCGCGGATGGCAAGTGGCGAACCGCGCTGACCAGCATCACGCCGAACAAGATTCTCGTGCGCGGATATGCGCTCGACGAGATCATGGGTCGCCTCACCTTCGGCGAGGCGATTTATCTGCTGCTTCTCGGCGAGTGTCCGTCGCCGGGCATTGGCCGGCTGATGGAGGCGATCCTGGTGTCGTTCATCGATCACGGGGCGACGCCGCCCTCGACCCTGGCGGCGCGCAATACCGCAACGACCGGGGCCTCGCTGCGCGCGTGCGTCGCGGCGGGCGTGCTCGGCTTCGGCCGCTACCACGGTGGCGACATCGAGAGCTGCATGGAGTTCCTCGACGCCGGACTCGCGCTCGTCCGCAGCGGTTCGTCGTACACCGACGCAGCCGGACAGATCGTCGAACGGTGGAAACAGACCGGCGATGCGTTACCCGGATTTGGTCACCGCTTCCACACACGGGATCCGCGTGCGGCTCGGCTCTTCCAGATGGCGCTCGAACTCGAGGTCGAAGGCACCCATATTCAGATGATTCGCGCGGTCGAAATGTGGCTCCATACGAACCACCAGCCTGATGAGCCTCCGATGCCGATCAACATCGATGGTGCAATTGCGGCAGTGTGCAGCGATCTCGGGATGCCTCCGACTGTGGCAAACGCGCTGTTCATCATTTCGCGTGTGCCGGGCATCGCCGCACAGGCGCAGGAGGAGATGAACCGCGAGCACCCGATGCGACAGATCGATCCGAAGGACTACATCTACGACGGTCCGTCGGAGAGGCGGTTGCCGGCACGGCGGAAGTAGCGTCCACCTTCAGGTGGAAGGACAGTCAGTATTTCGTCTGTGACGGATCGACCTTATCGATCCACGCAAGAATGCCGCCCTTCAGGTTGCTGACACGCGTGAAACCTCGCTCCTGGAGCAGCGACACCGCTTTCGCGCTTCGTCCACCCATCTTGCAGTGCACGATCGTCTCGCGGTCACGATCGAGCTCGCCTGTGCGCTGCCCGAGTTCGCCGAGCGGGATCAGCTTCGCCCCTTCAATGCGGCAGATCTGATACTCGTTGGGCTCGCGAACGTCCAGCAGGAAGAAATCCTCGCCGCGATCCATCTTCGCCTTCATCTGCTCGACCGTCACCTCAGGCACGCCGGACGCCGCGGGCTGCGCGTGGGCGGGGACGACGCCGCAGAACTGGTCGTAGTCGATGAGCGCGTGGATGGTCGGATGATCGCCGCAGATCGGGCATTCGGGATCGCGCCGAAGTTTCAGTTCGCGGAACCGCATCTGCAACGCGTCGTACAGCAACAGACGACCGATCAGCGGCTGCCCGCTCCCGAGAATCAACTTGATCGCTTCTGTCGCCTGAATGACCCCGATCACTCCGGGAAGCACGCCGAGTACGCCTCCCTCGGCGCAGCTTGGAACAAGTCCTGGAGGCGGTGGCTCAGGATAGAGGCACCGGTAGCACGGCCCTCCCTTGACCGCGAACACTGACGCCTGTCCGTCGAAGCGGAAGATGCTGCCGTACGCGTTCGGCTTCCCGAGCAACACGCAGGCGTCGTTCACGAGATACCGCGTCTGAAAGTTGTCGGTGCCGTCGAGGATGACGTCGTAGTCCTTCAGCACGTCGAGCGCATTCTTCGATGTGAGCGCGAGTTCGTGCATCACGACCTTGACCGACGGATTCATCGCGGTCAATCGATCGCGCGCCGCTTCCAGCTTCCGTTTGCCGACGTCGGTCGTGTCGTAGATCACCTGGCGGTGCAGGTTGCTCGCATCCACGGCATCGAAATCGACAAGACCGAGGGTGCCGACTCCAGCCGCGGCGAGATACATCGACGCCGGTGCGCCCAGGCCTCCCGCGCCGACGCAAAGAACTCGAGCCGCTTTCAACTTGCGCTGACCATCGACGCCAACCTCCGGCATGATCAGGTGCCGGCTGTAGCGCTGCACCTCTTCACGCGTCAGTTCGGGGGCGTCGACGGCTGCGCCAGACCCGCCGGCAACCGAGGGAACAATGCTGATCGTGTCGCCGGCGCTGAGCGCCGTCTGCTCGCGGTCGAGGTGACGGATATCTTCGTCGTTGACATAAATGTTGACGAAGCTGCGAAGACGGCCGTCTTCGTTGTAGAGATGCCGTCTCAGGTCGCCGTATTGCCCGACGAGGCGCTGTAGCGCATCGCCGACGGTTTTTCCTTCAACTTCGACGAACTCCTGCTTCCCGGCGAACGGGCGAAGCGGCGTCGGAATCAGAATGCGATGGGCCATGTGGCGAATATTCCTTTCATGCTCGTGCTCTTCTATCAGCCCTTCCTAGCTGGAAGCTGTATTACACCTGCGGCAACGCCGCTGCGTGATCTGCGGACCGCAGGTACACTTCGAAGTCCTGCAGCGAACGACCGATTTCCACTCTCGGCGCAACGCGTGAAGCGATCGTCTCGGCCGCCGTCTTGTAACCGTTTCCGGTAATACAGACGACAACGGACTCGTTCGATGGTATGACGCCATTGCGGACCAGTTGGATCGCGCCCGCAAGGGTCGCGCCGCCAGCCGGTTCAGTGAACACCCCTTCGGTCTCCGCCAGAAGCTCCATCGCCTGCAGTATTTCGTCGTCACTCGACGCCACGCCGGTGCCGCCGGTTGATTTGACCGTCCGAACGACCTGGAAGCCGTCGGCAGGATTTCCGATCGCAATTGACTTCGCAATCGTCGCCGGCTTCACCGGCTCGGGAAATTCGAGATCCTGCTGCAGCGCGCGCACGACCGGAGCGCAACCTGCCGCTTGCGCCGCGTGGATTTTCGGCAGCTCTCCGTCGACCAGGCCGATCTCACGCAACTCGCGGAAGCCGCGAAAAATGCGTGGGAGAAGGGTTCCGCCGGCAACTGGCGAGACCAGGTGCTTCGGGAAACGCCAGCCCAGTTGCTCGGCTACTTCGAATCCGACGGTCTTCGCCCCCTCGGCGTAATAACTCCGCAGGTTGATATTGGCGAATCCCCATCCAAGCTTGTCGGCAATCTGCGTACAGAGCCGATTGACGTCGTCGTAGTTTCCGCGCACGCCGATGAGGTGCGGACGAAACACCGCAGAGCCCAGCACCTTTCCCAGTTCGAGGTCGTGCGGAATGAAGACATAGCACTCGAGACCGAGTCGCGCGGCATGGGCCGACACGCTGTTGCCGAGATTGCCGGTGGAGGCGCAACCAAACACGCTGAACCCAAGTTCCACCGCTCGCGTGGCGGCCATCGAGACGACGCGATCCTTGTAGGACAGCGTCGGATGATTCACTGAATCATCCTTGATGTACAGCTCCTGCAATCCAAGACGCTTCGCCAGACGATCCGCGCGGATGAGCGGCGTGTAGCCGGAATGAAACCCGGTTCGCGGCTCGCCGGTGATCGGCAGAAGCTCCTTGAAGCGCCACACGTTCCTGGCGCGCCGCTCGATCGCCTCGCGCGTCACGGCGCCACGGACGGCGTCGTAATCGTAGGCAACCTCCAGCGGACCGAGACACTGATCGCAGACCCACAGTGCCGCGGCGGGGAATTTCGTCCCGCACAAATGGCACTGCAGCCCTGTCATGAACGTCATGCGTGACCTTTCCGATGCACTCGCACGGTTCGCACCGTGCAGGCGATCCGTTCCTTTCGATACGCGTCGCGGAGCATCCGTTCGGCAGCCGCGGTCCTGCCGGTTGTAAACGCGGCAATGGACGGCCCAGCCCCGCTCAGACAAAACCCGATCACATCAGGATGCCGCACACCGAGCACTCGACGCAAACCTGGCACGAGCCGCTCACGGTATGGTTGATGAACGCGATCCCCGAGCGCCTCGCGAAAACCGTCGGCGTCGCCGGTTCGAAGCGACCCCAATAGCAGCGCGAGATGCTGCAGATTGAAGACCGCATCAGCCATCGGCAATCGCCGCGGCAACGCCCGGCGCGAGATCGACGTCGGCAACTCCGCCTCGGGTGTCGCGACGACGATTCGCCATTTCGGCGGCCAGGGCCATTGTGTCACGGCGATGGACCCGCTGTTGGTGACACAACAACTCGTCAGCCCGCCGAGTAACGCTGGCGCCGCATTGTCGGGATGCCCCTCGATTTCCGTTGCCGCGCACAACAGCTCGTCGGCCGTTCGTTTCCCGGCGACGAGCTCGGCAAGCCGCAATCCCGCAATGGTGGCTGCGGCGCTGCTGCCCAGTCCGCTTCGGAGGGGAATCTCGCTGCACACATCGACCAGAAGCGATGGACGTCGTCGACGCTGCCGCCCCCGAAACCGATGAAACGCCTCTTCGATCCGATTCGGGCCGCCGAGCGGTCCATTCGCGAAGCGGCACTCGAGACGACCGCGCCCGTCGTTGACGACGGCCGCAATGCGCACCCGAAGATACAGAGTGACGGCAACACCGAGCGTGTCGAACCCTGGGCCGAGATTCGAGATCGACGCTGGAACAGTGATTTCGTGACCTGTTCCTACGCGCTGCATTCGCCGTCCATGACCTCCGGGTTGAACGCATGATCCTCGCCGGGATCAATGAAGTCGGCCGGCAGCGCATCCTCTGGCGTCATCTGTTCGAGATCGGCTAGCGCGGCCCGGGCTCGTGCCGTATCGATGCGCTGGAAAAACGCGGGCGCCGTCTCACCCGTGTTGCGCTCCTCCTGATAAAGGCGCAGCAGTCGTTCCACCGCTTCAGGAACGCGCCGCGCCGGAATCTTCGCGGTGAGCCGTCCAAAGCTCGCGGCCTGCTGCCCGGCGCCGCCGCCGAGCATCACGAAGTACTGCGGCACGACGCGATCGCCAAGCTTGCGGATACTGCCCTGGAATCCGATCGTCGCAATGTGATGCTGACCGCATCCATTCGGGCATCCACTGATCTTGATCTTCGTCTCGGCGGCCTCGCGCAGCAACTTCGCCGGCTGCTTTTCGAGGTTGTCGCCGATTAACCGTGCCAGACCTCGCGACTGGGTTACCGCGAGGCGGCACGATTCGGCGCCCGGGCAGCTCGTCACATCGGTGATCGTGCTCGCGCCGGGAAGACCGAGGCCAGCCGCCGCCAGCCGGCGATACAGACCGGGCACTTGTCCGCTTCGCACCCAGCGCATCACGACATTCTGATCGACGGTCACCCGCACCATGCCATCGCTGTACGCTCTCGATAGCAGCGCCAACGCGCGCATCTGTCCAGCGGTGATGTCGCCGAGGACCAGCGATACGATCACCTCGCAGTACTCTCCCTGTTTCTGCGGCCGCAAATTCGTCTGCAGCCATTCGGTCCGCTCACGTCCGGGGCTGCCATCGGTCGGGTGAACTTCCGGAACGATGCCAGGGCCCTTCACCGAACCCGATGTCACGAGTGCGGCAATGTCGGCAATCGACGGTTGCGGCAGCCGTTCCCCCTGTGGCGGTTCTTCAACGGGAGGGTTCTCAGGATCGAACGGCAGCCGCGCTCCCCCATTGGCGCGCAGATCCTCGAGTTCGTGATGAAACGCCGCGTGCCACGCGTCCCAGCCCATCGACTTCACCAGGAACTTCAGTCGGTTGCGCTGCTTGTGCTCGTAGTCGCCGTGCTTGTGGAACACACGCAGCACTGCTTCCGCGACCATCAGTATGTCGGATGCCGGCAGGAATTCGTACAACGACGCGCCCGACCGGCACATGATCGCGGTGCCACCCGCGACCTGGACACGAAATCCCCGGCGGCCCGACCCGTCGGGCGCGATCATCGCGCGCCACCCGATATCGTTAATTGACGTTACGGCGTGATCTTCGGACGCGCACCCCTCGAATCCGATCTTGAACTTCCTGGGCAACACCGAGCTCAGTGGATGCCGCAGCAGATAGCGCGACATCGCTTCGGCATACGGTGTGACGTCGAACACTTCATCCCGCGCAACTCCGGCATGTGGACACGCCGTGATATTTCGCACGGAATTGCCGCACGCCTCCCGCGTCGTCAGGCCGGCCTCGGCGAGACGGCGCATCGCCGGCTCGACATCGTGCAGGCGCACAAAGTGCAGCTGCATGTTCTGCCGCGTCGATATGTGACCGAATCCGCGTGAGTAGCGTTCCGACACGTCAGCGAGCGCGTCGAGCTGAGCGGCGTCAACTACGCCTTGCGGGATTTTCACCCGCAGCATCTGCGCATCCATGTCCTGGCGCTGCCCGTATGTGCCACGGAGCAGGCGGAACCTCCGCCACTCGTCGGGAGGGATCTCGCCGCGCTCGAACTTGTCGAGCATCTGGACGAACGAATCGATGTCCGCCGTGTCAGCAAAAGACAGCCGACTGCGTCCGTAGGTGCGGGGGTCGTCTAAAACAGCCATTGCTCTTATCCCAGCGACGCAGACGTACGAGCCGTGTTCGGCTCGCGTTCCTGCGCCGCGATGATGGCGGCAAGCGCAGCCACAGCGCCCACCACGATGATGCCTGGCAGATTTTCGTGATCCTCGATTGCCGCCGACCGAACCGCATCGAGCGTGCCGTGCCAGGACTGCTCTCCCTCATGGGAGATTCCAATCAGGACGGCGGCCGGCGTCTGCGGCGCCCAGCCGGCAGCGAGCAACTCGTCCGCTATTGCTGTGCGGTTTGCCAATCCCATCAGCACCACGATAGTTGCGCTCGCTGGCGCCAGCGATCGCAGAACCGGGACATACGCCGACTCGGCATGCCCCGAAACGACCACAAACGCCGACGCGAGACCGCGATGTGTGAGCGGGATTCCGGAGAGCAGCGGCGCCGCTATGGCGCTGGAGATTCCGGGGACAATCTCGCATTCAACCCCGGCGGCGGCCAGCGCGAGCGCTTCCTCGCCACCACGCCCGAACACGAACGGATCGCCGCACTTCAACCGCACGACCTGATGGCCACGGCGCGCTTCCCGAATCATGAGCCGATTGATCGCGTGCTGCGTAATGGCAGGACGGCCGGCGCGCTTGCCAACAAAGAACCGGCGCGCGCGTGGGGCAAACTGCAGCGTCCCTGGATCGATCAACGCGTCATACAACACGAGATCGGCCGCTTCGAGCCGCTTGATCGCCTTGAGCGTCAGAAGTTCGGGATCTCCCGGTCCGGCGCCGACCAGTGATACGCGGCCAGTCATTTCACCAGCTCCGGGTCGCGAACCGCCGCACCATCGCTGGCGGGCTTTGGCGCGCGTGACTCGTACAGCGCATTCAGTGCGTCAAGAAGCTGCGGACGTCGCGCTTCCATCGGGACACCGCGTGCCCGCCACGACTGACGAATCTCGCGTGCACATGCGTTCCACTGACTCAGCGTCAGATCATCGGGCAGCATGTGATCGAGCGCTTCCCGAAGGAGTCCCGCGAGGGCCGGTGCCGCACCGTCGGTGGAGATGGCCAGGGTGACACCCGGGCGCCGGACCACGCCGCCCAGATACACGGTCGCGTTGCCAGGATCGTCGACCGCGTTGACGAACACCTGGCGCCGCTCCGCTTCTTCCGCAACCGATCGATTGACGACGGGTGGAGCCGCAGCGACAACGAACCAGGCCCCGTCAAGATCAGCGGGCTCGAACGCTCTCTGAATGACATCGACGCCACTCGAGCGGATCGCATCGCACACGTCGGGCGCGACGACCACGACATGGGCGCCGGCTACCTGCAGAGCCGCGAGCTTCGAGGCGGCGACCGGCCCACCGCCGACCACCAGCACACGGCGGCCCTGCAACTTCAGGAACGCGGGAAACAACGCGATGACGACATCTCCTTCAACTCAGTTACCAGTTCCCAGTTCCAGCAGCGTCGTTACTGGAAACTGGCAACTGGAGACTGGCAACTTCCTAAAGCAAAAAAGCCCGGGAGGTTTTGGCCTCCCGGGCTTCGGTTACATCTCGTTGCGTTGGACGGCTGTTCAGGACATCAACGCGTGGACCGAAGGCAGGGAAGGCCTACGAGCTGCATACAGCAGCAACAATTACAGGCGCAGGTGTTCCCTGAGAACATTCGGTCAGTTATAACGTTCAGTCGTCCGTAAAGTCAAGCTGCGCACCAGCATATGGCCTTTTCAGGCCGGAATGGCCAAATCGAGCCGCCTGCGAATTTGATCGTAGTCGTTCGGTAATTCAATAGGGCGATTGGCCTGAGTCGCGGCGATGCCAGCGAGCTTTCCGGCATGATAGTCGGCCTTGAAATCGGTGAATTTCAGGCCACTGGCGGTCGAAATGACCACCACCCGCTCGTCCCGCTTGATTTCGCCGCGCTTGGCCAGCTTGATCAGCGCCGCCAGGGCGACCCCGGTGTGCGGGCATGCGAACATGCCGGTACGGTCCGCTCGGGCCACCGCGTCGGCGAGTTCTTGTTCGCTCGCCTGCTCCACCAATCCGTTACAACGTTGGAGCGCCGCGATGGCTTTCTGGATCGAAACCGGATTGCCAATCTGTATTGCCGACGCCATCGTGGGTTTGGCGACGACTGGCTCGAACCGCCAGCCGTTTCGTGACGCGAGATACAACGGGTTTGCGGCCTCCGCCTGCGCAGCGATCAGCCGCGGGATGCGAGCGACCAGACCGAGATCGCGCATCATTTCGAAACCGGCCGCAAACGCCCCGATGTTGCCGAGATTACCGCTGGGGACCACCACGACATCGGGGACCTGCCAATCGAACTGCTGGGCGATCTCGATTGAGGCGGTCTTCTGCCCTTCGAGCCGCAGGCTGTTCATCGAGTTCGCCAGGTAAAGCCCTTCCTCTTCGGCGAGCTTCTTGATGATCGCCATGCAGCCGTCGAAGTCCGTGTCGATCGACAGGACAGTCGCGCCATTGGCGAGCGGTTGCACGAGTTGCGCGACGGTGACTTTGCCGCGAGGCAGTACCACGATTGCTGGAATGCCTGCCGCCGCCGCGTACGCGGCCAGTGAGGCTGACGTGTCGCCGGTCGAGGCGCACCCGACGGCACGGATCTGCCGGCCTTTCGCCATCATCTGCCGCACCATCGACACGAGCACGGTCATCCCAAGATCTTTGAAGGATCCGGTGTGCGAGTTGCCGCACAACTTCACCCAGACTTCATCGATTCCAATGCTTCGTCCGAAGGCCTCGGCAAGAAACAGGTTCGTGCCTCCCTCGTCCATCGAGACGACGTTGTCGTCCTCGATTTGCGGGCAGACCCACTCCTTCTTCCCCCAGACGCTCGACCCGTATGGCCACGTCGTTCGCTTGTACCGCTCGTCGAACAAGCGCATCCACGCGGCCGCGCTTCGATCGCGGAGGGCGTCGAGATCGTGCGCGACCTCGAGGAGGCCTCCGCAGGTCGGACACCGATAGATGATCGTGTCGAGCGCGTACGACCCAGGACATCCGGCGATGCAACGAAAAGCAGCCCGGTAACTCACGCGAGCACCCCTGTGGAGACAGCCGACAATACGGGAAGCGCGACCGGCGCTTCCCCGTGAAACTCGAAGGTTGAGAGATCGTTCATCGCGCGCTCAATCGATGAAACCGGCGACGGCTCGAGGCTGACGACAAACGGCCGGCGTCCGATTGGAAAACCCGGCTCCTGCAGGATGGCGTCGATGTTGATCGAATGACGAGCGAACGCCGATGCGAGCGACGCGATGATGCCAGGCCGATCGGCAACCGTGAACCGTACATAGTATGCGCTCGTGAAGTCCGGCGATACCTCCGCGTGCGCCACGCTCACGCGGGCCGCCAGTGGGACCTCGTCTTTGGCGATAGCCAGCAAGTCCGAGACGACCGCGACGGCAGTTGGTTCGCCTCCCGCGCCTCGGCCACCAAACGTCGTTTCTCCACCGAATCGCCCCTGCAACGTCACGATGTTTTCGCTTCCGCGCACGCGGGCGAGCGGCGACTCCAGCGGCACGAGGGCCGGTCCGACACCGGCGCGAACCACGCCTGAGTCGCGTGTCCGCTCCGCCCAGGCGACCTGCCGAATGGTACACCCCATCTGACGTGCATACACGAAATCCACCGCGTCAATTTCATCGATGCCGCGCGTCTTGATCGCGTCCGGCGCGACGTGGACTGCCAGAGCAATCTGCGTCAGGATCGCGAGCTTCGCTTGCGCGTCGCTGCCATCGATATCCTGCGACGGATCGGCCTCGGCCAGTCCGAGCGTCTGCGCTTCAGCCAACGCCTCACGGAACGGCAGGCGATCGCGTTCCATGCGGCTGAGGATGTAGTTGCAGGTGCCGTTCAGGATGCCGGTGACTCGTGTCAGGCTGTCTCCCGCGAGCCCATGCTCAATGGCGCGTACCACTGGCACCCCGCCGGCAACCGCTGCTTCGAATCTCAGATGCCGACCCAGTCGCGATGCCTCGGCGAGCAGCTCGGGGCCGCGATGCGCGATCACCTGTTTGTTTGCGGTCACCACCGACTTGCCAGCCTGCAACGCTTTGCGGATCCAACACTCGGCTGGTGAACGGCCGCCGATTAACTCGACGAACACATCGACGTCGTCTCCAAGCGCGTCATCGAGCGACTCGGTCCAGCGAACGCTGGCGTCGATCCAGTCCACCCGCTTGCGCTCGATGCCGCGATTCAGGATCGCTGTCAGGCGCAACTCGGGATGCGCGAGTTCCTGCAGCAGCCGGGCGACGGAACGTCCCACTGTTCCGAAGCCGGCGATCGCCACACGGGTCGGTTTGTCAACGCGCGCCATAAGTCACCCTGCTCAAAAAAAAACCCGCCGGCTCTCTCGAGCCGGCGGGTTGGTTGTGCGCGATTTCCTCTGAACTCAGACTGCGTTCGCCAACCGACCACCGGCATGGAGCATTCGCGTCATGCGAATTCGCATGCACATCGAGCACGTCATGGTGATGGTCGCGAACATGAGTTCCAAAGGGCGAGTATAGAAGTGGTGCAATCTCAAGGTCAAGTCAGCATCGTTCACGCCACCGACCGAGACGTCCCGACGGTTACCTCGATCGCTCTTCGTTTTCTTCGACGCAACCGTGAGTCCGGCAGCTCGACGGGGGGGCTACTATTTAATTAGCATTACTTATGATGTTGAAAACATTATAAATTTGACTTTATCGGCGCCACCCGTCAGGATAAACCCATGCGCTTTCGCGTATTTGCCGTCGTCGGTGTCGTCGGCCGGATTATCGGCCGGCCGGAGACCGATCCAGGCGAGTGAACGGCGCCACAAACTCAAGAACAAGACACCCGGGGCCGTCACTCGAACCAGAGGCGACGGCCCTTTGTTTTAGGCCACGGAAGAACACGGATTAACACGGTTGGGCCACGGAAGAACACGGACTACCACGGTCTAGGCCACGGAAGAACACGGACTAACACGGAACCAGCGGGTTCGTCATAGCGAGGGGAAAGATCAGCGTGCGAGTCGCGTATCAAGGAGAACCGGGCGCCTTCAGTGAAGCGGCTGTGCTGCGGCTGCTGCCGGATGCGGAGCCGCGTCCCTACCCGACATTCGACGAAGTCTTTGACGCCGTGTCCAACGGGGCCGTCAATCTCGGCGTGGTGCCGATCGAAAACTCGATCGGCGGATCGATTCACCGCAATTACGACCTGCTGGTGCAGCGCGATCTCTCGATCGTCGGCGAAGTCCAGGTGCCTGTCGTGCACAATCTCCTGGCACTTCCCGGTGTGCGTCTCGAGGAAGTTCGCCGCGTGCTGTCGCACCCTCAGGCGCTGGCGCAATGCGCCGGATTCCTGCGGGGTCTCGAACACGTCGAAGCGATTGCCACCTACGACACGGCGGGCAGCGCGAAGATGGTGCGCGACGAGCAGCGTCGCGACACCGCCGCGATCGCGTCCGAACGTGCGGGCGGCCTTTTCGGGCTGGAATCGTTGCGCGCCGGCATTCAGGACTACGACGACAACATCACACGCTTTCTCGCCATCTCTCGCCAGCGGGTGCCGCTCGGTACGCCGGACAAGACCAGCCTGGTCTTCACATTGAAGAGCGCTCCGGGGGCGTTGTTCAAAGCATTGAGCGTCTTTGCGCTGCGCGACATCGATCTCTCCAAGCTCGAGTCGCGTCCCGTGCCTGGCCGTCCGTGGGAGTACCTGTTCTATCTCGACGTCGCCGCCGCGCGCGAGGATCTGCAGTGTGCGCGCGCCATGGTGCACCTCGCGGAATTTGCTCCATCACTTCGCACCCTGGGGTCCTATCCGCGGTGGCGCGAACCGGAGCCGACACCGGAAGACGTCCGCGCACAGGAAGGAGGGCGCCGTGGCTGACGATGGCGCCCGACCGTTGAAGTGGCAGAGCGGCGGAATCACTGATGGTCCGAGTCGCGCGCCCGCCCGGGCGATGCTGCATGCATCCGGATTCAGTGCGTCGGACTTGAATCGGCCTCTGATCGGTGTCGCGAACACCTGGATCGAGATCGGCCCGTGTAACTATCACCTCCGAGATCTCGCCGCGTCGGTGAAGAGCGGCATCCGCGCCGCCGGCGGGACCCCGATGGAATTCAACACGGTCTCGATTTCCGACGGGATCACGATGGGCTCGGCCGGGATGCGGACGTCGCTGGTGAGCCGTGAAGTGATCGCCGACTCAATCGAACTCGTGGCTCGCGGCAATCTCTTCGACGCCATCGTCATCCTCGTCGGCTGCGACAAGACCATCCCCGGCGGAGCGATGGCGCTCGCGCGACTCAATATCCCCGGGTTGATTCTGTACGGTGGGTCGATTGCGCCGGGTCGGTTCGCCGGTCACGACGTGACGATCCAGGACGTGTTCGAGGCCGTTGGTGCCCACGCCGCCGGACGGATGACCGATGCCGATCTTCGCGACATCGAGACGCACGCATGCCCTGGCGCAGGGGCGTGCGGGGGTCAGTTCACCGCAAACACGATGGCGACCGCGTGTGAGTTCCTCGGACTCGCACCGATGGGAAGCGGCGACGTGCCGGCCGTCGATGCGACGAAAAATTCCGTCGCAGAACGTGCGGGCACCCTGGTGATGGACGTCTTGAAACGCGGCGTCCGCCCGTCACAGATCGTGACGCGTGAATCACTCGAGAACGCGATCGCCGCAGTCGCGGCGACCGGCGGATCGACCAATGCGGTTCTTCACCTGCTGGCGATCGCGCGCGAAGCCGGCGTCAAGCTGGCACTCGAGGATTTCGATCGGATCAGCGCGCGGGTGCCGTTGCTGGCGGACCTGAAACCGGGAGGACGGTTCGTCGCCGTCGATCTTCACCGCGCCGGCGGTACGCGTCTCGTGGCGCAGCGCCTCCAGGCGGCGGGAGCGCTGCACGCCAGCGCGATGACCGTGACCGGGAAGACGATCGGCGACGAGGCGGCGCAGGCCAAGGAAACACCGGGACAAGAAGTCGTGCGCCCCGTGTCGTCGCCGCTGAAACCGACCGGCGGTCTCGTCATTCTCCGCGGCAACCTCGCGCCCGATGGCTGCGTGGTCAAGGTGGCGGGACACGACTTCGGGGTCCACCGCGGGCCCGCGCGTGTCTTCGAAGGCGAAGAGGCCGCCTTCGCAGCGGTGCAGGCTGGCCGCATCACAGCCGGGGACGTGGTCGTCATTCGGCACGAAGGTCCGAAAGGCGGACCCGGCATGCGCGAAATGCTGGGTGTCACCGGCGCCATCGTCGGTGCCGGCCTCGGCGAGTCAGTCGCGCTCGTGACCGACGGCCGGTTCTCCGGGGCCACGCATGGACTGATGGCCGGCCATGTTGCCCCTGAGGCTGCCGCGGGCGGGCCAATCGCGGCCGTTGGCGAAGGCGACATCATCACGCTCGATCTGCCGGCCAGGACGATTCACGTCGATATTTCAGATAGCGAAATGGCCGAGCGGCTACGTCAATACCGACCGCAGCCACCGCGCTTCACGACGGGTGTGATGGCGAAATACGCGCGACTGGTTTCGTCAGCGGCCGAAGGGGCCGTGACGAATGCGCAATAACCTGAGAAGCATATGAAACTAACTGGCGCACAGATTCTCTGGGAATGCCTGGTACGCGAAGGCGTGACGGATATCTTCGGATATCCCGGCGGCGCGATCCTGCCGGCGTACGACGCGATGCTGGACTATCCAATCCGCCATGTGCTCGTTCGGCACGAGCAAGGGGCGACGCACATGGCCGACGGCTACGCGCGCGCGAGTGGCGGCGTCGGCGTCGCGATTGCGACGTCGGGCCCCGGCGCGACCAACATGGTCACCGGTATTGCCACCGCGATGCTCGACTCCTCGCCCATCGTCTGCATCACCGGACAAGTCGGCAGCCGCTTGATTGGCAGCGACGCGTTCCAGGAAATCGACATCACCGGCATCACGCTTCCCGTGACGAAGCACAACTATCTGGTGACGCGCGCCGACGATATCGCGAAGGCTGTGCGCCAAGCGTTCGTCATCGCGAAGTCCGGCAGGCCTGGCCCGGTCCTCATCGACATCACCAAGGATGCACAGCAGTCGTCGTGCGAGTTCGACTGGGACGCCGCCGCGCCGTCGGTGCCAGGATGGCGGTCCGCTCCTGAATCTCCCGACACATCATTCGCGCACGCCGCAGCGATCCTCAACGCAGCCGAGCGGCCGGTCATTCTCGCAGGACATGGCGTGATGATCTCCGGCGCCATGGACGAACTGCGGACGCTCGCTGAACGCGCGCAGATTCCTGTTGCCATGACGCTGCTCGGAATCGGCGGCATGCCAGCCTCGCATCAGCTCAACATCGGCATGATGGGCATGCACGGCGAAGCGTGGGTCAATCACGCAATCCAGGAGGCCGATCTCTTGATCGCTGCGGGTATGCGCTTCGACGACCGGGTCACCGGTAACCTCAAGACCTACGCACCACACGCGAAGAAGATTCACATCGAGATCGATCCGTCGGAAATCAACAAGAACGTGGCGGTGGACGCAGCACTGATCGGTGACCTACGAGCGGTCCTGAAACGGTGGCTGCCCTCGATCGCGCAGGGAAATCGCGAGAAGTGGATCGCACACATCAACAGTCTCAAGGGGGACTCCGCGGTGCGCGACATCCAGTCGCTCCCCGACGATGGGCATCTCTACGCGGCACATGTGATTAACGACCTCTGGCGGGCGACGCGGAGCACGGAGACGATCGTCGTCACCGACGTGGGTCAGCACCAGATGTGGGAAGCGCAGTACTACCACCATGAAGCCCCGCGATCGCTAATCACATCCGGTGGACTCGGGACGATGGGATTCGCCGTTCCGGCAGCGATCGGTGCCAAGCGCGCGCGCCCGGATGCCGAGGTCTGGGCCATCGTCGGCGACGGTGGATTCCAGATGACGATGTGTGAGCTGGCGACCGCTGTCCAGGAAGGCATTGCCGTGAAAGTCGGCATCATCAACAACGGTTATCTCGGCATGGTCCGCCAGTGGCAGGAGTTCTTCTACGAGCGGCGCTACGCCGCTACTCCGCTCTCCGGGCCCGACTTCGTCAAGCTCGCCGAAGCGTTTGGTATTCGCGGCATCGGCGTCACCAAACGCGGCGAAGTCAACCCCGCGGTTGAAGAGGCACGCAATCACGCCGGTCCTGTGGTCGTCGACTTTCGAGTCGAACAGGAAGATACCGTCTATCCGATGGTGCCGGCCGGCGCCGATCTGCATGCGATGATCCGGCGACCGAACCCGATTGTCGAAACCGGCGCGGACGTGTAACGAGGGACGCAATGAAAATGCATATTTTCACCGTTTACGTCGAGGACCTGCCGGGCGTGCTGAACCGCGTCGCGTCGCTCTTTCGCCGACGTAACTTCAACATCATTTCGCTTGCGGTCGGACACAGCGAGACGCCTGGCGTTTCGCGCATGACGATCGTCGTCCAGACGGATGCCGGCGAAGCGCAGCGCATTGCGGCGCACCTTTACAAGTTGATTAACGTGCTCCGTGTCGAGGACATCACCGACCGGCCTGCCGTCGTCCGCGATCTCGCATTGATCAAGGTGAGCGCGGATCGTGAACATCGTCCACCGCTCATGCAGCTCGCGGAAGTCTTCGGCGCTCGCGTCGTCGACGTCGCGCCGCAGTCAATCGTGATCGAGATGGCAGGATCGGAGGCCAAGATCGACGGCCTGCTCGAGGTTCTGCGACCCTATGGTGTACTCGAGATGGTTCGCACCGGCCGAGTCGCGATGTCGCGCGGTGTTGGCAATGGATCGCCAACAGCTGGACGCGGGCCTGCGGCAACGACTCCTGAGACTGAAACGGGTGTCTCGTATTCGGTCTAACAGTCGTTGAATCGCGACGACGTTGACGCGCAATGCTTCTGACAATGCCGTTCACTGTCACACTGCGATCACCTCTCAAGAGATCACAGGAGAAGGGAGGAACCGTTAACTTTGCCCAAGATCCTCCCTTCTGCTTTCTCCTGTTGATCTCTACGACATGGATGCAGTGCGATAGTGAAGGATGTAGACGAAACCGAGACGCTAGAATCTAGAACCTGAAACTGCCACAATTCCTGATTTCCCGGAGGCTTCCCAGTGCCCAAGATTTATTACGACGCCGACGCCGACCTCGCGCTCATTCGCGGACGCAAGGTGGCCATCCTCGGCTACGGTTCGCAGGGGCACGCGCATGCGTTGAACCTGCGCGACAGTGGTGTAGACGTCCGCGTCGGGCTTCACGCAGCGAGCAAATCGCGTGCGAAAGCACAGGCGGACGGTCTTACCGTCAACGAGCCGGCGGCCGCGTGCGCGTGGGCCGACGTCATCATGGTGCTGGTGCCTGACACGGTTCAGGCGGCGCTCTACAAAGAGGCCATCCGTCCCAACCTGTCGGCAGGCAAGACGCTGATGTTCGCGCATGGATTCAACGTGCGATTCGGGACGCTGGACTTGCCGAAGGACATCGACGTCTCGATGATTGCACCGAAATCGCCGGGCCATCGCGTGCGCGAGTTGTATCAGGAAGGCGCCGGGACGCCTGCCCTCCTGGCCGTGCACCAGGACCCAAGCGGCAAGGCCAAGGACGTCGCGCTGTCGTATGGAAAGGCGATTGGCGTGGCCCGCGCCGGAATCATCGAGACGACCTTCGCAGAAGAAACCGAAACAGACCTGTTCGGAGAGCAGGCGGTTCTCTGCGGCGGTGTGAGCGCCCTCGTCAAAGCGGCATTCGACACACTGGTCGAAGCGGGGTATCAGCCGGAGATCGCCTACTTCGAGTGCATGCACGAATTGAAGCTGATTGTCGATCTCATGTATCAGGGTGGTCTGAACTACATGCGGTATTCGGTCAGCGACACCGCCGAGCACGGCGACTACACCGGCGGTCCGCGGATTATCACCGACGAGACGCGCAAGGAAATGCGCAAGATGCTGGCGGAGATCCAGGACGGAACCTACGCGAAGAACTGGATCGAAGAGGACCGCAAGGGTCGTCCCTGGTTCAACGCACAGCGTGAACGCGAGCAGAATCAGAAGCTCGAGGAAGTCGGCGCTCGGCTGCGCGACCTGATGCCGTTCTTGAAGCCGGTCAAGCACCGGCAACCGGCAGGGGTGTAGGCAGGAAGATCCCCCGACGATGGATCTGAGGCAGCTGGAGATTCTTCGCGCGATTGCGGAGAGCGGCTCATTTACCGCCGCCGGGGCGCGCCTGAACGTTTCGCAGTCGGCGATCAGCCGTCAGATCCTGCTGCTCGAGGAGGAATTCAAGGAACCGCTCTTCATCCGGTTCGGGCGGCGCATCCAGATCAC
The DNA here is from genome assembly GCA_035491715.1 of Vicinamibacterales bacterium. Taxonomy (GTDB): domain Bacteria; phylum Acidobacteriota; class Vicinamibacteria; order Vicinamibacterales; family 2-12-FULL-66-21; genus JALZOC01. The sequence continues at coordinate 108,391 of DATJKH010000071.1, read as the reverse complement.
GCCGACGGGCGAGGTGCTGCTTCAGTTGAGCCACCGCGTCTTTGCCGACATCCGCGACACGTCCGAGAGCATCCTCGACACCAAGAAGAAGCTCTCGGGCACGCTGCGGCTGGTCGGCGGCATGACGGTGTGCCTCTATGTCTTCCCTCCCCTGCTGAAAGAGTTCCGCCGGCGTCATCCCGACGTCGACATCAAAGTCATCACCGGAGGAACGCCGCGACTTCTCCGCAAACTTCGATCGGGGGCGGCTGACCTTGGTCTGTTGACGCTGCCGACCGACGACTCCGCCCTCGCGACAGTCCCGGTGATCCACGAGGAATTGCTGCTCGTCGCGCCGCCGGCCAATCGCCTGGTAAACGGCCGGGCCGTGCCGACCTCCACACTCGTGGGCCAACCGTTCATCCTGTTCGAGCAAGGGTCGAATACACGGCGGGTGCTTGACGAGTTCTTCGTTCGTGCCGACATCAAGCCGCGCGTGGTTGCCGAGACTGAGAACGTCGAGATTATCAAGTCGATGGTCGCGTCGGGATTGGGTGTGAGCATCGTGCCCTACCAGTCAGTGGCGCGGGAAATCCGTGGCGGCACGCTCTCGTTCGCGCGAATCGAAGGCCAGACGCTCGTGCGCGAGACCGGGTGGGTCCACCTCAAAGCCGATCGCGTGCCACGAATGGTTCGCGAAATGATGGACACACTGACGCGAATCCTTCCCCGCCTGCGGCTTGCTCCTCCCGGCGGACATCGGCGCGTCCACGGTCGGGACGCTGAGGCGGTCGCAGCCGACTGACCGATCGCCATGCGCCTCACCGAACGTGAAATCGACAAGCTGCTGATCTTTACCGCCGCCGACGTCGCGAGACGTCGGAAGGCGCGCGGTCTGAAACTGAATCATCCCGAGGCGGTTGCGCTCATCACCGCAGAAGTTCTCGAAGGCATCCGCGACGGCAGGACGGTCGCCGAGTTGATGACACTCGGCGCCCAGATCCTGACGCGCGACGACGTCATGGAAGGAATTCCGGAGATGATTCACGAGGTGCAGGTCGAGGGCACGTTTCCCGACGGCACGAAGCTCGTGACCGTTCACGATCCCATCCGCTGACCATGATTCCCGGCGAATACATCCTTCGCGACGAGCCGATCGAGCTCAACGCCGCCTCGACGCGCGTGCGTCTGCGCGTCGACAATCACGGCGATCGTCCGATCCAGGTGGGCTCACACACCCACTTCTTCGAGGTGAACAGGCACCTGCGATTCGATCGCCAAAAGGCCTACGGATGCAGGCTCGACATCCCGGCGGGAACGGCGCTTCGCTTTGAGCCCGGCGAAGGACGAGAGATCGACCTCGTACCACTCGGTGGACGGCGGATCGCATTCGGCATGAACGCGCTCGTCAACGGTTCGTTGGACAAGGATCCGGAAGGCGTTTTCAAACGCGCATCCGAACTCGGATTCACGAGGGACCGAAAGTGAAGATCGCTCGGCGCACCTATGCCGACTTGTACGGACCGACGGTCGGCGATCGGGTCCGGCTCGGCGACACGGACCTGTTGATCGAGATCGAGAAGGACTTTGCGCGTTACGGCGAGGAGGTGGTCTTCGGGGGTGGCAAAGTCATCCGTGACGGACAGGGTCAGTCGCAAGCCAGCCGTTCATCGGGCGCTCCCGATCTCGTCATCACCAACGCCGTTTTGCTCGACCACTGGGGTATCGTCAAGGCCGACGTCGGGATTCGTGACGGGCGCATTGCCGCGATCGGAAAAGCGGGCAATCCCGACATCCAGGACGATGTGACGCCGGGGCTTGAAGTCGGCCCATCGACCGAGATCATCGCCGGCGAGCATCGCATCCTGACCGCAGGCGGCATTGATACACACATCCACTTCATCAGCCCGCAGCAGGCCTGGGAGGCTCTTTACAGCGGCGTCACCACGATGATCGGCGGCGGAACCGGACCTGCAGATGGCACACGGGCGACGACGTGTACTCCCGGAGAGTGGAATATCCATCGCATGCTCGAGGCCGCCGAAGGCCTCCCGCTCAACTTCGGATTTCTCGGCAAGGGGAACGCCACTCGGCCCGAAGCACTCGTCGAGCAGATTGAAGCCGGCGCGATCGGCTTGAAGCTCCACGAGGATTGGGGAACCACGCCGGCCGCCATCGACACGGCCCTCTCAGTCGCTGACGAGCACGACGTGCAGATCGCGATTCATACCGACACGCTGAACGAGTCAGGATTCGTCGAGGACACGATAGCGGCGTTCAAAGGGCGTACGATTCATACCTACCACAGCGAGGGAGCGGGTGGCGGCCACGCACCGGACATCCTCAAGGTGTGCGCGCACCCGAACGTGCTTCCGTCGAGCACGAACCCGACGATGCCGTATACGGCGAATACCCTCGATGAGCATCTCGACATGCTGATGGTGTGCCACCACCTCAATTCGCAGGTGCCCGAAGATGTCGCCTTCGCTGAATCGCGCATCCGCCCTGAGACGATGGCGGCTGAAGACGTGCTCCACGATCTCGGCGCGATCAGCATGATGTCGTCGGATTCTCAGGCGATGGGGCGGGTCGGCGAAGTGATCACCCGGACCTGGCAGACCGCGCATGTGATGAAGGGCACTCGCGGCTCTCTTCCGGGAGACTCGTCGAGTCAGCACGACAACCTGCGGGCGCGCCGTTATGTCGCGAAGTACACGATCAATCCGGCAGTCGCGCACGGGATTTCGGATCATGTCGGCTCGATCGAGGTCGGCAAACGCGCCGATCTCACCTTGTGGTCGCCGGCGTTCTTTGGTGTGAAACCCGATCTGATTCTCGTCGGCGGTTTCATTGTCGCCGCACTCATGGGCGATCCGAACGCGTCTATTCCTACACCCGAACCGGTCAGATACCGTCCCATGTTTGGCGCCTTCGGTCTGGCGCGCAATTCGGTGGCCGCGACATTCGTGTCCCGCGCCGCGCTCGATCGCAAACGGCTGCCGCCGTCATTGCGGCGAACTGTTTTACCGGTGCGCAACACACGCCGGATCGGCAAACGGGACATGATCCTGAACGACTCGATGCCCTCGATTGAGATCGATCCGGAACGCTATACCGTCTCGATCGACGGCGAGCGGATTGAGCCACGACCGGCGACCTCCTTGCCGCTCGCGCAGCGATACTTTCTTTTCTGACTCTTGACCATGCCGTCTTCATCGTCGCCAATTCCAGTGCGCGTCCTCCATCCCCATGGTGAGCCGCCGGCCGGCTTGCCGATCGTCGAGCTGCCGATGAGCGCGGTCGATCGACGTCGAGTGCGACGTCTCGTCGAAGCGCCGGATGGTGTGGTGTTCGCGCTCGAATTGCCTACCGGCACGGTTCTTCATCCCGGACAACTTCTTCACCACGACGCCGAAGCTGCCTATATCGTCAGCGCTGCGGACGAGGATGTGCTCGTCGTCCATCCGCGCGACCTCGCTGAAGCGGCACGCATTGGTCATCTCGTCGGCAACATGCATCGCGATCTTCATGCGAGCGGAAACGAGATTGTGGCGCTCGCAGACGATGTGCTGGCCGACAGACTCGGGCGCGCGGGAGTGAGTTTCGAGCGAGCCCTCCGTCCGTTCCACGGACGTGCCCCTGGAGAGCACTCGCACTGATGTCTCGAGACGTGCGCCTCCTTCGGCTGTTTCAGCTGTTCGACTCGCAGTTTCCGGTTGGTGCGTTTGCCCATTCAGGAGGACTGGAAACGTACGGCCAGGCTGGAGCCGGTTTGCCACAACTTCGAGAGTTGCTCGCGGTCCAGATTCGTCACGGATGGGGACGCGCCGAACTGGCAGCGGCGTCGCTCGCGTGGACAGCAGCGGGCCAGTCTGATGCGGGCCCGCGACTGTCGCGCCTCGCATTGCTCGTCAGCGCGCACAAAACGATTCCGTCGATTCACGAAACAAGCGTGCGCCTGGGACGACGGACGCTGGGATTGTTGGCGAGGCTGTATCCCGAACTCAGATCGCTGGTTGCGATCGACCCGCCGCATCATGCCATTGTGCTTGGCGCGGCCGGGCGGGCACTGGCTTTGCCCTTGCGTGAGCTGCTCGTCGCTTACGCGCACAGCCTGATCGCGGCATCGGTGGCAACTGCGACACGCTGTATGGCAGTAAGTCCAGCGCAAGGGCAAGAGTTGATCGTGGAATTTCAGCCTGCCCTTGCGGCGGCCGTAACGCGAGCAGTCGAGGCAACCGAGGATGATTTGTTCACATGTACGCCAGCGTTGGATATTCGCTGTTACCAACAGGCGAGTTTGACGACGCGGTTATTTCAGTCGTGACGAGCTTTCACTGTCACGCTGAACCGTACCCACGGTACACGTCGAAGATACGAAGGTACGAAGATACGAAGCTGCAGTACGCGTCCGCCGCCGCCCGCCTACCGTAGCCTGCGGCCGGCGTCCAGCGAGTGTGAGAACCACAGATACAAGCAGCACATGATCCCGAGCTGTTTGTATCTGTGATTCTCACACTCGCTGGCGCGCGAAGCGCGTGGCGGGCGGACGCCGCTGCGACGTGCCCGGCTGGCGCATTAGCGCCAGCCGGGTTGCTTGTCCGGAGATTCTTTCTTCGCGTTCTTCGTTTCTTCGTTTCTTCGCGTAAAGCCGTCGGCCCGTGTCAGCGTGACCGTGAATGAGTCGCTTAGCGAGACACATATGAGCGTAACGATCGGTGTCGGTGGACCTGTCGGATCCGGCAAAACTGCGTTACTCGATAGCCTGTGCAAACAACTGCGCGACAAGTACAGCCTTGCCGTCGTCACCAACGACATCTACACGCACGAGGACGCCGAGTTCCTGATGCGCTCAGGTGCGCTGCCGATCGAGCGAATTCGCGGCGTGCAGACTGGTGGCTGTCCGCATACCGCCATCCGCGAAGACACCTCGATCAATCACGAAGCACTGGACGAGATGCGCGCGAAGTTTCCCGAGGTCGAGATTGTGTTTCTCGAATCCGGCGGCGACAACCTGGCGGCGTCGTTCAGTCCGGAGCTTGTCGACGTCAGCATCTACGTCATCGACGTAGCCGGAGGCGATAAAGTGCCGCGCAAGGGAGGCCCGGGTGTGACCCGGAGCGATCTCCTCGTCATCAACAAGATCGATCTCGCACCAAACGTGGGCGCGGACCTGAACGCTATGGCCCGCGATGCTGCCGCGGTTCGCGCGGGCAAGCCGGTGATCTTCACGAATCTGAAACGCGGCGAAGGTCTGAACGACGTCATCGAGTGGATTCGCCGGCAGGTTCTGTTCGAGGCCGCGTGATTACCGCTGAGCGGCCACCGGCCGCTCGCCTGAACGGACGGATCGAGCTCGTGTTCAAATCGAATGGCCGCGGCACGTCACTCGCGCGCTCGCACGTTGCCGCACCACTCAAAATTGTGAGGCCGTTCGCCCTCAATGACGGGCGCGCGCTCGTTCAAGTTTTGACACTGGGACCAGGATTGTGCGGCGGCGATTGCTGCACGCTCGACGTCACCGTCGAACCCGGCGCACGCGCCGTCGTCATCATGCAAACGGCTTCACGGATCCTCGGCATGTCCGATGGTGCATCTGCGACTCAGCGCGTGAATCTCGTCGTCGGGACCGGCGCCCAGCTCGAGTACTACCCCGGACTCACGATTCCATTTGCGGGTAGCTGCCTGAAGCAGAGTGTCACCGCCAGGGCAGATCGCGATTCACGCCTCGGCATCCTCGAGACATGGGCGATGGGACGCACCTCGAGAGGCGAATACCTCCGATTTCGCCATCTCTCGAGCCGGACTATCGTTTCGATCGACGATCGTCCGGTCTTTGCCGATGCGCTGGAGATAGAGCCGGCACTGACGAATGCCGCCGCGACTGGCTGTCTCGAGAATCACCACTACGTCGCGTCGGGCTTCTGGCATGGCGTGCCCGACGACGCGCCAATCACCCCACCATCATCAGGCGCGCTATTGGCCTTCGATCGGTCCTCGTCACGCGAGCAAGTTTTCCTGCGCGCTCTCGCCGACGATGGCTATGAAATCGCGACGACGCTGCAGTCGGCAGCCGACGCAATTGGCCTGGCGTGGGGATGTGAACCGATACCTTTGAAGCGGTTTGTCTCTTAGGGCTGCTTAATCTCAGGCAAATCGTACCCCGCCAATTTGCGAATCCAGACGTTCCGATACCGCACCGGGTGCGAGTGATCCTGCAATGTCAGCGGCAGCTCTGGATCGTGAGGCGTATACGCGTGTTGGGTGCTGGTCGCTGACGTCGAGCCCATCACCGGCCGTCGATGCTGCACTAGGACGCCGTTCCAGAACACAGTGACGTACGCCGGCGCAACCAGGGTTGTCCCGTTGAACTTCGGTGCTTCAAACACGATGTCGTAGGTCTGCCACTCACCTGGCTTCCGGGCAGCGTTCACCAGGGGCGGATATTCGCCATATATCGAGGCGGCCTGGCCGTCAGCGTAGGTGACGTTTTCATATGAATCCAGGACCTGAACTTCGTAGCGGCCCATGAAAATGACGCCGCTGTTGCCGCGGTCCTGGCTGAATCCGCGCGCAGAAGCGGGCGTCGCGAATTCGACATGCAGCTGGACGTCACCAAACTTCTCGCGGGTCACAATCGATCCGGATCCAGCCCCGGTCTCGAAGTAGCCGTCCTTGACTGGCCACGATGCGTCCGACAGTTGACCCTGTTTCGAGTGGGCCCACTTCGACAGGTCTTTGCCGTCGAATAACACGAGTGCGTCCGATGGCGCCGCGCCGGGTGCGCCTCCAGGAGTAATCACCCGCGGATGCGGACGCGCGGCATCATGAATGCGCCACGGCGTGCCTGGAATTTCCGCGAGTTTGGTGAATCCGATGACGGCGTTATTCGCGTCGCGCACTGCGCCGGTATCGGGCTGATTGCCGCGGCGGCCGGCGGGTTGCTGCGCGGGTGCCGTTTGCGCTGGCGGATTCTGTGCCGGGGTCTGTACCTGCTGCGCATCGAGCACAGCGCCGACGGCAAGAGCGATTGCCGTCCCACCGAGCGCGCCGCACCACCGCCCAAACGTCTGCCGCGTGACGACGAACCTCATAAATCCAGCCTCCTTCAAGAAAGATTATCGCGCAGGCCATTGCCAGGAAACGGTCGGGGCGTCCTCCCCTGCAACGATCGTCTCGCTGAAGCGTTTCTCCAGCATGATCGAATGGCATTCGGGCAGCACTTGCAGTCCATCAATCAACGCCGGCGCATGAGACACCACGACGACTTGCGAGCGCTCCGCGGTGGCGGCGATCAGACGACCAAGTGCTGGCAGCAGGTCCGGGTGCAGACTCGTTTCCGGTTCATTCAGCACCAGCAAACCGGGAGGCCGAGGAGTCAGAAGCGCGGCGATCCACAGGAGGTAACGAAGCGTCCCGTCGGATAACTCTGCGGCTCTCAACGATCGCAATAAGCCATGCTGCTTCATCTGAACGTCGAACCATCCGCTTTCGTAGGTCACGCTGACCCCGGCTCCAGGAAATGCATCATCGATGGCGCGATCGAGTGCCGCTGAATCACCAATCTGACGGATGGTCTGTAGCGCCGCAGCGAGGTCGGAGCCGTCATGACTCAACACGGGTGTATGGGTGCCAATCTGCGGCACACGGGCAGGCGCCGCAGCGTCGGTCCGGAAATGATCGTAGAACCGCCACGAGCGCATCTCTTCACGGAGCATCAGCAGCTCCGGCGTGTGTCGTGGATCGGCGCAGTGGGTCATCATGCTGTCGAAGGTCGCGAGCTGGTGCGTGATGATTGTCCACTCGCCTTTCGTTTCTGGCGTCTTCACGACGGGGCCACGTCGGTCGACGAGGATCGCCGACGGCCGCAGTTTCTGTCCCGACCACACACATTCGCGCTTGATTTCCGGATCGTGGCTGAATGCATTGACCGGCGGCGGTGGAAGCCCGAGATCGATCGCGTAGCTGAAATCCTCGCCGGCGAATCCTAATCGCAGGCTGACCGGCTTGGTCCGCGGCGTGCCTTCGACCGGATGATCGCCGCGCAGGACCGACCGGGAGAACGATTCAGGGCCGGCCCACAGCGTCGACTGCAGGCCGCCTTCCCGCGCCAGCGACGGAATGATGCGCCCCTGCGCGATCTCAGCGAGCAGGCGCAGCGCGCGATAGAGGTTGGACTTGCCGCTGCCATTTGGTCCGGTCACCAGGTTCAGTCGATCGAGCGGGATCACCAGATCGCGAAGAGATCGATACCCAGAAACGGCGAGCGCGCTCAGCATGTCTAAAAAAGCGAACGGCCCCGACAGGGGCCGTTCGAGAGATCACTTGCAGGATAATGGGCGCTAGTGGATTCGAACCACTGACCCCCGCCGTGTGAAGGCGATGCTCTACCGCTGAGCCAAGCGCCCAACTGAAGGAAGTTTGTAGTCTATCGCAGTTTCTACGATCCTGCCTTCGACTTCTTTGCCTGGGCCAGCAGCATCGACAACAGCTTTGCGTACCGATCGTCGGCGTCCACAAATGCCTTGGTGTAGTCCGCCTCGGAGATTTTCGCTTTCTTCCAGTCGCCATCGAACGCAACTGATTTCTCGCCTTCGTCGAAACTGTCGGGCGCCGACGAATCGCCTGACAGCTTCGGCAGGAGACCATCCGCGCCCTGATCCATCACGAAGATCTTGCTGCCGCGGACGGATGCGGACTGAAGGTCGACGTACACCGCCTGATAATCCTTGGCGTTGATCCGATCGACGAGCAGCGGCGGTGCCGAGTACTTCGCGGAGACGACCAGGAGTTGCGTCTCTGGAATGTACAGGGCGGCGATGAAGACGCCAGGATTGGACGGATCCGCCGTCGCAATCGCACCGAGTTTCGCCGCGTCGAGCGCCTGCACGAGCTCTTTGGCGATTGCCGTGGACTTTGAGTCGGCCGCCGCAGCCGGCACCGACACACTGGCGACCAATAATGCAAATGCGACCGGAACAATAGAAGGCCGACCGACACAGGACATGGTGGACCTCACTTTGGAGGATGTGGTGCCCACCTTGTAGCACGGCCTGAACGCCGCGTAAAGAACACTTTCACCCGATGAAGAGCGGATCTTCCTCTTCGGCGTGGCGGCCGTTGCGGGTGCCCAGTTCACGCATGCCGCGAAGGGCGGTCAGGGCGGCCTTGACGGCGGCGACGATGGCCAGTCCTTCGCGGGCCGGCGTAATGATCGCCTCCTGCAGGACGGTCGATGTCTCGTCGACCCGCTGCGACAGATCCGTAATCAACCGATCCACCTTCTGCGCCTGGGCCGTCGCGAGGGCGACGGTCTTCGATGCCTCCTCCGCGATGGACTGGGCCCGCGCCAGGAGCGGCTTCACTTCCTGGTGAACGGACTGGATGGCCTGCTGCGCCTGCCGTGTCAACCGAAGGGCCGCGATGATCGCGCCGACCTGCACCAACGCCATGACCAGCGTCGCCGCGGCAATCACGCCGAGGAAAAGGTCGGACAATCCGTCGTTCACAGAGTGTCTCCGGTCGGTCCGGCGGGCCGCCCCGCGGCGCTCCGGGCCTGTTCGTAGGCTTCGCGTCCGCGGTCGATGGCCGACGAAATGTTTTCCCGCTGCCGGTTCACGAATTCGCGACCCTCCCGCGCCGCCTCGCTCGCTCGCTGACGCCCTTCTCGAGCCTTTTCCGCGAGCGCCCGGCGTGTCTCTTCGCCAGTCGCCGGAGCCATCAATAAGGCAACCGCTGCGCCGGTCACCGCGCCGAGCACGAACGCCACGATGACCGTTCCGGCCGCGCCCCCATCGTCTCTCGCCATTAGTGCCTCCGAATCAGAAAATGCTCACACGAACATTGAGGTACTTTTTCGGATCCTTCCGGATGTCGCCAATGAGTCCCCTCAGTTCGTTCGCTGCGCCGTTCATGTTCTCATATAACTGCTTGTCCTGGAGAAATTGCCCGGCGGCCCCCCGTCCCTGCTCCAAGTCGGCGGCGAGCTTGTCAATCCGCGCCGCCACGGAATTGAAACGATCGTAAAGTTGCTGGTCCGTCAGCAGCTTTCCCGCCGTTCCCTCGCCGCGGGACAGTTTGCCGGTCACCTGATCGACGTTGGCGCTGGCTGAACTCAGCGACTTGGCCATCTGGTCGTCGTGCAGCAGTCGCCCGATGCTGCCCTCCCCGGCGTTAATCCGTCGAGTGATCTCCTGAAGATTGGCGACGGCCACGTTCGCCTGCTGGTACATCGCTGGATCGTTGACCAGCTTCCCAAGTGTTCCGCGGCCGCCATTGATCGCAGTCGTGACCGCCTCGGCTGATGCAATCAGCTCGTTCATTTCGCGATACAACTGATCGTCGGTAAAAAGCTTACCCATGGTGCCACGCCCCGCCCGGAGCTCTTTGATCAAAGCGGTCGTCTGTTCGAGCGTCTGGGTGGCGTTCTCGGCCGCCGCACTGAATTGTCCGGCGGATCGCTCGCTCTGAATGAAATCGCCGTCCTTGAGCGGTGTACCGGCCGAGGCAGGGCTGATTTCGATCGTCGGTTCACCGAGAAGGCTCAGCGATCCGATCGAGGCCCGTGACTGATCGGTAATCCGGCTCTGCTGTTCCTCGTTCACTTCGACTGCGACCTGGACCTCGGCGCCGACGAATTCAATGTTGGTGACCTTTCCGACCTCGACCCCCGCGACCCGCACGATCGCTCCAGACTTCAGCCCCTGCACGTTGGCGAACTTCGTTTTCAGCTCGTATCGCTGCCAGGAGAATCCTCCCTGTCCGCCGACCGCGATGATGAAAATGATGGCCAGTGCAATCGCGACGACGGCGACGATTCCAATCTTCAACTGGGCCCAGGCAAGCGATCGTGTTCTCGGCATGGATGTGACTTCCGCTCACGCAAGAAACGCTTCAACGTACGGATCGTTTGCCGCCATTTCCCGCAGCTCCGACGCGTTTCCTTCGAACGCGATGCCGCCATCCTTCAGCATGATGAACTCGGCTTCGTCGGCCTTCCGTGCGGGTGATTTTTCGAAAACGACCTCGCGCCCATTCTGGATCGCCATATGCTCGGCGACATAGAACGCATCGCGCAACTGATGGGTGACGACAATCGAGCTGACCCCCTCGATGTCGCGCAGCTTGATGATTTCTTCGTCGATGCTCAGCGAGGTAATCGGATCGAGGCCGGTCGTCGGTTCGTCGTACAGCAGGATTCGCGGCTTCGCGGTCATCGCCCGGGCAATCGCGACGCGTCGCCGCTGTCCGCCGGAGAGCTCGGACGGCATGCGATCGATGAACTCGCCTAGCCGCACGAACCCGAGCACCTCCTGGACGCGGCGATTGACCTCGTCGAGCGGAATGGTCGACTCCTCGAACAACTTGTAGCCGACGTTTTCCCGGACCGTCAGTGAGTCGAACAGCGCGCCCTCCTGAAACACCATTCCGAGATCCGCGCGCACTTTCATCAGGTCGTCTTCCGTCATGTTGTCGACCTGCTCGCCGTTGACGAAGATCCGGCCGCCATCCGGCTTCAGCAGGCCGAGAATCAATCGCAGGATCGTCGACTTGCCAGCGCCGCTCGCGCCCAGGAAGATCTTCGTGTGGCCGGTTTGCAGTGTGAATGAGACGTCGCGCAGGATCTCCTTGTCGTCGAACGCGAGCGAGACGCGATCGAAGACGACAATCGGTCCGCCGTGGGCCATGGCGTCGTCGAGCAGCGGCGAACGGGAGGTTTGCTGAATCGCCATCAGTACATGAACGCAATGAGAAGCTTCGTCACCAGGAAATCGACTGCGATGACGGCCACCGATGCGGCCACGACCGCGTTGGTCGTCGATCGGCCGACTCCCTGCGTGCCGCCCCGCGTCCGCATGCCCACGTGACACCCGATGCTGGCGATCGTAAACCCGATGAAGAATGGCTTGATCAGCCCCATCCAGACATCCTGCACATACAGTCCCGCGACGACGCTGTTCCAATAGACGCTGGATGCGACCTGGAGTTGCGTCCTCGTCACAATCCATGCCCCGACCATGCCGATCCCGACCGACACGATGGTCAGCAGGGGCACCATGAAGAAGCCGGCGAGCACTCTCGGAAGCACCAGCTTGCGCAGCGGATCGGTGCCCAGCGCGCGCAAAGCGGCAATCTGCTCGGTCACCATCATCGAACCGAGTTCGGCGGCAATTCCCGAACCGACGCGACCGGCGACCATCAGACCGGTCAACACCGGACCCAGCTCCTTGACCATCGAGGCACTGACGAGTCGTCCGACCATCGACCGCGCGCCGAACTGATCCAGCGTGATCCCGGACTGCAAGGCCAGCACCATCCCGGTGAACATGCCGGTCAGCAGCACAACCGTCAGCGATCCGACGCCGATGACTTCAAATTGCTCGACAATGTCTCTGAAGTAAAAAGGGCGGGTGAACATGGCTCTCGTGACTTTTGCAATCAGGAGCACGTATTCCTGCACTTCAAGCAGCGCCGATTTCGTCCAGCTCTCGACCAGCGGTATCAACGGCGGCTCCCGGCCAAACCCAGTTCGCGAGTCCGCAGCTGCTTGATCCGATCGCGCAGTGCGGCAGCCTTCTCGAACTCGAGGTTCGCCGCAGCCGCTTTCATCTGTCCTTGCAACATCGTCACATGGGCTTCGAGTTCGCCGTGCGTCCGGAACACCTCTCCTTCTTGATCAGCAGGCACCGTGACGTAGTCCCGTTCGTACACGCTCGTCATCACATCGTCGATGCTCTTCACGATTGATGCCGGGGTGATTCCGTGTTCGCGGTTGTACTCCTCCTGGATCTTTCGTCGCCGTTCCGTTTCACTGATCGCCAGCTGCATCGAGTCGGTCATCTTGTCCGCATACATGATCGCCTTGCCGTTCACATTGCGAGCGGCACGGCCGACGGTCTGGATGAGAGAACCGCCGGAACGCAGAAAGCCTTCCTTGTCCGCGTCGAGAATTGCGACCAGTGACACTTCCGGCAGGTCGAGTCCCTCACGCAGCAGGTTGATCCCAACCAGGACGTCGAACTCACCGCGCCGCAGGTCCCGGAGGATCTGAATCCGCTCGAGCGTGTCGATATCGGAGTGCAGGTATCGCACTTTCACTCCGAGTTCCTGGTAATACTGCGTCAGGTCCTCGGCCATGCGCTTGGTCAGCGTCGTCACCAGCACTCGTTCGCGGCGGCCGACACGATCGCGGATTTCGGCGAGCAGATCGTCAACCTGGCCCCGCACCGGACGTACTTCGATGCCGGGATCGACCAGCCCTGTCGGACGGATGATCTGCTCGACAACGGCGCCGCCCGATCGGTGCAGCTCGTAAGGGCCGGGTGTCGCAGAGACGAACAGCAACTGGTTCGCGCGCCCTTCCCACTCCTCGAAGTTCAATGGCCGATTGTCGAGCGCCGATGGCAGCCGAAACCCATACGCGACGAGGACTTCCTTGCGCGAACGATCGCCGTGATACATGCCGCGAACCTGCGGAACCGACTGATGGCTTTCGTCGACGACGATCAGTGAATCAGGCGGCAGGTAATCGAGCAGCGTGGGCGGGGGTTCGCCCGGCTGGCGCCCGGTCAGATGACGCGCATAGTTCTCGATCCCATGGCAATACCCGATCTCCTTGATCATCTCGAGATCGAACATCGTCCTCTGATGCAGCCGATGCGCTTCGAGCACTTTGCCTTCCGACTCGAGCTTCGCTCGATACCAGTTGAGCTCCGCTTTGATGCTCTCAACCGCCGCCTTGGTGCGGTCGCGCGATGTGACGAAGTGCGTTTTCGGATAGATGGCAACCTTGTCGTGGCGCTTGAGCGTCTTGCCGGTCAGCGGGTCGAACGAGATCAGCTCGTCGACTTCGTCGCCGAATAGTTCGATCCGGACTGCCGTGTCCTCGTACGACGGCAACACTTCGACGATGTCGCCGCGGACGCGGAACACGCCGCGGGTGAATTCGTGGTCGTTGCGCTCGTACTGGATCTCGACGAGTTTCCGGAGGATCTGGTCTCGATCGATCCGCTGCCCGCGCTCGAGCGGCAGCATCATGCCGTAATACGCTTCCGGTGACCCGAGGCCGTAGATGCACGACACGCTCGCGACGATGATCACGTCGCGCCGCTCGAACAACGACCGCGTCGCCGACAGGCGCATGCGATCGATCTCGTCGTTGATGATCGCTTCCTTCTCGATATACGAGTCGGTCGTGGGGACGTAGGCTTCCGGCTGGTAATAGTCGTAATAGCTGACGAAGTACTCGACCGCGTTCTCAGGAAAGAACCGGCGGAATTCCTGATACAGCTGTGCAGCCAGGGTTTTGTTGTGCGCCATCACGAGCGTCGGTCGATTCACTCGCGCAACGCACTGCGCCATCGTAAACGTCTTTCCCGACCCGGTGACACCGAGAAGAACCTGCGCAGAATCCCCGCGATTGAGCCCTTCGACAAGCTCGTCGATCGCGCGTGCCTGATCGCCGCGCAACTCGAAATCCGTCACCAGCTTGAACTGATCGTACTTGGACGCCATGGTGATCTGAAAAGCGTACCACAGGCCGGCGACTGGCGGCTGGCGATTGGCTGCTGGGGAGCGCCTGCGGCCCGAGCTCGATGCCGAAAACTACTTCTTCAACGGCGCGAAGTACCCGTCCCGCGTCCGCAACTTGACGCCTTTCAGGTCCGTTCGTTTGAGGTGGATTTCGACGTTCCGCCACGATCCGTCGGATCGATCGTCGGTCGAGGTGTAGCCGAGGCTGTATCGAGCGGCGATCTCCCGCTCGATCTTCTCGTACATCTTGTCAACTTCTTTCAGGCTGGTCGGAAAGAGCGCCAGGCCGCCAGTCATTGCGGCAAACCTCGTCAGCTCCATTCGCTGGTTCATGCGGCCGGAGCTCATTTGATGTTCAAGGTAGCCGACGACATAGACCGTGACGTCCGATGCACGCAGCAAATCGTTGACTTCGCTGATTGTCAACGTGCTCCGGGTATCTCCGCCGTCCGTGTACATGATCAGCACCTTCTGGCCCGTCTGGTCTGCGGTTCCACTCAGATAGACGGCCAGCGCGTCGTAGAGCGCCGTCATCCCATCCGCTTTGCGCTGGCGGATCCGTTCGATCAGGCGCGCGTACTCGCTGCCGGAGTAGGTGCCTTTCCTGACCTCCGTGTCAAAGTCCACGAGCGTGATGTCCTCAGCGTGATCCATCGCGTTCAGGAACTTGATCGCGGAAGTGCGGACGTCCTTGAGGTCCTCTTCCATGCTGCCGCTCGTGTCCAGCAGAAATCCGAGGTGCAGCGGAGGGCGCGCCGCCGGATCGCCGGCGGAGAAGAACTTGATCGCCTGCGGCTTGCCCGCTTCCTTGATTTCAAAGTCATCGGCGGTCAGCCCGGTGATCGGACTCCCCTGCTTGTCGGTGACGACGACGCCGAAGTGGACGAGATCGATCGCGGTGCGAAATGTCTGCTGAGCGGCGGCGCCAGTGACCGTCGCAGCGGCGAGAGCGAGAATCAACATCGCGCGAGACATGGCGAACCTCGAAGCGGGGACCTGAGCCTAGAACACCTTGTAGCCACTGACGCGAAGAACTTGCGTTCCGAGCGTTCCGCTGGAATTGACGCCGCGGAAGCCGTAGCCCCACTCGACGGCAACCAGCGTGCCGAAAAACGTCGGCACTTCGAGCGCGCCGCCGACGCCCGTGTAGTTTCTCAACCCGGAACCGAAGCCCGGATCGTGAACCGCGGCGGAGTCGAAGAAGCCATCCACCCGGATCAGCCGGCTGATCCCATATGCGACCGCGGTTCTGACGACGGCGCCGCGATCGTATCGGATGAGGGCCGACGGATAACCCCTCAGTCGATTGTCGAACGTGCCAAACGAGTAGCGACTGAACCGATCCAGGTCGTTGCCACCCATCCATGCCGCCTCGACGTGGGCAACCGCGCGCGGATTGATCACGTGTGCACGCGCGAGAGAGATCCCATACCGTTGGAACTGGCCCTGCGAGGGATCGTAGTTGCCCGATTCAGCCGGGCCCCAGACCCTCCATCCCGATCGTCGCGCCGGATTCCACCAGACTGATGTGTTCCATCCCGCCCGCTGCATCTCCAGTGAAAATCGCGCACCATGAACCACCTGATCGGCAGGAACAACGAAATCGGCGCCAGTCAGGTCGCTCGCGGCGAGATGAGTGTAGTCCAGTTCATAACCAATGCGGAACGAAACTCGCGAGGTCAGCGGCCGCAACGCCCATAGAGCGAGATGTGCCGGCCGTTGGCGGATGTTCTGGCTGTACTGCTCGCGCCCGTGCTCGAACGATCGATCGTTGTACGACGATGCAATCGCGAAGGCCTGGCCGCCAAGTTGCCACCGCGTCCTGGCGATAGAGGGCACGGAAAACGCTAACTGCCCGTAGGTGCCGCCAAAAAACGCATTCATCTGGCTGCCGGTGCCCAGCAAATTGAAATCGACGTAACTGAACCCGGCAAACGGCAACGGCGTCGAGATGTTGGGATCGACAATCACGCCGGCGGCGATGGTTCGGACGCGATCCGCACGCCCGGCGATCGATGGACTGCCGGTTTCAGATGCCGTTCCCTTTTTCAGGTACCGGTAACCCTCGGCCGTGTCGCGAAGCATCACCGGCGCCGTGCGGTAGGCCTGCTGCCTGCGAGCCGAGAAGTCTTCGACGTTCACCTCATGCTGGTCGATCGCGAGGACACGATGGATCGGCGTCCGATGGGCGGCCCCTTCGTACATCTGCCGTACATCCGAACGCGCGAGCAACCACACGCCAGGATGCGCCTCGCGAAAATCGTCGACCTGTTCCGAGACCACAATCGGGCCGCGCAGGGCGGTTTGCGTCGCGCTGACCTTGAGCATGGCGAACGAGTCGGTGGCAATCCACGCCTTCCCGCGAAAAAGTGTCGCCGACTTGTCGACTCTCGCCGCGTCCGGTTCGAACGACACGACGTAGCACAGCGTCGAGCCAATTGTGTCCCGGCCGTCGAGTCGGTACCGGTAGACGTCGGTCAGCGCGATCGTCAGCGGCGGCGACGCCACCCGCTCGGGCTCGATGATCGGCAGTCGCGGGATGGCACTCCCTTGAAACTCGACGCCGTTGATGCGCAAGTCCCGCTGTTCGATCTCCGTGACCCCGTCCGATGAATAGAGCGCGACTCCCGAACTGACCGTGATCGGCGCTGGAAACCCGGGTGCCTCGAACGACAGCGTCAACGTACCGCTGGCGATCACCGACTGCACCAACGACGATTGGCGGGCGACAATCGCCTGATGACGCGCGATGACCTCTTCAACCGTCAACGACCGGGAGCCGACGACTTGCACCTGCTGCGCGAACCGGTCACCTGCCTGCGATTGCTGCGCCTCATTTGCGGCCGGCGCGGCGATCGCACGAACCAGTTCCGCCGACAGCGATGCCGCCGTCGCCGGATCGCCAGGCAGGCTCCAGATGACGTGGGAGGCGCCGGGCACTGCCGTTGTTGCGAGCGCCTCCTTCACGGTTGCTGGGCTTGATGCCAGCCGCCAGACTTCCATGCCAGTCGATTCCAAAGGCATCGAATCACCGAGCACCACGAAGTCGACGTAGGACGCAAGATCTCGCGAGAGCAACGAACGCCAGGCTGCCGCGGTAGCCGCCATCCCGATGGTCGTCGTCGGAGAAACCGCGGCACGCAAGGCGGTCAGACTCGTTTTCACCGAGAACGCGAAAACCTCGTCGGTCTGGCCGGGCGCGCGTGGCGGCTCCGTGACAACAATTCTACGGACGTGGCCGGCGACATCACTGGATATCGACGGGGGGATGCCTGTGACCAGGAGCGACGGCCGCCCACCCCTCTGCTCGACATCAATCAGGGCCGGGAGCGCCCCCTGTTCGTTGCTAGCAGTCACGCGGATGAAGACTTCCATCCCATCAAGAGCATCAGGGAGCGACCCGGAAGCGGATTGATCAACTGCAATCGAAAGACACTGAGCGCAGATGCCAGACGGTGGCGGCGCTTGCGTTTGCGCCGAAGCGGGCAAAACTGTAAGCAACGCCGCGAGTGAAGCGGCAGCCTGAGCAGCGGCGTATAATGGACGTTTCGTCATGTTCCGGAAGCGCCCCTGACATGCGCGTCTTTGCAATCTGCCAGGACGAGCTCGTCATCCGTTCGCTCTATACGGTGCTGCTGCCAAGCTTCGAGCTCGACTTTCTTGTCGAAAGCCGGCCGCTCGCCCGGCGTCTCCACGACGCCGGGATTGCAGTGAGCGCCGGCGACCCCCGGCGCATCGATACCTACCTCAAAGCCGACATCTCCCCCAGCACCTGTTTCATCGTCGAAGACAACGGCCGCCGAAGCGTGAAGAAGGTGTTGTCGACGATCCGCGATGCCGGCGGCACACTCGTCTACGTCTTACATACCACGCCGGCGAAAGCGTCGGAGGCGGCGCGCGCAGAATATCCGGATGTCACGCATCTCGAGCTGCCTGAGCTCATCCGTCCGACGCTCGTCACCGAGCTCAGCCGGTCGATGACTCGTGCCCGCGTCCAGCAGTATCAGCGGTATTTCGCCGATGCCGACAAGGTCCTCATCCTGCTGCACAACGATCCCGATCCCGACGCGCTGGCGAGCGGCCTCGCACTCAGAAACCTGCTGCGCCGGACGAAAACCACCGCGATCATCGGCGCGGTCCAGGGAGTGACGCGGCCGGAAAACCTGCGCATGGCCAACATGCTCGACATCCACGTCGAGAAAATCACGCCGGCGTCGTTCAAGGAATTCGATCGCATTGCCACCGTCGACGTTCAACCGCACTACTTCGGGGGCATGCTCGATCGCGTCGACCTCGTCGTCGATCATCACCCCGAACAAACGGGTTACATCGCCGCCTACAAGGACATCCGGGCAGACTACGGATCGACGTCGACGATCTTGACCGAGCACCTGCGCGCCATCGACGTCAACATTTCCGAACGCACCGCCACCGCGATGCTGTACGCGATCAAGTCCGACACGCTTTTCTTTGCCCGCCACACGAACCGCGTCGATCTCGAGGCGTTCACGTTCCTCTACCCGCTCGCGGACGCCGCGCTGATCCGGAAGATGGAAGGAGCGGAAATCACGCTCGAGCGGCTCGATTACGTCACGCGCGCGACCCAGGCCGGCATCATGCGCGACCAGGTCTTCAGCTCATTCATCGGCGACGCACCGCGGGAAGATTTCATCCCCTATACGGCCGACTTCTTCCTGCAGCTCGAAGACGTGAAGTGGACCATCATCGCCGGCGTCGTCAACGGGACAATGATCGTCAGCGTCCGGAACCTGGGCTACTCGCGGAACGCGGGTGAGTTCGTGAAACGCTGGTTTGCGGACATCGGCAGCGCCGGCGGCCATCGCGCGATGGCAAAGGCGGTCGTGCCGATGGATAAGTTCAGGGCCAAGTTCAGCGACCTGAGCGGTCCGGCCATTACCGCGTTGATCGCGGAGATGGCCGAACAATTCCTGCATGAACCGAAGAAAGAGCCGGTCGGAACTAGGTAAGCGCCTGATCGAGATCGGCGATCAGATCGTCGGCATCCTCTAATCCGACCGACAACCGCGCCATGCTGTGCGTCACGCCGGCGCGTTGGAGTTCCTCTTCGCTGTGTCCCCACTGCGAGGTCAAGACCGGCAGGCTGCACAAGCTCTCGACCCCGCCCAGGCTTGCCGCCCGTTTAAACACCTTCAGCCGATCGAAGAATCGCGCCGCCCGATCGTAACCGTCGCCAACGTCCAGGCAGACCATTCCACCGAATCCCCGCATCTGCTTCGCGGCGATCGCGTGATCGGGATGCTGCTCGAGGCCGGGATAGTACACGGTTTTTACGCGACGATCGGTCGACAGCCAGCGCGCAACTGCCATCGCGTTGACGTTATGGCGCTCCATGCGAACCGACAGCGTCTTGAGACCGCGTCCCAGCGCATACGCCGCGTAGGGATCCAGGATCGTCCCCAGTTTCTTGCGGGCGTCGAGAATCGGATCCATGAGCCGCGAAGGCCCGGCGAGCGCACCCGCGGTGACGTCGCTGTGGCCGTTCAGATATTTCGTCGCGCTGTGCATCACGAGATCCACACCCAGCGCTATCGGCTGCTGGTTGATCGGGCTGGCAAAGGTGTTATCGATAACAGAGATCACGCCTTTCGCTTTGCACGCACTCGCCACCGCCGCGACGTCGACACACCGCAGCGTCGGATTGATTGGCGACTCGAACCAGACTAGCTTGGTAGTCGACGAAAAGATCGTCTCGGGGCGCGCCAGTTCTTCGAGTGAAACAAATCGGGGCTTGATACCAAATTTGGGCAGCAGGTCGGCGAGCAGGTGCAGCGTCCCTCCATAAATCGCGGAACTGCACACGACCTCATCACCGGAAGCGGTCAGGGCCATCAGCGCCGTCGTCGTGGCCGCCTGGCCGCTCGAGAGCACGAGAGCGGTCTCGGCACCTTCGAGGGTCGCGATCTTCTGCTCGACTGGGGTGACCGTCGGATTCGCGTACCGCGAATACAAGTACTTCGATGACCGCCCCTCGTTATATGCGACCACCTCGGCGGCGTCCTGAAACAGGAACGTGGTCGTTTCGTAAATCGGGGTCGTCAACGGCGCCGCCTCGCGACTCGCGCCGTCGGAATGGTGAATCAGTTCAGTTGCGGGCTTCATGAGCAGTCTCACTGAAATTGTTGATAATCAGCAATTTCATTGTCACGCCTTCCCCCTCTTCCCCACCCCGCCATTTCCCTGATGGACTTCCATTCGCTCGCCGCCCGCGCCAACGATCGGCTCGATGAACTGGCGATAGGCATCTTCATACCCTCGATCGACGAGTTCGGAGAGCGCCTGCGTTCGATCCGACCGTTCGTCGTAGACGCCGGCAAAATCAAGCGGGCCGAGCGGGTTATGTGCAGGCCGAATCACGAATAGCCCGGCAAACCGGCCGTCGAAGTGCTCCAGAGCATCGCGGAGGCTGGCCGCTTCAAACGACGCGAGGTACTCGCCGGCGCGGCCACGGATCTCCTCGCGGCCGGTACCGAGTTGATGTGCGTTCGCTTCGGGCGACGACGCGCTGACGAGGACGACTTGCTCGGCGCCCGCCGTCGCCACCTCACGAAGCAGCCTTCCCAGTGCCGCAGGACGATCGCAGAGTCGATGTGTCTCGCCGCGCCAGGGCCCCTCTGGCGAGAATGCCGCCAGGTGAGGCGCGGTCGCGACCGGCAGCGCGAGCGCGGCGGCCAGGGCATCGAATGCATGATCGCGCGAGATTCCCGAGAGGTCGAACGCCTCCAGGTATCGAGACGCACTATCGGGCGTTCCCGGCCGGCCAAAAAAGCGCGGACGATGAGCGTGGCCGAGCAGCGCAAAGACAACGTCGCGGCGTGCATCGATGTCGTGAACCGCGAGGAGCAGTTCTCGAAAACCCGGCTGTCCGAGATTGTCGGCGAGAAGTTCGACATACCGGCGCGCGAGATCGGGTGCCGCCGGCGCCGCGATTGGCGCCGCGCCCCGGATCAGATTCCATAGTTCGGTAAGCGAGCCGGTCAAGAGGGTCGATGAGGTGAGCGGTGAACCCAGCAACCGCCAGAGAACGGACTGCCTCGCCCGCCGGCGTAGATGGGCACCGATCGTCGACCAGCCCAGATTGATCGCGAGCGCCGCGACCCCGACAACGAGCACGAACAACACGAGCCTCGGAATCGTGGTCGGAAGGGCGGTCGGCGCAAACAGCGCGTCGACCCAACCGCTGAAGGTCGAGCGGAGCGTCGCGGCCGGAGCGGCGAGACCGACGAGCGTCAGCAGGAGGCCGGCGAGTCCGACGAGCACGGCGATCGCCAGAAGCGCGATCGGAACGGCAAAAACCGCCGCTGCCGCGGCAAGCGTCCAACCCGCGATCCGGAGCGGCAGCCGCCATCGGTAAAACTGCGTCGCCGCCGCCGATCGCCAGAGGCCGTTGTCTTCCCACAGCCGGACGCCACCATCGACGGCGGTGAAAACGGCGCTGACGGCGCCAACGCCGCGACCGGCGACCAGATCGATCTTGACGCCCGCTTCGTGCAGCGCTCGCAGCACGCCGGCGTGATACGCACCAGCCGTCCCCGACCCGGTCAGCACGAGCGCGGTTCTGAGTCGCGTCGAATACTGCCGGTCCGGAGCGTCGGGTGTAATCACAACGGGTGTGGGCTCAGGCTTCGTCGTGAATCGTGAGGAGCTTCACCAGCTCGAATCGCCGCGTGCCATTGGGTGTGGCGATCGTCACCTCGTCGCCTTCCTCCTTGCCCAGGAGGCCGCGCCCGATTGGTGAAGCGGTCGAGATCAAACCCTGCTCGACGTCGGCGTCTTCCGGCATGACCAGCTGATAGATGGTCGTCTGGCCGTTCGGATCCTTCAGATGGACGGTCGATCCGAATCCAACTTTGTCGTGCGGAATCTTGTCGAGATTCATCAGCGAGATCTCACTGACGCGCTTTTGCAGCATGCTGATCCGCGACTCCACCAGCCGCTGCCGCTCCTTCGCCGCTTGGTACTCGGCGTTCTCGCGCAGATCGCCCAACTCACGCGCGCGCTTGATTTCCCTGGGCAGCTCCGTTTTCAGCTCACGATCGAGTGCCTGGATCTCATCTTCGAATTTCTTGAGGAGACGATCCTTCATCCACCGGATGGTAGCAGAAAAACCAATGCCCAATGTTGAATGTTCAATGTTCAATGTGAACTGCGCTACTCTGACCAATGGCGGGGCAACGTCACGGGCCATTGAACATCGAGCATTGAACATTGAGCATTGAACATTGGGCATTGAGAGAATCTCGAGTCGGCAGAATCCGATCGTTCGTTACTTTCGCAATGTCGCCTCAGGGAAGATCTCTGACCGGGCGCTACTCGACGGCGAGCATCTGATCGAGGAGGCGCTCGCGTCGGGCATCGACATCGAGGTCGCGGCATTCACCGATCAGGACGCTGCGGATCGGTTCGCAGGTCGAGCGGCCGGCGCAAGCACGCTGTTCGTTACCAGCGCCGTGCTCAAGGCGATCAGCCCGGTGCAGTCTCCGTCGGGAAGCGTCGCCCTTGCTGCCCGCCCGAAGACGGATCTGGCACGCGTATTTGCGCGAGTGCCGCAACTGATTCTTCTCCTCCACGAGGTGCAGGATCCCGGCAACATTGGTGCGATTGTGCGCGCCGCTGAGGGCTGCGGTGCGACCGGCATCATCTGCAGCGAACGGACGGCCGATCCGTTCAGTTGGAAGGCGCTGCGCGGTTCGATGGGCAGTTCGCTGAGGGTGCCAATCGCGACGAGACAACCTGTGTCCGAGGCGATCTCCATCGCACGCGGAAAGGGCTTGCGGATTCTCGCCACGAGCGCGCACGGCGGCACCGCGTTGCCCGAGTCCAACCTGCGTGTGCCTGCCGTGATCGTGCTTGGTGGTGAGGGTGGCGGCCTGCCGACGGCGATCATGGACGCCGCAGATGAGCGCCTCACGATTCCGATGCAGCCGCCGGTCGAATCATTGAATGTGGCAATTGCCGCCGCGCTGGTGGCCTACGAGGCGGCCAGGCAGCGTCATACGGATCGGGCTGATGTCTCTGTTCGATGATCCACCGGCCGCTGAACCGGCCAAGGCAGTCCCTTCACCGCTTGCCGAGCGGATGCGGCCGCGCACCCTCGACGAGTTCGTCGGGCAGGGCGCGCTGATCGGACCAGGACGGCCGTTGCGGCTCGCAATCGAACGCGATCAACTGCAATCGATCATTCTGTGGGGACCGCCGGGCACGGGAAAGACGACGCTGGCGCGGCTGATTGCAAATGTGACGCGCGCGCATTTCATTTCGTTCAGCGCTGTGCTCGCCGGCATCAAGGAGATCCGCGCGGTCATGACGGAAGCTGAAGAGGCGAGGCGTCGGCTTGGCCGAAGGACGATCCTCTTCATCGATGAAATTCATCGCTTCAACAAGGCGCAGCAGGATGCGTTTCTCCCGCGCGTCGAAGCCGGCGACATCGTCCTCATCGGCGCGACAACCGAAAACCCGTCGTTCGAAGTCAACTCGGCGCTGTTATCGCGCTCGAAGGTTTATGTACTGAAGGGGCTCGGACCGGAAGAGATCGTGATGATTTTGCGGCGCGCGCTCGAAGATCGTGAGCGCGGGCTCGGCAATCTCGAAGTCACTGCCGACGACGACGCGCTTGCCGGCATCGCGCGATACGCCAATGGCGATGCTCGCGTGGCATTGAATACGCTCGAGACCA
The DNA here is from genome assembly GCA_035491715.1 of Vicinamibacterales bacterium. GTDB lineage: Bacteria > Acidobacteriota > Vicinamibacteria > Vicinamibacterales > 2-12-FULL-66-21 > JALZOC01. The sequence goes on along the minus strand of DATJKH010000071.1, from coordinate 84,165 downwards.
CCGTGAGCGCCGCCGGCTCAAACCGCCGCATCGATGCGAAACTGGTCGCAGAAGTCGCGCAGAGCCGCGCCCTCCTGTACGACAAAAGCGGCGAAGAGCACTACAACCTGATTTCCGCCCTACATAAGTCGATGCGCAACAGCGACCCGGATGCGACGGTCTACTGGCTCGCGCGGATGATCGAAGCGGGAGAAGATCCGCTGTATATCGCGCGTCGCCTCGTCCGATTCGCGTCCGAAGACATCGGCAACGCCGACCCTCGCGCCCTGACGCTCGCCGTCGCCGCCAAGGACGCCGTGCACTTCATCGGCATGCCTGAAGGCAACACCGCACTCGCGCAGGCCGCGATCTACATGGCTGTGGCGGCCAAGAGCAACGCCGTGTATCGAGCGTATCTCGCTGCCGCGGATGCGGCGTCGAAGGAGATCGCCGAGCCGGTCCCACTACACCTGCGAAACGCGCCAACCCGGCTGATGAAAGACCTCGAGTACGGCAAGGGCTACCGGTACGCGCACGATGAAGCGGAAGGTGTCGCGGCAGACATGGTCTGTCTGCCGCCAGCGCACGAAGGGCGGCAATTCTACGAGCCGACCGATCGTGGGCTGGAGTCGGAAATTCGAAAAAAGATAGAGGAACTCCGCCGCAAGCGTGGACAGACGCCGACCGAGCCCGAGGAGTAAACGCCTACTTTACTTTCCGGAACATCTCCGCGCGAAGCGGGAGGATGAACGAGAAGCGGAAGTCGCCCTGCATCCGGCCGATGGGAATGCCGACGAGATCGCCATCGCGATTGAGGATCCCACCGCCCGAGACACCCGGATGTCCGTCGGTCAGGCACGTCACCAGATTGCCAACATGCTGGCCGACGTAGCCGGTCGAAAGAATAACGCCCTTCGAATAGTCGTTCCCGAGCCTGAAGATCGGATCGGCGAAATCAAACGAGTACTGGAGATTCACGTTGAGCGCAGGCAGATCGATCGGCTCGTTGACGCGGACGATCGCCCAGTCGCCTGGATCCACTTCCGCCTTGGCTTCACCGGAATCAACCAGACGCGCGTTGATCGAGCGCCCTTTGTAGCTGATCTTGATCGACTCGATGCGCTTCGGCTCCGACTGCCCTTCCTGACCGAGTGCCACCACCGCATGTTTCACGGTGATGAAGTAACCCCTGCCGAGATACCCGGCGGTTCCGTAATTGTTCGAGCCGCGATCGTCGTAGGTGTTCAGCTCGACGAAACTGTTGCGCCGCTCGCGCAGCAGGTTGAGCGGCAACAGGCCCATCTCCGCCGTCAGCTCGCGCTTGACGTCGGCGATAAGGGCCGCCCGGCTGTTGTCGTCCATCATCGACGTCGCCGCCGCGGGATGGCGTCCAGCGGTTCCGGTCGGTGTTTGCAGTTCGCGTTGCTTTAGCTGCTGCAGTTCGGCATGAAGCGCAGCAATCCGTTCTTCGCTTGTCGCATTCTGTCGGGCGGCGAGGTAGTTGACCAGCCCGAAGAAGATGAAGGCGAAAACGATGACGACGAATACGGGGATCGCTCGAAGACGCGTGGACATACGAACTCCAAGTTCGGCAGCTAAATCACCCCGTGCTGACGGAGCTTACAGCTTTGCCGCGCCCGCGCAGGGGCTGGCCTTTTTCGCTTGGACTGTCAGAAACGAGTTGCCGGGATGCAAAAACTTTAAGTCCGAATTCAATTCGAGTCAAGCGCAAATCTTACACACTTAAGGGCTTATTCCTGAGCACGTGATGTAGCAAAACACATCTGAGCAGGCGTCTCACCTCTGCAGTATTCAGCACCGCTGTGCAGCGGTGCATACTCGCTGTTGGTAGTTGGCTGTCGGCTCTCGGAAATGCAAAAAGCTAGAAGCCAGAGCCGAGAGCCAGAAGCAGCCGATCAGACGACCCTCCCTCCCGCGTCGATCATCAGTTCACGCAAGAGCGAGCGGTGACATCTCGATTCTTCAGCGCAGTAGCAGCCCACCGAAAAATTCGTCTGTGACGAGAGTTGCGCGAGAAGAGCAATCAGATGCACGGCGGCGGGGGCGCGCATCTCTTTGCGGTACTCGCGCACAAAACGCTTCCATCGAGAATCGGTCAACGGTTCCGACGTCACCCATGAGAACAGCGCCGGGCTGGGGGCGAGTTCTGGCACCCACACGTCGTAATAATCGCGGGTGGCAAACTCCGAACGCGGCACCCCGCGCGGCGGACGACGCACGGTCCCGAGACGAAGACCTTCGTCGGGATGGCGAGGCGTGCCAAGACGAATGACTCGGAGAGACATGCAAGTGGGCGTGATTCCGCCGCGGCTACTCGTTGCAGATCCGCGGGGCGATCTTCCGAATCTTGTAGTCCGGTTGCGGACCGTCCGTAGGCGGCCGGACGATCATTCGTGAGTCCGCGTCAGGTTTGACAGGAACCACGACCGTGCCGCACACGACGCGTGGCTGCGTGTCCGGGTTCGCGCTCGGCGGCAGCGGAACCGCCTGGTTTCGCGATCGTGGATCCTGCGGTGGAGCAGGAAAGATCCGCGAATACGGGCTCTTCCCTGGCGGCACGAGTTCAGATTCCGGCACGGGAGGCGGCGATTCAGGCTTTGGACTGGTGCCCTGGCTGGCGGCAACGGCGAGGATACCAACGAGCACGACGTGCGTAGGTCCCATCGTTCATCCCTCCAGTCCAATTGGACGCACGGGCCCGCCGCCTGGTTGAAAGAGGAAAGACCGCGGCTTACCAAGCCTCATCGGCCGGCCGCCCACTGAATGGCGCCGACGAGTTGCCGCTGGAATCGCGGATCCCGCCAGGTTTCTGCGAAGTGACCGAGCGCATTGTAGTAGCTGCGTCCTGAGCCAAACGACTGCGTCCACGCGAGTGGATAATCGCCGCTTGCTCCGACCGACGCGGCATCGAGACGCAGGAGGACATGCACGCGCGGCCGCGGGTTCTCGCCGAACGTGTAGAACTCTTCATTGATGGAGAACCGATCGCCGAGTCCGGTCGTCGACGGGCTCGACGTGTCTTCGACGACCACAAACGCCGATTGCGTCCATGGGTGTTCTTTGAAGTAAGCACCGACGAGCCGTCCGTAGTCGGGCCATTCGTATAGGGTGTCGGTCGCGCTATGCACGCCGAGAAAACCTTTTCCCTGCGACACGAAATCAAGGATGGCACTTCTCTGAGTCGGAGTGAACTCGAGCTCTCCCGTCGTCAGTGCAAAAAAGATCACGTCGTAGGCTGAAAGTGTCGTCGACGTAATTGACGAGACATCCTCGGTCGATGCAACCGTAAAAGTTCCATTCGACGCTGCGAGTCCAGTCATTACCTCTTTAGCGACCGCGATCGAATCGTGGCGAAATCCCCTGGTTGCCGTCAGCATCAGGACGCGGACAGGCGACCCCTGGTTGGCGGGCGGCGTCACACCACCCGGAGCGGTTGACGGTGAACCGGCGGAGCACGCCGCACTGGCTAAGACCGCGACGATGAGGAGCGCGTCGCGAAGGTTCATAAGGGCTCATTAAATACCCACCTCGAGGCCTCGTAAAGACACCTTTCACTGTCGCGGTGAAATGAGCCACGTCACCGCGGCATCAGATGCCTGTCGTATCCCGCACGAACGAGCTCGTTATATGCATCCCACACGTCGTCGGGAATGTTCTGGGGGATCTGAAAGCCTCGCGCCGGGTATTCGCGAATACGTTGAAGATCGCCGACCATGATGCTGATCACATCGTCGACCGTAAGTGCCTCGTGCGAATAGCGCGCGAAGTACTCGTCCATTGACAACTGCGGCGACGTGACGCGCACGGATTTGCCTGGCCAGACTTTCTGAAACGTGGCGAACGTGCGACGTTCCATGTACGGCTTCTGTACCAGAATGAAGGTGTCGGGGTCGAGACCGCGCGATGTGAGCAGATCGCGGGTAAATGCGACGTTCTCTCCGGTGTTGGTCGCCCGGTTCTCAATCAAAATGCGATCGGCAGGCACTCCCATCGCCACCGCAATCCGCGCAAAGCGTTCCGCTTCGGGATCACTCCACAGGTGCCTGGTGATAGTACCGAGGCCGCCGGTGAAGACCAGGAGCGGAGCCCAGCCCGCTAGAACCAGCTCGGCACCTCGTTCGGCGACGATCGTGTCGTGACTACAGAGGACAATGATCACCTCAGACTTCTGTAGCTCATGATTCATATGGTGATAGCGCCAGACGCGTTCGACCAGTGTTCGCACTCGCTCGTTCATTGCGCTCCGGAGTCCTGTGGTTTCTTGACAGGCCGCTCGGCAACGGTCAAGAATTCGAATGTTTTGGACTCTCCGTAGTTCGTTTGTCCGTGTTTATCCGTGTGCTTCCGTGGCACAGGTCAAAATCATGCGAACGATATTCTCACTCACGCTGATCTTCACCACGGCTGCGTCGCTGACGTTGCCGGTCCACGCACAACAGGCGCCGGCTGCCCCGGCGGCCCAGACACCACCGGCCCCAGCGAGCCAGACACCACCGAAGGGAAACCCCAAGGACACGGAAGTCTGGGAACCCGTGCCTGCGGTCGTGACGCCAGGTACGGCCAATAGCGATGCGCCGTCGGACGCCATCATCTTGTTCGACGGCAAGAACCTGGATCAATGGGTTTCGGTGAAGGACAAGTCACCGGCAGGATGGAAGGTTGCCGATGGCGTGATGACGGTCGTGAAGTCCGCCGGCAACATCGAGACGAAGCACAGCTTCAAGAATTACCAACTGCATCTCGAATGGCGCATCCCCACTGAAATCACTGGTTCCGATCAGGCGCGCGGCAACAGCGGATTATTTCTTGCCTCGACCGGCGGCGGCGACGGTGGCTACGAGCTGCAGATTCTCGATTCCTACAACAACAAGACATACGTCAACGGCCAGGCCGGGAGCATCTACAAGCAGGGCATTCCGCTGGCGAACGCGATGCGCAAGCCCGGCGAATGGCAAGTCTACGACGTCGTCTGGACCGCTCCGACGTTCAATGCCGATGGCACGGTCAAGACCCCGGCCTACGTCACCGCGTTCCATAACGGGGTGCTGGTGCAGAATCATTTCGAGTTGAAGGGTGAGACGCTGTATATCGGCAAGCCGGAATACAAGAAGTACGACACGGCGCCGATCAAGCTGCAGGCGCACGGCGATCCAAGCCCGGCGATTAGTTTCAGAAATATTTGGGTGAGGGAATTGAAATAACAGGTAGGCGGGGTCTGAAGACCCCGCCCTACGTTCGTGTTTCGCTTACTCGCGGCTCACCAACACCACCGACGCGCCTCCTCGCCCGTCCGTGCGCATGACAACGGCGAAGTGCTCGTCGACTGCGGCCGCCGCCGCTTTCAGGCGATGCATTGCGTCCTCGGTGATCGTGTCGCCGATCTTCAGCCCGGCTCGCTTTAACACCTCTGCCGCGGCTTCCGCCGACGCGCGCTCGGTCTTGAAGGCGACCAGCCGCAGCGGCCCCTGATAGTTCACACTCTTCTCGCCGTCTTTCGGTTCGACGGAGTACGTTATCCCGCCGTCTTTCCGTTCGACGTACGTTATTGTCCGGTTTTCGGCACGCGCGCGCTCGGCGCGAATGTGCTCCATTTGCGCTTTCACGGCAGCCGTCTTTCGGTTGTATTCATCACGCTGACTCGGCGACAGGTTGGGATCCCGCAACCCCGCCTCGAGTTCCGCCATCATTCGTTCGAGCCGCTGCGGCTCGGTTAATTCCTCTTTCTCTGCCTGCCTTTCGACGCTGTACGCGATGCCGCGATAGGTTGCGTTCGCGGCTGCGAGGTTAGCGGCGGCGAGCGTGAAGCGAATCGTTGCCTGGGTCGACGCCGAACGCAGCGCCGACGGCGAGAAGTGCCAGTCAAGCACGGAGCCGAGCGCGGCCTTCCTCAATTCGTCCGGCCCCGAAAGCACGCGCGCGTCCGACACTTCTCCCTGATCGTCGACGGCGATATCGAGCAGTACGTCCCCTTCGACTTTCTGTTCGATCGCGTGTCGCGGGTATTCGGGGAGCTCGCCGTGCAGGAGGTGCTGTCCTCCTTTCACGATCTCGACAGGTTTGCTGCCCGTCGAGCGTGGCTGCCCCTGTGCCTGAAGCGGAAACGCTCGCGCGGCGAACGTCGCCGCAAGCGCAAGCGCTGCCACGCTGGCGCTGAGCGAAATCATCAATCGACGAGTCGTCATGGTCTTCTCCTGCAGGATTTGCGCGACGCGCTTCTTCAGCAGACTTCGCCGGAAGAACGCTGGCGCAGGTGTGAGAAATTTCGGCGATTTACCAATCGCAACAGCCAGCAGCGCTTCGACGTAGCGCTCCCGCGAGTCGACGAGGGCGATTGACTCCTGATCGACCACCTGCTCGCGCGTCAACTGAATGCGTCCAACGAGCCACCAGACGCCAGGATGGAACCACAGGATGGTTCGAACAGCTTCCTCGAGCACCTGGTACGCCCAGTCGCGGCGGCGCACATGAAGGAGTTCGTGGCACGCGATGGCCTGTTGAACCGACGGATCGAGCGATGCAATCGCGGGCGGGAAGACGATCACGGGTCGGCGCACACCGAATGTGATTGGACCGGCGACTCTGGTAGACACACAAAGGGCGGCCGAAGTCCCGACGAGTTCCTGCGCTCGGACGATCGCGTCGGGCACCGGGTCGAGCGTCGCGGCGTCACGCCTGATCCGGCCTAGCATCCACGCTCCAATCGCGAGCCATGCGGCGCGAACGGCGATGCCGATGTAGAGCGCGATGGCAATCAGGCGCTCAACCGATGGCCAGTCCGCCGGCGCACCGACGTTGCCACCGGGCAAGCTGTTCACAACGGCACCGGCAATGGGACCGGGCGTTGCTGTCATCACAGGGATTTGGGTCGTCGCGGCGTGCCAAGGCTGACAGAATGGCATCAACAGGCACGCGACCAGGAGCACCCGCCAATACGCGAGCGCGGCGCGCGGCTCATTGATGCGAAAGGCTTTCGCGAGCAGGTAGCCGCCCGTGACCAACAGGCCTGACTGCAGGCCAAATGCCATCAGGTTGCGCAGCCACATCTCCGTCGTCATCGCTTCTTTCCTTTCGCCATCATCTGTGTGATGTCGCGCAGATCGTCCTCCGACAGGTGATCGTCCTCGAGGAGATGGACGACGAGCGGCTGCCCGGCGCCATTGAAGACCCGGGTCACGAAATCGGTGACCATCTGGCGGATGACTTCGTGCTTGGGACGCGCGGGTCGATACACGTGCGCGCGATCCTGCTGGCTCGCCCGCAGGTAGCCCTTCTGCTCGAGCGTTTTCATGTTGGTCAGCACGGTGGTGTACGCCACGCTGCGCTGTCTTCGCAGTTCCTCGTACACGTCGCGGACGGTGACGGGTTCGTCGTGCCGCCAGACGATCTTCATCAGTTCGAGTTCGTGGGCGGTCAGGGTTGGTGACGTCGGTCTCATGTCTACTAGTTATCTAGTACTATTTAGCCGTTGTCAAGAAGGAAGTGAGGTTTACAACCTGCTGCGGCTCGCGGCGCGCTACCCGGCCTTCTCGATGTGTATGAGGTAAGCCTCGACCATGATGAGATTCCGTTCCCCCGACTGGCGGATGATGCCGAGGAGGTTATCCATCTTGACCACTTCCTCCAACTGCTCGTCGATGAACCACTGGAGGAAATTGGTGGCGAGGTAATCGTTCTCTTTGACCGCGAGATCCATCAGGCCGGTGATCTGACGGGTGACTTCCTGCTCCCACTTGAGTGCCGCTTCAACCGCCGCTTCGGCGGACGCAAAGGTCGGCACCGGTGCAGGAATCGACGGAATGCGCAGCTCCCCTTTCGTGTCGAGCAGGTATTTCACGAATTTCATCGCGTGCTGCTTTTCCTCGTCGGCTTGATCGAAAAACAGCTTGGCCAGCAGCTTGAGCTGACGCTGCTGAAAGTGTCCGGCAATGCTGAGATACTGCATGCTCGCGCCGAACTCATGGCCGATTTGCTCGTTGAAGGCTTTGGCAAGACTGGAACTAATCAACAAAATCGCGCTCCTCCCTCAGCGATCATATCAACCTGCCGATCAGTAATCACTGCTCAGCGCGTAATGTGCGTCGGCGGCGAATAGGGATCCTTCTCGTCCTCGTCGCCGTGGAGTTGGAGGAAGTAATCGAACACGCTGACCGCGAAAAGAAGGAAGGCGGAAAAGCCGGCGACGTATGCCCCTTGTGAACGCGTCAGTAGCCAATCCCCCAGGAAGTACACGGCCAGTAGGAACGCAACCCGCGTCAACCGTCGACGGAACTTGCCTTCCGAGCGTGAGTCGGCTGGTGGTGGAGGAGCGAACTTGTCGGCAGAAGGGTTCTCGTAAACTGGACCTTCTTGCATCGCAGGTTCCGAGCAGTCTAGCGCAAGCGTTAGATCGCCTGAAAGAGCGGCGCGCATGCTTCGGCGATGCACGTGATGTGACGATGATCGGTGCCGCAGCAGCCGCCCATCACGTTGAGCCGTGGCAAACGACTCATCAGTCGCGCATAATCGCCGCCAAGTTCGGCCGGATTACCTGGATCGAGTTGGGTCGACTCGTTCAGCTCGGCATGGCTTTGTCGTGACGCGTTTGCCCGCACCGCTCGAATCCGACCGATCCAGTCGCCCGACTCCGCAAGGATATCTTCGAAATGCGTCGGGTGGGCACAGTTGATGGCGTAGTACGCGGCATAGCGATCCGTCTTTGCGTCAACTTCCTCGATCGCCGATCTGAGCGATTGGCCCGTCGGCAGACGACCGTCGGTCTCGACCGTAAAAGAGATCGCAACGGGCATGTCGGACGCGCGAGCGGCTCGAACGGCTCCAACCGCCTCGGCCACGTAGTTCATCGTGATCGCCGAAACCATGTCCGCCGCGGTGCTTGCGAACGCATGGATCTGATCATGGTGATAGGCCTGCGCGTCTGCCTCCGACATCGCAGAAGCCGGCACGTACCCGTCTCCGCGCGGGCCTACACACCCGCTGATCACGATCGGGCTCGCGGCAGTCTCCGACTCCGCGCGAATGTCCTCGAGCAGGCGAATCGCTTGCCGGTTCGAATCCGCCAGCGCTTGCGGCGAATAACCGAGACGAGTTCCCCAATCGGTGTTGGCCCTCCAGGTGGCGCTCTCGAGAATCAGACCCGTGCCGAATCGCTTCGCGATGTCGATATAGGTGCGGAAGTATTTACGGAGAGCCGCAGTACCCTCTACCGTCTTTAGAAGGTCAAAGGCTGCAAAGTCGGGAAGCGTCAGACCTTCATGGAAGATCAGAGTCGTTTCAATACCACCGTCGGTCAGAAACAGCCGCTCACTCAGTTGAGGGAGACGGCTGCGATATTTGGCTCGCATTGACGGCCTCATGCGCCGCGTCATCGGAAGACAATCCCGGCGCGCACACCCAGCATAATTGGAAACTGTCCCCGCAGTTCGACACGAATGCCGGTACGGTGACTGGTCCACCAGTCGAACCCGCCCGACAGGAGGATCATGCCGAACTCACCTTCCGGGCCCTGGAACAGGAGCGACAGGCCGCCGGCGACGAACGGACGGACGCGCGATCCGCCGCCGTCCTCTCCGAAGTGATAGATGCCTTTGAGCGTCGCCGCTGCCATGTTCAATGATGGCTCGGTTCCCGTTCCGTGTCCGCCGCCGAGTGCATACGTATTCGGCGGGAAATACACGTAATCGATGTCCGCCCCAAATGCCTTCGAGCCGTTCACCCGTTCCGCGCCAAATCCAGCCTGCCAGGCGGAATCACGGTGGCTTAACGTCCTGACCAGCGCCGGCCCGCCGGTCACGCTCAGGATGGCCGACTGCGCCATCGCGGTTGACGGATGAATCGCAATGCTCATCAAAACACCGAGCAACCTCCGTCGGATTCGAACGTTCTCGATGCGCATCCTCGCCCTCCGTCACTCAATGTGAGAAGGGCCATGAAGCGGGCTCACCTATGTCTTACGAAGTCGGGCTCATTCGGGATCCGTCCCCCGTCTCCGCTCGGGGACATGAGCTCGTCGAAGGGCGTCTGCGGGTTCCCTGTTCTTCCGTGGTTAGGTCTATCCGTGTTCTTCCGCGGCCCTGTCCTGCCGTGGCTGCCAGCCTATCGCCGTGGGATGTCGCGGCTCGTACATCCCAAGTTCCTGTCCGCTTGGCAGCCGCACCTGCGTGACCCGACCCCACGGCTGATCGTGCACGGGTCCAGCCTCGACGCCTTTCGCGCGAAGTTCAGCGATCGTGCCTTCGATGTCGTCGCACATGAGATACAGCTCGTGGGACTCGCGCTCGTCGGCCGGATGGACCGCGAGTTCGCTCGGCGGCGCCGCAAAGATCAACCAGCCGCGTCCGGCATCCACCGAGCGGAAGCCGAGAACGTCGCTGAAGAATCGCCGCGTCTCGTCCGCCTTGTTCGAGTAGATGAGCGCGTGCATGCCGATGATGGCCATTTGTTGCCTCCGTGAAATGTTGGTCCGCGGGCGCGTACGACCCGTCACTCAACCGCTAATGACACGCGATGTGCACGCGCCCGGGACGGCGCCGACGGCACGAGCGATGGCTGACGCGATCTTCCACCCACCCGTCCCCGACGGCTCGATTGGGTTGGCGTAATCAGACCGTTCGATACAGATCCCGCGGAGATCGATCACGCTGGCGTGATGCGCGAACGCGACGCGCAGGATGACGTCGTTGAACGTCATCAGCGCGACTCGTGCGGGCCGTGCCAGCTCGGCATCGAGCGCGCCGTTGTAAATCGTGCAAATCGTGACGTCGCGTTTCAGCGCCACCAGGCGATCGACGAGACAGCGATACGCTTTCTCGAACGCCTCGATGCGGCCGGCAAACATCAGCAAGACCTCCGCCGAGGATTGTGCGGGCGCTTCGAGCAGATCGCTGTTGCGCAGCGCATCGTTGCCGCCGACCGAAAGGACCACGTGAGTCGCGTCGCGGGGAACCCGCTCCACCTGCGAACCGACATCTGCCGTCGTCGCGCCATCGACCGCGAGCAGCGTCGCGCGCCAGGTCCAGGGAATCACCGACGCCAGGTGCCCGACTACGTCCGGCTCGCCGCGCGTGTACGACCCGTTATCGAAGATGGAGTCGCCGAGAAGAACGATGTGTCCGGTCGATGGAGCGTTCATGTGCGCAGGCAACCGGAAGAGGTAGGTTCAGTACGCTCCCTCGGATCGCGACCGTATAGTATGCGATCCGTCCCGATCACTTCTTGCTGGCCGACCAGATGCCGAGCGAGTTCCCGCAGCCCGAATAGTCGCCGAAGATCATCGTCCCGGTGGCTGCCGTCCCCGAGCTGAAGGTGCCGGAGACTTGCGTGTAATTGGGACGGTCCGGTGCCCCGGATCCGAACCCGAAGCCGGGGCCCATGTACGGGGAGGCAGGATTCGGCGGATAGCCGATTGCGAGGCTTAGATCAGGATAGGTATTCATGCCGGCACAACCGTTGAAGTTGTAACCGAGATCGAGGGACGTGACCTTCTTGTCGGCAACGGTGAAGCTGATGCGCATGCCCTGCGACGTCATCCCGCTCCATTGTCCTTCGTAGTTGGCCATCACACCGGGAGGACTGGTCGGAGGGGCCGAATTGCTGCTGCACGCGCCGCCGGCGATGGCGACGAGCACCACGACGCGAAGATCGATACGATACAACCGGCAGCGCGGACCCATAGGTTGTTTCGATCAGTGTTCCCCTGCGCGCCGCTCCTCGCGCCGCGCAGTGTCGCGACAAACAAAATTCGCCGCGTCGTCGATGCTACCCGAGCCGGCGTACTGCGCGACTTGCGGATACGGACACAACGGCCGTGTTCGATCGACGATGTTGTTGCCAGCGCGGGTGGCGACGATCTGATCCGGCGCCTGACCGCGCTCGACCCATCGCTCCAGTGCGGCCATCATGTCGAATGTATTCGGTCCTTCCCCGCCGCCACAGTGCCCCATGCCCGGCGCCATGAAAAGCCGGTACCCGTCGTCAATTTTTGATCGACCGCCGAGTGCATCGACGACGCGCGAGTAGTACTGCGTGCTGTTGCCGGGAGAAATCTGCGGATCGCTCCAGCCGTGATACTGAATCAGCTTTCCACCCCGATCGAGGAACGGCTTCAGGTTCGGATCGAGCGCGTTGATTGTGCCGGCGTCGACCTCCTCCGCGCGTGCGACGTCCCGATCACCGCCGAAGCGTGAGATCTCCCATGCCGGTTGGCGAAAGACGAGAAATCGAAAATGGTCGAGGCCGGTCGCGCGAGCCGACGCCGTCCATCCAAGATCGGTCCATCCCAGCTCGCTCCCCCGCTCCAGGCCCGTGATCGCTCGCTTGGTCGTCGCATTCGTCATGGGAGAGTACATCAGGCGAGCGGTTTCTATCTGTGCGGGCGTCAGGCAGCTATGGTCATCAGAGGCCTGACAACGAAGCGATTCCGGATCGAACCGACATTGAGCTGGGTTCTCCAACAGACCATCTTTCACGCCATCGTTGGCATCGCACGCGTCGAGCACGGCGCGGTGAAGCCGCTGTCGATCGTTGGCGAGTAGACGGGCGCCATCCGCTTTCTCCAGGCGCTGCGCCATGCGCACGGCTTGCGATGCGCGCGACGTCCAGTCGAGGGCTGGGGCGCCGGCAATGATCCCGTCGAAATCATCCGGAAACCGCTGCGCCTCTTTCATCGCCTGACGGCCGCCGGCGGAACACCCATTCCAATACGAGTACTTCGGGTCAGCGTTGTAATAGGCTGCAACGATCTTCTTGGCCGTCGCCGTCATTTCGTGGACTGCGCGCCACCCGAAATCAATGACCTTTTCAGGTTGGCCGAGCGCGAAGCTTGCGCTTCCACCGGTGTGGCCGGTATCGGTGGAACTGGCGGCATAGCCGCGCCCGATCGCTGTCATCAGCGCTGGATAACTGATGGAACCGTTAAAGGCGCCATTCCCCACTGCTTGGAATTTGCCGTTCCAGCCAGAGGCCGGTAGCCAGGTTTCGATCTTGATATCGGAGTCGTTGGCCGGTTTGAGGGTCGCGGCGACGCGACAGAACGCCGGCAACGCCCGGAGCGCATCGCCATTGACCCGAACCGGCGGCGTGAAGGTCCCGGCGTTGACGTTTTCCGCCAGCGCAATCGTGACCCCTGGGAGTCGCAGCATCGCGAGATCTGCGCACGGCCCGGCAGCGAGGGGCTGACGGGCAGTCACGACGGCGATAAGGAACGAGCCTACCGCGGCGCCAAGAACTCTCACGATCGTCGCCAACACACTCGGATGATGAACTCAGTCAACGGCGACCGGCGCATGCGGCGCTCCGCGCTTCGGCATGTTATCGATGCGCACGATCCACTTGAACGCGCGCTCGGCCGCGTCCTTCGCGGCACGACTCCAGTAGCCAGCCGCCACACCCTTGACGTCTGTTTCATGGTCGCCGAACTTCACATGCAGGCGGACGAGCACTTCGCCCAGTGGCGTCACGGATGCTCCTCCGAATCCCCCTCCGGCTTCGGACCGCTCGCGCTGTACGACTTCGACGAGCACAGTCGCGTCCGCGGCGCTGGTCACCATGACGAGACCAGCTTTGCGTCCGAGCGCGTCGCGCACATCCTTTACTGAATCAGCACGCCCCTGTTCCTCTTCAGTGAGCGTCTTGTCCCTTGGCTCGGCCGTGAAGACGAACACGCGCGGAGCGGGTGATGAGGATTGATCGGCGATAACGCCGGTGCTCAGCGCGAGAGCGGCGGCAATGATAAATGACGTTCGCATGGCTTCAGCCCTGGAGCGACGGGGACCCATCCCCTATTCACGAATGGGCCGGCTGGCGTGGCACTAAGTAATTTACCCGATCAGGAGGTGGGCTGAAATCGGAAAGACCATCCTCTTGTTGGGCGTTTCGTACGCGGCCAGAGCCCGCTCGGCTTCTTGAAGGATTGCCCCGATTTGATCCTCGGAAAGCATAATACCCATCATCGGCAGCCAGCCGCGAAGATCAGCCTCCACCATCGTGCGGACACTGGGAAACTCTGCGACACCCTGATGGGTGTGAATGTCGGCCGCAGCGAGGCCAGCTTCGGACGCGAGCGTTCGGAGACGCTGCCGGTCGCCGAGCGCAAAAGGCGCGCGCAGCGCGTCGGCCGCGCCGCTGCCTGCGGTTCTTTCCAGCAGCGACACCAAAGACGCATAGGCTGGCATCTGGTCTAGAGCATTCCAGACCGCGACGACGACGCGGCCGCCAGGACTCAGGACACGCCTCATCTCCTGAAGAGCCTGGCGTCGATCGCGGAAGAACATGAGACCAAACTGGCTGACGACCGCGTCAAAGCTACCGTCCGGAAATGGCAGCGCCTCCGCCGCTCCCTCGCGCCATTCGACACCCGGCGCAAGCTCGGCGGCAACGCTAAGCATGCCGGCATTGGAATCGATTCCAACCACGCGTCCGGCGGCGCCTGCGTGCGCCGCGGCTTCGCGCGCGAGAATCCCGGTACCGCACGCGACGTCTAATACTCGATGCCCGGGTTGAATGCGCGCCGCTTCAACCACCGTCGGTGCCCATTGCCGAAACAGCGCTGGGACGAAAAGCCCTTCATACGCTGTGGCGGCATCAGTTAATTGGCGAAGCGTAGGCTCGGCCATGCACAGACCTCTTCGCGTGGGTCACAACCATTCGGCCACTGCCACTATCCACAGTGCAGCGGGGACCAGAATCACCTGCGCGAGCATGGTTCCTGCCAGCCGCGTTCCTGTCAGGACGACAACCGATCGCCGGAAGTGGGGCTCCGGTACCTTGCCGGCGGCCACATCGTCGGTCATGAACGACAGATATGGATCGAGGAAGACGAACATGAGAATCGTCGCGACTCCATTGACGACCGACGATAGCTGACTCGCGGTCACTCGGAGTTCCGGACGCAGGTAGCCTGCATACAGCGCCGCGAAAACACCAACCGACCAAATCGACACGGCGAACGTATTGACGACGGCGGCGCCCCATGACACCCGCTGGTGACGGAGCGATGTGACGTTGGTCCATCGCGGCAGGACAACCGACTCACGAATGTGCGCGGCAACGGCTGGAGAGGTCAGCCGACGAAACGTTCGCAAGGGGGACCGATCCGCTTCGAGAGATGTCACCCATCGCGTCAGCAGACGTTGGAACGTTGGAATCAGCACCGCGCCAAGCACCGTGGCCGCGGTTGCTGACGCCAGGAGCCATCGGAAATCGTTGAGTCCACCAGCAACGCCAGCCGCGATGTTCGTTTCAACTCGCTTCGCCAGCAGTGGGGCTTGGAACGAATTCGATGTGCGCGAGATGAGAACCAGCACATTGAAAAGCGACAGGGACAACGCGATCCGGCGGGTCCGCGTTCCGGCAATGCGAACGGAGTACGCGAGCGTTCCAATGAGGTGGATGACGAAGGTCAGTGCGCAAATGACCAGCAATCCTGAATCCATGCCGTTACTCTCGAGCATGACGACCGCTCCAGCTTGGGCCATCTCGCACCGATGTGACAAATCTGGTTACTTCCGAGAGTGCCCCGCCGATCGAGGGTATGATGTATTATCATACCAAGATGCCGAAAACAAAAGTGGCGCTGACGCTCGACGCCGAACTGCTCGAACAGGTCGATGAGCTGGTTGCGAAGCGTCGATTCCGCAACCGGAGTCAGGCAGTGGAAGCCGCCTTGGCGGACAAACTTCGGCGCCTCGCCCGCACACGACTGGCCCGGGAGTCTGCCAGGCTGAATAGCGCTGAAGAAAGGCGTTTCGCCGACGAAGGCCTGATCGATGCGTTGGACGCATGGCCCGAATACTGAGAGGCGACGTTCGCTGGGCCGACTTGAACCCCGTGCGCGGCCACGAACAGGCGGGCCAGCGGCCGGTGCTCGTTCTCAGTCATGACGTGTTCAATGACCGATCGGGTACTGTGATCGCCGTGGCGATGACGAGTCAGGAGCCGCGCGCCGGGTTTCCTCTGACCCTCGAAAGCGAGGCAAGCGGCCTCAAGAAGCGGTCGTGGATCAAAATCAGCCAGATTTGCACCTTGTCGGTCGATCGAATCGGCATTCGACTGGCCCGCGCCAGCGAGGAAGAAGTGGCGCGAGTCGTCGACGGGTTGAACGAAATACTGGGATAACTCGTCGCCGGCCCACGAAGCCGACTATTGGCTCCCTCGCCCGCCGCGCCCTTGACCCTGTGTCGGAAACTCCAGATCGATCGGCCACCCGGCTACGAACACGTGACGGATGCGTGGGCTATCCAAGAGGTTGCCTTCGGTCACAATCACATTCGCGATCTTTCCCTTCTCGATCGTACCCAGTCGATCGCCGGCACCCGCGAGCCTGGCCGCATTGGCGCTCAGCGCCTTGAGCGCCGAGTCTTCCGACAGTCCGCCTTCCTTCACGGTGCGTCCGACGCTGCGCACGAACTCGACCGGATTCTGCAATCCGCCCGTCGAGAACGCGAACGGGATCCCGGCCTTCTCGAGC
Source organism: Vicinamibacterales bacterium (assembly GCA_035491715.1). Taxonomy (GTDB): domain Bacteria; phylum Acidobacteriota; class Vicinamibacteria; order Vicinamibacterales; family 2-12-FULL-66-21; genus JALZOC01. Next base: position 67,703 of record DATJKH010000071.1, on the reverse strand, counting down.
GCGGCCGGCACCTTGACGGCAGCCTGACGCATGCGGGTGACGCGAATCGGCGTATCGACTTCTCCACCACCACGGCCGCCGCCGAAACCGCCGCGTCCACCGCCGCCGATCGCCTGGAAATTCGTCGACAGAATCACGCGTGCTTTGGCTGCCTTCAGTTCGTCGAGGACATTGGCCGCCTCGGCGCCACCGACGATGATGGGATCGAGATTGAACTCTCTCGCGAAGCTCAACGCGCGCACGATTTCCCGCTCCTCGGCGGCATCGAACGCGACAGGCATCTTCCGATCGAGCGCCGGCGCAAGCGCATCAAGCCCGGGCTCGAACCCGCCGACTGCGGCATCCTTGCGACGATCCATGAACGCGCGCGCGTCCTTCTGCCACTGCGCGTCGAGAAACGCCTGCCTCGAGAACGCAATCACTCCCAGCAGCGCCCCCGGATATCCTCCGCCACCGCCGCCGCCCTCTCCTCCGCCACCGCGGCCCGTCGCAAACACCACGTGTTGCGCGACACCCGATCGCACGACCACGTTGCCACGTCGATAGGTCGCCAGCGCGCTGATCTCGTTCGCATCGGGCGGGGCGGTGAGGTTGACGAGCGCGCTCTGGCCGCGAATGATTCCCTGCGCGGGAACGGCCAGCGCCGAGGTGACACCTGCTGCCGCCAGCCGGCGCACCATATCTCCGTCGTAGACGACGATGCGTGACGCATCCACGTCGGGGTGAAGGAACCGGGTGCGCGCCTCGCGTTCCTGATCGGCCCAGGTGATGTTGTCGGGTATCGCGACCGTCGTGCCGCGGCCGCGGCCCGTCGGAACGGGAGCGACATCAGCAGCGGCGGCTGCCACGATCCCTCCTTCGACGATCGTGCTGTTGGCCATGTCGATGACGCCGGGGTACACGGCGAGCCCGCTGCCATCAATCACCACGGCATCGCCGGGAGTGGCGACTGACGGGCCGACTTCTTCAATGACTCCATCGCGCAGTACGAGGGTGCCTTTTTCAATCGGTGCGCCTGCCAAGGTCACGATTCGCGCGTTCGTGATCGCGTAGCGCGGCGCGCGAACCGGCATCTGGCCGCTAACGGTCAAGCCTGGAAGCGTTATCGCCGCCGCGGCGACGCCGAGGACGACAAAGAATCGCAAAATACGGGGTGTCATGATTTGTCTCCTCAGCGCGCCATGTACTTCTTGAACAACTCGACCTGCGAGTTGTCCAGGGGCAGGTCGCGCCCGGCGACGATCACGTGCCGGATCTGCGATCGAACTTCGAGCGGATCTCCGGTGAGGACGACGAGATTCGCCACCTTTCCCGCGTCGATGCTGCCGACCTGGCCGTCGACGCCGAGAATGCGCGCCGCGTCGAGCGTCAGCGCTTTGATGGCGTCGTCGTGCGACAGGCCCCACGCCACGGCCCGTCCCGCCTGAAAGGGCACGTCGCGAGAAAACTGGAAGCCACCGCTGGAAAATGCAAACGTCACACCCGCCTTCGCAAGCACCGCCGGGGTTTGATACGGGTAGGCGTGAAATTCATCTTCGCGCGGTGGCAGCGACAGAATGCTCGACAGGATCACGGGCACCTCGCGCTGCTTCAGCAGTGGAGCAATCTTTTGCGCGTCGGCACCAGCTTGAAGCACGATGCGGATGTTCTGTCGATCGGCCAACGCGATCGCGTCGCGCATCGTCTGCTCGGTGTTTGCCGCGATGTAGAGCGGCTGACGCCGATCGAGGACCGGCAGAAATGGCTCGAGGGTCCAGTCGACCTGCCTGGTCGCCGGCTGCTTGGCGTACGCTCGCGCCCGTTCGAGAAGCTGGTTGAACGTCTTGATTGGATCGGGTCCTTGCGGCTGCGCGGCAGCCCCTCGTCCGCCGCCTCCACCACCACGGCCTCCCGCGCCGCCGGGATAGTTGAACGCCAGGCCGGCTGATGGACGCAGCGTCGCTTCTTCCCACGTCCACCCGTCGAGATTCATGACGGGAATCTCGCCACTGATCGTGCCACCGCCAGGCCGCACACCGATGGTCGTGATGCCTTCGCTGCGCGTCACCGGGATGGCAATGCTGTCGGCCCTGTAGGCGACGCGCGTGCGCAGCATCTGATCGAACGGCAGAATCTCGGTCACGTCGTCGTAATTACGGACACCGGGCTCGTTGAGGCCGATGTCAGTACTGGCGTCGATCATCCCGGGCATTACCGTCGCGCCCTGCGCATCAACGGGTTTCGCGCCCGCCGGCACCGTCACGTTGGCGCCAACCGCATCGATACGATTACCCTTGATGACGATCGTGCCTTTCGCGATGACTGGACCGGAGACCGTGACAATGCGCGCGTTGGTGATCGCCCAGGTCGGACCGTCAGCGTTGCCCTTCAGATCGAAACGTTCGGCCGCCGGCGCAGGCCGTGCTGTGGTTTGTGAGCCGATGGTCGAACCATTCGTCGTCTGCGATCCATTGGCAGCGGCCTGCGTTCCGTTCGTCGCTGGCGGCGATGAATCCGTTGTCGAACGTCCGCTCTTTTCTCGCTGGATTTCGGTGACTCGCTGGAGATCCTTTTCCCGGTCGTAATACGCGATTCCATCGATGTAGCTGCGCTCGACGATCGCGGTGGTCGACAGCGGGTGATGGTTCCAGACGACGATGTCGGCATCCTTGCCGACTTCGATTGAGCCGACGCGATTCTCGATCTTCAGTTGCTTTGCGGGATTGATCGTGACCATCGCGAAGGCCTGATCGTCGGTCACGTCGCCATATCGCACCGCCTTGGCCGCTTCCATGTTCAGCCGGCGCGCCTGTTCCGCATCATCGGAATTGATCGAGACGACCACGCCTTTGTGCGTCATCAGCGACGCATTGTGAGGAATGGCGTCGGCTGCCTCCATCTTGTAGCCCCACCAGTCGGAAAAGGTCGATGCACCGGCGTTGTGTGCGGCGATCTCTTTCGCCACCTTGTAGCCCTCGAGTACATGCTGGAAGGTCGTGATCTTGAAACCCATCTCGTCGGCCAGGCGGATGAGCATCAGGATCTCGTCGGCACGGTAACTGTGGGCGTGGACAAGGCGCTTCCCCTCGAGGACTTCTACCAGCGCGTCCAACTGCAAATCGCGGCGTGGCGCAAGAACGTCCTGACCGCCTTTCTTTCTGCCTTCGTAGTCCTGCCACTCTTTGCGATAGGCTTTCGCACGCGTGAAGGCGTCACGGATGACGTACTCGACACCCTGACGAGTCGTGGGAAACCGTTCCGGGTTGCTTGGCGCCTGACCGCGCTTGCGAGTGACGTTTTCACCGAGCGCGAACTTGATTCCCGGGAGCGCGCCCTGAAACACGAGATCATTCGCGCGCCTCTTGCCATAGCGCAGTTTGATGACCACTGTTTTTCCGCCGATCGCATTCGCGCTCCCGTGCAGAATGTTCGCCGTCGTCGTACCCCCCGCGAGATCGCGATAGATATTGACGTCGGTGGGATCGAGCACGTCCTCCATGCCGGTCATCGAGCTGACCGACACGGTGCCTTCGTTGATCGCGTCGTTGGCGATGTGAGAGTGGGCGTCGATGATGCCGGGCGAGACGAACTTGCCGGTGGCGTCGTAGACGTCCGCGCCCGACGGAATCGACACGTTCGTGCCAACCGCAGCGATTTTGCCGTCGCGGATGAGCACCGTCCCGTTATTGATCGTACCGCGCGTGGCTGTGAGGATCGTTCCGTTACGAATGGCGACAACGGTCGGCGTCGCGCCCTGAGCAAACACCCGTGAGGTGGCTTTCGTCGGCCCATCGAGGACGATGATGGCGACAGCAGCGAGTGCAAGAGAACCGCATAACCAACGGCCAATCACGAAAACCTCCGAGAAAGGCGCCCGGACCGATGGGCGGTGGCGGTAACTGTATCGTACGAGAGAAATATTGGGGCATGCAGTGCAAGCGCCGTGACCGCAAGCTGATTAGATCACTGTCGTTCCCCGAACCAGTAACACAATCCATCCGGCGCGACGACGTAGAACACTTTCCACGAGCTGCCGCCGTGCTCTTCGGACGAAAAGTCGGAATGCTCCTTCTGTAGACCGTTGGCTTGGAATTCTGCAAACAACGACGGCAGGTCCTTCACATGGAACGCACATCCATCTTGCGAGGAGTCGCCGCCGTTCTCTGCCAATCGCATCTGAACCTGATCGCGAGCAAGCACGGCCGACTTATGGGGAACGGTGGCGCGATCCACAACTCGGAACCCAAGCACCGTCTCATAGAACGGCAAAGCAGCATCGACGTCACGAACCGGCAGGTTCATGTTGTCGCCTTGGTAGCCAAACGCTTTCTCGAGTGTTCCCATCGGACGACCGTCTAGCGCCCTCTTTTCGGAGCCATCACACTGCGAGCAAGTCTTAGGGCTCCTCCCTTCTCCGTTCTCCTGTTGATCGCTAAACAGTGTCTCAGCGTGAGAGTGAACGTCGTCGACATAAAGATGATGCGCCATCAACCGACACCCAGGCGCATTTCATTGGTCGGCACAAACCCCAGCCGCTCGTACAATCGTCGGCCCTCGTCGGACGCGTGCAGTACGATGCGTCGAATGCCGCGTCGTGCGAGCTCCTGCAGCAGCGCACGCATCAACGCGTCGGCGACGCCGCGCCTCCGCCACGGTGTCTCGACGTAAACGTTGAGAACGATAGCCTCAGGCCCGACTTCGAGGGCATCGCTGCCTGGCCGCGGACGCGGCAGAATTGGTCGCAGTTGGACTCCCGCACCGCCGACAATCGACGATGAGTCTCCCGGTTGCTCAGCGACCCAGGCCAGATACTCTCCACGCGGGATGGCGTTGCGCAAGTAGACCGCCGTCGCGTCTTGTAGCGAAGGGATCTGCTGAGCCGCGAGCGTGCCCATGTCGTGAAACATGGCCGCCCGATGGTGGGCGAGCACCGCGATGTCGTCGCCTGTGGCTTGACGCACGGTGAACAACTGGCTGCGGGCGAGCATCAGTAAAATCGTGCCAGGAACGTTAAACGATCGCGCCGCGATGGGTAATGCGCTCACGGCGTCCGAGCCAGAACAGCCCGATCGCGAGTGCCCAAAACCAGACGTAGACTGCCATCATCACGATGTACTCGGGCCACAAATCTGGCGTGTTACCCGGCCGAATAGCCCGTTGCGCCCAGACGCTGGCCACAAGCGCCAACGCCGACACCCCTCCCAGCATTCGATGATTACTGCGCCAAAGACGCGCGGTGACAAACGCCAACCATGCGGCAGAGACGAGCAGCATCGAATACTCCACTGGAAATGCCGTCGCATTGTCTGTCGTGATGTCGTCGACCGCCGCGAACACCAGCAACAGAACAACGATCGTAATCGCCGCGTCCCGCGCGAACGCGAATCTACCGGTAGCAGAACGGCCCCGGCTTTGGTCACTCATGAGTGCCCGCTAAGATTCTTTCGCATGAACACACAAGGCACCGACCTTCCTGACTTCCGCCTGAAGCGGGAGCCACACATATAAACTTACGACTTTCCCACCATCGGCACGAACCTGACTGGCAGCGTGGCGATGGTCTCCATGCCCGCCGACGTCCGGCGCATGATCCGCAATTCCTGATCGCCGACGCCAACCGGAATCGCCATCACACCACCGACTTTCAACTGCTGCACCAACGCCGGCGGCACTTCGGGAGGCGCGGCGGTAACGATGATGCGATCGTATGGCGCATGTTCGGACCAGCCGAGATATCCATTGCCGCTGCGGACTTCGACATTTCGGTAGCCCAGGTCGGCCAGCGTCGCGCGCGCGCGTTTCGCCAGCGGCTCGACGATCTCGATCGTGAATACGTCCTTCACCAGCACGCTCAGGACTGCTGCCTGATATCCGGAGCCGGTTCCGATCTCGAGAACGCGATGTTCTGGCGCAACCCTCAGCGCTTCGGTCATAAAAGCGACGATGTACGGCTGCGAAATGGTCTGCCCGTGACCGATGGGTACAGGGAAATCGCCGTAGGCGCCGCCGCGCGCCGATTCAGGAATGAAGAGGTGCCGCGGCACGGTCAGCATCGCGGAGAGCACGCGCTGGTCGCGGATGTCGCGTCCCTTGAGCTGTTGCTCGACCATGCGAGTGCGCTCGCTCTCCCAGTTGCGCACTTCGGGCTGAAACTCGCATGTTGCGGAAATGCAGAAGAGAGCGGCGATGAAAACCGCAGCGATCGGTAGCAATGTGCCCCCGATGATAGAAGGAGCCAGAGATATGTTATTTCATTCTGCGCTTGGTGTTCGGGCGCTTTCGTCGCGCAACCGTGGGTCTCGTGCCGGCAGCCACGCGCTTCGTTGTCGCCTGCTTGATGTATGAGATCTGCGTACCCGAGGCCTTCGCTCCAGCCACCGAATACGACAACATCACAATGCCGCTCTTGGACAGTACCTTCTGATCCGAAAGCACTAGCTTCGTCGTGCCCCCCGGTTGAACAAGCGGAATACCGGAGCCGAGGATGACGGGCATCACCGCGACTTCCACCGTGTCCACAAGGCCCGCGTCCAGAAGCGATCGGAACAGTGTGCCGCCGCCAAACAGCCAGATGTCTCGCCCTGGTTTCTTTTTCAGTTCGGCGACGACCTGTCGTGGATCGTCGTTACTGACCCGAACGCCCGCAAGGTTGGCAGCGGGCAGCGTGCGCGAAAACGCGACGACTTCGAGACCGGGCATTGCTCCGGTGCCGCCTTGGGCGGCTGCCACCTCATAGGTCTTGCGGCCCATCACGACAGTATCGAACTCTTTGTAGAGCGCGTTAAAGTCGATCGAAGGATCCATCACGATCCAGTCGTATTCGCCATTCGTTCCGGCGATGAAGCCATCAAGACTGACGGCAACCTGATAACGCACTCGTCTGCTCATAGACAACCGTGTTCCGTTCCCTAATCTCGAACGTCGTTGGCCTTCCGTCCGACAAGCAGCGCGAGTTCGCGCCACTTCCAGTAGCAGTCGACATCGGTAAACCCGATCTCACGCAGCCACACTAATTGCGTGTGGACATCGAGCAGCTGGTTCGAGGGATCTTCGTCGTCGGCCGTTCGACCCATGGCGGCGAGAAACCTGGCGTGGCCGTTGTCGGACGCCGAAGCGACATGCTCCAGGTTACAGAACACGCCGCCAGGCGACAGCGCATTCCAGATCTCCGTGTAGAGCTCGCGCTTACGTTCGTGATGCACATGATGAATGGCAAAGCTGGAAACGACGACGTCGAAGAGGCCGAGTGACGGCAATGGATGGTCGAGGTTGTGCGCGATGATTTGTACGCGTTCACTCCCTTCGAACCGCTGACGCAGCCGCTCGAGCATGGGGGGCGAGAAGTCGACCGCCACACCGACCGACGCCGGTCGAGCACCAAGGACGAGATCAAGGAGTCGCCCATCGCCGGAACCGAGATCGAGCACCCGTCGAACCGTCCCGGGCAGCTCGTCGAGCAGGGTGGCCTCTCCTTCCCGGCGATGCGGAATGCCGTCAGCCTTTTCAAGGTAACCGAGGGCGTGCGTCGCGGTTTGCCACTCACTCATCGCGTCCTCAACGTGGCTCAGTATCACATCATCCGCTGTCGGCTCAAAACGACGAGGTGCCGAGCCTGCGGCGGGGGATTTGCTTGGCCGCTGGGCCAGGCGCAAGCCTGGTACTGATGCAAGCAGCTGGCGCACGTCGACGGCACCCGGATCAATGAACGCGTCGCGTTCGTGAGCGATCGATGCGAGCCAATAACGTCCAGTGTGCGTGTAGAAGGCCAGATCCTCTGGACGATTTGGTGCGAGCCACGCGTACAGTCGTGCCGCCGCGTCAAGTACGGCTTGCGCGCCCGGCGAGAGCGTATAGAAACGCACGATCGCCGCATGTCCTACGAGCTGCGTTCCCGGCCATGTCTCGGTCGTTTCTTGACGTATGAGTGATGACCGAAGCGCCCGCTCAATCTGCTTCGCGTTGGCATCAAAGGTCAATCGAGGTCGCCAGGTTAACGAGAAGGTGCTTCCCTGCGCCCTGGCGAAACGAATGAGTGCGGCGTACGTCAGGGCGTCGGGTTCGCGCTCGATGGCGCATGGCTTCCGCACGGCTTGTCCTATCGCTCGATCTTCCGCCTCAAGGCGGCAGCCACTAGATCCTTTGAAAGTTCTTCTCAATCTCCCGCCGCGTGATCCGCAACACGACGGGACGTCCGTGTGGACAGACGCTCGAGTAGGCTGTGCGCCGCAGTTCCTCGAGGATGTAACGCATCTTCTCCAGCGTCAGCGGATAATTCGCCTTGACCGCGGCGTGACACGCCATCGTCGCCGCGATTCGCCGCAACGATTCCTCGACGCGAGATCCGCGGTCGAGCCCCTCGAGATCGCTCGCCAGCGCGCGGATGGCAGCCTCGCACTGGCCGGGATCGAGCGCGGCCGGAAGCGCCGAGAGCCGGACGCTGTCGCCACCAAACTCTTCGATCTCGACGCCGAATTTCTCGAGCGTCGCCGCATGTGGAATGAGCGCCTGCCGTTCGGCCGGTGAAAGCTCGATGAGGAGAGGCGTCAACAGCCGCTGGCTTTCGAGTCCACCGGAGGTCAACTTCTCCATCACCTGTTCGAACAGCACCCGCTCGTGGGCGACATGCTGGTCGACAATGGCAATTCCCTCATCGTCAATCGCGATGATGAACGTGTCGCGAAACTGGCCGAGTGGAATCATCGGCCGGATCCCGCCGTCAGGTTCTTCAGGGTTCTGCGGGATTCTTCCGGGTTCGGCAAAGTTCGGTGGCGCAACGCCACTCTCGACAGAGGTGGGTGCCACCGGCTCCATCAGATTGCGCCAGGGTCCGAGCGGCTCTGCCGTCCACCGATTGCCGACGGTCGCGCCGGCTAGGACGCCAGGGATCGCCATCGGACGCGGCTCCAGCTGACGCGGCGAGAACGGCGTGAATTGCAACTCTGGAGCGCGGCCCTGACCCAGCGCTTCGCCGAGCGCCCGGCGCAGCACTTCGTGCACGAGTGACTGCTCGAGAAACCGCACCTCTGCTTTGGTCGGGTGAACGTTGACGTCGACGCGATCAGCCGGGATGCGGAGAAACAGATGCACTTCGGGGCTGCGCTCTTTAATCGTCGCGACGCTGTAGGCTTCCGAGATCGCGTGCGCGATCGTGCGATCCTTGACGATGCGGCGATTGACGAAGACGTTTTGCGCGCCCCGCACCGGCCCCTGATCGCCGAGCGCGGCGACGTAGCCATGGATCTGCAGCCCACCGGCCTCCTTGCGGACTTCGATCAGGTCGAGTCGCTCGCCAAATAGCTGATAAAACCGGTCGCCCAGACCGTTGGCCGGCGGACACTCGAGCAGTTTTCGTCCGCCGCTGGTGAGCGAGAATCCAACCTCGGGATAGCCGAGCGCCATCTGTGTCACGAGGCGGGAAATCTGTGCCGATTCGGCGCTGTCAGATTTCAGGAACTTACGCCTCGCTGGCAGGTTGTAGAACAGATCGGCGACTTCGATCGACGTCCCTTCCGGCGCGCCCACTTCGCGCTGCGAAGCGACGGTGCCACCATTGACGCGAATCTCCGTGCCTGACGTGCTGCCGCGGGCGCGTGTGCGCAACAGGAAATGCGACACCGACGCGATACTTGGCAGGGCCTCGCCTCTGAATCCCAGCGTGTGAATGGCGCCGAGATCTTCCGGCGTCGCGATTTTGCTGGTCGCGTGACGCTCGATCGCGAGCCGGGCGTCTTCCGGATCCATGCCTTCTCCATCGTCCTCGACACGAAGCAGCTTCTTGCCGCCGAGCTCGATGGCGATTGTGATGCGCGTCGCGTGCGCATCCAGCGAGTTCTCGATCAGTTCCTTGACGACCGAAGCGGGACGCTCGACGACTTCGCCTGCGGCGATCTGGTTGGCCAGATGAAGTGGAAGACGATGAATACGAGCCATGCTTGAATCTTCCGCCTACCGGCGGAAGCCACACCGTAAGTATCTAGATCCAGCCCTTGCGCCGGAAAAACGCGAGCATCCCGGCCGACAGGGCGAACATGATCCCGCACACCCACCAGAACTGCGCATGTTCACCGCCTGGCAAAAGCGGCAGCGGCACATTCATGCCATACATTCCGGTCAAGACAGTCAGCGGCATGAACAGCGTGGCAATGATCGTGAGCACCTTCATCACTTGATTGAGTTGATTCGATACCGCCGACAGATGAGCGTCGAGAATGCTGGTGATGCGATCCTGAAAGAACATCGCCTCATCGGATAGCCTGACCAGGTGGTCGTGGATATCGCGAAATCCGTAAGCCAGTTGTTCGCTCACCAGCGGGAATTCGCGGCGGGCGAGCCGGCCGACGGCGTCGCGCTGGGGCAAGACGGTTTGCCGCAACGACGAAATGTCTTTTTTGAAATTCAGAATCCGGCGTGCCAGCTGAGTGTTCGGATGCTCGAACACTTCCTTTTCCAGCTTGTCGAGCTTCTCGGACAATTTGTCAACTTCGGGACGGTAGTTGTCGACCATCGTGTCGACGATCCGGTAGAGCAACATCCCGGGCCCCTCGCCAAGAACGCGAGGATCGCGGTTGCACGCCCCTCCGACTTTGCCAATGGACCGCGAAACACCAGGATGGACCGTCACCAGGAACTGCGCGCCGAGAAAGAAATCGACGTCCTTGGTCATGAACCGATGCTCGGAGGCGCGAAAATCGATCCCGTGCAGAATCAGATACAGGTAGTCGCCGTAAGACTCGATCTTTGGATGATGCAGCTCGCTGAGGGCATCTTCGATCGCGAGTTGATGGAAATGAAAGACGCTGCTGAGCACTTTCGCTTCGTCCGCCGTCGGCTGATCGAGATCGACCCAGACAGATACTCCGCTCGCTGGCTTGATCCAGGCGGGGTCCACGTGATCGACGAGTTCAGTGGACCCGCCCTGGTTCTTGTAGATCCTGATCAATCTCCGACCTTGGAGGTCAGCGCCGCCTGCGCCGCGGCCAGTCGAGCAACCGGCACCCGATAGGGCGAACAGCTCACGTAATCGAGGCCGACCTTTTCGAAGAACTGAATCGACGACGGGTCGCCTCCGTGCTCGCCGCAAATCCCGAGCTTCAGGTTCGGGCGCGCCGCCCGTCCCTTCTTCACCGCGATGTCGACCAGTTGTCCGACACCCGTCGCGTCGATCGTGGCGAATGGATTCTTCTTCACGATCTCCAGCTCCTGATACTGCGGCAGGAACGATCCCGAGTCGTCGCGCGACATGCCAAGCCCCGTTTGCGTGAGGTCGTTGGTGCCGAAGCTGAAGAACTCCGCCGACTGTGCGATCTCGTCCGCTGTCAGCGCGCCGCGCGGGATCTCGATCATCGTGCCGACCATGTACGACAGTTTCACCTTCTTCTCAGCCTCGACCTCGCGCGCGGCCTGGTGGACGACTTCGATCTGGAGATCGAGCTCCTTCTTGAATCCGACCAACGGAATCATGATCTCCGGCCGCACCTTGATGCCTTCCTTCTGGACGATTGCCGCCGCTTCGAACACGGCGCGCGCCTGCATCGCTGAGATTTCCGGGTAGCCGATGCCGAGGCGGCAGCCGCGGAAGCCGAGCATCGGATTGAACTCGTGGAGCTGCTCCACGCGTTGGTGAATGCGCGCGGCCGGCACACCGATCTTCTTGGCGAGTTCCTCCTGCTGCTCCTTGGTGTGGGGCAGGAATTCGTGCAGCGGCGGATCGAGGAAGCGAATCGTCGCCGGGTAACCCTTCAGCGCGCGGAAGATGCCGGCGAAATCGTCGCGCTGGTAGGGCAGCAGCTTCGCCAGCGCCGCTTTTCGTTCGTCGACCGTCTCGGCCAGGATCATCTCGCGCATCGCGTCGATGCGGTCTCCCTCGAAGAACATGTGCTCGGTGCGTGTCAGGCCGATGCCGACCGCACCGAACGCCACCGCGTTGGCCGCCTGCTCTGGCGTGTCGGCGTTGGTGCGGACGCTCATGCGGCTCGCATCCGAACACCATTTCATCAGTTGCTGGAAATTCTTGAACTTCTCGGTTTTCCTCGCCGCGGCGTCGCCGTCGATCAGCCCGGCAACGATTTCCGAGGGAGCGGTTTTCACCTGCCCCGCGTAGACCTTGCCGACCGTGCCGTCGATCGACATCCAGTCGCCTTCCTTGAAGGTCTTCCCTTCGACCCTCACCGTGCGCGCCTGGTAGTCGACCTCGAGCGCCGACGCGCCGCACACGCAGACCTTCCCCATCTGCCTCGCCACCAGCGCGGCGTGCGACGATACGCCGCCGCGGGCCGTGAGGATCCCTTCAGCCGCGATCATGCCGCGCAGATCTTCAGGGGAGGTCTCGACCCGGACGAGCAGCACCTTTTCATTCTTGTCGGCGGCCACAACCGCGCGCTCGGCGTTCAGATAGATCTTGCCGGATGCCGCACCAGGACCCGCCGGCAATCCGGTCGCGATCGCCTTGGCTTTGGCGACTTCGGCGATATCGAACACTGGCGCGAGCAGCTGCTCGAGCTGGTCGGCCGGGTTGCGCAGGATCGCGGTCTTCCAGTCGATCAACCTCTCCTTATGCATGTCGATCGAGAACTTCAACGCCGCCATCGCGGTTCGCTTGCCGTTGCGCGTCTGCAGCATATAGACGACGCCGTCTTCGATCGTGAATTCAAAGTCCTGCACGTCCTTGAAATGCTTCTCGAGCGTCTGACGGATGCGCTCGAGCTCGGCATACGCCTGCGGCATTTCCTTCTTCAGCTGCGCCACCGGCTCTGGCGTCCGCACGCCGGCGACAACATCTTCTCCCTGCGCGTTGATGAGGAACTCGCCGTAGAACTCCTTCTCGCCGTTCGCCGGATTGCGGGTGAACGCCACGCCCGATCCCGATTGGTCGCCGGTGTTGCCATACACCATCGCCTGGACGTTGACGGCGGTGCCCCACTCCGTCGGAATGTTGTACTTGCGGCGATAGACGATCGCTCGATCGTTCATCCACGACCCGAACACCGCGCCGACCGCTCCCAGCAGCTGATCCCACGGTGAATCCGGGAACTGCTTGCCGACACGTTCCTTCACCAGCGCCTTGAAGCGAACGACGAGTTCCTTCAGATCCCCGACGCTGAGCTTCGTGTCTTCGATGTGCTGGTGATGGCGCTCGCTCTTCAGCGCTTCGATCACCGTCTCGAACGGCTCGTGGTCCTCGTCAGGACGCTTCTGGACGCCGAGGACGACGTCGCCGTACATCTGGACGAAGCGACGATAGCAATCCCATGCGAACCGCGGGTTGTTCGTCTTCTTCGCCAGCGCCTCGACGGTCTGGTCGTTGAGACCGAGGTTCAGGATGGTATCCATCATCCCGGGCATCGAGTCGCGCGCGCCCGAGCGCACCGACACGAGCAGAGGATTGTTCAGGTCACCAAACTTCTTTCCCGTCTGCTGCTCGATGGACGCAACGCCTGTTTCCATTTGCCGGCGCAACGCCGCAGGATAGGTTCGTTTGTTCGCGTAATAGTAGGTACAGACTTCGGTGGTGATCGTGAACCCGGGCGGCACCGGCAGCCCGATGCGGCACATCTCAGCCAGGTTCGCCCCCTTGCCGCCGAGCAGCGGCTTCATCGAACCGTTGCCATCGGTCTTCTTTCCGAACAGATACACGTACTTCGCACCCGTGGCACCCTTGGCACCCCTGGCACCCCTGGCACCCGTGGCACCCGTGGCACCCCTGGCACCCCTGGCACCCGTGCTCTTCGAGGTCTTCACCTTCGACGGAATTACCTTCGCCTTTGCTGCCGGTTTGGCGGTCGATTTCTTGCGTGCGAGCGTCTTCGCCATTCGAGTAACCCTACTCCGTTTGCGGAATGATTTCCGAAATGTCCGCGAGATCGAGAATGAGGTCGCGCAGATCCGCCATGAGCGTCAGCCGCGCGTCTCTCGTCCGCACGTCGTCTGCCATCACGAACACCTCGGTAAAGAACTTGTCGACAGCCGCGCGAAGGCCGGCGATTTCAACGAATGCGGCGCGATAGTCGCTCCGCGACGCAGCCGTCTCGATTCGCGGCCGGCGGGCATCGAGCTCCGCCAGCAGCGCGCGTTCGGCCGGCTCAGTGATTGCGCTGCGATCGAGCGGGCCCGACGATCGACGTTCGCGCGCGATGTTCTTGACCCGCTTGAACAACACCGCGAGTGCCTGAAAATCCTCCGACGCGCGCATTCCCTGGATCGCTTCGGCGATCCGCCGCGCACGGAGCGGACTGACATCTGCAGCTGATGTGGCGGCGCGCACGACCTCAATCCCGAACCCGCGTTGTTCCAAGGCAAACCGCACCCGTTCGGACGCGAACGTGAGGGCGGAGGCGGACAGGTCCGGCGTCCAGGGCCCGGTCGTCACCGTCGTTCCTTCTGCGGCGCGGGCGAGAATCGGTCCAAGCCAGACTTCCTTATCGATCCCGGTCAACTGGGGCAGGTCCATCAGAATCCTGACCGCGCCCTGCATCTGCCGGCGCAGTCCGAACGGATCCCGCGATCCGGTTGCACGTTCTCCCGCCTTCGTGAGCGAGACGAACGTGTCGATCTTGTCGGCCAGAGAAACTGCCGCCCAGGTCGCGGCGGCAGCGCCCAGCTGATCCCGCGACGGTGGTGCATCAGCTTCGACTCCTACCGGCAGGTACTGGTAGTAAATAGCCTTCCAGACCTGCTCCGGGTGCCCCTGTTGGCGAGCGTAGATCCCTCCGATCGTACCCTGAAGTTCGGTGAACTCGAAAACCATCTCGGTCGTGAGATCGGTCTTCGCCAGTCCGGCCGCCGTCGCGGCATGCTGGCTGTCCTGCGGATTGCCCAGGACATCACGCGCAATCCATTGCGCAAGCGACGCGAGTCGCTCAGCCTTGTCTCGATAGCTGCCGACCTTCTTGTGAAACAGCAGGGTGTGCAGACGATCCAATCGCGACTCGAGTGGCGTCTTTTGGTCCGATTCCCAGAAGAACTTCGCGTCCCTGAGTCGCCCCGTGACGACGCGCTCGGCGTTCTTGGCAATCAGGCGCTCGTCGGACGGCTGCGTATTGACGACCGCGAGGAAGGCCTCCTTCAACTCCCCGGTTGCCGTGACGACCGGAAAGTAGTGCTGATGGTGGACGAGCGTCGTCGTCAACACCTCCTGCGGGAGTGACAGGAAGCCGCGATCGTAAAAGCCGGCAACGACGCCGGGATATTCGACCAGGTCCGCCACCTCGTCGATGAGTGTGCTGTGCTCTTTCAGATGGACGCGGCCATTGAGCCGCCGTGCATGCGACTCGAGTTCCCGCGCAATGCGATCGCGGCGATCCTCATGTCTGAGAACGACGAAGTGCTCCGACAGCCGCGCCTGGTATTCCTCGAAGCTTCGAACCTTGATCGATCGTCCGGCGCGTCCGCTGGTTGCGAGAAACCTGTGACCATAGGTGAGCGCTCCCGATTCGATCTCCAACACCTGCGGTCCCGCCGCATTGGCAGCGCGGCCGATCGCGAACGGGACGACGCGCCCGCCATACAGGAACAGTAGCCATCGAATCGGTCTTCCAAACAGCAGCTCGCCACGTCCGTCGTCAAGCTTCGCGTCCCAGTGCATCTGCTTCGGGAACGGCAGATCGCGCAGCACCGCCCCGAAAATTTCCGGCAGCGCGTCGACAGCACTTTTCCCGCGTTGACGCTTGTGGTACGCAAGGTATTCGCCCTTCGGCGTCGACAGACGCGAGAGCTCCTCGAACGCGACACCTTGCTTACGAGCAAAGCCGAGCGCCGCAGGCGTCGGTTTGCCGCCGGCATCGAACGCCGCCGAGACCGGCGGGCCGCTCAATGTCTCTTCGAGATCCTCCTGGCGCTCCGCGATCTTCGCGATCCGCGCAGTCAACCGCCTCGGCGTGCAGTAGCTCTCGACCGCCGCCATCGGGGCGATGCGGAATTCGTTGAGCCGGTCCTTCAACCGATCTGCCAGCTGCCGCGTCAGTCCAGGCATCCACGACGCCGGGAGTTCCTCGACGCCGATTTCGATTAGGAGTTCTCTGTCCATTAGGGCAAAGCTTCCGCCTTCTCCCCCACCCAGTGTTTGGCGATCGCAATCGCAAGCTGCCGGACGCGAAGGATGTAAGCCATGCGCTCGGTGACGCCGATGCCGCCACTCGCGTCGAGCAGGTTGAACATGTGCGAACACTTCAGACAGTAGTCAAGTGCCGGCAGAACCAGGTCGCTGCGCAGCAATGTTTGCGCGAGCCCGTAATACTTGTCGAACAGATCGCGATGCAGTGCATGAAACTCGGGCTTGGGCATGTCGACCTGTCCAAACGCATACTTGGACTGCTCAACCTCGTCGCGGTGGCGCACATCGCGATACTTGACGCCGGCTGCCCATTCAACCTCGTACACGTCGTCCACATCCTGGAGCGCCATCGTGAGTCGCTCGATCCCGTAGGTCAACTCGACTGAGATCGGTGAGAGATCGATGCCGCCAGCCTGCTGGAAGTAGGTGAACTGCGTGATTTCCTGACCATCGAAGAGCACCTGCCAGCCAATGCCCCAGGCCCCCAACGTCGGCGACTCCCAGTTGTCTTCCTCGAATCGAACATCGTGGGCGCGAAGATCGATGCCGCACGCCTCCAGGCTCTGAAGGTACAGCTGCTGCACCTCGTCTGGCGCCGGCTTGAGAATCACCTGAAACTGCTGGTGCTTGAACAGGCGGTACGGGTTTTCTCCGAACCGGCCGTCGGCCGGGCGGCGGGAAGGCTGCACGTAGGCGACGTTCCAGTGCGCCGGTCCGAGGACGCGCAGGAACGTCTCCGGATGCATCGTTCCGGCGCCCATTTCGATGTCGAGCGGCTGCTGCAGAAGACAACCGCGGGAGGCCCAGAATTCCGACAGCTTGAAGATGAGTTGTTGGAGCGTGACCATTCGATTCACCGGGTGTGGCGCAGTTCGCGCAACACTCGGGCTGATTTCAATTCCTTCTCGAGGTGAAGGTTCAGAAGGCGCCGATGAACCGTCTCCAACTCACGTGACGCGCGCGGCTCGAGTGGCAACGTCTCGAGCCGATCAGGAGACGTCGCGCCCGCGGCCTTCAGGAACTTCAGCGCGTCGATGCTGACACGAGTGCCGCTTGTCGGGGCGCACGTCGGACACACGAACACGTCCTCTCGCGCCGGCATGACGGCACCACCGACGAGCGGCGCCGCACATCCAGCACACGACATCAGCGACGGATAGACACCCTGCAGTCGCATTAGCCAGTACTCGAAATAGCGCGCCAGCGGATCGGCCATCGCTCCCGTCGCGATCGCGTCGGTGATCGACGCGCCAAGACGGAACAGCCGTTCATCCGGATGCGCCTCCGGGGCCCACTCATCAATCAGCTCGGCAAAGTAGCCGACGTAGCCGAGCGCGTCACTACCAGGTCCCGATAACGGGGATCGAGTGGGTTCCACGTAGTTGATCCGGACGAGATCTCGCTGTTCCCGTTCGTAATAGGCGACGCCGGCCCGCGTCATCGGCTCGAGCGCGCCCATGAAGCGCGAACGCACCCGCCTCGCTCCCTTGGCCACGCCCCGCTTCTTGCCGCGGTCGCGCGTCAGGAACACGACAATCCGATCGACTTCACCCAGCTTGTAGGTGCGCAGGATCAGCGCTTCGGACGTGTAGACGGGCATGCAAAATCAGTATTCTACCCCGACTGATGCAGATACTTGAGGAACACCTGTGCCAGCCCGAGGAATGAAAAAAAGCCAAAAACGTCGGTCAAGGTCGTTATGAAGACGGAAGATGCGAGCGCCGGATCCACCTTGAGCGCGCGCAGCATCAGCGGGATGAGCGTGCCTGCGGTCGCCGCCACGAACATGTTGATGATCATGGCCATCGCCAGGATCCCGCCGAGCCACGGATCGCTGCTGAAGAGCCATGCGACCACGGCGCCGATGACGCCGCATGCGATGCCGTTCCCGATTCCAACCGTCGCTTCCTTGAATAACGCCTTCCGCGTGTTGCCCCACGTCAATTCGCCGAGGGCGATGCCTCGGACGATGACCGTCAAGGTCTGCGTCGCGGCATTGCCGCCCATTCCGGCGACCACCGGCATGTAGATGGCGAGCGCCACGACTTTGTCGATCGTGTTCTTGAAGATGCCGACGACCGACGCGGCCAGAAACGCCGTCGCAAGGTTGATGAGCAACCACGGGAGCCGCTTGCGAAGCGATTCGGCCGCCGGCGTGAACACCCGGTCGTCGCCGGCAACGCCGGCGAGACGATAGACGTCCTCGGTCGCCTCGTCCTTGATAACGTCGATGACGTCGTCGACGGTAATCACGCCGACCAGCTTGTTCTCTTCGTCGACGACAGGGATTGCGAGGAGGTTGTAGGATGCGACCAGCCGCGCGACTTCCTCCTGATCCATGTCGGCCCGGACGCTGATGAGATCGGTCGTCATGATCCGCTTCAGCGGCGTATCGGGAGCGACGAGCAGCAATCGGCGCAGCGAGACGACGCCGACCAGATGCCGGCGAACATCGATGACATAGAGGTAGAAGACCACCTCGACATCGCGCGAACCCTGCAACGCCGTGATCGCCTCGCCCGCGGTGATGTCTTCCGCCAGCGCGAAGACCTTCGGGTTCATGATGCGTCCGGCGGTCTTCTCGGCGTATTCGAGCAACTCCCCGACGTCGCCGCCCGCAGGACGCTTCTGCAACAGTTCCAGGACCGCGGACGAGAGTTCTTCCGGCAGGTAATCAATCAGGGCTGCGGCGTCGTCGGATGGCAGCTCCTGGGTCAACTTGACGATTTCCTCGGCGGTGCGATCGCGCAGCAGCGCCGCGGCGGCTTCGGGCCCTAACTCGCTCAGCGCCTCCATCGCGAGCTTGCTGTTTCGCTCGGCGAGCAACGTGAACGCGGTCTGCCGTTCCTTGTCTGGAAGCTCCGAGAACAGCTGCGCGAGGTCGGCGGGGTATTGCTTCTGCAGAAGGTTGACGAGATTGGCGGTCGCCCCCATGCGCATGAGTCGCTTCACGGAGTCGAGCACGACATCAAGTTTTCGCTGGGGCATACGCGGGTCCAAACCGACGAGACAGAACCACTGAATCTATCAGTTTCTCGGCTGCGACCGTACAAAAAAACAGCCACGATGAAGTGATCAACGTGGCTGCTTGCCGTTCACTTGTGGGGCGCGGGTCTCGAGACCGCGCCTCAGGCAGGGTCTAAAGACCCTGCCCTCCGTGAATCGTTACCGTAATGGCTCGCGGATTCCGGACTCCTTCATCGTGTAATCCGCGGGCACGGTGAACAACGATCGATCCGGCTCCGCGCGAACGATGCTCTGCAGGCGATAGGTCGTGTCGCCGCTGCGGGGATCGCTGTGCCTGGTCATGACCAGCACCTGGAGATCCGAAGAGACCCACTGCTCCACGACAACCTTGATGGGCTGCAGATTGCCAACCGCACCAGCGGGGATCGTCGTCGTCGTCCTCGAGCCGGTTGCCGACACACCTTCGATGTTTTGTTGGCCAAGGTTTTCGGTCACGACTTCCCTGCTCGCTGTCGGTGTCGGCGGCGGCGGCGGGGGCGGAGGGCCAGGCGATCGCGGCGCCGGCGGTGGCGGTGGCGGCGCGTCTTTCCGATCGGCCGTGCGTCGCGTCAGCTCGCCTTGAGCTTTCATTTCCGCTTCCATCTTCGCGACCACATCCGCCGGAGTGCCCGCTCCGCCCGATCGCATCATCGGCGTGCGAAGAAGAACCTGCTCGCGGTATGCCGTTCGTGATCCGGGATTGAGCACGTAACTGACATGGGCCACGGGATCGACGATCGACACGCTCACCACCGAACCGGCGTCGTCGACCTCTTCGCGACGTGTGCGGCCTTCGCTATCGCGATAGATGCGAGTCACGGATTTGCGGTTGATCCGATTCCCGTCGGCGAGCACCTGCGTGGTTTCGGTGACCGATTCCGCAGAGTACGGTGCCCCGGCAGTGATCTTGGCTTCGACGGCCATTCGGGCTCGCAGCTTGCCAAGGACCTCCTGCTCCGCTGCGACCTTGTCGAGCAGCTGGCCGGCAGCGATCTCCTTCGTGCGCTCCATGACATACGTCTGCGCCGTCGATGGTGACGCCGTCGCGAGCGCGATCAACGTCACCGCTACGCTCGATATCTTCCTCATTGGGTACTCCTTGCACTGTTGCTCACGAGGCGCATCGCCCGCGCGAGACCATCCTGTCCGACGAGCACATCCGCTTCGACATTGCGACCGGTTCCTCTCGAAACATCAAAGCCATAAGCCGGCAGTGAAGCGACCGGCACTTCCACGCGCACGATTTCGCCGCTTTCAAACGCTGGCAGGCCAGCGCTCCAGGGCAACTCGACAAAGCCGTTCGGCGTGACAACACGCGCGCTCTCGGCTATCGGTGCGGGACGATTTCCTCGTCGACCTGGCGATGGCTTGGCGATTGTCGGGACGGTCGCTTTCGGGGCCACCGGCAGCACAATGTCGTTGGGAGCTGACGTCGCTTGCAGAGGGACGTGATCGACGGGTCTTGCAGGCCGGCTCATCCACAACGCGATACACCCAGCAATCAACACGATGGCGGCAGCGGCAGCCAGTGATCTTCCGCCCAAAGGCGAAAGCCACGCAGTCCCTCTTGTAGCTTCCGCCGGTAGGCGGAAGCGGACCTCGCGTTTTAGGCGGAAGTCACCCTCGCGATGCGCGCTCAGGAGCTTCTGCTCGATTCGCGCAGTGCTCGCATCAGACATTCTGGTGTGGCGCGCCAGCGCTCTCGCCGTTCGTTGATATTCGTCGTCTCTCATGCGAGACACCTCGAAATCTTCTTGGCCGCGGCGACCGCCGGCGTTTCTGCCTGGGCGTGCATCTTCGCGGTCAACAGCGCGCGGCCGCGGTGCAGGCGGGACCGCACGGTCCCAATCGAACACTCGAGCGCGACGGCGGCATCGGCATAGCTCAATTCCTGGAGATCACAAAGCACGACAACCTCGCGATAGCGCACCGGAAGCGTGAGAATTGCACGACGTAACATCTCGATCTGTTCCGCGCTCGACATTTCGTGCAGCGGATCGGCCTGATCCGCGGCGTCGAGCCTTCCCGGTTCCGGCTCGTCGGGCAGCGGCAGCAGTCGGCGATCGCGTTCCAGCTTTCGCCGTGCATGATTCCGGGCGATTCCGCACAGCCACGCCGTGACCGACGCACGGCCGGGCTCGAAGTGCGATGCGTCGTTCATGACCGCCAGGAACACATCCTGGGTCACATCTTCAGCGGCCGCGGACGAACCGGTCATGAGCATCGCGATGCGATAGACGTCGGGCTGACGGCGACGAAACAGCAGGCTCAACGCGTCGGCGTCCCTTGCCCCGATCCGAGCCAGCAGTTGCTCGTCGGTCGCGCGGTCGGTCAAAGGTTGCTCACTCATGCGCTCATCGATTCGACGTGCACATGATCTATTCAGTTTGGACGGGAGGAAAGTTCCAGGAACAGCTTCCGGGCCTCGCGGCTCGCGATCGGCTCGTCGCTAACGGGACTGGGTTGGCGCAAAGACGACCGAATATGTGCTTCCGCCGCGCAGCGCCACACGCGCGGTGCCGTCAGGGGCGGCCGGGCCCCGGAAAATGATTCCGCCGGGCCCTGAAATGATGGCCACCTGCAAGCCTTTCGGTGGACGGATCACCTGCTCACCGTCGACATCTGGTCGTAGGCGCACTTGCCTCACTTGACCGGCGTGCCAGGTGATATCGACGCCAACCGCGCCGCGGGCGCGGAGGCCGGTGACCGATCCGGACGGCCAGGCAGACGGCAACGCGGGAAGAATCGCAATCTCGCCGGCGTGGGACTGGAGCAACATTTCGACCATGCCGGCAGTGCCGCCAAAGTTTCCATCAATCTGAAATGGCGGATGACTGTCGAACATATTGGGCTGCGTCGAATTCGCGAGCAGCGCGACGAAGTTCTCGTGCGCGCGATCGCCGTCCTCCAGGCGAGCCCAGAAATTGACGATCCAGGCACGGCTCCATCCCGTGCCGCCGCCGCCGGCCGCAAGACGACGTTCGAGCGTCACGCGCGCGGCGCGCGCAAGATCGGGTGTTCCGCGAATGGTGATCTGATTGCCAGGGTGCAGCGCGAACAAGTGGGAAATGTGCCGGTGCCCTGGATCGCGCTCGTCATAATCCTCCAGCCACTCTTGCAGTTGTCCGTATTTCCCAATCTTCAGCAGTGGAAGTCTTTGCCGAGCGGTTGCCAGTTGATTCCTGAAATCGGCGTCGACACCGAGGATCTCGCTCGCCTGAATCGCGCGACCGAACAGTGCGTGCGCGATCTCGGTATCCATGTATGGACCCATCGTGAGCGCAGCCGACGTCCCATCCGGAAGCTTGTACTGATTCTCGGGAGAGATTGACGGTCCGGTCACCAGCCGTCCCTGTGAATCGGTGACCATGTAGTCGAGCAAGAACTCGCTCGCTTCCTTCAACACCGGATAGGCGCGCGTGCGCAGAAACTCGCGGTCGCGTGTGAAGTCGTAGTGATCCCAGAAGTGCAAGGCGAGCCAGGCGCCACCGGCCGGCCAAATACCCGAACGCACGCCATCAATCGGGCCGGCGTGGCCCCAGGCGTCCGTGTTGTGATGAATCACGAAGCCGCGGGAGCCATACATCGTCTTCGCGACGTGACGTCCGTCTTCCCGCGACGTGTCGACCAGGTCGAACAGCGGACCGTGAAGCTCCGACAGGTTGGTGACCTCGGCCGGCCAGTAGTTCATCTCGGTGTTGATGTTGACCGTGTACTTGCTGTCCCAGGACGGTGTGACCGAATCGTTCCAGATGCCCTGGAGGGTGGCCGGAAGGGTGCCCGGGCGGCTGCTTGAAATAAGCAGATATCTGCCGAAAGCAAAATACAGCGCTTCCAGCGCCAGATCGGTCGCCCCGGCCTTGACGCGAGCGAGCCGTTCATCGGTCGGCAATTCCGGTGTCGGCGCATCGAGGCTCAGCCGTGCTCGTTTTGCGAAGCGTTGATAGTCCGCGACGTGAGCCGGCCGTAATTCGTTGTCGTAGTCTCGGCCCGCTGCCGCGTCGAGCACCGCGCGTGCGGCCCGGGCCGGATCGCGCTCCTTCATCGTCGTCGCCGCCGCAATCAGCACGGTCGCCTTGGTGGCGCCAGTTACCGTCAGCGACGCCCCGTCCGCTTGTGCATGCCCGCCCTCTGTCACAACGCGCGCGATGGCGGCGAAGTGCACGCCCGCCTTCGGCTCGTCGGCGTGCCGCGCCGATGCGGGCAGCGCCTGTCCTTCGAGCACGATCGCCTGGTTTCCTTCGGCACGCGAGGTCGCGTCCCGCTCGCGCGACATCGAGGCGGTGAACGAGATCGCCCCCGGTCGATCGGAGGTGAGCCGCATGGCGATGACCTGATCGACAGCCGTTGCCAACACTTCCCTTCGGAACGTGGTTCCACCAACGCGGAATCGAACACCTGCGACAGCTTCGTCGAGGTCCAGCTCGCGCTGGTAGTCGGATGGCTCGCCGTCAAGCTGGAAGCGAAGTTTCACGTCTCCGAGTGTCTGGTACGGCGGCATGCGCCGCGGAACCGAGATGATCGTCTTGTCCGCGAGCGCTTCTGCGTCGACCGGCTTTCCCGCAAACAGTAATCGACGGATCTCGGGAATCGATGCGGCAGCCTGCGGGTTGACACGATCCAGCTTCTGCCCGGCCCATACCGTCTCCTCGTTCAACTGCAGCCGCTCATCGACAACGCCGCCGAACACCATCGCGCCGAGCCGTCCATTTCCAATCGGCAAGGCCTCGTTCCAGTTGGCCGCTGGCGCGCGATACCAGAGCAGGTTGCGCGACGACACAGGGATCTGTGCGCTCGTCGATGCTCGAGCACCCCATGAAAGGCCGATCGCCAACAACGCCGCCAGCGTCTTTTTCATAAGCTCACCGTTTCCGGCGATCGTTTCGCGCCTTCGCACCCCTGCCACTCGTGCCGCGCCTGGCACTCGGAGTCGGCACTCCGATTTCGTCGAGCACGCGGTCGTTGTCACGCCAGTCGGGATTGACCTTCACGCGCAGATCGAGAAACACCTTCGTGCCGAGGAACGCTTCCAGATCGCGCCGCGCCTCGGTTCCAATCTGCTTGATCATTTCGCCGCCCCGCCCGATCACAATTCTCTTTTGTGATTCCGTTTCAACGAAGATCGTGCAGTACAGGCGCAGCAGGCGATCCCGCTCTTCTTCATTGAACTCATCGACGACGACCGCGGTGGAAAACGGAAGTTCCTGGCGTGTGTGCTGAAGCACCTTCTCCCGAACCGTCTCCGCCGCCAGGACGCGTTCCGGTTGGTCGGTGAGGTAGTCATCGGGATAACCAGGCTCGCCGTCCGGCAAGTGATCGAGGAGGACGCGCTCGAGTCGATCGAGGCCGTCGCCGGTCGTGGCCGAAACAGGAACGATCGCGGCAAAGTCATGCCATCGCTGTGCCTGATCAATCAGCGGAAGCAGCCGGGCTTTCGCGACCAGGTCGATTTTGTTGAGGACGAGCACGGTCGGTGTCTGAACGTCTTTCAACAGTGCCGACACGTACGCGTCGCCATGACCCGGCTTTGTCGAGGCGTCGAACACGAGCGCGATCACGTCAACCTCGCGAAATGTGTCGACCGCCGAATCAACCATCCTGACATTCAAACGATGGAGCGGCCGATGGATTCCGGGAGTATCGACGAAGGCAATCTGCCCTTCCGGATAGTTCTTGACGCCGAGGATGCGGGTGCGAGTGGTCTGGGGCTTGTCGGAAACGATGGCGATCTTTTCGCCGATGATCCGGTTGAGGAGGGTGGACTTGCCAGCATTAGGCCGTCCGACGAGCGATGCGTACCCCGCCTTCGGCATTCAGACCGTCCGCGTCAGGCTTCTGGCTGCGGTTGCGGCGCTACCCGCATGCGCACTTTGTGGATGCGGCGACGCTCCGCTTCGAGCACTTCGATCTGCAGACCGTCGCTTTCAATCGTCTCGCCGACGGCCGGCACCCGGCCGGCTCGAGTCAACACGTAGCCGCCGACCGTCTCGAATCCCTCCGGCTCGATCTCGATTCCCAGTCGATCGCGTACTTCCGCGATGTTGACTTTCGCGCTGAACACAAAAGACCCCGCGGCTTCCTCGACCACCGGTTCGGTCTCGACGTCGTACTCGTCGCGAATCTCACCGACGATCTCCTCGAGCAGATCCTCAATCGTCACCAGACCGGCCGTACCGCCGTATTCGTCGACGACGATGGCGATCTGGACCTGCTGGCGCTGAAACTCCTTGAGCATCTCGGCGACCCGTTTCGTCTCGGGGACGAAGGTCGCCGGCCTGATGAATCGCGTCAGATGCAGAAGCGACGTCTGTCCCGACTCCGGCGGATCGAGCCGGATCAAGTCCTTGATGAAGACAAAGCCGACGATGTTGTCGAGATTCTCGGTGTAGACGGGGACGCGGGAGTACTCCTGCTCGCGAAAGAGCGCGCGGAGTTCATCGAACGTGGCTTCGGCCTGGATCGCAACCATGTCCGGACGGGGCGTCATGACCTCGCGCACCAGCGTGTCGCCGAAATCGACGATCGATTGCAGCAGACGTCGCTCGTCTCCTTCGATGATCCCTTGTCCCTCGGCCGCCTCGATCTGCGGCGGCTCGCCTGACTGATTCTCATCCGGTTCGCCGTTGCCGTTGTTGGGCTCCGCTCGCTCACGTTCACGCCGTGGAACCGCCGCAATCAGCCGCACGAGCCCACCCGTCAGCGGATGAAGAAAGCGCGCCGCGACATCGAAGGGCGGCAAGAGGATCTCGAGCACTCGTTCTGGATTGCGCCGGACGATTAGCAGCGGCAGGACGTGTTCGAACACGAGAATGAAGATCGCGACAAACACCAGCAGCATCCCGATCGACTGGAACCCGGTGCGCCCCGTGAGGATGGCAATGAACATCGTCGCCAGCGAGAAGATCAGGCCAAGCAGAAGTCGAGCCGGAATGAAGAGCTGCGTCGGGTCCTCGAGATAGAACCCGAGACGATCGGCGCGCCCGCCGCGCTCCGCCATGAGGCGCAGTGAGAGACGCATCAACGCGGTGAACGCCGTCTCAATCGTGCCGACGTAGACCGCGGCGATCGCGAGCAGAAAAAGCAGCAGCGGAATCATGATCGTTCGATCAATCCCGCCCGAAGCCCGCCCCGCCGGCGGAGTCGCGATTCAATGCGGCGCATGCGCCCGGCGTCATCGTTGTTGTCGTGATCGTATCCGAGCAGGTGAAGGAGGCCGTGAAGCGCGAGCACACGCAACTCGGCCTGATACGAGTGGCCGGCGTCTTTCGCCTGCTTGCGCGCGGTACCGCTGGCAATGACGATGTCGCCGAGGAAGGCGCTGTGCGCGGAATCCGCGGGAAAAGACAAGACGTCGGTCGGCCGATTTTTCCGCCGGTACTGTGAATTGAGTTTCTGGCTGTGGGCATCACTGACGAGCGCGATGGCCACTTCGCCACGCGCGACAGACGGCGCAATCGAGGCGAGCCACCGCGACAGTCCGCCGTCGCGGACCGCTCGTCCGCGGCCATCGGTGACGCTGACGTGCAGCGTCCGCCCGGCTCCGGCATCGGCGCCACCCGGCTGGCGCCTGCCTTTACTGTCGGGATCCACCGTAGGCTTCGTACGCCTTCACGATCTGCTGCACGAGCGGGTGCCGCACCACGTCCTTTTCATCGAAGTGAATGAACGCGATGCCCTCGACGTTGCCAACCACCTTCATGGCCTCGACGAGGCCCGACTGGCGTGCCGTCGGCAGATCGATCTGCGTGACATCTCCAGTGATGACGGCTTTTGACCCGAACCCGAGGCGCGTCAGAAACATTTTCATCTGCTCGGACGTGGTGTTCTGCGCTTCGTCCAGAATCACGAACGCATCGTTCAGCGTCCGCCCGCGCATGAACGCGATCGGCGCCACTTCGATCGTGCCGCGCTCGAGCAGGCGATCCGCGCGCTCGATTTCCATCATGTCGTACAACGCGTCGTAGAGCGGACGCAGGTACGGATTGACTTTCTCCTGCAAATCACCGGGAAGGAAGCCGAGCTTCTCACCGGCTTCGACGGCGGGACGCGCCAGGATGATCCGGCTCACCCGCTTCGACAACAGAAACGACACGGCCTGCGCCATCGCCAGGTAGGTTTTTCCGGTGCCAGCCGGTCCGATGCCGAACACGATGTCCCGCTGTTCGATCACCTCGAGGTAGCGTCGCTGATTGACGCTCTTGGCCATCACCTGGCGCTTGCCGGTAGCACGGGGCGCGCCGCGAAGGAAGTAGTCGGCCAGTTCAACCCGTTCGTCCTGTTCGACCAGCTGCGCGGCCGTCTTCACGTCGCCTTTCGCCAGCCGGTAACCTCCTCGAATCAAGGTCGATAACTGCTCCAGCAGGTTTTCCGCCCGTGTGACATCCGGCGGCTCCCCTTCGACGATCACGTCGTGGCCGCTCGTACGGATCTTCACGTTGAACAGCGACTCAAGATGTTTGAGATTCTCGTCGTAGGGCCCGTACAGGGACTCGGCGCCTTCGTCAGGGACCGAAATCTTGCGCATCACTGTGGCAGGAGGGATGGGGATCTCCTTCGAAACACGCAGTAACCAGTCAAGATCGTATCACGGGTGCCGTTCAGCTGGCTTTCCTTTGCCTTCGCGGCTCGCTGCTCGCTATTCGCTGCTCGTTTTCCCTGCTCGTTGGACCCCAGTGCGCTCAAGTCGCACTGGCCTTTGACTTCAAAGTGGGGACGAGGCTTGGCCTCGATTGGTTTAGTGGAGACGCCAACGCTCGTCATCCATTGCGATCGGGATCAGGCAGTCTCCCTGGTGCGCGCTACGTCTCACTGCCGAGCGCGAATCACCTGATGCTCGAAGAGGAGCCCGCCTGATCACCTCGTCATGGCTTACCGAGATATCGGTCGAGCCAGTCCAACACTTCTCGAATAACCGTCGTGCGAACTTCCGGCACGAGAATCGCGTGGCCGACCGGAAGAACGAGGTGGCGTTTGTCCTGCGGCGGAGTCCCGAACAGGTCGAAGAACGGCTTTTGCGCCACATCCACCGGGTAGCCCGCATCATATCGACCAGTCACGTGCAAGATCGGAATCGTCACGCGCGGGAGGAAGTTCACCGGGTCCGCTTCAGGCAACGCGCCGACTGGCCTCATGGCGCCCGCCAGGAGAATCGCGGTGCGGAAACGAGGGACCGTCGCTAACATCATCGGCGCGAAGCGGGTGCCCATGCTATGTCCCATGTATGCCAGCCGAGTTGCGTCGATGTCCGCGCGCGTCTCCAGATAATCGACGGAACTCCCAAGGTCCTTGCTCCAGGTAATCGTCATGTCTCGGAGCGCCAGCGGACCAGGCGCGATCTTCACGTATCGATCCAGTGTGCCTTTGTAAATGGGGTACAGCATGGCCCGGCCGCTGCGCAGAATGAACTGTTCCGGCTCGATCGTCTCGCCCGATCCGGGTCGCAACGTCCCACCGTCCGCCATGTAGACAACGGTCTGATAGGGCGGCTTCGCCTGCTTCGGCAGGAACAGATAGGCAACGACATCTTCATCGCCATAAGGTGCCTTGAACCGAACCTTTTCGCGCCGCCACAAGTCGGACGCTTCAACGACTGATTCCACGACCGGTTTTAGCGGCTTCCTGTCGTAAGCGTAAAGACCTTTGTAGAGGTCGAAGACTTCGTCGGAAACCGGTTTGATTTTGTAGTAGTCAGGAAAGCGTTCGACGGAACGGGGACCCCCGAACTCTTGCAGGGCGCGCACCGGATCCGCGTATCGTACGCAGCGAAAGCCGTTGACGATCGAGCGGTCGAATGGATCGAGGTTGTCGTTGCCCGCGAGACCCTCGGCTTTATCAGTCCAACCACCGCCAAGAATATGCCGTCGTCCGCCGATTTCGTTCCAGGCCCACTCGCGCACGTTGCCAACGACATCGTAGAGTCCGACCGTGTTGACGGCGCCCGAGGCTCCAACCCGCTGTGGATGCGCAGCTGCGAGATTGCTCAATCCAACCAAGAAACGCAAATCACTGGCGACGGCGTCGAGATTCGACGCGCGCAGCCAGTGATCAATCGTCGGTAAACTCTTGCCCACAAACGCCGCATATGCCGCTGCTTCATACCAGCTCACTCCCGAGACGGGGTAATCGTCCTGTCCGGGCGAATAGCTGCCTGCCTCCCAGGTGGCTGGACCGGGCCGACGGGTCGGATCGACGAACTGCGACATCGCCTCTTCCCACGAGCGATGTTGGCCATCCTGAACGAATGCCACCGTCCAATACTGAGGATTGCGGTATCCGCCGGCGTCCACGAAGGTCTTGAATTCCCGGTTGGTCACTTCATAGCGATCGATTTCGAAGGGCTCCATCGATCGACGTACGCCAGACAACGTCGATCCACCTGGTGTGGCAGGTACTGACACCATGTGAGCCTGCGGTGAGCCTGACTGATGCAACCTGAACTCGTATGTCGAGGCCGGAATCGCGCCGACTGATGTGACGCGGTCGACCGCGACTTCCACGGGTTCATAGCCGCCCATTCTCAATTGCACACGGACGGCCCCCATAGGGACGCGGGCGTTCTCGAGCGGCGTTCGCCCGAGCGATTCCCACGGTGCACCCATCTGTGCGTACGGCTTCCACACGACCTCCGCACCCGGTGGATCCGAGCGCACGGATAACAGTTGAGAGACGTCAGGCCACAAGTGCAGGAGCGCATCCTTGCGCGGAATGTAACGAGCCGCATCGAGCGCCACACGATACGCACCTGTGTAGTCGCCCCTGTCGGCTAGCGTTCGCGCGAGCGGTACCGCCTCGTAGCGCGCCCATTGCCGCTTCGACACGCCATAGGCCCACCAAACGCCCGCCGCGAACAAAACCAGGATCACTATGGCGGCCGCCGCCACAACCCTTTGACGCCGGGCTCGTGCAGGTCGTGCCGCCACGCTCTCGGCCAATCGCTTGAGTTCCTGCGCGACGGCAGCGGCGCTGTTGCGACGCTGATGGCGATCCTTGCTCAAGAGGCCAGCCACCACCGGCGCTGCTTCCGGCGGAACATCACGATTCAATGACGAGAGCGGACTCGGTTCGCGCGCGATAATCGCCGACAGGATCTCTGCTGGGCTGCCCCCCTCAAAGGGCCGTTGACCCGTCAGGGCTTCGTAAAGGATGACCCCGAGACTCCACAAATCGGTCGCGGCGTCTGCCGTCTCGCCGCGCACTTGTTCGGGCGACATGTAGTGGGGTGTTCCCAGGAGGGTACCGGGAATGGTCAGTGTCTGTCTGGTGGTCGCGTCACCGGCGAGCTCACCGCCAGGACGCGTCAGCCGAGCCAAGCCGAAATCCAGAACCTTCGCTGTTCCGTCCGGACGGACGATCACATTGCCTGGTTTCAAGTCCCGGTGAACGATGCCGGCTCGATGCGCCTCATCGAGGGCCTCGGCGATATGAGTGGCAACGGTAAACGCCGTATTGAGCGTCAAGGGGCCACGCGAAAGTCGCGCGGCAAGCGTCTCGCCGTCGAGATATTCCATGACGAGGTAATCCGTTCGTTCGTCATGGCCGACGTCGTACAGTGTGCAGATGTGCGGGTGCGTGAGCGCGGCGATCGCCTTTGCCTCGCGCGTGAAGCGCGCCTTCAGGTCGGGGTCAGCCGATGACAGGATCTTGATCGCCACAGTGCGATCGAGACGCGTATCACGGGCTCGGTACACCTCGCCCATTCCTCCGGCACCAATCAGACCTAGGACTTCGTAGGGACCGAGCCGCGTGCCGGCGAGGGACATGAAAGCGGTTTCCGGGCCGAGTATACGCTACCTGGTCTTCGAATTGGTCGAAGGTGAGACCTTGGCTGCGCGTATCGAGCGCGGGGCGAGGAACCGCCCCCCCGTGGAGATGATCCACTCGAATGCAGCGAAGGATAGATTCGTCTCACCTCACGTTTTGCCCCGCGGCGCCAACCTGTTCGCCCGGCCGTTCGACCCGGCACGGCTGATGTCCACTGGCTCCGAGAGATTGCTCACGGCTGACGTGGTTTGATCGCCACGGACGGCCCACGAGCAAAGGACGTGAACAGTGGAGCCGAGGAGCCGCTCGTGGTGTGGAAGGAGCACGTCGTGGTGGACGAGTGGACGCCCGATGGCAAGTGCATCCTGTTCCGCAACCTGGGTCGAGCAATCTGGGCAGTACCTGCGGACGGAGAGCGCAAGCCGCGACCAACGCGGCGCGATCAGGGTCCCTCCGGAAACGAGGAGCGAGAAGCGACACTCTACTTCAATCTCAACTCTTTCAACTGTTTGTCGCTCACCGGCGACGGCGCCCCGGCCATCAGGTCGACGGCCTGAGCGGTTTTTGGAAACGCAATGACATCGCGGATGGACGGCTCGCCGCAGAGAATGGCCGCGATTCGATCGAGTCCCAACGCGATTCCTCCGTGTGGCGGCGTCCCATATTCGAGCGCATCGAGAAAGAACCCGAAACGAAGCTTCGCGTCCTCATCGGAGATCCCAAGCAGCTTGAAGATCAAACGCTGCAGCGCTTGATCGTGAATCCGGATGCTGCCGCCGCCGATCTCGCTGCCGTTCAGCACCAGATCGTACGCACGCGCGCGCGCGCGGCCCTGATCGGTCTCGAGCAGGTGCCGATCGCTCTCGAGCGGTGCCGTGAACGGATGGTGCATGAACTCGTAACGCTTGTCGTCTTCGAGCCACTCGAACATCGGAAAGTCCACCACCCACAGGAACGCGAACGCGTCGGGATCGAGCAGCCCTTCCTTCTTTGCAATCTGGAGCCGCAGCTGCCCCAGGAGCCTCGATGTCGCTTCGTGTGCGCCCGCCGCCATCAGAAGCAGATCGCCGGGACCGGCGCCGGCAAGATCCAGTGCCCGGCGAATCGCCTCTTCACCGGCAGCCTTCAACGCGGAGCTTTGCACGGCCGCATCAGCTCGCCGTGCCCACACGAGCCCACTCGCGCCAAGCTGTTTCGCCTGTTCCACCACTTCATCGAGTTCTCGACGGGAGTATTTCGCCGCCCCGGGCACGGCGAAGCCACGAACTTCTCCACCGCCGCTAATCGCACCGCGAAACACGGCGAATTCGGAGGCCGCGAACGCAGGCGACAGATCCTTGATTTCCATCCCGCATCGAAGGTCCGGTTTGTCCGATCCGTACTTCGCAATCGCCTCTGAATACGGCAATCGCAGGAAAGGTCGCGGGGCGCCCTTTCCAATCAGCGCCATCAGGCGCTCCATCAACGGCTCGAGCGTGCCGAAGACAAGTTCCTCGGTCGCGAACGAAATCTCGAGGTCGACCTGCGTAAACTCCGGCTGACGATCGGCGCGAAGATCCTCGTCGCGAAAGCACTTGACGATCTGGAAGTAGCGATCGAGTCCGCTAATCATCAGGATCTGTTTGAAGATCTGCGGCGATTGCGGCAGCGCGTAGAACTCACCGGGATGGACGCGGCTCGGCACCAGGTAATCGCGCGCACCCTCGGGCGTCGACTTCGTGAGCATGGGTGTTTCAATCTCGAGAAAACCCTGTTCATCGAAATACTTTCGGATCGCCATGGTCGCGCGGTGGCGCATGATGATGTTGCGCTGCATTCGTGGCCGCCGCAGATCGATGTACCGAGACTTCAACCGCGCCTCTTCGGTGATCTCCACGTCGTCGCTGACCATGAACGGCGGCGTTTTCGCTTCATTGAGCAGTCGGATTTCCGCCGCCGCGACCTCGATCTGGCCGGTCGCGATCTTGGTATTCACCGTCTCGGGCGCGCGATTCTCGACCTTGCCCATCACCGCGATCACGAACTCGGCGCGCAGCCGCTTGGCGTCAGCCACCAGTGTGTCGTTGTCGCGGGCGATCACCTGGGTGACGCCGTAGCGATCCCGGATGTCGATGAACACGAGCGATCCGAGATCTCTCACTCGGTGGACCCAGCCAAGCAGGGCGACGTCCTTGCCAACGTCTTCGACGCGAAGACCACCACACGTGTGGGTGCGGGCCAACTTTCCGAGCGGTTCTATTTCCATACAATCATGTGGCTTCCGCCTTCAGGCGGAAGATCCTTTGATCTTCTCACCAACAACGGCACGCGGCACCGATTCCTGGGCGCCTGTCTCGAGGTTCTTGATTGTCACTTCTCCGCGCGCGATTTCGTCGCCGCCGAGAATCGCGGCGAAGCGAATTTTTCGCGCCGCCCCGTACTTCATCTGCTTGCCTAACTTGTCTGGCTCCGGATACACCTCGACTCGAGTCCCAGAGTTCCGCAACTCCGCAGCGAGCTTCAACACTTCTGGAATCGTCGCCTGGTCGAACACCGTGAGCAGAATATCCGCAGAGGCGTGTTCGACCTGCGGCGGGAACATCTTCCGCTCGGTCATGACGACCAGGATGCGTTCGAGTCCGAGCGAAAACCCGCAGGCCGGCACATCCTCGCCGAGGAACATGCCGATCAATCCATCGTAACGTCCGCCGCCTCCGAGACTGCCGGCCAGATCGGGGACGGTGACTTCCATGATGGCGCCCGTGTAATACGAAAGGCCACGCGCGAGGAATGGGGCCGGTTTCACATGCCCCTTGGCAGCAGTCACCTCACACAGGTCCATGATTTCGCGCAGGTTCTGCAGCGCGGCCGATCCCTGGTCATCCGAGAACGAACCGAATTCGCCCGAGTGCGCATTTTCCAGGACTGCCGTCGCCGCATCAGGCGGGACACTTCGCGAAACCATTTCCTTGAGCACGCCATCGACGCCAATCTTGTCCAACTTGTCGAGCGCGACGAGAGCGGTAGTGTGGAGCGCGGGCTCAATGCCGGCGCGATTCAACGTGGCGGTGAGGAGCTGGCGATGGTTCAACTGGATCGTGAAGTCATCAAACCCGAGCCTGGACAGGACATCGCCGACAGCCGCGAGCATCTCGGTCTCGACGACCGGCGATCGGGATCCAATCGCATCGACGTCGCACTGAAAAAACTCGCGGAACCGTCCGCGCGCCGGTCGATCCGCGCGCCATACCGGCTGAATCTGGTAGCGCTTGAAGAACTTCGGCAGCTGGCCACGGTACTCGGCGACGACGCGGGCCAACGGCACCGTGAGGTCGTAGCGCAGCGCCAGGTCGGTTTCACCGGACGCTTCATGCTCGCCGCGGCGAAGCACTTTGAAGATCAGCTTGTTGCCCTCTTCGCCGTACTTCCCCGTCAGCGTCTCGATATTTTCGAGCGAGGGCGTTTCGAGCGGCTCGAATCCGTACCGCTGATACACGTCGGACACGACTCCGATGACGTACGCTCGCCGTCGCACGTCTTCAGGCAGGAAGTCGCGCATGCCGCGCGCCGGCCGGGTCTGCTGCGACGGCATCAGCGAACAGATCCTGCGCCGGCGGCATTCATGTAATCGAGTCGATATCCCACGTAGCGTTCGGCGTACTGTCGAATCGTCGCGACGTCTTCGTCGGTCAGCGCTCGACGCACCTTGCCGGGCGATCCCATCACCAGCGAGCGGGGCGGCACATGCGTGCCCTCGGTCAACAGCGTCCCGGCCGCCACGATCGAGTCGGCTCCAACCACGACACCATTCAAAAGGATCGCGCCCATCCCGACGAGAATTCGATCCTGCAGCGTGCATCCATGCACGACGGCGCCGTGCCCGATGGTGACATCGTCTCCGATGGTGGTGGGATGCGTGTCGTTCATGACGTGCACGATCGTGCCGTCCTGAACGTTAGAGCGCGCGCCAATGCGAATCCAGTTCACGTCGCCGCGCACCACCGCATTCATCCAGATGCTGCTGGCCTCTCCGATCTCGACATCACCGATGACTTGTGCGCTGCTGTCGATGTACGCCGTGGCGTGCACCCTGGGGGTGATGCCTTTGTAGGGGCGGAGCATCTAGATATGATACTTCGCTGCTGGCTCTCGGCTCTCGGCTACCCGCGCTAATAGCCGATCACTGCTTCTTCACGGTCGGATAGGTAATCCCCAACTGCTCGAGATAGGTTTTGTACTTCGTGGGATCGTAGTAGTACTTCTTCATCTGCTCGCGGTACTTATCCATCGTCGGCTTGTTGAGTTCGATTGCCGGACGGTCGTCCGGGCGGATCAGCGGCTCGTATTTCGTATCCTTCGTCTGTATGTTGCGGAAGTAGTCCCAGGCGGACTGGACGAGTGCCGGTTTCATCAACAGGTCGAGCATCGTCATCGCCTGCACCTTCGCACCGGCGGTGACACCCTTGTGAGCGATCGGCGTCGCCATCGCGATCGCGTTCGCCCAATTGTGACCGGGCAGTCCCGGGATGTTCGCCGGGTAACGCAGTGTGATCGTGGGAACGTTCCACGACACGTCTCCAATGTCGTCCGAACCGCCGCCGGTGTTCGTGGTGGCAGGCCCCTGGAGCGTTGCCGCGAGCTTTATTGTCAGGCCTGCTTCTCGCGATCCGAGTTCTTTCTGAAGCGCCTTCGCCAGCGTTTGATCGTCGTCAGTCCATTGCGGCAGTCCGACACGCGTAATGTTGGCGAATGCCGCCTCCGCGACGGCTTTGTTGAAGTGCTGAGGCCATGCGGACCCGAGCACACGTGTGGGCAGCAGCTCGGTGCCGGTCATCAACGCGGCCCCCTTCGCCATTGAGTCGCCAATGGCCCACATCTCTTTAATCTTCTGGTAGGTCGTCTGGCGGAAGTAATACCAGACCGAGGCGGTTCGCGGGACGACGTTGGGTTGATCGCCGCCGTCGGTGATGACGTAATGCGAGCGCTGCTCGAGTGGCAGGTGCTCGCGGCGGAAGTTCCAGCCGATGTCCATCAGCTCCACGGCATCCAGCGCGCTGCGGCCACGCCATGGCGCCCCGGCGGCGTGCGCGGTCTCGCCACGGAACGTGTAGAGCACCGATACGAGACCCGTACCGGATCCTCTGTCTCCCCACGACACACCCATTTCGTCGCCGACGTGCGTGAAGAGTGCGACATCGACATCCTTGAACAACCCGGCGCGCACGAAGTATGCCTTGGTGCCGACCAGTTCCTCAGCGGTCCCGGACCAGATGCGCAGCGTCCCCGGCAGTTTCTCGCGCTCCATGATTTTCTTCACCGCGAGGGCGGCCGTAACATTCAGGGGCTCACCGGAGTTGTGTCCTTCACCGTGACCGGGCGCACCTTCGATGAGCGGATCGTGATAGGCGACGCCCGGTTTCTGAGACGCCTGCGGAATCCCATCGATATCGGAGCCGAGCGCCAGAACGGGTTTGCCGGAACCCCAGGTCGCCATGAACGCGGTGGGAATGCCGGCGACGCCTTCCTCGACGGTAAAACCGTTCTTCTTGAGAATGTCGATCAGATAACGGTTGGTCTCGAACTCCTGGAAGCCGAGTTCGCCGAAGCTGAAGACGGAATCGACCATCTGTTGGGTGAATACTTTCATCGAGTCGATGTCGGCAACCGCTTCGCTCTTGAGCTTGGCGACACGCGGTTCATCAGCTGGCGGGGCCGGCGGAGCCTGCGGCGCTGTCGACTGCGGCTGATCGCCGCGGCCCTGTGCCAGAACAGACGCGCCCGCGAGAGCGACGATGACTGCGATCAATCTCAGATACCTGGTCGTTCCGCTCACGGTGACTCCTTATGGCTGCCGATGTGGCTGGAAGGATAGCAAACGATGTCATACTTAGGCGATCCATGCCGCTTCTCGATCGTTTTGCCCGTCCGTTGCGGAGCCTTCGCATTTCGGTGACCGATCGGTGCAACCTGCGATGCCAGTACTGCATGCCGGAGCCGGATTACATGTGGCTGCCTCGCGAGAGCCTGCTGACGTTCGAGGAAACGGCTGCCATTGTCGACGCGTTTACGCCTCTCGGCGTCGACCGCGTGCGGATCACCGGCGGCGAGCCGCTTCTCCGCCGCGACCTCGACGTTCTCATCGAGGCACTGGCCGCGAGGCCGGCGGTCGCTGATCTCGCAATGACCACTAACGGTGTTCTGCTGGCGGCAAACGCATCGCGGCTGCGGGCCGCCGGTCTGCACCGCATCACCGTCAGCCTCGACACACTCGATCGCGAACGCTTCCGCGCGCTGACGCGGATGGACGATCTTCACCAGGTGCTGGACGGAATCTCTGCCGCTGCCGGTGCGGGATTCACATCCCTGAAGCTCGACACAGTGGTCATCCGCGGCGTCAACGACGATGAAGTGGTGCCACTCCTGGAGTACGCGAAGAGTGTGAATGCGGAACTCCGATTCATCGAGTACATGGATGTCGGCGGCGCGACACGCTGGACACGTTCCGCGGTTGTATCGAGACGTGAGATCCTCGATCGATTGCGCGCACACTACGGCGGTGTCATGCCGATTGAGGAGCAGTCCTCAGCGCCCGCGGATCGATTCCTGCTGCCGGACGGGACGACGTTCGGTATCATCTCGTCGACGACCGAGCCATTCTGCGCATCGTGCGATCGCAGCCGTCTAACGGCCGACGGTGTCTGGCTGCTGTGCCTGTATGCAGCGACTGGCACCGACCTTCGTCGGCCATTGCGCGCCGGCGCAACGCGTGAAGATCTGCAACGACTGATCGAAGCGGTGTGGTCGGTTCGCGCCGACCGCGGTGCGGAAGAACGTCTCGGTATGGATCGCGAGACGACACTCATTCCGGTTCGGACGTTGAAGAAGGACGCGCACCTCGAAATGCACACCAGGGGTGGCTGATTGCGGATTGGAGATTGTTGACTGCGGATTTTTTGATTGACGAATTGCCGATTGAGATTGCCGATTGAGATTGCCGATTGCCGATTGCCGATTGACCGTCGTTCAACTGCGCGAACGCGATTTTCGTTTAACCGTCGCTCGGCGGCGCGCCTGCTCGGCTTCATAGTTCCGCTTCGCCGTTTTTCGCGGAATCCGTCGCACAAATTGAGGTTTCAATCAGCAACCGAAGCCATCCAAGGCTTTCGTCGGATTCTTCCACTACTACACCGAGCTTCGAAATGAATTCCTTCCGCGTGCGCGCCCGGCACGCTGCGCGATAATTGCTGTCCGTGCTCCCCGACCAATCAAGCAGTTGCTCGCGAATGGAATCCGCGGCAGGACCCGTTGGCAGCTCTTCACATAGCTTGATAACCGCTTTTGCGAAGGCATGTGTTCGAGCTTGAAGAGCCAGGGCTTGGGCATTCATGTCCGAGGCGAGAAGCAGAACAGGTGCCCGGTCGCAAATACGCCGAATCTCCCGCCAGTCGGTGGTCTCAGTGGCGCCACAAGGCAAAATTCACCGCGCGATATCCGACCAGGTGTCGCAAAATCCACAATCCGCAACTCAATCCACAATCCGCAAATCTTCAATCCGAAATCAACATTCAGCCGTGTCACAAAGCGGCAACCTGGAACGTTGTATAAGAGTGAGCACATCACAGCTGGTGGCCACGTATCCTTCGACCTACCCGGCTCCAGAGGCCACTGAGGCTCTCACTCCGACAGTCTCATCGCTGTTCGAATTGCATGCCCCAGGCCTGTATCGACTGGCGCTGGCAATGCTGCACGACCCCGCTGCGGCGCAGGATGTCGTTCAGGACACCTTTGCGCGTCTGATCGAGCATCTTCGGCAGCGTGAACCGCTCGCGAATGCCCGGGGGTGGCTATACACCGTCGCTGCTCATGCCTGTCGGGATCGACAGCGACGAAGTGGCCGCTGGCTTCCATGGATACGTGAACGCGACACGCGCAGCGCGCTCGAGACTCCCGATCGCTTCGATGACAGGGAAGCCTTATTGGACGCGATTCGGGTGCTTTCTTCTCGCGATCGTTTACTCGTCGCTCTTCGCGCACAGGGGTTGTCATACCAGGAGATCGGCGATGCGGCAGGTATTCGACACACATCGGTCGGCCGGCTTTTGACGCGTGCGCTCAATCGCCTTCAGAAAGAATTGAATCGAGCCACGGAAACACAGGGAAGAACACGGCCCACAGAAGGACAACGCCGCGGCTGACCGGGCCATCCGGCTGGGAGAATCTGAGATGTCACGCTGCTTAACTGACGCCGAACTCCAGGCAATTGCCGACGACGCGGCACCGTCGGAGCATGTAACCCACGCCGAACACTGCCAGCGATGCGGCGAGGGTCTTGCCGCGCGCAACCGGCTGATCGCTCGCGTCGAGGATGCTGCGGGAACCACCGAACTTCCGAGCGGCGCGCGAACTGCGATTCTGACGCAACTGGCGCGAACCACCGCTGCCGGCGCAACCACATTGCGGCCTGTCCGACGCGTGCCGCAGTGGGCGTGGGCGATTCCTCTCGCCGCCGCGGCGGCCGTCGCGCTCTTTATCTACGTCATTCCCGGAATCGACCGGCAGACAACAGTGTCTGCCGCCGAAATTCTTGGACGCTCGCGATCCGCTCTCGCGGCGCCGGCCTCAGGGATTGAGGTTCTGACCTACGATCTCGAGGTGTCAGGCGTGCTCGCGGAGTTGATCCCCGAGGAACAATCAGGACGCTTCACCGTGCAGGAACTCGTGGATCACGATCACGAAGGCCGCTATCGCATCGTCAAGCTGACCAGCAGCGGTCAGATCGTCGGCGGCGCGGCCGATGATCCACTGCGCGGCATTCGGACGCGATATATGCGAGCAAACGGGCGAGGATATTTGTTGCGGTTCGACGGGGCCGCACCTACGGCGTTCTCCATCCCCGCACTGAAGCGCACCGCCCTTCAAACATTCATCGGCTTCATGCAGGCCAGCAGCACGCAGACGCTGCGCGAGGTGCAACGCGGAGCCGACGCGTGTTATCAAATCGACATTCCGGGAAGCGCAATGGCTGGCGGCTCGCTGCTTGCGCTCGACAGCGCTCGCGCGGTCGTCGCCGTCGCCGACTCGCGGCTGGTCGAATTCTCGGCGAGCGGGCGGCTCGCGGATCGACCGTTCACGCTCGAATTCCGATTGCTGACACAGGACCTTCGACCCGCCGATTCAGCCGAAGCTGCCGACTTCGACATCTCCCCCCAACCAGGCGACGTCGTGCTGGAGGGGGATGCCTCGCAGAATCCCGTCTGGGACGTTGTCACGCGCGCCCTTCGCGCGATTCCGCCGCAGGCGGCTGCACCTGCGACGCATTCGGCGACCGTCGAACGTCCAAGGCACTGACATTGGCCGACGCGATTCGTACCGAGGCGCTGACCAAGTATTTCGGGCAGGTCGTCGCACTGGAGACTCTGAATCTGTCAGTCGGACCCGGTGAGGTCTACGGCTTTCTCGGCCCGAACGGTTCTGGCAAGACCACGACGATCCGAATCCTGCTCGATCTGGTCAGGGCCACGAGCGGACGCGCGCTCGTCGACGGGCTCGATTGTCGAACGGCCAGCGTAGAGATCCGGCGGCGGATCGGCTACCTGCCGGCCGAGATGCCGCTCTATCGCGAGATGACAGGCGCCGGTTACCTCGATTTTCTTGCCGCACTCGAATCACGCCCGGTTGATTTTTCGTATCGGCGCAAGCTGCTGTCCCGGTTCGATGTCAGCGACGTCGATCTGCGACGCAGGCTCGATCGCCTGTCGCACGGCATGAAGCGGAAGTTCGGCATCATCCAGGCGCTGATGGGTCGCCCGTCGCTGCTCATCCTCGATGAACCCACATCGGGACTCGATCCCCTCATGATCGAGGCGTTCGCCGAAACCGTTCATGAGCTCAAAACCGAGGGGCGAACCACCATATTCCTCTCGTCACACGTGCTGTCTGAAGTGGAACGCCTCTGCGATCGGGTTGGCATCATCCGCCGCGGTCAACTGGTTCGCGAGACGTCGATCGCCGATCTGCGTCGCGACACCCCGCGGCGTCTGCGAGTGTTCTTCGATGGACCGGCACCGCGGCCGCCCGCTTCGCTTGCCGGCGCCGTGCGTCGAAGCGATGCCCGCCACTGGGACCTCGAATGGTCCGGCCCACTCGGCACCGCGCTCGATGCGATGCGGGGCCTTCCTGTATCCGACATCGAGATCGAACCGTTCAAGCTCGAAGACTACGTGCTGAAAATTTACTCAGGTACCGAGGGAGCACGGGATTGATTCTGCCAGCGCTCCTCGGGCGATCCTTGGCGCGACACAGAGCGCTAGTTATCGCGGTGGCAGCACTGCTCTCCGCCTTTCAGATCCTCGACATCGTCGTTGCGTACAACCTGCAGGCGAAAGGAGTCTACGGACAGTTTGCGTCGCTGGTCCCGGCGTTCATCCAGGAAGCGATGGGCGGAGTGCTCGTTGGATCGTTTTCTGGTGCGATCGCGCTCGGGTTTGCTCATCCACTTGTGATGCTGTCGCTGTCCTCCGTGGCCATCTACCTGGCTAGCGAACCCGCCGGCGAGGTGGAGGACGGCCTGGTCGACCTGGTTGTTGCTCGGCCAGTTCCGCGGAGTCTGATCGTGACACGCTCCGCCCTGGTGTTTATCGTCGGCAGCGCCGCCATCGTTGCGGCAATGTTCGTGACCAGCCGCGTGACCGTGCGATGGCTGTCGCCGGCGACCGCGTCCGCTTTGCCGGCACTCCGTCTGGCATGGGTCGCGGCAAACCTTCTTGCCATCGTCTGGTGCCTCGGCGCAGCGGCACTGGCATTGGCGTCGCACGTCCGTGAGCGAACGCGTGCCGCCGGCACGGTCGCCATCGTTGCGGTCTTTCTGTATCTCCTGCAATTCGGCGCGGCGGCGTGGACTCCCCTGCGTCCGTTCGCGCGCGTCTCACCCTTTCACTACTACGAGCCAATGAGAACGTTGCTGGGAAGCATGTCGCCGGTAAAGGATATTGCCGGCCTGCTCGGAGCGACCGCTGTGCTCCTCGGAGTCAGCGCCGTGCTGTATTCGAAGCGGGACTTGTGACGCTGATTACGGCTTATCAACTCGAAACGCGAAATACATCATGGTGCTTTCGCGTTCGATCAGCAGGACCGCTGCGGCACTCGGTTTCAACTGGCCCGCGAACACTTTCAAATCGTCCGCGGTCCTGACCACCTGACCGTTGAGCGCGTAGATGACGTCGCCCGGCTGAAGGCGGCCCTGCTGCGAGTACGGCGACTCGGGTGTTACACGCGCGACGACAGCGCCCCGTTCGCGCCTCACCGGCGGCAGTAATGCGGCGACGGAAGGATTGAGATCGAGCGCGACGACGCCGAGTGGACGGATGGTTTGCTGCGTTCCTATCAGCGCTTCCAATTCACCCGTGTCGTTGGTGCGCTCTACGACGGGGACCTTGACGTTCAGCGTGCGCTCGCCGCGACGAACTTCGAGCGCCACCTGTTCCCCCGCGCCACGCGTGTAGACGTTGATCCGGAACTGCCGCCCGTTTTCCATCGCCTTTCCGTCGAGCGAGAGCACGATGTCGCCGGGTTCGAGGCCGACCTTCTCTGCCGGTCCTCCCGGCAACACGTCTGCGAGAATGACACCCGCATCCAGCGTCAGTCCGAGGGCTTCGGCCATAAGCGGTGTAATCGTCTGAGAATTGACGCCAATTTCTCCGCGCCGCACACGACCGTGTTTTCGAATCTGCGAGAAGACGTTGCGGACGATGTTACTCGGCGCAGCGAAGCCAATGCCTTCGCTGCCGCCGGATTGCGAATAGATGAGCGTGTTGATCCCGACCAGGCGTCCAGCCGTATCCACCAGCGCACCACCGCTATTGCCAGGATTGATGGTCGCGTCGGTCTGGATGTAGATCATCGGATCGTCTGGAGTGAGCTGACGCGCAACGGCGCTGACCACTCCCATCGACACCGACGATTCCAGTCCGAGCGGACTGCCAAACGCGAGCAC
This sequence comes from Vicinamibacterales bacterium, assembly GCA_035491715.1. Classification (GTDB taxonomy): domain Bacteria; phylum Acidobacteriota; class Vicinamibacteria; order Vicinamibacterales; family 2-12-FULL-66-21; genus JALZOC01. The sequence continues at coordinate 24,939 of DATJKH010000071.1, read as the reverse complement.
CAGCTGTCCTGACCGAAGGGCATCCGAATCCCCGAATGGCAACGCCGGCAATCCGTGCGCCTCAACCTTCACGACCGCGATGTCCGTTTCGTGATCGATCGCGACCACTTGTGCCCCGACCGTCCGGCCGCGCCGCTTCAGGATCGATCGCCCGCGCGCCGCTGTCGCGGGATCCGGCGGCAGTTCGACCTCGATGCGCGTCGCGTTCTCGACGACGTGCGTGTTGGTCACGATGTAGCCGTCAGCATCGACGATGACGCCCGATCCGCTGCTTCGTTCGAGCTGTGGCTCCGCCGCTGTGCTCTGATTTTCCTCGTCAGGGGCGGGATAACCGGTCACAAAAATCTGGACTACGCTTGGACTGACCCTGGCGGAGAGATCCTGCAACGAGCGCGACAGCTCGGCGAGTGGAGGGGCAGGAGCGGCTGACGACGCCGTTTGTGCGGACACGCTCGATGCGAGCCAGAGGACGAGCAGACCCGCCAGGATGCCGCGCAATACGTGCATGCGTGTGGATCGTAGCACGCGGTAGTGGTCCAACTTGACACCACTTCCAAGATCCGCTCCAATCCGCCGCATGCGCATTCCGCTTGTGCTGACGCTCGCGCTCATGGTGACGGGGTGGCTCCCCCAGGGAACAAAGCCGGGCAACCCCGAGGAGAAACTGCCACCGAACATCAAGCAGTTGACGCACTTTGGCGAACGGGCCTCATGGTCGCCCGATGGGAAGCGCATCGCGTTCATGGAGAAGAGCTTCGGCGATGCGTACGAAGTCAATGTCGCAACCGGCGCGATCCGCCTGCTGACGCACTACGCGCATCCCGGCTTCCTTCGCGTGCAGTTTCTACCCAATGGCGACTACTTCCTCATCGGCGCCCGCTCGTTCACCGACATCAGCACCACACGATCCCGCGATCAGGAGATGTGGATTCTCAAAGCCGACTTCAAACCGGGCGATCACGCGGTTCCACTGGAGCATAAGATCTCCGAGGGGGTCGCGATTTCACGGACAGCCATGAAGATCGCCTGGTCGAATACGCGAGGGCAATATCCCGATCGATTCCAGGAAGGCGAGTCTGCGATCTACACTGCCGACATCGTTGACGAGAACGGCCGTCCGAGGGTCGCGAACGAAAAAGAAATCCTCCGCGCGAAGGCGCCGGAGTGCACGCTCGAAGCCCAGGATTTTCGCAACAACGACAGCGAATTGATTTACACCTGTTATCGATCGCCGTTTGCGGATGTGCTCGGCATCGATCTGGCGACTGGTAAGATTACCGTCTATCGTAAGCTCGCCGGCGAGTACAACGAGGTCGAAGGTATTTTCCCGGATGGAAAGTACACACTCGTGGAGTCGAGCCGCGAACAACTCGAGCAGAATTCGAATTACATCGACATCTGGAAGCTGAAGCTCGAAGCGAACAGCACGGACTTTACACGGGTCACGCGCTGGGGAGAGTACCGGGGTTATAAAGCGTCGAATCCGGTCGTCAGCGCCGACGGGAAACGCATCGCATTCCAGTCGGCACGCAGCAAGGATCCGGCGGGTGTCGGGTATGGGATCTTCGTGATGGACGTCAAGGAATAAGGAGCTCTCATGGTTCGCCGTGTCCTGTTCGTGGTCGCCTCGGCTATCGCCCTCGCGTTTGCGTCGACGTTTGCGTCTACGCCGAACGGCGAACGCCACTTCCTCTACGTCGCCGAACCCGGCATCCGCAACTACGTCGAGTACGGCGGCGTCGGTGTGATCGTCTACGACATGGACAACGGTCACAAGTTTGTGCGGCGCATCCCGACGTTTGCTGAGGTTCCAGGACAGGCGCCGGAAAACGTCAAAGGCGTCGTCGCCAATGCGAAAACGGGCCGGCTCTACGTTTCGACGATAAAGCGGGTTGCGGCAATCGATCTCAAGACCGATCGATTGTTGTGGAACAAGGAATACGAGGGGGGCGCAGATCGCCTTGCCCTTTCACCCGACGGTAAGATTCTTTACATCCCGTCGCTCGAAGGGCCTCACTGGAACGTCGTGGACCCGGCCAGCGGTGACGTGATTTCCAAGATCGTGACCAACTCGGGCGCGCACAACACGATCTATGGTCCCGACGGCCGAGCGGTCTATCTTGCCGGACTGAGAAGCCCGCTTCTTTCGATCGCGGATCCGCGGACGCACAAGGTGGTGAAAGAGGTGGGTCCGTTCAGCAACGTCATCCGCCCCTTCACCATCAACCGCGCGCAGACGCTCTGTTTCGTCAACGTGAACGATCTCCTCGGCTTTGAAGTCGGAGACATCAAGACCGGAAAGATGCTCCACCGGGTCGAAGTGACCGGGTTCGAAAAGGGACCAGTCAAGCGGCATGGCTGTCCGAGCCACGGCGTCGGACTTACGCCAGACGAGAAAGAGTTATGGCTCTCGGACGGCCACAACGAACGCGTCCACATTTTTGACTCGACGGTGATGCCGCCCAAGCAAGTGGCATCAATCAAGCTTCGCGATCAGCCCGGGTGGGTGACGTTCAGCATGGATGGACGCTACGGTTATCCATCAACGGGAGAGGTGATCGATACCAGGACGCGACAGATCGTCGTCTCTCTTACCGACGAGCAACAGCGCGTCGTTCAGAGCGAAAAGGTGGTCGAGGTCGTGATGGACAACGGCCGCGTCGTCGAAACCGGCGACCAATTTGGCATAGGCCGTAAGAAGTAGTTCTACAGACCTTGGGTGACTCGCTGGCCGGCGAAGACGATGCGGCGTGAGTCCTTGTTACCGGCAAGCCGTACGTCGATGTCCCGACGCAGCGGTGGCAACATGCGTGAACCTGGCGCCAGTTGTAGCGTCAGGCGCCTCTCCGCATCCTGCCATCGCATTTCGATGCCCATCCATTCTCCGCGACGATAGTCGAACGACCGTCCGTCGTCGTCGTAGAGCGTAAACGCGCCATCAGCACCTGGATAGACGACGATTGACAGCGGTTGTTCGACCGCTTCGTCGCTGTACTGCTTGATCGGTCCAAACGGAAGCAGCGCGCCGGCACGGACGTGAAGCGGCATCGTCGCCAGATCGACGCGACGATCGATCTCACGACCGCCGGTCACTCGCTCTTCGGTCCAGAAATCAAACCAGTCGCCGCGAGGGAGATAGAGGCGCCTGGACGTCGCGCCTTTTTCGACAACCGGCGACACGAGCAGATCGCGGCCCCACAGATACTGATCGCCGCGTCCGACCGCCTGTGAATCGTCGGGATGATGCAGCCACAGCGCCCGCATCATCGGCAGACCGGTTTCACAACACTCGCGCGCAATCGAGTACACATACGGCAGCATGCGGTAGCGCAGCTCGAGATACTGCTTGATGATTGGTTCGACCGCCGCATTGTGGAGCTCACTGACATCGGGTTCGCCGGCGCCTCCGGTGTAGCCACGTGTTTCCGATGGCCCGACCTCGCCGGTGTTCCAGCCCCAGGGCAGACGCAAGTGCCAGGTGCGCCCGTGCGAACGGAACAACGGACAGAACGCCCCGAATTGAAACCAGCGCACGTGCAACTCGCCGGTGTACTCCGGCGTTGGAACGAAACCGCCGATGTCTGTTCCCCAGAACGGGATGCCGGAAAGTCCGGTATTGACCGCCACCGGCACATGCGTCTTCAGTGTTTCCCACGTCGAATACACGTCGCCCGACCAGAGGAACGCCCCGTAGCGTTGCATTCCTGGAGCGCCGTTTCGGTGCAACGCAAAGGGACGCTCGTTCGCGCGCCAGAGCTGCGGACCTTCCCAGTACATCCGAATGCGCGCGAGACGTGACGGCTGATCGAGGCCATCACCCTGATCAGGCCACCAGCCGTCGATACCAAGGTCGTAGACAGGTTTGTGATACGGCCAGTAACACGCTACGGCACGGTCGTCGGGCCATTTGTCGTCGGCGGTTCGTCCGCTTGGAACCGCCTTCTCTGGCGTGCACGCGTCGCGAACTGTTCCCGACATCCGCCGGCCCTCGATGACGACGTGAAGGACGACACGAAAGTGCTGCGCGTGGAGGTCGTCGATCATCACGCCGGGATTGGGAAAGTTTTCTTTCTTCCAGCCGAACTCGCCGTTGCGCGTGTTCCAGCCAGACGGAGTGAATTCAGTTCCCAGATAGATCAATGCATCGCACGGCAGCTGCTTCTCGCGAAACGTTCGCGCGACCCACTTCACTTCGTCCGGCCCTGCGAGCGTCCGATGCGACTGCATGTATCCGAACGTCCAGCGTGCGGGCAGTTGCGCCCGGCCGGTCAGCCGCGCGTATTCACCGATGATGGCTTTCGGATCGGACGATGTGGTGATGAAGACGTCGAGCGGCGCGTCGGTTGCTGGCGTCAGGCGTCCCTGCGGGCCGCTGAGATCGAAGGCACCGAGCGGTTGATGGACATACATCCCCCAGCCCTCTGTGCCAACCAGCCACTGAATCGGCACGCGCCCGCCATGCGTGCGCAGTTGATAACCGCCCTGCCCGTTGCGGCCGCGATCGATTGCCCCTTTTCTGTCGAACTGTGGTCCTCCCTCGCCCATCCCAAGAAGCGGCCCACTGCCCAGGAGAAAGGAGACATCGGGTGACACGGGATCAAGGGTCAGCCGCTGGATCGCCTGGCCTGCACTCGTGTCCACATGAATTGTGGGCGGACTGGACGTGATTCGGATCGTCAGCCGACCGGCGCGTATGGTTTGGGACCCGGCCGACGTGCGACGGGCAACGACGCGACCCGCAGCAGCCTGTACGAGCGAGTCGTCTGCCGGAATGCGGCCTCCGCTGACCGGCAGCGCCGTGATTCGCACCGTCGTGTCGCTGATTGAGCTGACGACGAACTCGACTGGTTTGCCTGCGACGGTGATCTCGCTCGACTGACCACGGACGATCCCTTCGCCCAGTGCGAGACCGGCGCCGAAACCAGCGAGCCTTCTAACTGCGTCGCGTCGAGTGATGGATGTCATGTGTCCTGGCGCGGTCTACAGACGGCGCCCTACCCTATTTGTAGGCGCCCGCAGTGTTGAAGTCGCCGGCCTTCACGATCGATACGCTGTTCGGGTCGATGTGCTTTCGAAACGCCGCGTTAATCTGTTCCACTGTGAGCGACTGGATTCTTGCTTCGAGATCAGAGTCCCAGGTAAATGGTCGGCCGAGCTGTTCGTGCGACACCATGAGCGCGAGCAGAGCGCCATCGGTCGAGCGGCCGACCATCCGCGATTCGAGGTAGGCTTTCTTTGCTGCATCCACTTCAGCAGCGGTGAAACCTGCGTCGTACACCTTCTTCAACTCGTCCATGAAACTGGATTCGACCTTCGGTCCAACCGCGGGATTGAGGCTCACGGTGCCACTCAACATCGCGGCCTCTCCCTCAGCGGGGACCGTCAGGCGGGCATTCGCGCCGTAGCTCAAGCCTTCACGATTGCGAATGCGATCCGAGATCCGCGACGTGATCGTTTCACCGAACATGTAGCTCGCGAGAACGATCGCGGCATAGTCGGGATCGTTTTGCGACAGCTTGAACCTCTGGCCAGCCATGAAGACCGCGTTCGCCTTGTCGGGGGTCTCGATCTTCAGGTTGATTGGGTCGGTCTTCTTGAACGGGATCACCAGCGACTTGTACGTCTTCGACGTGTTCCAATTCCCGAGGAGCGCTGCCGCCTGTTTCTGGATCGCAGCCGGGTCGACCGGTCCGACGACGGCAAGGACGCCGTGATTGGCGCCATAGAAGTCGTCGTGAAACTTCTTCGCGTCCGAGAGTGTGACCTTTTGAACCTCGAGCAGTTGCTCCTCACGCGTCGGGTTGTACTGTGCATCGGTTTTTGCCAGCGGACTCAAATGGCGATTCAACCGCTCGCTCGCGAGCTGGTTCGGCTCGGTGGGCGCCAGTTCCAGCGCCTTGGCACGCTGCGTCTTGATTCGATCGAAATCGTCCTGCGGGTAAACCGGTTCGCGAAGCATTTCGACGGCGAGTTTCAACGCCGCCGAAAAGTTTTCGGCCGGAGCAGAAATGGTTGCCGTCGCACTCGACAAACCGCCACCGCCGGCGCCGCCTCCCCGGCCGCCGCGGCCCCCACCGCCGCCTCCGCCGCCACCGGAAACCGTAACCTGTGCGTTCAGCTTGCGCAGCTCCTCCTGGATGTCCGCCCGCGAGTGGCTCTTCGTTCCGGACATCAACAGCGCTCCGGCAAAGGACGCCGCCTCGCGCTGGCCCGCAAGGGTTGTCGCATCGCCAAATCGCAAATCGATCGCGGCCGAGACGATATTGTTCGCTGTCTTTTTCGACAGTACGGCCACCTTCATGCCGTTCGAGAGTTTCGATCGCACGATGCGACTGTCGATGTTTGCGATCGTTGGATCGAACGACTCGCCACGCACGACAGACACTTTGCTCGTGTAGTTCTTGAAGGTCTCGGCGAGATCCGGCGTCGACGCGATCACCGTGCGATCCGGCGCAAGATCCGGAATGTAGTAGCCAACGGTCCGGTTCGACGGCTTGAAATAGGTTTGTGCCGCACGGACCACATCGGTCGGCACGATGTCCTGCAAGCGGTCGTGCTGCAGAAACATCAATCGCCAGTCACCCTGGGCGATCGCGCTGTTCAGGGCGCCCGTCGCGATCGACTGCGGGTTCGATAGGCTGTTCTCCAGCCCACGAGCGAGCTGGCTGGTTATTCGATCGACCTCTTCACGCGTCGGTGGATTCTTCACGACATCGTCCAAGGCCTTGTAGATCGCGTCCCGGACAGAATCGAGTGACTGGTCCTGGTTCAAACTTGCTGACACGATAACCAGGCCGGGATCGTGCTGCAGCTGGAAGTTCATGCTGGCCGATTGGGCGAGCTTCGTATCGACCAGAGCTTTCGCGAGCCTCCCTCCTTGCGATCCCCCGCCGCCGCGGCCGCCGCGTCCGCCGCCGTTCATCACACCAGCAAGCACCTGCAGCACTGCCGCGTCCGGGTGCCCGGCCGAAACGGCGTGGTACGCGATCAGCACGTTTTGCCCCTGACCCACGCGCCGGAGGGCCACAAAGCGCTCGCCGTCCTGAGGAGGCTCGACGGTGTAGGTCTGATCGAGCACGCGCGCCGGCTTCGGCAGGTTGCCCATCGACGCGCCAACCATCTGCAACGCCTTCGACTCGTCGAGGCGGCCGGTGATCACGAGCACGGCATTGTCGGGCTGGTAGAACTTCTTGTAGAACTCCGCGAGACGGTTGACCGGCACTTTTTCCAGATCGTCCTTCGACCCGATAGTCGACTTGCCGTAGTTGTGCCAGAGATATGCGGTCGACGCGACGCGCTCGCTGAGAATTGCCGCGGGACTGTTTTCACCTCGCTCGAACTCGTTGCGAACGACAGTCATCTCCGTATCGAGGATCTCCTTGGTGAACTTCACGTTCGCCATCCGATCGGTCTCGAGTCCGAGGGCCCACCGCAGGTTGTCGTCGCTGGCGGTGAACGTCTCGTAATAATTCGTGCGATCGTCGCTTGTCGTTCCATTCCAGCTCGCGCCGCGAGACACCAGTTCATCCTTGATGCGCCTCCCGTTGGTCGTCTCGATGAAGTTCATGTGCTCCAGCAGGTGCGCCATGCCGGTTTCGCCATACCCCTCATGACGCGACCCGACCAGGTAAGTCACATTGACGGTGATTTTTGGGTCTGCCTGGTCAGGATAGAGAAGCACTCGCAAGCCGTTCGGGAACCCATATTCAGTGATGCCTCCCATCGATGCCTTCTTCACGACACCCGTGGGCAGGTTCTGCGCAAACACCGCGGCGAATGCGCACATCGCCAGAACGATCACGACGCCAAGCCTTCGGACCATAGATCTCCTTTATGTGCGCCGGAATGATACCGAGAGGCCACGGCACGTCGCAATGGCTTGATCTATAGTTACCGACCACGGATCGACACGGATAGTCTCGCCACGGACAAACACGGATCGACACGGATGGTTTGGCCACGGATAAACCCGGATCGACACGGATGGTTTGGCCACGGATAAACACGGATCGACACGGATGATTTGGCCACGGATAAACACGGATTTACACCGATCAAGGCACTGAGGAAGAGATGACACGAGAATTGCTGCTCGCTGCACTAGTTACGGCGCTTCTTCCTGGTGCTGTAGCGGCGCAGCGAGGCGCGGGTCCCACCGGTCCGCCGCAGACGACCACACCCGAGCCGATCAAGTTCCGTTACATGGGTCCGGCGCCCGCCGGGCGCATTGCGTCGGTGTCCGGCGTCCCGGGCGATCCGAATACCTATTACCTGGGTTCAGCGTCCGGCGGCGTATGGAAGTCGACCGACGCGGGCCAGACGTTCGTGCCGATCTTCGACGACCAGAATGTGGCGGCAATCGGATCGATCGCGGTTGCCGACTCCGATCCCAATATCGTGTGGGTTGCGACTGGGGAGCCGTGGGTGATTCGCTACAGCGACGTGATGGGCGATGGCGTGTACAAGTCGCTTGACGGCGGCAAGACCTGGCAACACGTCGGGCTGGTCGAGACCGGTCGAATTTCTCGCGTCCTGATTCATCCGACCAATCCAAACATCATTTATGTGTGCGCCCAGGGACGGCTCACCGGTCCTCAGGAGGAGCGCGGCGTATTCAAGTCGACCGACGCCGGCGCAAACTGGCAGCACGTACTGTTCGTCGATCGCAACACTGGCTGCTCTGGGCTCGACATCGACAAGACGGACCCCAACACGCTGATTGCGGGGACGTGGCAGGTCGAGCAGCACACGTGGGCACAGTTGAGTGGCGGCCCCGGCAGCGGTGTGTATATCACTCACGACGGTGGCGCAAAGTGGACGAAGGGGACCACCGGGCTGCCGAAGTCACCGCTCGGGAAAATTGACGTCGCGTTTGCTCCATCGAATACAAAGCGTGTCTACGCGCTGATCCAAACAGCCGATCAGGGATCACTCTGGCGTTCGGAAAACGCCGGCGCGACCTGGAAGGTCGTCAGCTGGGACCGGTCACTCATCGGACGCGCGGGTTACTACATCAAGTTGATGGTCAACCCACAGAACGCGGATGACGTGTTCATCGCGAACAGCAGCTTTCATCGATCGACCAACGGCGGTGCAACGTTCAGCGGCAATGGCGGTGCGAACCCGTTTCAAGGCCAGGCGAGTTGTGGTGATTGCCACGACATCTGGATCGATCCAAAGGATCCGACGAGATACATCCTCACCGACGACGGCGGCGCGAGCATCAATAAAAAGGATGGCCCGGTCCGCGTCACGCTGCCAAACGGGCAGATGTATCACGTGCACGTCGACAACCGCGTACCGTACTGGATCTACAGCAATCGTCAGGACGACGGCACCATGCGCGGGCCGATGACCGTGTCGGAACAGACTGGTAACGGGCGGCTGCCTGCCGGAAGCACGATGCCGCAGCCGACCGTTGGTCGCGGCGGACGTGGAGGCGCAGGAGGTGGCGGCGGAGGTCGAGGCGGCGGTAATCAGTTGCAGTGGCAGCCTGATATCGGCGGATGTGAATCAGGGTTCACCATTCCGGATCCGACCGACGCCAACACCGTCTACGCGTCGTGCTATGGCAACAAGGTGACGCGCTGGGATGCCCGCACCGGGACGGCACGATCGATCGAGCCGTGGATGATCACACTCGACTCGCCGCCGAACGAATCGAAGTATCGCTGCCACTGGACCGCCCCGATGGCCATCGATCCATTCGATCCGAACACGGTCCTCTATGGCTGCCAGCTGATTCTGAGAACCACCAACGGTGGTCAGTCGTGGACTGAACTCAGTCCGGATCTTTCGACCAAGGATCCCGCGCGCGTCGTTTCCAATGGCGGCATCGTCGGCGACAACCTCGGACAGTACGCCGGTGAGGTGTTGTGGGACATCGAGTATTCCAAGATTCAACGCGGACTGATCTGGGCCGGCACCAACGACGGCAAGCTTTGGTACACGAAGGATGCTGGCGCGAACTGGATCGATGTCACGAAAAACCTCAAGGACCTGCCGCCGTGGGGCACATTCACGCAGATCTGGCCGTCGACGTTTGACCCCGGCACCGTGTATGCGTCCGTCTCTTTTCATCTGATGGACGATCGGAAGCCGTACATCTACAAGTCGACCGACTTCGGAACGACGTGGACAAAGATCACCGGCAACATTCCATCGGGGCATCCGCTCGATTACGTACTGTCGTTCGCCGGCAATCCGAACAGGAAAGGAATGTTGTTCGCCGGCACCGGTCGAGCGTTCTACTACTCGCTCGATGATGGAGCAACGTGGACCAGGCTCAAGGACGGCCTGCCTCCGGCGCCGGTCAGCTGGATCAGCGTCGAACCGCGATTCCATGATGTCGTCGTCTCGACCTACGGCCGTGGCCTGTTCATTCTGCCGAACATCGGCATCCTGGAACAGACGAGCAGCACGACTCCACAAATCACGGAAGCGCGTTTGCTCGAACCGTCGGCCATTTTCCGCCAGGCGCGGAGTGTCTTTTCGCAGCCCGGCCGGCCGCACTTCACATTCTTCCTGCCGTCGGCACCTGCGAGTCCTGTGACCTTCGAAATTGTCACGACTGGTGGCAAGACGATTCGAAAACAGCAGATCGTGGGGCATCAGGGGTGGAACGGGATCGATTGGGATCTTCGCTACGATCCGCCGACGCTGGTCGCGCTGAAGACCACGCCGGCTGAGAATCCTTACATCTGGGAGGAACCGCGATTCCAGGATCGCGACACGCGGACGATCACGCACTGGGGAATCACGCCTCAGACCGGCATTCCGATGGCCTCGCCAGGCAAATATCAGGTACGGCTCACGATCGACGGCAAGACGCTCACGCAACCGTTCGACGTGCTGAAAGATCCTGCGATTGCCACGTCCGTCGAAGACCTCACGGCATCGACCGAGACCCAGGTGCGGATCCGGGACGACATTACGACCACGTCGACGATGGTGAATCAGATGGAGATCTGGCGAAAGCAGATCGAGGATCAGGTCAAGGCGAATGGCGCGAAGGCTGAAGTCGTCAAGGCTCTCACCGATCTCAGCAAGAAGATTCTCGACGTCGAGTTGAAGCTGGTGTCTCGATCCGAAATGTTGAGCGACGACAAGTACTTTCCCGAAGCGTACAAGGTCTACATGAACCTGATCTGGTTGAGCGGCGGCGTCGGCATGGGGGCGAGCGATGAGGCCGGCAGCATCGATTACCGGCCGACCGACACGCAAATGAAAGTGCTCGAAGTGATCGAAAAAGATCTGTCGGCGGCAGCGGCCGCGTTCGACAACCTGATCTCGTCGACGATCCCGGCGTTCAATAAATTGATGAACGGGAAGGTGCCGAAGATTGGATCGTGATCAGCCGCCGGCTGCTGGCCCTTGGCTGTCGGCGGCGTTTTCCGCAGCCAAAAGCCAGGAGCCAAAAGCCAGCAGCAGAGTCTAGTAGCCGACGGCCGCAGGTTCGTTTCCGATGAACTGACCGTTGCGCCACGTATTCGGGCACAGCGGATGCGTGAATACCGACGCGCCGTCCTTGGACGAATACGTGATGTCGTCGGCGGTGGGGTTACCACCCGGATTGAGGTCTGCAAGATCGCGGACTCGTTTAGCGATTTCATGATCGGTGCACGACGTATCTCCGCTGATGCCGAGACCGCCGATGATTGTCGTCCCCTGATAAAGCGCCACACCGCCGCCGAAGAAGATCAATCCGCCGGCCAGTTGCTCTTTGCCGCCGCCCTGACCAGACGGTGGCGCCAGGAATTTCGATTCGAAGAGGTTCGACTGCCCCAGACTCCACAGCGAATGGCCCGGCTGCGTCAGAGTGTAAAGACGTGCGGTGGAGAGCGCATTGCCGTCGAGGCTGAACGCGTTCGCGGTATACGCCTTTGCCTTGGCGATCGCCTGGCTGCCTGGCCAGACCTGTGACGGATCAGCGGTTGACGTGGCGTACGCGCACACCTCGCCGTTGCGGTTGACGACCGCGGCCCACATGCGCGTCCCATGAAAGAGGCCACCGGCGTCACCGCCTGCCGACGGCGCCGCCGACAGGAAACCTTTCAGCGCAGCTTCATCAGGAAGTCCCTGGCAGCGCCCCAATGCGGCCGCCGAGAGAGGGGCGAAGTGAGTGGCCACCGCGTAGCCAAACACACAGACGATCGTAAGAACAGTGGCAGACGTAACAGCGAGCAACATTCGACGAAGCATCACGACCTCCTTCAACGAGTGCAGCCTAGTCGTCTCGAGCGGCAGTGGTCAACAGTACGCAGGTAACATCTCTGTGAACGGTCGGTTCCTGGCTCTCGGCTCAAATCCCAGCAGCCAAGTGCGAACCGCCAGCAGCCAAACTCACGGCAAACTCCACGACAGCCTGAACTCGATAGCCCCCTTGCGCTCGTACGCTTTCTCCACCTGTTCAACCCATTCGGCCGACAGCGCCGCTGTCGTCCCATCGACGACATCGAAACCAGAGACGGTGCCAAAGCGGCCGTCGGTCAGCACAATTCGCAGGTGCTCGATGTTGTCCGCGAGCTGGGACACGGGCGTTTCGTGTTCTTCAAGCTGACGGCTGAAGTCCAACCGCACCCGAAGCGTGTTCGCGGCAGCGCTCTGTTCCAGAGATGCCGACGTGCTGATTGCCATCTCGGTGAACAGACGCACGAACACGCGGTCGACAGCAGTGAAGTTCGCGCTCGTGATCACATGGAAAGGCCGCCGGCCGCGAACCACCGTCGTTTGCACGACTCCCACCGGCCCCAGCGCCGCCAGGCCCCGAGCCACGCCATGCGACTGAAGCCAGACTCCCCCGATGTAGCCTTGTTCCTCCTCCATCTGCTTTGCGGGGTCGGTCTCGGTGGAATGCACGCTGGCTTCTGATGTCACCCATTCGACCGAGCCATCAGACGACAAATAGAGCGTGTGTGACGTCTCCTTTTGGAGACAACCGGCAGTTAGAAGACTTCCGGTGGCGAGCATCAATACGGTCAATTGTTTCAACATTTTTCGGATTCAAGCCTCCCTTGCCCATGTAGACGGCAACCGCTACCGAAACCGAACGCGGCGGGAATCAGGCCGCCACGGCCCTCGTGATAAGTTGGCCGAGTTGATGTCGGCAACCAGCACCCGCGAGCTCCTGAACCAGGCGAAGGCCGGCTCTCCTGACGCGCTGAATCAGCTCTACGAACGCTGCGCCGGCCGGGTACTCGCCTTCATTCGCCTTCGGCTGGGCCGCGACCTCCGCTCCCGGCTCGAATCACGCGACGTCCTGCAGACGACGCTGCTCAAATCGTTCGCACGGATCCATGAACTCAAGGGTGATGAAACGCGGTCGCTGATGGCGTGGCTGGCGCGAATTGCCGAGCACGAAATCCGCGACTGCGCCGACTTCCATCACCGCCAGCGGCGCGATCGGCAACGCGACACCGCGCTGCCAGACGATGCCCCGTTGCCGGCGTTGACGCGATCGGCGCTCTCCAAGGTCATCCTCGACGAACAGGCTGCGAGGGTCGAAGAAGCGATTGAGTCGCTGGCGCCCGCGCATCGCGACGTGATCCTGTTACGCAAGTTCGAAGAATTGTCGTTCGCAGAAATCGGCGAGCGCCTTGGCAAGAGCCAAGACGCGTGCCGCATGCTGCTGGCCCGAGCCATGACCGCATTGACGCTGAAGATGTCCGAGATTTCGAAATGACGGACGCACCGGCCGAACTCGAGGCGAGACTCGGGCTGTTCGTCGAGCACCACGTGATCAAAGGTGAGCAGCTCGATGCGGCCGATCTCTGTCGCGATCGCCCGGATCTCGTCGACCCGCTTCGCACGCTCATCGATCGCTACCTGTCGCTTACCGTCTCACTTGACGCCGACGACGGCGCCGACGCCCAGCCGATGTTGGTCGCGACCAACACCGCATCGCTTCCGTCATTCGAGGGATTTCAGACGATCGAACGAATCGGCAGTGGCGGTATGGGCGAAGTCTTCAAGCTTCGCGACACCAGGCTCAATCGCGTCGTGGCGGCAAAAGTGCTGCGGCAGGGCGGATGGAACACGCGGATCGGTTCATTCCTGAACGAGGCGAAAGCGCTCGCGCTCTTCAGCGATCGGCGGATCGTCCAGATCTACGAGTGCCGCGTCGACAGCGACCCGCCGGTGATCATCATGGAATTGGTCGAAGGCTTCGAGCTCGGGCGCCTGGGGCCGTCGCTCGAATACCCGCAGCGGGCGAGAATCCTCGTCGAGATCTGCGAGGCCGTTCATCATGCGCACACGCTCGGACTGCAGCATCGAGATCTGAAACCGTCCAACATCATGCTCGATGCGCGGCTCTCGCCGCGAATCCTCGATTTCGGCCTCAGCGCCGGTGATCCGACGCGGGGACATTTCGTCGGCACCCTCCCCTACGTCGCACCAGAACAGCTCGATCCGTCGCGACCGATCGACGCCAGAACCGACGTATACGCGCTGGGCGTCATCCTCTACGAGTTGCTCTGTGGTCGGCCGCCGTACGCCGGCGACGATCGAACGCTCGTGGATGCGATTCGTGCCGGCCTGCCGCGATTACCAGTGGAGATTTCGTCGTCGATTCCTGAACCGTTGCAGGCGATTGCGTTAACCGCGATGGAGCGGGATCCGGCGCGGCGCTATCAATCCGCACAGGACATGGCCGCCGACCTGCAGCGCTTCCTGTCGGGGTTGGCGGTCCACGGCCGGCCGACGATTTACGCCACGACACTGGGTGCCCGCATCCGTCCCCATCTCGACGACATCGGAGAATGGCTGCGATTGCGGCTTCTCTATCCGCACGAAGCCGACCGCCTCCGCTCCGCATACGGCGCGTTCGATGCGCGCGAGGAGGATTGGATCGTTGAAAGCCGGGCGTTGTCGTACACGCAGATTGCCCTGTATCTCGGAGCATTTCTTTTGTTGTGCGGCAGTCTGTTCTATTTTGTCGCCGCGCGATGGTACGACCACGTCCAGGGAGCGCTGCGACCGTTCATCGTTCTCGGGCTCCCGTTCATCGGCTTGAACGTCGCGGCGCATCATCTCTACCGCCGCGATCAGAAAGCCGTCGCCGTCGCGTTCTATCTCGCCGCCGTCGTCCTGCTCCCCTTGTTTTTGTTGATCCTCTTCGACGAGACGCAGCTGCTGGTTGCTCCGCCGGGTGCGTCCGGACAGCTCTTCGACGGCGAGGTCGTGTCCAACCGTCAGCTCCAGGTCACCTCGCTGGTCGCGTGTCTGTGGTGCGGATGGCTTGCGCTACGCACCCGTACGGCCGCCCTGAGCACGGTGTTCACCCTGCTCGCGTTCGTCTTTACGATTGCCGTGATCTCCGACTTCGGTCTCCGCGCAGCCATCGAGGACCGCCGGTGGGACCGTCTGGCTCTTCGCCTCTTCCCACTGGTCGTCGCCTACGCGCTGGCGGGGATGTCGGCAGAAAGACGTGAGCGACAGTGGTTCAGCCGGCCGCTCTACATTGGAAGTGCGGCGCTTTTTGTCGCGGTTCTCGAACTCTACGCGCTCGATGGACGGGCGTTGAGACAAATCGGCGGGTTCTCGCTGGCGCCCTGGCAGTCGGCAAGAGTGAGCAATCCGGCGCTGCTCGACACCGTGGCGGTGATGACCGTGAACGGCGCGCTCTTCTACGCCGTGGCGGACGCGATCGCGCGATTCGGATCGTTCCAGTCTCAGGCTGCCGCACAACTCCTGTTCGCGATTTCACCGTTCGCCCTGATCCACCCGCTCGGCTACCTGGTTCGGACTGGCGAATACTCTCCGCGCGTCGACTGGTTATACGCGTCCTGCGCCATCGTCATCATGTTGTTGAGCCAGCGCCGTCAGCGGCGAAGCTTCTACTACGCCGGCATGTTGAATCTGGGAATTGCGTTGTACCTGATCGCCGTGCACCGCGAATGGTTCGAGCGCCCAGGGTGGGCAATTGCGGTGATCGTCGCAGGGCTCGCGGCTCTTGCGGCTGGATTCTTTCTCGATCGCGGCACACGACGTCGCGCAGGCGGGGTCTAAAGACCCCGCCCGACGTCCATCGTCGCTGTGAAATCAGCTCATATGTACGCGATGCAGTCGATCTCGACCAACGAATTACCCGGAATGCCTCCTGCCGCGGCGATCGTCGTACGCACACCGGGTTCGGGGCCGAACTTGCCACGAAAAACGGCGTTCATCGCGTCGTAGTCCTTCAGATCGTTCAGGTAGACGTTCACCTTCAGTACCTTTTCCATCGAGGACCCGCAGGCTTCGAGGTTCGCCTTCATCTGCTCGAGAACCTTCGTCGTGTGCACTGTGATGTCGCCTTGCTGGTGATAGCCGATGCCCGAAATAAAGACCAGGTTGCCGTACAACACAGTGCCGTTGAAGAGTGGGGGGTTCGCCGGATCCGGCGGCTTGGCACCGGCGGCGCGGAATATTTTCTTCACCGGCTTGTCCGCGGTTCCCTGTGCCTTTGCGACAACGGGTGTAGCCACCACGGCCGCCGCCGCGACAGCAGGCGCCTTTTTCAAGAATGCTCTTCGATTCGACTTGACCATTTCCTTCCTCCTCTTAGCGCGCTTCCGGCCGGGCGCCGCCTCGGCCTCGCTGCGTCCCCGGTGTTGTTCCCCGTGCTGGATTGAGTCCGTCCCATCGTCCATTGCCGATCGGACCGTAGTCGGCCGGCAGTGTACGCCATTCCGGACGTGAGATTCCGTTGAGGTCGTAGACGATCCGCCCGTCTTTCACCGTCAGCTCGGCCATGAGGCGTTGGGTCGAGTCCATGCGAGCCCCATTCATGTCGGTGAGACCGAAACGCCCTTTCTCGAGCCGCAAGACGGCAACGTCGGCCGTGGCTCCTACCGACAGGTGACCGAGCGCGTCCTGTTTGATCTCGCGCGCGGGATTCCAGGTCGACTGCGCGACGACCGTGTCGAGCGGCATCCCCATTGCGAGGAACTTGTCCATCACGTTCAGCATGTCCTTCATGCCCGTGTTCATGCTGCCAATGTGCAGATCGGTTGAGATCGAGTCGGGGACGAAGCCATCCTTCATCAATGGCATCGCGATCCGCCACAGGAAGCTGCCGCCGCCGTGGCCGACATCGAAGATCACGCCGCGCTTGCGCCCTTCGACCATTCCCGGATTCACGTGACCCGACCGATCCAGTTCCCCGCGGAGGCCCGAGTACATGTGCGTATAGATATCGCCGGGACGAAGCTTCTTCGTCACCAGGTCAGCGAGCGGGCGCTCCGGCTTGTTCGCGCCGAAGTCCACCATCACGGGAATATTCGCCATCGTTCCCGCTTCGACGGCGCGTTCCACCGGCGCCCATTCCGGCCCCGTGTAATGCGCCGATTTGACCCCGATGATCAAGCCGGGATACTTCAGCGCCATGTCGGCGGTCGGCTTCGCCTCCATGTCGTTGAGATCATTCTCGTAGGCGCCGCCGCGCATTCCGTTGCCGACGATGTTGATGAACGCGAGGATCCGCGTTTTCGATCGATCGATGATGCGCTGCTTGAAGTCTTCGAAGTTCCGCCAGCCCGCACACCCGGCATCGGCGACCGTCGTCACACCGACGCGAAACGTGAACCCGTCCGGAGGGACGCTGTTGTCTCCCGCGTACGAATTCTGTTCCCCGGTGCCGGTGTAGGTGTGCGTGTGGATGTCGATGAGACCGGGCGTCACATAGAGCCCCTTGACGTCGACCGTCTTCAGCGCATCCGCTGGATTGAGTTTGGCTTCAACCGCGGCGACCTTGCCGCCGGCAATCGCGACATCACGGACGGCGCTGATTTTGTTTTTCGCGTCGATCACGTGCCCACCGCGCAGGAGTAAATCGTATTTCGGTTGCTGCTGCGCAGCTTCACTGTCGAGGGAAAAGGAAAAAGGGAAAAGGGACAAGGCAAGAGCCGCAAGGAGCAGCCACCGTGGGAAGACCCTCGCCATCACCTGGCTCCTCGCATTCCCGTGCGCCGCGTGGCGGTCCATGTCGCAGCCAGATACTCACCCATGTCGAGCGGGCCACTCATCTGATCGCCGTTCACCTTGCCGACAAATGTCAGATTCACCGAATCACCGTGCTGCTCGCCGTACGCACTTCTGATCCGCACACTGTCGCCGTCGATCGTGCCGGTGATCTCGCGGGTCATGAACTCTCCCTGGTGGAACCCGCCGAGGTCGTTGCCTTTCTGTGTCAGGTGCAGCGTGTGCGCCGAGGTCGCCGCAGCGTACTGAATCTTGACGTTCCATTGACCGGTCACGTCCACGCTCGCCGCCGCCGGCGGATTCGTGTCGGTCTGCGCCGGCGGCTTCGACAGGACGGCGACGAGGCGATCGGCGATGATCTTCTCGTCGCCGGCCGCGAGCATGTACGGCGTCACTCGGACGCCCGTCTGAGCGCCCTGCGGTCCGCCACGCGCCGCGTCCAGGGTGATCCGTGGGTCGCCGTCGAGCAACACCCGCGCGACCGTGTCGCCCGCGATCCCGATCTTCTGCCGGTCCCACAGAATCGTCAGCGATGGCGTGCGATTCGACAGGCCGTTCGGCTGATTGATGTTGGTTGTCACGCCGGCAATCGTGGAAACCCGCTGGCTGATGTGATCCAACCATCCCGTCCAGCGTTTCCATTCGGCGTCGTGATCGCGCTTGACCCACATCTCGACCGCCATCAGCATCCCGATCGCGTCTTCCTTGCCAACCTTCAGTGCTCGAGTGAATCCGTGATGCGGCGCACTGTGGACCCACGCCGCCTTCACCAGATCCTTGCGGCCGAGCAGCAGGCCTCCCGTCTGTGGCCCGCGGATGCATTTGCCGCCGCTGTATGCGACCAGCGTCGCGCCGTTCTGGAGGTGCACGTTTGGAATCGTCAGGATCTCGGCCGCCGCGTCAACCAGGATCGGAATTCCCTTCGCCTTGGCGATTGGGGCGATCGCTTTCACGTTGAGCGGGCTGTTGTCGGCATTCGGCCCCGCCAGGATGTAGATCATCGCCGTGCGCGGACCCAACGACGCTTCGAACTCCGCGACCGTCGAGACCTCGACAACACGAACGCCAACAGCGCGGAGAGCGGCATCGTAGACGTTGCGCGAATGTGTCGGGACGATGGCTTCGTCTTTGGGGAAGCCGCTCAGATTTGGCAGGCGAACATGAAGATCGGGATTACCGCCGGCGATGCACGCAGCGGTCGCGAGCGTCAGTCCTGCGGAGCATCCATTCGAAACCATCCCCCACTCGGCACCGGTCAGCTTCGCCAGTCTGGCGCCCACGGCTTCCGAGAGTTCGTCGAGGTGCACGTACTTCTGCGCCGCCTGGTCCATCGCCGCCCGCACCTCCGGCAGCATCGTCGAACCGCTGATGATCGTGAACGTGCCGCGCGCGTTGATCAGCGGCCGAACACCGATCGACTGATACATGTCGGCACCGAGCTTCAGCGCGTTGGCCCCTGTCGGCGCGGCGACTGCCGACGCAGCCGGGGGTGCTGACTGCGCCGCACCTTTCAACAGCGCGGGGACTGCGACCAGGCTGCCCAGCGCTCCGCCACGGCGGAACAACTCACGGCGTGTCATGTTTGAACTGCTCATCGCGGTCGCGCTCCTTTGGTTCGGCTGTCAGCTATCAGCATATTCATTTTTCTGCAAAAACCAGCTCTCCGAACTTCTCGAATTCATGAAAACTCGGCCCGACCCGTGCCCAGTCCCATTGCGTGGTCTTGCCACCGTCGTGATCCATGCGATAGAAGTTCGCGCGCCACTTCGCACCGGGCTTGGGCGGAACGTTCTGCAGCGGACGCAACAACGCGTAGGGAATGAAAAACTCCGCGCGCCAGCCCTGAATCGCCGCGTTTGATTCTTTCGGCCCGCCGACGATGCTCGTCGCGGTGCGTGTCTTCCTATCCTTCTCGTAATCCCACGGCCGCCAGCCAAGAAACTGGCCTCCGAAATTGGGAATGAGAATCGGCAGTTCGTGGTTGAGTGGCGAGATTTCGTACTCGAAGTACACGGGATAGCGCTCGTCGGGCCACAGGAACACCTCGAAGACGTCCTCGGTCCACAGATGCGCGAAGTCGTCGGTCAGCGTTGCCGTCAGCTTGCGATCGGTTGCGTCCATGAGAAAGTACATGCCCGTCTTCGAGTAAAGAATCTTGAAGCGCGCATCGTAGGGATGTCCGTCCGCCTGGCGGCGCTGAAGCGGCGTCCACTCGACACCCTTCCACGCCGCGTGGTCGCCGGCACCATTCACCTGGAAGTCGTCAGTCGGTTTGACGGAGAGCTGAGGACGCGGCGCGGGTTGTGTCTGCACTGGATCATGATAGCCATTCGATGGCGCCGCCAGGTATGACGCGGCAAGGCAGAACCACAATGCTGCGCGGGTCATGCTGATCTCCTCCAGTCCCACGTTGAACGGGGCGGATTATATCGTGTCGGTCGCCTGCCCCTGAATACGGTCGCTCGCGTCGTTTTCCTTGACTCATGCCCACGGCTGCGACATCGTTACCGGATTCCATTTGGAGGGAAATATATGAGGATGCCGCGAATTGCTCTGTCGACGGCGCTGACCGTGCTGGTGACGGTCTGCCTGCCGCCAGCGGTCTTCGCACAGACCTACACGGCCACAGTGACAGGCACAGTGGTCGACGCCGGCGGCGCTGCCGTCCCGAAAGTCAAGGTCGTCGCGGTGAATCAGGCGACGAAACTGGAAAACACGGTAGAAACGAGCGACGCGGGCGTGTACCGGATCTCGTTTCTGCCCATCGGCAGCTACGTCGTCAGCGCCGAATTGGCAGGATTCAAGAAGGTCATTTCGGACGTCATCCAGCTCGAGGTGAATCAGACGGCACGAGTCGATCTGAAGCTCGAGATCGGCGCCGTGACCGACGAAGTCACAGTCAGCGGCACCTCGCCCGTTCTGCAAACCGAGAATCCGACAGTCGGCACCGTCATCTCCGGCAATACGACCGTCAATCTGCCGCTGAACGGCCGGAACTTCCAGCAGCTCACATTGCTAATCCCGGGGTCGATCACGCCGAACCCTGGCGGGTTCACCGGACCGGGCCTCCAGGGTGGCCAGGGCCGTCCGTTCGTGAACGGCAACCGTGAGCAGGGAAACGCCTTCCTCCTCGACGGCGTCTCCGTCGACGAGACCATCGACAACCGGATCGGCTACAAGCCGAACATCGACGCGCTCGCGGAGTTCAAGATCGAGACCAGTAACTCTTCAGCGGAATTCGGGAATGTGACCGGCGCCACTGTGAACGCCACGCTGAAGTCCGGGAGCAACGATCTGCACGGGAACGCGTTCGAGTTCATTCGCGATGACGCGCTCGATGCGAACTCCTGGGCGAACAACCGCAACAACGCGAAGAAGAACGACCTCCGGCAAAATATTTTCGGCGGCACGCTTGGTGGACCGATCGTCCAGAATCGGATTTTCTTCTTCACCGACTATCAGGGAGTACGTCAGGAGACCGGCGGAACCGCCTTGCGAACTCTGGCACCGGCCGAGTGGCGCACCGGCAATTTGTCGAGCATTACCACACCGATTATCGATCCGGTGACGGGCGTGCAGTTTCCTGGCAATATCATTCCCGCCGACCGCATCGTGAATCCCGTGGCGAAAGCCCTGTTCGCCAATCAGTCGCTCTATCCACTCCCGACGCGTCCCGGTACCACGAATATTCCCAATAACTACACCTCCAGTACCGAGGACGAACTCAAAGGTGACCAGTTCGACGTCAGGATCGATGCGCGGCTGAACGATTCGAACAACTTCTCCGGCCGATACTCCTTTGCCAACTTCAACACGAACGGCATTAAGGGTGCGCTGCCGGTTCAGCTCACGGGCAAGAGCCACAACCGGCCGCAGAACATCGCCCTCAACTGGACGCGCATCATCAGTCCGACGATCGTCAACGAAGCACGCGCCGGCTTCAACCGTGCCGTCTTCATCACCGACGTGCTGGATTGGGCTGGCCTCGGAAATGGCAATGCGACCCTCGGTATCGCAGGCCCTCAAGCCCACCCCGGGTTGAGCTCGATCGACATGGGGAACGGTCTCACGGCCATCGGCAGTACGGGCGTGGTCGAGGACAACGTCACCAACACGTTTCAGTACGGCGACACCCTGACGATTAACCGCGGGACCCACCTCATGAAGATGGGCGGCCAGTGGTTACGGTATCAACAGAATCGGTTCTACCCCGGCAACAACGGGCTCCTCGGGTTGTTCACATACAACGCGACCACCTTTACGGGCTCCGCCTTCGCCGACTTCCTCCTCGATCGGTTGAATCGCAAGGGCGTCGGCAGCCAGACCGGCACTTGGGGGCATCGGCAGAACCGGATCGGCCTGTTCTTCCAGGACGACTTCAAGATGAAGCAGAACCTCACGCTGAACCTCGGGGTCAGGTGGGAGTACACCTCGCCGGTCGTCGAAGTGCACGATCGGCAATCGAACTTCGACATCACGACGGGGAAGCAGTTGTTCGCCGGGAAGGATGGCAACAGTCGCGCGCTCTACGACCCGTACTACGCGGGGTTCGAGCCGCGCATCGGGTTCGCGTGGACGCCGAAGATGTTCGAGGACAAGCTCGTCGTCCGCGCCGGGTATGGGATCACGCAGTACATGGAGGGGACCGGATCGAACCTACGGCTCCCGCTGAACGCGCCGTTCTTCTCCGAGGCCGATACCACCTACGACCGATCGTCGGGACCTGGCACGATCGCGACTGGCTTCACCGACCTTCTCGCGACCGGTCAGATATTTGGACAGATCCGCGTGTGGAACCCCGATCTCCGCCCGCAGTTCACGCAGCAGTACAACCTCACGTTTGAATACCAGGTCACCCCGCGCAGCACCGTGACTCTCGGATATGTTGGCCACAACGCCACACATCTCGTCGCACCAACCGACTGGAACCAGCCGCTGCCTGGAACCGGACCGGCATCGACGTGGCTGCCCGCGCAGCAGCGACGGCCGCTGTACTCCGTGTATCCACTGGTGACCCAAATCAGCGGCACCGATTCCTGGGCGGTCAGCAATTACAACGCACTCCAGGCGGGCGGCCGCCGGCGGCTCACGGACGGCCTCGAGTTCCTCGCCTCGTACACCTGGAGCAAAACGATGACCGACAACCTCGGATACTACGGCAGCGGCGGAGTGGCGGCGCAGGGGGCGTACTCTGGGAACAACTACAACCGGCACGGATACAACTACGGTCCCGCGTTCTTCGACGCCACGCACAACATTACGACGTCCGCAATCTACGAACTGCCGTACGGTCGCGCAGGCTCTGGTACTAGCGGCGTCATGGACGCCGTACTCGGTGGATGGAATGTCAGCGGCATCGTCTACTGGCACACAGGGTTTCCGATTACCGTGACCGCGAACGACAACACGTTGCAGAGTCCCCGCGGCGCCGTCAGACCCAACCGGATTGGGGACGGCAAGCCCGCCAACCAGACGATCGATCACTGGCTCGACGAGACGGCGTTCGCTTTGCCGGCTCAGGGCACCTTCGGCGACGCCGGCGTCGGGATCGTGCGCGCGCCGAAGTACTTCAACCTGGATATGTCGCTCGGCAAGAAGTTCCAGCTCGGGGGCAGCAAGTATGTCGACTTCCGTGCGGAGTTCTTCAACTTTCTGAATCATCCGAGCTTCAATCCACCGGCGGTGAACTTCAGCTCGCCGAGCAACTTCGGCCGGATTACGAGCACCATCAGTCCACCGCGGAATATGGAGTTCGCGTTGAAGTTCTACTTCTGAAACGGCAGTTCGACGAGGGAGCGGGTCATCCCGCTCCCTTGTTTTTTCTTTGTGGCTTCCGGCTTTAGCCGGAAGATCACACGAAATGGCCTCTCGCACCACGGAGGGCGAACCCTCCTCTCCCCCGACACCACCAATCGAGCCGATGCTCGCAAAGCTCGCAGAGGAGCTGCCCGCCGGCGGCAGCTACCTCTACGAACCGAAGTGGGATGGATTCCGCGCGATCGTGTTTCGCAACGACTCCGACGTCTTCATTCAGAGCCGCGATCTCCGTCCGCTGGATCGCTACTTCCCAGAGCTGCACGATGTACTGCTCGCGCGATTGCCGCCGGGGTGCGTCCTCGATGGCGAGATCGTGATCGCGGGTCGCAACGGTCTCGACTTCGACGCACTTCAGCTCAGGCTGCATCCGGCGGCATCGCGGGTCGCCAAGCTGGCAAAGGAATCCCCGTCGTCATTTGTGGCCTTCGATCTTCTTGCCGTCGATGGAGAGGACCTGCGTTCGGCGCCGCAACAGGAGCGTCGCGCCAGACTCGAGAAGTTACTCGAGGACACGGAACCGCCAATTCACTTGACACCAATGACACGCGACCGTGCCGTGGCCGTGCGGTGGCTCGATGAATTCGAAGGCGCAGGGCTCGACGGCGTGATCGCGAAACCGGAGGACGGAACCTACGAGCCGGGCAAGCGCGCGATGATCAAGGTGAAACACGCGCGCACGGCAGAATGCGTCGTCGCCGGATTCCGGTGGCACAAGAGCGGCAAGGACGCGATCGGCTCACTCCTGCTCGGTCTCTACGATGACAAAGGCCGGCTCCACCACGTTGGAGTGACGTCTTCTTTCACCATGGCGATGCGTCGCCAGCTCGTGAAGGAGCTCGAACCGCTCCGGAAGGATGCGTTGAAGGATCATCCATGGCGTGAGTGGGCGATGCCGGAAGGACATGAGATGACCCGCATGCCCGGCGGCCAGAGCCGATGGAGCGCGGGAAAGGATCTGTCGTGGGAAGCTGTCCGGATCGAGCGGGTGTGTGAAGTGAAGTACGACCACCTTCAAGGCGATCGCTTCCGTCACGGCGCAGTGTTCCTGCGCTGGCGGCCCGACAAACCGCCTTCGGACTGCCGCTACGATCAGCTCGAGGTCACCAAGCCGTACGAACTCGACAAAGTCTTCGGCGCGCGCTAGGCGGTACGTTGGGTGCC
>DATJKH010000070.1:0-10166 GCA_035491715.1 Vicinamibacterales bacterium | reverse complement strand
GTCCTGGCTTCAAGGCCGTCGATCTATCGGGCAGGATGTCCACCGTTCCGCCGCGCGTGCTCGGCGTGGTGCCGACCTACGTGCCTCGCGTGAACCAGGACGGAAACGAAACCGCGGGCGTTGCATCGGTGCTGATGCAGGTGCCGCTCGGCACCTACCTTGGATGGAACGTCTACCGTTCGGGATTCTTCGCCGGACAAGGTTGTGGCTTTCAGGGCGGGTGGATTCCGTTCGCGAAGACGAAGGCGGAGCGGCAGGCGAATCACGACCCGCGCCTGTCGCTCGAAGAGCGCTACGGCTCGCTCGAGAACTACGTCGCGCTCGTCAAACGCGTCGCGGCCCAGGCTGTGCGCGAGCGCTTTCTGCTGCCCGAGGACGCCGAGCGGATCGCGCACGAAGCTGAAACGAGCAACATCCTTCCGCATGGTGCGGCTTCGACGCATTGGCTGCGCTCGACGCCTGGGTCGGAGAAAGGCATCGCTCCCGATTCGACTCCCGCATCACACGCGACCAACGGCCTGGTCGATGGCAGCGTGGACGATGCCGCGAACTTCAGTTGTATCGTCCGCTGATCGTCTCCTGCGCACGGGAGGTGCCGAACCGACCAGTGTGTGGGCACGGTCTGCTTACGGTCTCGTCGCCCCGATAACAAATCTGCGGCGAACCAATTCGATTCTCCCCGCCGTCATTCGCAGTTGAACAACAAAGCCGGACTGGTGTCCAAATCTTCGCCGGTCCGACGTTGGAGCGGCTGTCCCGACGTGACAGTGAGACTGTGATCCGGAAAGATGCGTGGGTATTGCATATGCTCCGACGCTCGCTACTCGCCGCAGCGCTCCTGATCGCCTTTGCCCGCTCGATTTCCGCGCAAGTTGCGCACGACATCCGGCCGGAGGATCGCATCCTTGGGGCAGGCGCGGAGATGCGGCTGCCGGCGAACCCGGATGCGTTGGCCGAGAGTCTCGCGTCAATCGCGCGCGCCTCGGGCGTGCTGATTGGATTCGAGACCGTGCTCAATGTGGGCCCGAGAACGAGAGGGACCAGGTTCGGGCGGTCGCTGCAAGGGAAGACAGTCGGCGAGGCATTAGACGCTCTGATCGCCGTTCATCGGGGCTACGCGTGGCGAAGCGTGAACGGCGTCATTCACGTGCGCCCGCAGCAAGCCTTCGACGATTTCAATCATTTTCTCAACCAGGCCGTCGGGCCGGTCGAGCTGACCGATGCACTGCCGTTGCACGCCACGTTCGAGGTGCATCGAATCTTCGTTCCCGACTGTGTAGTCAACCATCCGATTTACACCGAGGAGCGTGAAGCCTTCCTCGAAAAGGAAGACCCCGCCATGCGGCAGACGGTGACACTCTCGCTTGCCGGCGGCACGGTACTCAATCTGCTCGACGCCGTCATCAAGGCGCATGGGTCCCTCTACTGGAGTGTGACGTATGACGTGCCACCCGAACGGTTGCGCGATGCCACTCCAAGCTACGAGTACGCTGTGTTCGCTTTCACGCCCTACCCGCTGGTTGGCGGCTGGTGGCGGATGTGCGCCGGCAGGCACGACGACGGAATTGCGCAGCCCTCGGACGCGGTCCTGCCGCCGCCGATGCTGAAGTCAGCCGGCAAGTTCACCGCCGTCCGGCTGAGCCGACCGCCGCTGATTGACGGGCGAGAGTGGTTTGCTGCAAATGTGCAGACGACTTCGGCGCCTGCCAAACTCCCAGTACCCCTGCAAGCGTTCTCTCTCACGGTGGCTGACTGCGGCGATCACGGCGGCGACTTCGAACGTTGCCAATTATTCTTCCAGCGCGGAGGCGGAGCTCCCATGCGCATTGACGCTGGATTCACCGGGTGGGTATTCGTAACGCCCGACGGCCGCTACGTCGTGAGCGAGCCGCTGTATGTGCTCGATGTCCGCGAATGGAAGCAATATGCGTTGTCTGAAGCGCTCCAAATCACGAACTACACGAAGATCGAGGCTATTTCGCGGGACGGCAGCCGGCTCTTTATCTCGCGACGAGACTGCGTCATGGATTGCAAAGGAGAGAGCGGCGTCGAGTACTACGAGCTCACGTTGCCACGCTAGGGTGACGCTCGTGGACGAGGCGGCCGCTCACTTTCGTAGCCTATTCGGATCATCTAGCCCACGGCGAGGGTCATGATCCGCTCCTCGCTGCATTCCTCCCTTATGAGCGTGCCGGTAATCGCGCCTTCGTGCATCACCGCAACCCGGTCGCTCATGTTGAGAATCTCTTCCATGTCGCTGCTGATCATGACGATGGCCACCCCCGCCCGGGCGAGGTTCCGTAGCAGCGTATAGATTTCTGCTTTGGCACCGACGTCGATGCCGCGCGTCGGTTCGTCGACGATCAGCACCTTCGGACCGAGAGCGAGCCACTTCGCCAGCACGACCTTCTGCTGATTGCCGCCGCTCAAATTGGCGGTCTTCGTCTCGATGGACGGCGCCTTGACTTGCAGCTGCGTGCAGACGGCACTGACGCCGACTCGTTCCTTCGCGGCCGACACGAGCCCGTGCGTCGCGTATCGCTGCAATGCCGGCAGCGTCACGTTTTCGCGCACTGAGAAATCCACCACAAGGCCCGCGGTCCGACGATCCTCGGGGACGAGGAACACACCCTGACGAATTGCCGCCGCCGGGTCGGCAATCTCAATCGCCGACCCGTCGAGCAGAACTCGTCCGGCGAGCGGCCGTTCAACGCCGAAGATCGCCTGCGCGACTTCAGACCGTCCGGCTCCGACGAGACCGGCAACGCCGAGGATCTCACCGCGGCTCACGCCGAATGAGACTGTCTGTCGCGGGTAGCGCGTCGTCCGCAGGTTCTCGATCCTGAAGCGCTCCGGGCCTGCGGCGCCGGTTGAATGCAGCTGCGCGGCAATGTCGCGGCCGACCATCAGCCGTACCATGTTGTCGTGCGTCAGCTCGTCGCGCGATAGCGCGCCGACGTTTGCGCCGTCACGAAGCACGACCGCTCGATCGGCTACCGCCCGAACTTCGCCCAGACGGTGAGAGATATAGACGATTCCTACACCATTCGCGCGCAACGCAGCCACGATCTCGTGCAACCTTGATGTCTCCGAGAGGGTGAGGCTCGACGTCGGCTCGTCCATGATGAGCACCCGCGCCTTCAAGGAGAGTGCTTTCGCAATTTCAACGAGCTGCTGCTGCGCGATCGAGAGTCCCAAGACGGCCGTGCTTGGTGAAACGTCGAGGCCGAGTTGTGCGAGGTAGGGCTCGACGATGGCGTGCATCTTCCGGCGGTCGACGATGCGCAGCGGTCCCCCGACTGTCGGCTCGCGGCCGAGCAGAACATTACTCGCCACGTCAAGGTTGTCGAGCAGGTTCAGTTCTTGATGGATGAACGCGATCCCAAGTGAGGTCGCCGTGTGGACGTCGCGCACGACGACGGCCTCGCCATCGATGAGCACCTCTCCGGAGTCAGGCTGTTCAATCCCGCCGGCGACTTTCATCAGCGTGGATTTGCCGGCGCCGTTTTCACCGAGCAGCGCGACCACCTCGCCTGGATGCACGTCCAGCGACACGCCCTTCAGCGCATGCACTCCGAGGAAGCGCTTCTGAATGTTCTGAAGCTGCAGAACCGGCGCGCCCATGACCTGTTGCGTGTCAGCGACCACGGAGCTCGGTCAGTTTCTTGCGGAACTCGTCGACGTCGTTCTGTCGCAACACCCTTGTCGGGATGAACACCTGACGGGTTGAGGGAATGCCGGACCTGTCACCCGCGAGGACCTTCGCCATGAGCGTCATCGCCTGATATCCGAACTCGAACGGCTGCTGCACCACGGTCCCGGCGATGGCGCCCGACTTGACGCCAGTGAGCGTCTCATCCTCTTCGTCGAAGGTGATGATCGGAACCTGACCAATCTTGTTCGCGTCCCGGACCGCATTGAGAATCGCCGGGCCGTTATAGCTCCAGAGGCCGACGAGGGCGGCGACGTCGGGATGCGCGACGAGAGTCTCCGCGACGTTCGCCTTGGCGCGCACTCGATCTGTGTCGTCGGTGCGGACGTCGAGAATGTCAATCTTCGTACCCGCGATGGTCTCCTTGATTCCCTGCAATCGCTCCTGCGCGTTGCGGGCATCGATCTGCCCCACGAACAGCATGATCTTGCCCCCGTTGGGCAGAACCGACTTGATCAGTTCGCCGGCCTGCCGTCCGGCCGCGACGTTGTCGGTGCCGACGTAGCACTCGCGCTTGCTGGCAGGCGCATCGCTGTCGTGTGTGAACACCAGCGTCCTCTGGGCGGCATCGTCGAGCATTGCCGTCTGGTTGGCGGGATCGACCGGACTGATGGCGATGCCGTCCACGCCTTTGGCCAGCAGATCCTCGACGATCCGCTTCTGCCCGGCGGCGCTGCCATCGCCCAGTCGGAACTCGACGGTGATGTCGTTCCGCTCGGCGTCTGCCTTTTCGGTACCCTTTCTCGCGATCGTCCAGAAGTCCGACGCGTTGTTGGTGACGAACGCGAGCGTATGGGCGGACGAACCTTTGCGGCTGCAACCGGCCAGAACGAGCACGGCCGCACAGGTGAGCGCGACAGCTGTCTTCAGGCGCATTCAACTCTCCTCATGATGACGACAACACAACGGTATCAAGATCTCACGTAAGCCGCCCGACGCTGCAGGATCTGGTCGCCGACGACGCCGACGAGAATGACCCCACCCATCACGGCGAAATTGAGCGAGCTCGGAATCCCGAGCAGATTCACGAGATTCTGCAGCACCTGGAGCAGCGTGGTGCCAAGCAGGATCCCGATGATCGACCCCTCGCCGCCGCGCAGGCTGCAACCGCCGAGCACCGCGGCCGCGATGCCGTACAGCTCGAAGAAGCTGCCGTGCGACGAGGGTGAGATCGAGTTGGTGTAGAAGGCGAAGATGATCGCCGAGATGCCGGTCAGCACCCCGAGGATCACGTATGTGCTGACGATGACCCGTCGGACGTCGATACCCGAAAATCGGGCGGCGATTTCGTTGCGGCCCGTAGCGAAGAGGTGGCGTCCATAAACCGATCGGTGCAGCACTACCCACATCACCGCGCCGATGAGTGCCATGGCGACAAACGGCGTCGGGACGCCGAAGAAACTACCGGTCATCAAGTGCTGCAACGTCCGGAATCCCGCGGCGTCGCCAAAGCCTTTCGTCTCGTCGTCGGCAATGAACCTGGCGAGCCCGCGATACACGAGCAATCCGCAGAGCGTGACGACGAACGGCTGAAGGCGCAGTCGTGTGATGAGCAAACCGTGGACGATGCCGATGAGCGCCGCGAGTCCAACGATCGCCAGCACGGCGAATGGCCACGGCAGATGCCATTCGGTCAACATCATGCTCAGGAGGACGCCGAGCAGCGCGAACGACGATCCAACCGACAGGTCGATGCCGCCGGTGATGATCACCAGGCCGAGGCCCAGACTGAAGATTCCGAATGCCCCAATCAACCGTGCGGTGTTCTGCAGGTTGGCCGGCGACAGGAACCTCGGGTTGAGTGCCGTCACGATCGCGCACAGCACGACGAGCAGCAGGAAGATCGCAATGTCTTTCTTGTTCGTCATGCGTGCGGCTGCCTGTGCTTTTCGTGCCACGCCCACGCGTGGCCGACGATGATCTCGATGTCGGGATAGCGGCACGTCCAGCCGAGCACGTCGCGCGCTCGAGTGGGCGCCGCCACCAGTTCGGGCGGGTCACCCGCCCTTCGCGGTGATTCGATCGCCGGCACGGCCCTGCCGCCAGCGCGAGCCACAGTGTCGATCACTTCCTTGACGGAGTGACCACGGCCCGTACCCAGATTGATCGCCTGGCTTGCCGTGCCCGCACGCAGGCATTCGATCGCGCGCAAATGAGCATCCGCTAAATCCATCACGTGGACGTAGTCGCGAACCGCCGTACCGTCGGGTGTCGGATAATCGGTGCCGAAGATCTTGACGGGCGGCCGAGTTCCCAGAACGGCGCCGACGACGAGCGGAATGAGATGTGTTTCCGGATCATGGTCCTCGCCGATCTCGCCGTCGGGATCGGCGCCGGCGGCATTGAAATACCGGAGCGCCATCCAGCGGAGACCGTGGATCTCTCCGTACCAGCGCAGCATCTTCTCGACCATCAACTTCGATTCGCCGTACGGATTCACGGGCGCCTGAGGGTGCGTCTCGTCGATCGGCACACGCACCGGGTCTCCGTAGGTTGCGCAGGTCGACGAGAAGACGATGGTTCCGACGCCGGCTTCGCGCATCGCGTTCAGCAGGTTCAGCGATCCGACGGTGTTGTTCTGGAAGTACTTCGCCGGATTGCTCATCGACTCCCCGACCAACGCATTGGCAGCGAAGTGGACGACAGCGTCAATCGTGTTGGCGGCGAATACCTCGGCAAGACGCGCCGAATCTGACAGCGTGCCGCGCTCGAGGCGCCCCCACTTGACGGCCCAGTCGTGGCCCTGACTCATATCGTCGAAGACCACAGGATCATGCCCAGCCGCGGCGAGATGCTTTGCCGTGTGACTACCGATATAGCCGGCACCGCCAGTCACAAGTACGCGCATTGTCGTATGACTACTCCTTAATTTCGCGCCGACAGACTACGCCGGATCAAGACGAATCGTCCCGATCTGCCCAGCACCCGGCGAACTGCCTTCGAACACATATGCGTGACGCCCCGTCTCTTCTGCGTAGCGATGCGCGATATCGCGAACCACGTCGCCAGCTGTCGCATCGGCCAGAAGGGCGACGGTTCCTCCACTTCCACCGCCGGTGATCTTCGCGCCGTAGATGCCCCGCGCCGGACCGGCCTCGCGCGCCAGCGTAACCAGCCTGTCGGTTCCATCCGAACCGAGCCCGCATGCCGAGTAGCTCGCGTGCGATTCGTACATCAATTCTCCGAGACGCGCCGCGTCTACTCTTTCAGAAGCACTGGTCGTCAACCGGCGCGCCCATTCCGTCACCCGTTCGTGTTCGTAGATCGGGTGTGCGGTCGGCGTCCGAATCGCGTATTGCCGCCCCGGTTCGATGCGGGTTGCGAGATCGGTTGTGCCTTGATACTGCGAGAGAAACGCGGCGCCCTCGAGCGACTCGGGTATCCGCGATGCGAACTGGTGAAACGTGTCGCTGCCGACATTGGCGAGATAGCCGTGCCACCGCGCGTCATCGATGCGCACGTGCCCCTCGCGGTCCCCCGCCGTCACGCGCAAGCCTGCCAGATCAGCGAGGATTCGATAACCCATGAACGCACCGACTCGCACACCACCATAGTCGGCGCCGCTGACGGCGTGGCGTATCCCCGAATCGATTCCCCACACGCCGAGTCGGTCAGGAAGTCGGACGCTGCCGTGAAACTCTGCGGGCTGACACAGAAGCGCCATCAGACTGCCGCCCTCACCGCAGATGGACGCCATTTGATCCATCACGCCACACGGCGCACCCACAATCAGGTTTTCGACCTGCTGACAGCGCACCGCGCGCGTGCGAGGATCGAGCTGCAATCCCCAGGCGCCAACCACCGCTTCCATGGTCGCCGCTTCGACCGCCGCCGACGAGCTGACGCCTTTGCCTTCCGGGACGTCCGACTCGATGAGGATCGCTGCTCCGCCAGCGAAGTTCACGCCGTGCTCGCGCGTCAGCACGTGGAACACACCCGCCACGTAGGCAGCCCAGTGACGGGCAGAATCAGCTTCGAACCACGCGCGGACCGCGTCATAGGGGCGCTCTCCGTCTGCGACCACGTCGAGCGGTACGTCGCAGCGGCGCTCGTCTCCGTCACTGCGGATCGAAACGATCGAGATCCGGCGTTCGCTCCACGGACGAAGCGCGACGCGTGTCGCTTCGCGAATCGGCCACTGCAGCACAAGGGCACCCGAGTAGTCGGCGATGCCGCCCATGACGTCCAGCCGTCCAGGTGCACGCGCGACAAACAGAGGACCCACATGTTCACTCGACGTCTGACCCCATGAGTGGGTGTTCATCCGCGTCGGAACATCAGTGGCAAACCGCGCGAGATCCGGGACCTCGGCGGGGATATGCGACGAGGGACGAAGTGCGGCGTTCATGCAATCAGCCCGCGCCGCAGCAGCGCGTTCCGCACGTGCGGCTCGACTTGCGCCCGTACTGCGTCGTTGGCATAGCCGACCCACGCGACATCGGACGTCACATCCAGGGGGGCGTTGAGCGGACGACCGCGCTCGTCGGTCACGAGGATGCCCAGCTCGCGTGCGATCAGTTCCGTGCAGAGATCGTAGGGATGACAACAGAGTGCCGCGCCTCCCGCGCGCTGCCGCTCGAACAGTGGCCGCAGATCGGCGACGAACCGATCGTGCCCGGCGATCAGTTCGTAAAGCTGACCACCGGTGCAGATGTACTGGTCCTCGAATAGATGCGCTTTGCCAGGCTGCGGAGGTCCGAGCACCGCTTCGACCACTTCGTCGTCGATCGCGGCGAGCTCGGCGCGATTGCCGGGGAAGAAGCGCGAGATCATGGCGAAGCCATGCGCGATCGTGGTCGCGCTCGACGGGTGTAACTCAATCGCTCGGCTCTCGCCGGTGAGACGATTGAACCGGAGCGCCGATGCGCCTTCGCCACGCACCGCCCAGACCTCGTCAGAAAGATGCTGTTTGACGAGCGGGATCTCGGTCTGCACCGCGAGCTCGATGTCCGCCAATGTGCGGGGGCCGGGACCAGGCGCGACACCAGTCAGAATCCACGCGGACCGCTTCTGGTACATCAAACCACGCGTGCCGTCGATCGGATCGATGATGATCACCCACCGTGTCGCCGCGCGGTCGGCGTGCGTCGGCACGACGATCTCGCCGCCAGCGAGACCTTCCGCTACCAGCAGCACCGGCGCATCCCGTGTCGCGATCGTCCGCTCGATCTCATCAACCAGCACATGTTCGGCGACGCGGTCGATCGCATAGATCGTGTCTCCTTCTTCCTCCCGCGCGACACCGGAAAGCGCTGCCGTGGTCGCGCGCTCACAGGCGTCGACGACATCACGACGGATTCTGCGATGCAAGGCCTGAACGGGGGCGAGAAGCGGGTGGGTTGGATTCACGCCGGCGTCGAAAGGTAATGCGGCCCGCCAGCGGCGACCAGCTCGGCGGCCTTTTCCTCGGGAGACGTATCGCTCAGAAAATTGCCGCCGCCGATCTCTGGGCCGGCGAGGTACTTCAGCAGGTTTGGCCGGCGCAACGGCGGATGAAATTCAATGTGAAAGTGAAACCCGCTGGCGTCGCCCCTCACCGGAGCCTGGTGGAGCGTCATCACATAGGGAAACGGCATCTGCCAGAGATTGTCGAACCGAATCACCATGTCGCGAAGGACGGTTGCAAGATCGAGGCGCTCGTGGTCGTTCAACGAATCGATCGTCGCGACGCTCCGCAGCGGCGCGACGTAGGTTTCATACGCGTATCGCGCGAAGTAGGGGACGAACGCGATCGCGCTGCCGTGCCGCGCGATGATGCGGCGGCCGTCGTGCTGCTCGGCCGCAAGGATGTCATGAAACAGAATCCGGCCGGTTTCCTCGAGGTGGCGCCGGCCGACGAGCAGTTCGGTTTCGATGTACTTGAACGTGAAGTTGGTCGCGTAGATCTGGCAATGCGGATGCGGATTGCTGACGCCGACGACTTCTCCCTTGTTCTCGAAAATCAGAACAAACGTCACATCTGAGGTCGTCGCCAGTTCCCGCATCTGTTGCTGCCAGGTTTCGAGCAGGGCATCGACGCCCTCGACGTCGAGTTCGGCGAGCGTCAAGTCGTGCCGTGGGCTGTAGCAGACCACCCGGGCGATGCCGGTTGCTGGCCGATTGCGGTATATGCCTGGGGGCGGCACCAGCTCACGCGGAGCATTCGCGCCGACGCACGGGTGATCGTTGTCGAAGACGAACGTCCCGGCGTACGACGGGTTCACGGCGCCGCTGACCCGTGGGTTCCCGGGACACAGAAAGCACGCCGGATCGAAAGACGCCGGTTTTTTCGCGCGAGCACCCACCTCGGCGCCCGACCATGGCCGCGACTGCCGGTGCGCCGCGACAATGACCCATTCCTCGCGCAGCGGATGCCACCGCTGTTCCCACATGCAGAGTGTTACCAAGCGCCTGCAGCGCGGGCGCTCAGCGGGCCTCCAGCGTCAAGACCACGATGGCGTGCGCCGGGACCTTG
>DATJKH010000069.1:0-18283 GCA_035491715.1 Vicinamibacterales bacterium | reverse complement strand
AGCAACGCGACATCAGCCGCCTGCGGGACGACGAACCTTGCGGCCTCGTCATTCGGTTCAGAATCGAGTGCCGGCTCGGTGGCCAGCCGGGAATTCCAATAGACGTCGAAACTCTGGAGGACCGTTTTCACGATCGGCCCGGTGACCTCGAGATCGGAGTCGAGGAAGTTATAGTGGTCCGAGAGATCGAAGTAGTCGTTGGCGATGTTGCGGCCGCCGGTCAGCACGGTCGCTTCGTCGATGACGAGGAGCTTGCGGTGCGAGCGATGCTGGATGCTGACCAGTCGGTAGGCGGCGCTGGTGTTGTAGTAGCGCACCTTCACGCCGGCCTCGCCGAGCAGACGCGCATAGGCGGGTTTCAGCTTGAACACGGGGGCCGAGAAGTCGACCAGGATGCGCACCTGCACGCCCTCGCGGGCCCTCTTGATCAGCGCCTGGGTGAGGAGGCGCGAGGCGTCGTCGACGTCGTAGATGAAGAACTCGAGCGCGATCGACTTCCTGGCAGCCGCGATCAGCTCAAGGCGACGCTGAAAGGATGCGGCCCCCTGATCGAAGTGTGTGATCGTGTGCGGCGCGGTGGAATGCGCGACCAGGCTTTCGTCGACCTTGGGATTCTCGCGCACCACCCGCTCGAGGACGGTGAGCCCGATCGCGAAGACAAGATAAACACCGAGGATCGCTGCGATGACGCCAAGAAGGATCTTTTTCACGAGTCGCAGGATCCGCATCGCCCCCAATAGTAGTGAGGGGAACGCTTCGGCGGCAGGAAAAAATCTGATAGAAGGGCTCATGCGAATTTACAACGTCCTGGGATATTCAGCCCTCGCTCTGCAGCTGGTGGTGTCGGCGTGGCTTGCGCCGCCGTCGATCGGCCCGTGGTGGGGCATGGTGATCGGGTTGGGGTATCTGGTGATGTCGTGGTTTCTCGGGGGCGTCTATCTATCCGACGTGATGCACATGGGCATCACGCACGGTGCCCTGGACTACAAAGAGTGGTTCATCAAGAGCGTAACGCTGGTCAACAACACGGTCGGCGTGTACGTCGATCCGATCAGCTGGGTCAATCGTCACCGGCTGCACCATCGCTTTGCGGATCACCACGGCGATCCGAACAAGCTCGATGGCGACGGCTTCTGGCGAACGCTCTACCTCTGTCTGTTTCCCTACAAATGCACCATGAACGTGGCCAACGACGAGATCCTTCAAACCTGGCCGTTCCGGCTGGTGTCGCATCCGCTCTTCATGGTGATCTCTCCAGTGTTGAGCTGCAGTCTCCTCTGGTTGTTCGTGCGCGACTGGCCATTCGCCATTGCGGTGTGGCTGGGCACTCGACTGTTTGCACTGTGGGTGAACATGGTGCAGAACTACTGGACGCACGATCGCCGCTGGGGCACGAGACGTTACGACGATCCGGATGACAATGCGATGAACATCGGTGACTGGCTGCCGGTGATGGCAACGTTCAGCGCCTGCTGGCAGAACAACCATCACCACTATCCGCACCTTCTCCGCACCACGCATGGTCCTGGTGAGTTCGACTTCGGCTACATGACGGTCCGTGTCATGAGCGCACTGGGACTCGTCAAGCCGTCCGGGACCGGCACCGACAAACCCGGTGACGTGGTGTCAGAGATCGCGATTTAGAACCCGTCTCATAAAACCTGACGCCTGTTCCGGGTTCGAGCGAGCATGGCGAGCGAGCCATGCGAACGGAGCGCGCCGGTGAAGCGGCGCGCGAGAGAGCGTGCAGGAGAGTCCGAGGGGCGAAGCCCTCGGTTAAAACTTGAACGGCGCAACCAGTTGCTTGAAGAAGCCTCGCGGCACCGACCCGCCGACCAGGCCATAGCGCTGTGGCCACGCGTCCTTCGGAAGATACTGCGTGCCGAAGACACGATCGATGAACGGCAGGTGGATCGCGAAGTTGACATCCACGGCGTTTGCATCCGCCGCGTGATGCCAGTGGTGATAGCGCACGGTCACGAAATACGGCTCCAGCCAAATCGTGCGCGGGCGAAAGTCAGTGTGGCAGAACGTGGCGTGGAAGGACACGAACACGAGGTAACCGGCCATCGTGGCCTGTGAGAAACCGAACAGCGTCATCGGGATCATGATCAGGCCGCGCGTGATCAGGATGTCGACATAGTGCGAGCGCGAGCCGGCCACCCAATCCATCGTCTCGATCGAGTGATGGATCGCATGAAAGCGCCACAGGAACGGGATGCGGTGAAAGGCGCGATGGATGGTGTATTGCGAGAGATCGGCGACGACAATCGCCAGCGGCAGTTGGACGAGAAAGGGCAGGCTTCCGACCGTGCTGACCAGCCACGGAATCGCCAGCCACCTGGAGGCATAGGCGGCTGGTATGACCATCGCCAGCGTGATCAGCTGGGCGGGCAGGTGCGTAGCCACGAAATAAAACAAGTCCGTGGTCCATTGCGGCCGAAACGTCTTCTGATCCGGATGCAGCGGCCAGAAACGTTCAACCGGCAGAAAGACCACCGTCATCACGAACAGATCGAGCAGAAACCAATCCAGACCGAGACCGAATTTCGATGGGACCTGGTCTGGCAGCGGCGTGCTGCCGCCGCCGATGATCGCCGCGAGCAGTCCGAGCGAAGCGCCAGTAACGGCCAGGACCTTGCGCTCCCTGAGGACACCAGAGATGGCGCCGAGCACGATGCTGAGGACGATGCTCGCCTGAATCAGCGCGCGAATGATCGTCATTGGATAGAGCGCGCGCGCGTCGGGCAGCGTGAGCAGCCCGGGGAAATGCAGACACAGCGCGCCACCGAAACCGAGCAGCCCGAAAAAGACCGACGCGGTGCCGCTGATCCAGCCGGTTCCGAAGTCGCCCGGCTCCGAATCACCGAAGAGTTTTTCGAAGAACGCGTCGGACATCTACACTCCCGCTCGCTGGTCGATAGGCCTACGGAACTTATCGGCGGGATGTGTGACGGACCATAGAGGATTTGGGTGAGGCCAAAAACTTCCGAAGTTGGCACCTTCTCTACGGACAGTTGCGGCAGGTCGAGGGACTGCGTCGGACAGCGTAAGCGCCCGATGCGCGCTCGTCACGGAGATCGAACGATGCGAAAGCCGGTCGGAGTTGCGGGGAGACTGGCGCTGCAAACGCCGGCTGATCCGGCGCCGGTCGTAAACGCGATCGGGTTCGTCGAGGCAATCAATGTGGGG
Source organism: Vicinamibacterales bacterium (assembly GCA_035491715.1). Classification (GTDB taxonomy): domain Bacteria; phylum Acidobacteriota; class Vicinamibacteria; order Vicinamibacterales; family 2-12-FULL-66-21; genus JALZOC01. The sequence goes on along the minus strand of DATJKH010000069.1, from coordinate 15,091 downwards.
TCAACGTCGGTTGCGAACGTGCGCGACACGACCTTCCAGCAGTACGTCGTCGACGATCGCAGCGGTTGACTGGGCGTGTAGGAGTACGTCTGGGGCGGATTCTCGTTCAGCACGGCATTGACGCGGGCGACTGCGGTCATGTTGTTCAGGCTCGTGCCCAGATAGACGTCGAAGGCGACCGCCCAGGGTGCCCGATTCCACGTGAGTTTCGGCTGCGTCGACACGTTTTTCGCGCCCGCGGCTGGCGACACGATCGAGACCGCTCGTGGTGGCAGCGGCTTGAAGTTGGTGTAGTTCGCCAGGTCGTTCCACATCCGGCTGAACTCGTTCTTCACCTGCGCATACAAGGTCGGCTTGGAGGCGAGCTGAATGAAGTAGTTGTGATCGCGCTCCCAGTTCTTCGTGAAATTGGAGGAGGCAAGCAGCGCCGAGCGCGACGTGATCAGCGTCTTCGCGTGCGTGAGACCCGAATGCGTCCGGATCTTGATGGGAATGCCGGCAGTCCAGAGCCGATCGGCTTGGTAGCCGACGAGCCAATATTCGGGAAACCCGTCGTTTCGATACTGGGTGGGTTCGATGAAGGCCCGTACCTGCACGCCGGCGCCCTTCTTCGCAATCAGCGCGTCGGTCAGCGACGGAACAGTGAGCCTGTAACTAATCAGGTCGATGGCCGTGGGCTCTGCATTGATCTCGGCGAGCATCGCGTTGATGATGTCGGGACCCTGTCCCCAGATGAGCGCGCTGGTCGGATAATCCGGTTCGAGCCGGACGCGCTGGATGTTCATGGGCGTGGTCCAGTCGAGTCCGGTTTCCCGCTTGTAGGCCTGGGGCCAGTCGAGCATATACGGCAGGCTCACCGACGCGCGCGGTTCCGGTGTCTGGTCCACCCACATCCGATCGAACTTCGTCAGCAGCGCGTTGACGATCACCGGATCATTAGTGAGTAGCTCGATTTCATCTTTGAAGTTCGTGCTGCTCACCGGTGCCAGCTCGAAGCTTGTCCAGTTCCCCGAACCGAGACTGGCGTAGCCCTGACCGACGAAGCCGCCGTACTTCCAATGCATGATTTCCGGAAACGACGTCGGGTAGTAGCGCAGCCGAATCGGAACGCCGGCCTTCGCCAGCCGCTCGAAGGACGCGCGTGTATGTGGATCGCTTTCAAAAATGCCAGCACGGTCGCCGATGACCCGGACCGGTACTCCCGCGTTCCATCGGTTGATGATCGCGGTCGTCACCGAACCGTCGTCGAGCAACCACACGGCGATGTCGAGGCGGACGTTCTCGGCGTTGATCTTGGCGACCAGTTGCGCCTCGTAATTGTCGTGCGCCGGAAAATAAATGCGCTCTTGTGCGGTCGCCGCCGTTGCCGTGACGGAGAGAAAAGTTATGCCGAGTATGCCTGACAACCCGCACGTGCGGAATCGGGAGGTGAACCCTAGTTTTCCCATATAAGTAACCGGATTGCCATTTCTGCGCCCACCGTCGGTTCAACCTCTCCAGATGAGGTAGGCCTGAGCCTTATCGGAGCGCGACCTGTGCAAAACGAGGTCCTCGTTCAGTTGCGCAAGGATTGGCTCTGCTGAGTAGGCGTGATGAAGGAGGACGTCGAATCCGAGTAGAGGACGAGCGCCTCATCTGGCGGGATCGGAGGAGCTGACGATCCAAGGCCTACGATGGCGCGGCCTTCAAAATCCCCTGGATGCTGTCGTTGATCGCCATCCGATTCGTGTCGCCGCCATTGGTCAGCATGATGACGGTGATCCGCTCCGAGAGGCGCCGTTCGATGAAAGCGCGAAAGCCGGCCGTATTGCCCTGGTGCCACACCCGCTTTCCGTCACTGTCGGTGACGATGTTCCAACCGAAGCCGTACGTGGTGCGGCCTTCGCGCACAGGAAACGGCGTAAACGCTTCGGAGAGCGTCGGTTGCTTTACGAGGGCATCGGTATAGAGCGCTTGATCGAACCGGAGAAGGTCCTTGACGGTGGAGTAGACGCCGCTGTCACCGGTCTCCATGCCAACGAAATCGTCGGCGCCGCTGGCCCTGTCGTAACCGCGAGCGACGTCGGGCGTTTTCTGGTCCAGGCTGGTCAAAACGAACGAGCATGTCATCCGAAGCGGGTTGAACACGTGCGATTCGAGGAACCCCGATAACGGCTGGCGGGAGATGTTCTCGACGATCAATCCCAGCAGGACGTAGCCAGCGTTGCAGTACTGGTATTTCTGACCAGGCGGGAACGCAGGCTGCGGCACCTTCTGTAAGGCCGCAAAGATCTCGGAATTCGTGACGCCGGGATGGTCGACACTCAGATCGGGATAGTCCGGAATCCCCGACGTGTGCGTCAACAGGTGCCGAATCTTCACTGAACCAATAGCATCCGAAAATCCCGGCAGAAACGTGGCGAGCCGTTCATCGTAGGTCAGGCGTGATTGTTCAGAGAGCATCATGATCGCCGTCGCGGTGATTGGTTTCGAAAGCGATGCCAGACACGAGCGCGTATCTGCGCTGTAGGGCTGGCCGGTGGTGCGATCGGCCAGACCAAATGCACCCGCGTAGATCACGTCGCCCTTCTCCGCCACCAGGATCTCGCCGGTAAACTCGTTCCGCTTATGAAGTCGCGTCATCAGTTGATCGATGCGCGTGCGGCGGTCGGCGAGGGCGGGCGCCTTGGACGAGCAACGCGTTGAAACAGCAGCGGCAAAGCTGGCGGAAGCCTGACGCAGGAAAGAGCGACGGTTCATCGCAGTAAAGTCCTTTGAGATAACACTCGAAGGTTCCTAAAGTTTCACTTCCTGATAGAGTCCGTGGATTATGTCGAGACTGCCGCTCGCGACGCCGTTCCTGATCGTCCTGAGTGCACTGGCGCAGGCGCCCGAAGACAATCGGCCGCCGCTGTTTTTCCGCGAAGACTGGAAGGAAATCGCCGCTGCCGCGCCGGTGACGCAGGAGCACGTGGCGAATCCCAAACTCCAGATCGCGCTCTACGGTCCCGGCAAGGACGGCATCCGGAAGAGTCATCACGATACTCCGAAGGACGATCCTTACTACCTCTGGCTTGGATCGTGCCCGGCGAACTGCGCGATCGGGCTGCGCGACAAGGACGCATTCGTGGACCTGACCGGACTTGCGAAGGTCCGATGGCGAACCAAGCAGACAGGGTTTCGAGGTCTTCGGCTGACGCTGAAACTCGCCGACGGGACGTGGTTGGTGAGCGACTATGCGGACGGTCCGTCGCTGGACTGGCACGAGAGCGAGTTCTCGATTGCGGGAATCCGGTGGCGACGGATGGACATCAAGACCATTGTCGAAGGCGCGTGGGTGGAGCGGCCGGATCTCAGCAAGGTCGACGAGGTCGGGTGGACCGAGCTCGCGCCCGGCGGCGGCACGCCGGCGTCATCGCGTGTGGATTGGATCGAAGTCTACGGCAGGCCGGTGAAGCGCTGATCAGCCGCAGACTGTTCGCGCCACCCGCGCCGCCCGAGCCACGGCGGGACTGTACCTTGATTTGAACTAATTTACTAGTACAATAGATCAATCGGGCAGGAGGTGGCAGATGGCTACAAACCGCGCGCCGGTTGAACGGTTCTCCACGAGGATCCTGGTCGTCGGATGGGCAGGGTTGCCTCTGCTGGGCGTCGTCGGGGCAGCATTGGCGATGATGGGTGCGGCCCTCGCGGCGCAAACGGTCGTCCCCGTGCGTACCGTCCGAATGCCAGACACCCCCTACGAGTACGCGAATGTGCCGTTGCCGGCCCACTTTCAGACGGCCGGCGCCGTCGACAACACGCCCGCGGACAACCCGATTACGAACGACGGCGCCACGCTCGGGCGCGTGCTGTTCTACGACACGGCGCTGTCAGCCAACGGCAGGACGTCCTGCTCGTCGTGCCACAAGCAGGAGCACGCCTTCGCGGATCCCAACCGGGTGAGCCGGGGCTTTGACGGACGTTTCACCGATCGGCACGCGATGAACCTGACCGGGCTGCGGTATTACCCGCGGGCGCGGTTCTTCTGGGACGACCGCGGCGGCAACCTCGAGGAGATGGTGCTGCTGCCGGTGCGCAATCCGATCGAGATGGGTGAGGATCCGGCGCGGCTTCCGCAGAAGCTGGCCGCGCTGCCGTACTACCCGGAGTTGTTCCGTCGCGCGTTCGGCGACCCCGCGATCACGGAGGCGCGGATGGCGAGAGCGCTGGCGCAGTTCCTGCGCTCACTGGTTTCCTATCGATCACGCTTCGACGATGGGATGGCGCGCGCCCAGGCATTCGAGGACGACTTCGAAAACTTCACCCGTCAGGAAAACCACGGCAAGGCGCTATTCCTGCGGAGTTGCGCGAGCTGCCATTTCGCCCTGCAAGAAATCCCGTTCGAGCTGGCGAGCCCCGCGAACAACGGGACCGAGCTGGACTGGCTCTCCGCGGATGGTGGCTTCGCCGATATCACGCTCAACGCGCTCGACGCTGGCCGCTTCAAGTCACCGACGCTGCGTAACGCCGAAGTGGCGGGACCGTACATGCACAACGGCTCGCTGGCGACGCTCGAGGATGTCGTGGAGCACTACAGCCGAAACTTCAAGCGGCACCCGAACCTCGACTTTCGCATGCAACCACTCAACTTGACGGAGTCTGAGAAGGCTGCGCTCGTCGCATTCCTGAAGACGCTGACCGATCGGGCATTCCTCACGGACCCACGTTTCTCCGATCCGTTCGACCCGCCTGGCGCCACCTCTTCAATCGTCGCACCGTTCGCTCCCGCACCGCCGCCGATGGCGCCGCTGCCCGAACGCGGGGGCGTCGAGATCATCATCGGGCGCGTGATGTCGTTCGATGCCAACGGTGACGGGCACGTGGCCGCCGTCGAGCTGCCACAACGGATGCAGGACATCGTGACGCGCGGCGATCGGAACGGCGACGCGGCACTCGATCGCGAGGAGGTCCGCGCGATCGCCTCGTCGTCGCCGGTTATCGGCGAAGGGAAGGGCGTGCCTCCGGTTACGCGCCAGATACGTGTCACGGTGCGGGATCTTCGCAATCCAGGGTTTGCCGGGCTCATTGACGATCTCAAGCTCCCACCAGACCGGCGCGCGGGTGCGCTGACGGCGCTCGCGCAGGCGGAGCAGGACATCACCAGGACTTTGGCTGCATCGCTCGAGACGCTCCGTAACGAGGTGCGCGCGCTCGTGACGGAGCAGCAGTTCGCAGCCCTGGACAACGGAATCCAGAACCACGGCAACTCGGTCCGAGAATTCCTCAACGTGTTCGCCGCGCCGGCTGCGCGCCCGAGCGGTCCGATCCCGGCTTTCGACGTTGACCGTGCGGTGCGCGGTCTCGGGTTGGCCAGTGACACGGTGGCGGGCGTGAAAGCCGCCTCCGATCGGCATCTGGAACGCACGCTCGTGCTGGCCACCGACCGCTCAGGACTCCTGCGCCGCATGACGCCCGTCTTGACCGCCGAGGAGGTCGGAGACTTCGCGGCGTCGCTCGATCGACACAGCTTAATCGTGACCAGAGACGAACCGCCGCCGCGCTGAGCGTGTCCACCGGCAGGCGGGAGACGTATACTCCGCGGTGAAGATGGCCCATCCCCAGATTCCATCTGGCCGCACGCTCAAGCTCGCGCGCGAAGCGCCCGTGAGCCCCAGGTTGTTCCGCAGACTGTTCCTTGTTGCCCTCGTGCTCGCCGCGGCCGTGGCCGCGGCGTCGTCGCTATGGGCCCAGCAGCGCGGCGCGAACCCGAACCTGCTGCGATTCTGCCCAGGGAGCGGGATTCCCTGCGTCGAGATCACGCGCGACGCGTACGACCGCGGGCACGAGCAGTTCCGCCAGTCGTGCGGGTTTTGCCACGGGCCAACGGCGGCGGGCGGCAACGGCGGGCCAAATCTGATCTATTCGGCAGTCATACGCCGCGACAATCAGGGCGCGGATATCACCAAGGTGATTCAGGAAGGACGTCCCGACAAAGGGATGCCCGTGATTCCCCTGACCGCGGCGCAAATCTCCGACATCGTCGGCTACCTGAAAGCCCGTGTCGCTGAGGTCGACAAGACGAGCGGACTGCGTCCGTCGCGCGACTACGACCTCAAGAAGTTGTTGACTGGCAACGCGGAGCTGGGCAAGGCGTACTTCAATGGCCCGGGACAGTGCGCGACGTGCCACTCGCCAACGGATGATCTCAAGGGCGTCGCGACCAGGTATCCGCCGATCGAGTTACAGGCGCGCTTCCTGTATCCGACGGGTGTGCGACAGGATGCGACGGTGACGGATGCCACCGGGAAGAAGTTCACCGGGGAGCTGCTGCAGCAGGATGCATTCGACATCACGATCAGGACGGCCGACGGCGCACAGCGGTCGTGGCCATCGCGCGCGGTGAAGGTCGAGACGGCCGATCGGCTCGCGAAGCATCGCGAGTTGCTGTCGAAATATACGAACGCCGACGTGCACAACCTGTTCGCGTATCTGGTAACGCTGCGATGAAGTTGCTGCTCGGCATCGCGTTCACCGCCAGCCTGCTGCTGCAAGGGGTTGATACCGGCATGTTGCTTCAGCGGCCCACGACGAACTGGCCCACGTTCAACGGCGACTACACCGGTCAGCGCTTCAGTCCGCTCAAGCAGATCAACACGACCAACGTCGGGAGGCTGACGATGGCGTGGTCGTTCCAGACACGCCAGGCGGCGATGAAAGCCACACCGCTGGTGGTTGACGGTGTCGCGTATTTTTCGGTGCCGGATCATGTGTGGGCGGCCGACGCACGAACCGGGCGCCAGATCTGGCACTTCTCGCGGACGTCGTCGGGCGATCACCTCGCCAGTCGCGGCGTGGCCATGTTCAAGGACCGAATCTATTTCGGGACACCCGACGCGCACCTCATCGCACTCGACGCGCGAAACGGCAAGACGGTGTGGGAGGTGGAAGTGGCCGACTGGAAGTTCGGCTACTACATCAGCGCCGCACCGCTCGTCGTAAAAGACAAGCTGCTTGTCGGCATGTCAGGCGATCAGCTGAACATGCCGGGCTTTCTCGAAGCCCGCGACCTGAATGATGGCAAGTTCGTGTGGCGCTGGGACGCGATACCCAAGCCCGGGGAACCGGGTTCTGAAACCTGGCCCAACGCGGAGGTCATGGCGCGCGGCGGCGGCATGACATGGGTTCAGGGCGTCTACGACCCCACCCTCAACCTGACCTATTGGGGCACCGGGAATCCGCATCCTGTGTATGCGGGGAATGTCCGCCGTGGCGCGAACCTGTTCACCTGCTCGCTCGTGGCGCTCGACGTCGATACAGGAAAAATGAAGTGGTACATCCAGACGTCACCACACGACACCCACGATCGTGACGCGAACCAGACACCGATCCTGATCGACGGCGACTATCAAGGACGACCGCGCAAGCTCCTGGCGATGGCGAGCCGCAGCGGCTATTACTTCTTGCTCGATCGCGTGACGGGCGAGAGTCTGGTCACCGTCCCCTACGGCGCGCAAAACTGGTCGGCCGGCGTCGACGAGCGCGGGCAACCTATCCCCAGACTGGACGTCGAGCCGACGGTGGACGGCGCGTTCTTCGAGGGAACCACCACCAACTGGTGGACGCCGAGCTTTAGTCCCGATGCCGGGCTCTTCTATGTCAACGCCAGCCATGGATTCAGCATCGCGTACCTGATGCCAAACGAGGAGACCGGCAAAGTCGAGGATCACCAGGGCGGTGGCGCGACCAGCCTCTGGAGCGAGAGCATGCTGCTCGCGCTCGACTATCGGACGGGTAAAGTCCGCTGGACTCGGAAGGGCACCGGCGGCGGCAACGGCATCTTGTCCACTGCGGGTGGCCTGGTGTTCACCAATGAATCGGGACACCTCGTCGCGTTGGATGCGGCGTCGGGGAAAGTGCTGTGGCACATGAACCCGGGCGGCAATTTGACCGGCAGTCCGATGTCGTACGAGCTCAACGGCCGCCAGTTCGTTGTCACTCCGGTCGACGGCGTCCTGTACGCCTGGACGCTGCCGGAGTGAACCGAGTGTGGTGTCAGGCAATGAATCGTGAACCGAGTGTGGTGTCAGGCAGTGAATCGTGAACAGTTCACTTCCTGGTCCCGGCGACCTTCGGCCGGGGCAGCATTTGGTCCCGCATCGCGGCGTGGTACACGAAGCTGGCAAGAATCACCGCCGCCTGCTTCAGATCATCGGGCGGCGCTTCCTCGTAAACGTCGAGGCTCGAGTGGTGAGTCCGTGACTCGTAATTGAGCGGATCCTGAATGAACTGAAAGCCGGGGAGTCCGACGGCGTTGAACAACATGTGATCCGTTCCTCCGGAATTCAGCGTCGTCACGGTGGTCGCGCCAAGGTACGCGAAGGGGCGAAGCCACTCGTCGAAGATCGGCCGCGCCGCTTCGTTCCCTTGCAGGTTGATGCCACGGATACGGCCGGCGCCATTGTCCACATTGAAGTAGGCCGCCAGTGTCGCGTGCTCCGGTTTGCGTTCGGCGGTCGCCGTACTGCCGAAGTGCTTCGCGACATATCCACGCGAACCGAAGTAGTCCTGCTCTTCGCCGCTCCACAGCGCGACACGGATCGTCCGACGTGGCTTGACGCCGATGCTTTCGAGAATGCGCACCGCCTCCATCGCGGCCGCGCAGCCCGCGCCGTTGTCGGTCGCGCCAGTTCCGGTGTGCCACGAATCGAGATGGCCGCCGAGCATAACGATCTGATTGCGCAGCTGTGGATCGCTGCCCGGAATCTCGGCGACCACGTTGAAGCCCTCGACGTTGTCGGTGAATCGCGCAGAGAGGCTGAGCGAGAGCTTGATCGGGATCTTCCTGTCGAGCATCCGGAGCAGCCGGCCGTAATGCTCGCGCGAGAAGACGAACGACGGGAACGGCGTGTGCCATTTGTGATCGTAATATCCGGACACCCGGACGTCCTCACGGATCGAGCTGGCCGTGATGACCTCGGCAACGCCTTCCGACGCGAAGAACTTCTGGATCTCAACCAGCGTGTCGAGCACCTTGCTAAAGTCTTGATCTTCTTCCTGTAGCGACGCGGGCTTGCCGGGATTGATTTCCCCCGGATCGCTTCGTCAGCGCCGCCTCGTCGAGCCGTTCCGCCTCGGGCTTGAAGCCGATGTCGGTTTCAGCAGGACGGCCGTTCATCACCACGGCACCGCGGAGCTTGCCGCGGTACTTGTCGAAATCCTCTTTCGACTTGATTTCGACGACGACGGGCGTGCTGATGAGCGGAGCGGCGAGTGGCGGCGACCAGGCCATCGGGTAGCCGTAGATGCGCATGTATTGCGGCTCGATCATGTCGAGCGAGAATCGCTCGAGGGTCCAGCCGCGAAAAGACATACCGTACGGCTCGAGCGTAGCGTTGGCGAGTCCCCACGTCTTCATCCGATCGCGCGCCCACTCGGCGGCGTGCCGTAGGTTGTCGGACCCGGTCAGTCTCGGTCCGTACACATCGCTCAGCCAACTCAAGGTGTCCATCACCTGTGAATTCTGGAATCCTTCGAGCTTGATGGCTGCGACCACCGTCTCGTCCACTCGGTCGTCGGATGCGCGTCCGGAGACGGGTGCGAGCGTGAGCAGCACGGTGATGAAGACAGCGATGGCCACGATCGAGCGAGCGAGGGTGCGGACCCGCGAGCAGTGAGAATGAGAGGGCATTGGCGGATTATAGGGCGTTGTCGGCGCCAGTTGCGGTCAGATGAATCGCCCGACGTCGTAGGATAAGAGTCGCAGGCGGCTGACTGCCGATCTCAGGATTGATGATGGATGAACCGCACCGCAGTTGGGATCAGCGATCTGCTGAGAGCGATCTCGGCAGCTATCCGTGCCGGCTCGAAGTGCGCGGAGCCCCGCGATCGCTGACGTGGCCAGACGTGTGCGCGAACTGCGGCGGTGGCGCATCGGAACGCGTCCGCATTCGCCGCGCATATTATCGGCGCGCGCGGGGCCGCCGGTATTCCGGCGTATCTGGTTACCGGGTCGTCTCGGCCGACTTGCCGCTTTGCGGAATGTGCGCGGCGCGTCACCGCGAGACAGTTCCGCACGTATCGTGGTTTCGCCGTTATCGCTGGTGGCTGCTGAATCCGGCGCACGTCGCGACAATCGGTTGTGCAGTGATGCTCGCGAAGGTCATGCCAGGCGAGTTCGATCGGTCGCTCACGTCAACAGCGCTGACGGCGACCTGGGGCATCAGCGGCGTCTTCTTTTTAGGTATCGTCTGGATGATCGGTATCACCTGGTGGATGTCCAGGCCGGATCGATTCGAGCCGCCATCCGAGATTACGTCCGCCTGCGCAATCAGCCACGACGTCAGTCAATTCTTCGAGGGACGGCGGCACATCTACGGATTTCGCAACCGCGCATTTGCTGACGCATTCGAACGGGCGAACGAGGCACGAGTCTGGACCGAGCGCGATCAGGCACTCATGTGGAAGAAATGGCTCGTCGCCGCAATCTTGCTTATCGTCGTATTCGGGGGAGGCCGCGTGCTGCTGTGGTTGCACGAAGGGCGCTGACAGCAAGGGCAACAACGCATTTATGGAGAATTCGTCATATGGAACAGGTTTTGAGAAAACGGAACGGCGTGATCATCATGGCAATGGTGACCGCTCTCCTGCGGTGTGCCACGGCGTCGGCGCAAGACATGAAACCATTCCTGACGCTGAAGACAGCGAAAGCGATGGCCGAGGCGGCCGACAAAAAGGCCACCGACATGGGCATCAAGGTTCATATCGCCATCGTCGATGACGGCGGCAACTTGAAATACTATTTGCGCCAGGACGGCGCGCCGCTGGTCGCAGAGAAGATCTCGCAGATGAAGGCGTTCACTGCCGTGGCCATGGAAAAGTCGACCGCCGAGGTTGGTGACATCTCGAAGGCGGAGACGCCAGGTATCGAACTCGTGCCCAACCTGATCAAGTTCGGCGGCGGAATTCCGATCAAGAACTCCAAAGGGCAGATTCTCGGGGGGATTGGTGTCAGCGGCGCCTCCAAGGAGGACGACGCAGCGTGCGCACAGGCCGGACTGGATGCGGTCAAAGCCATGCTCAAGTGACGAGGCCACTTCAGGATCACGGAATGCCGATGATGCAGACTCGACGTGTGAGCGCAGTCGCTCTCGCCCTGGGCTGGCTTGCGTTTGTTCAAGCCGCCGAGCAGGAACGCCGCGACACGGCACCGGCGGCACCGCTCGCTGACTATCATCAGCACCTGTTCAGCCCCGAGCTCGCGGAACTAATGACGACGACGCCGCCGGTGACCGCAGTGAAGCCTCGAACCGCCGCCGACCTGATCGAGCAGCTCGACGCGGCAGGCATCAGACGCGCAGTCGTCCTGTCTTCGGCCTACATCTTCGAGCAGCCTTCTCGAAAGGCTGACGCCGCTGCAGGGAAGCTCAAACGCGACAATGACTGGACCAGTAAACAGGTCGCACAATTCCCGGACCGCCTTGTCGGATTCTGCGGGCTGAACCCGCTGAAGGACTACGCGCTCGAGGAGCTGGCGCGCTGTGCCGCCGATCCGAACCTTCGCCGCGGCCTCAAGCTGCACTTCGGCAACTCCGTTGTCGACTACCACAACCCCGAACACATCGCGCAAGTGCGACGAGTCTTCCGGGCAGCCAACGACCGTCGAATGGCGATCGTGGCCCACGTGCGCGCATCGGTCACCGCGAAGTTGCCGTGGGGGCGCGAGGAGGCGTTGATCTTCTTGAACGAGCTCTTGCCTGTGGCGCCCGATGTGGTCGTGCAAGTTGCGCATCTGGCGAGCGCAGGATCGCCGCAGGACGAAGGCGCCCAGCAGGCCCTCGAAGTTTTCGTCGACGCCGTGGCGCGAAACGATCCACGGACACGCAATCTGTATTTCGACGCGACGACGGTGGGCGAGCGTCCGACTCCAGACAATGCGCAGCGCTGGGCCGCAGCGATCCGGCGGGTCCCGACCCGAGTTCTGTTCGGCTCCGATGCGACGACGGCTGTTGCCACGCCAGGCGCTGTGTGGACGGCGATGCGCAAGCTGTTGCCCCTGACCGACGACGAGTTCAAGCGCATTGCGAATAACACGCCGCCGTATCTGCAGTGAAACGGCGCGGGCAGGCGAGGGGCGGGGGAAAGGTGTCAGGCAGTGAATCGTGAACAGGAGTCATGAACATGTGTTCACGATTCACTGCCTGACACCCACCCACCGTCACTCCGCCCGCAGCGCACACACGACATCTACCCGCGACGCGCGCGCTGCCGGCGTCAGCGACGCGATGACCGCGGCCAGCACCAGGACCGTGGCGGCCCCGATGACTGGCACCGCGCCGGGAATCTCGACGTCGGGAATGAAGCTGCCGATGACGCGTGCGAGCACTAACCCGCCCACCGCGCCCGTCACGATCCCGCCGATGCCGATCGCCGCGCCTTCGCGCAGCACGCGGAGCAGCAGGCTTCGCGGCGTCGATCCGATCGCCAGCCGGATCCCAAACTCGCGCGTCCGCGCACTGACCGAGAACGCCAGCACCCCCGCCACGCCGACGACCGCGATGAGCAGCGCCACGCCGGCGAATCCCCCGAACACCATCGCGTTGACTCGCGTCGGCGCCAGGACTTCCGTCCGGATGTCGTCGAGCGTCGCCGGCCGCTCGACCGGCTGATCGCTCGCAAGGTCACGAATCACCTTCGTCACCGACGGCACGAGCGAGTACGGATCCATCTTCGCGTGGATGAAGATCCGCCCGCCGTTCATCTCCTGATCCATAGGATGGTAGACAGTCATCACCGGCTCGGGCACCAGGTGCTCGTCGTCGAGATCCTGGACGATGCCGACGATGCGGCGCGGACCGTTACTCACACCGATGAACTTCGTCACCGGATCGGTCCACATCATGTGGCGATTGACGGCATCCTGGTTGGGGAACATCCGCCGCGCGACGGTCTCGCTGACGATGACGACCTTTTCGCCATCGTGGCGATCCCCTTCGTTGAAGTCGCGGCCGGCGATGAGCTTCACGCCGAGCGAGTCGAAGAAACCCTGCGAGACCGTCCGGAACTGCGCCCGCGGATCCTCTTCTCCGTTCGCTTTCTGGTAGCCCTCAACCGTGAACTGCGCCGCGAAGAACCCTGGATCGCGCCACGGCACGACCGTTCCGAGTGCAACGGTCTCGACGCCGGGCAGCTGGCCGATCCGCCGCAGCGCTTCCTTGTAAAAGCGGCTGACCTCCTCCGGTTTGCGGTTGTAGGAAACGGGCGGAACATTGACGGCGAGCACGGTTCCGCGAAGGCCGGTCGTCTGGCGCTGGAGTGCGAAGAGCGACGCGATCAGCATCCCCGCGCCCGCGACCAGCATGAACGAGGCCGCGATCTGCGTCACCGCGAAGAGCCGCAGCCGCCGGTTCGTGCCCGTCGTCAGCCGCACGCCGCGGCCCACGAGCGTCGCGCCATTGGCGGAGTCCGCGGACGGCAGTCGTGGCACATAAGCGAGCAGCACCGCGGCGGCGATTGCCAGGCCCGCGCCGACCCAGAGCAGGCTGGAATCGACGGTGACGTCGTGCGCGCGCACCGAGAAACGCGCGGCGTACCGCGTCAGTAACGCGACCATTGGCTGCGCGATGGCGACCGCGAGGATCGCGCCCGTGCCGCAGAGCAGCACGCTCTCGGCAAGCAGCGTCCGCCGCAACGCGACGTTGGTTGCACCGAGCGCCGCTCGCACCGCCAGTTCGCCTTCGCGGCGCACCGACCGCGCGAGGATCAGGTTCGCGACGTTCGAGCAGGCAACGATGAAGACCAGGCCTGCGGCCGCGAGCAAGATCAGCAGGATGGTTCTTGCCGGCGCGATGATCTCGTCGCCCAGGTTCCGCGCGTCGATGCGGAAGTCGGCCTGCTTCTCGTAGGCCTCGGGATGTGCCTGGAGCATCGCCGCGTGCGCGACGCGAAGCTCCGCGCGCGCCTCGTCGAGCGAGGCGCCTGGCGCCAGCCGGCCGAACAGCTCCGTCATACGGTGCACCCGGCCATCGACCATCGTCGCGTCGAGATGGTGCGGGCTCGTGACAACGTTGGCGATGATCTCGGTCTCCTGCGGGTACGGCACTGACGGTTCGAGCACGCCGACGATCGTCGCCGGGCGATCGCTGAGCGTGATCTTCTTGCCGATCACATTCGGGTCGCTCTTGAACGCGCTCGTCCAGAATCGGTAGGTGAGAATCGCTGCGCCGTCCGCTTTCGGCCCGTCGTCGGACGGTCCGAGCAGGCGCCCCATCACCGGCTTGAGTCCCATGACCTCGAAGTAGCTGCCGCCGACGACGCCCGCCCGGACCGTGCGCGGCTCGCCCAGGCCGACCATCGTGAACTCGATCGTCGAGAAGTCGCCGAACGCGGTCAGCGATTTCACGCGCGCCTGCAGGTCCTTCAACTCGGGCACCGAGAAATTCGCGTTCGTTACGCCGATGCCCGGCGCGCTCTGCCGGATGTAAATCAGCCGATCCGGCTCGCGGTTGACCAGGGGCCGCAGAAGCACCCCTTGAACGACGCTGAAGATCGCGGCGTTGGCGCCGATCCCGAGCGCCAGCGTCACGACGACGGTGATCGCGAGTCCTTTGGCGCGGCCGAATGATCGCAGGGCGTATTTGAGGTCGGTCATCAGGCTCATGTGCAGATTGTCTCCGGCGGGGTCAAGCCCGCCTCAACGGCTTCCTTTCAATACTCTGTCGAAGACGCCAGCCGATTTTCGACATCGGCTTTCTTCTCTTTACTTCGACCAAGCGCTAGATATGGTTCGCGCCTATGGCAGAGCTTAGCCTCCAAGTGCTCCGATCAGGAACGTCCGAGCTGACACCCCATTGATAAGCGGGTCGGTAGGTTCGGGAAGACTGCAGCTACCGCTGAACGGCGAAGCCTTCGAGGCGCTTCGATAGCCAATCGAGCACCACTTCAGAGTAGGCGGGAACGAACCGTTGCAGTGATTTCATCTCTGCGTTGGTGCCCGCCTTGGCGTCCAGCATCGCGTGATTCGCTTTCGGAAGGATTCGAAGCGTGTAGTCGGGGTGACTACTGGCGCGCAGAGCCGCCTCCCAGGCCGCACGATTCTTTTCCGGGACGATGTTGTTGTCCAACTCACCGA
>DATJKH010000068.1:0-20880 GCA_035491715.1 Vicinamibacterales bacterium | reverse complement strand
GCGCCTTGCTGATCTTTCACGTCGCCGAACACCGAGGCGGTTCCCGCCTGGCCGAGCGCGATACGAGGAATAGAAAGGAGAGCGAACAGGATTACGAGGGGCACGGATTGAAGTCGGCGCACGTCCCACCTCCACTCAACGAGTGACCGAATGGCGTCGGAGTATAGGCGAAATGGGACGAAATGTGGGACGAAATTCCACGTGTATGCTAGTGCGCGTGAACCGGACTGCGTTCGCTTACGCGCTCGGGTGCGCGCTATCGCTCGCCGCGGCGGACTTCTTTCTCAAGCTCTCCGCGGGCCGGATCGGCAGGAGCGCGGGCACACTGATCTACGCCGCAACGGCGACGCTGGTCGCCGCCGGCTGGGTGGCGAGCACGCGCCTCAGAGGTCTCCCGCTCGGCCTGACGCCAGCGGGTGTCCTCACCAGTGCGCTGGTAGGCGTGTCTTTCATGCTGGTGGTCGCGTTCTTGTCAAGTCTGTTCGCGGCGGGCGCAAACCTCTCGGTGGCGGTGCCCGTGGTCCGGTTGACCGGCATCGTGATCGCCGCCGTGCTTGGGATCGCGGTCCTGGGAGAGCCGCTCACGTGGCGGCTCGGACTTGGTGCGCTCCTGACGCTGGCGGGCGTCTATTTCATCGTGTCGCGTTGAGAGCACGCCTGCTATCGATCACCGGCATTGCGATGACTCGGGGGGCATCGGCGGCGAGGCAAGCCCGACGTTCCAGTTCCACGGAATGTGGCCGCTCGCGCGCCGCCGGCACACGATCTTCTCGGTAAGCTCGTACATACCGGGCAGCAGGTGTATCGCCGGACGCGGCGCGTCTTCGAACGACATGTAGGCGCGTTCGCTGCCGTAGGGCTTCCAGGATGGCTGACCCGGTGCGCTGGGCACACCGTCGCGCGCGAACGTCGCCCAATAACTGAGCATGGCCTCGGACAACCGGGTTTCGAGGGTCGTCTTTGGCGCTTTCGGCCAGCGCAACGGAGTGTTGTCAGCCGTACCGAACACGTACGGGAGTTCGCTCGCGTGAAACGCGTGCAGGTTGATCGCATCGGCAGCCGCATATCCGTGATCGAAGTAGTAGAGGAATGATGGCGCTCCCGCCGCCGTTTGCCGAGAAACGAGCCGCTCGGCCGTCCACCCGTACATCGCGTCGCGCGTCGTCGCGAGCATGCTTTCCTCGACGTGACTGGAGGGATAACGCTCCAGAAATGCGTCTGCCAATTCCCCATAGCGCTCGCGGATCTGCTTTTCATAGGTCAAGCCGTCGGCAGGAACGGGGGGAAGCAACGCGCGTAGCGACCGGATCTCTCCGGCATTGAAGCCTGCAAGCGTCGGGACCTTCGCTTGTTCGCCGCGATCGAACACCTCGACGAGCTGACGCGAGAGCGTGTGGCCGTCGATCGTGCCGGCCGGAAGCCAGCCCGAGCTCGCGGCCGCACTCGTAATCGCGACCGCATCCATCGAGCGCAGACTCGCCAGATCACCCGCTCCGAGCTTGCCGGCAAGCGAAACACCGGCCGCCTCGCTGGCTGTGTCTCCGAACGAGGAGCTGCGCAGCTCCGGCGTCGAGATCATGTACGCGCTCTGCGCGATGGCCTTGGCGAACAACCCGTGCGCACCGGTCGCTGCCATCAGGTACAGCACGCTCAGGCCGCCGGCAGATTCACCCGCGATCGTCACGTTGGCGGCGTCGCCGCCGAACGCCGCGATGTTTCGTTTCACCCAGCGCAGCGCTTCGATTTGATCGAGCAGGCCGTAGTTCCCGGAGATGTTCAGCGGCGACTCGGCGCTCAACGCCGGATGCGCGAGATACCCGAGCACGCCGAGGCGATAGTTGATCGTCACGACCACAATGCCGTGTTCCGCCAACCGCGTGCCGTTGTACATCGCCTCGCTTCCGACGCCGGAGGAGAGCGCGCCGCCGTGAATCCACACGAACACCGGCGCGTGTCGAGCACTCGCTGGTGTCCAGATATTGAGCGACAGACAATCTTCGCTGACGGCCGGAAGGTTCCATGTGTAAATGCTCTCGGCGCGCGGCCTGGGCTGAACACACGCAGGACCGACTGTTGTGGCGTCGCGCGGGTCCTTCCACCGCGGGACGGGCAGCGGCGGCTTCCACCGCAGCGCGCCGGTGGGAGGAAGCGCGAACGGGATGCCCTTGAAGACGTGGATCGCGCCGACGGCTTCTCCTCGCACGATGCCGGCGGGCGCATCGACGACGGCAGATGGAGCCGCAGCAAGGCGCAGCGACACGCACAAAGCCACGACCAAGGCGAGGATAGGGAGTCGCGGTGCGATCATAACAACGTTGACCGTGAGGCCGAATAACTCAGCGTACTACGGGTGGCGGTGGACCTCCCATCCGAGGTAGGTCTCCATCGCCTCGGCCAGAATGCCGGCACAATGCGAGGCATTCATCGCGGCATGATGTTCGAAGCCGTTACGGCAGATGAACCGCATCAACGTCTGCAGCTCCGGCACATGGACGACCGCGCGAGTGCCGAAGGTATTCAACGGATCGTCGGTGAACTGTCCTTCGCCGACGTACGCGCGAATCGACCCGTCATTATCATCAGTGGACACTCGTCCGAAAGTAACCGGACCGCGCGGGGTGCGGCCTGCGAGTGCGCCATAGGTGTTCTGTTCACCAAGCGTCGTGCCGAGGATCGGCGCAGTCGAAATCGTGATGTCGGGCAGGAAGGCCTTGGCCCAGTTGCCACAGTGGAAGAACACGCACTTGTCGGGATCGTCGCCGTAATTGTTGTTCCAGTCCACGAGCGCACTGGGCTTGCCTGATGCCAGCTGCAGCGCATACATCGCGACGGTGCCGGCAACATCCACTTCGCACGCGCTCGGCATCAGCTTCTCGCTCATCATGCTCATGATGGTGCAGCAGTTGACGCCGTAGTTCTTCTGCAAGGAACTCCAACACTGGATCGCCGTGGCGTCGAGATCGAGCTGCGTCATCCAATCAGAGACAAGTACGCCGAACTTGGCCATGAGCGTCAGCGACGCGTTCGGCACGCCAGGCGCAGCCGCGTAGCCAGTAATCTCCGTCAGCTTCTGGGTGACACGCGGATCGCGGTCCTCGAGCCGGCGCGCACCTTCCAGCACTTCTGACAGGTCGAGCGTGCTGACACTGATTCCGCTTCGCTCGAAGAGTTTCTCGCTGTATCGCGTCGTATTGAATGCGTTCGGACGCGCGCCGATGGCGCCGACGCGCGCGCGCTTCATGCCGCGCACCACGCGACAGACGGCACCGAACTCCGAGAGCTCCCGCTTGAACTCCGGAGTCGCCAGTCCGATCGTGTGCCGTGCGGTCAGGGTGAACGGGATACCGTACTGTCGAAGATTGTTGCAGACCGAGATCTTGCCGCAGAACGCGTCGCGACGCCGCTGAACGTTGAACTGATCCAGATCGTCCGGACACGCCTGCACGAGGACCGGAACGTTCAGGGCCGAAAGTCGCAGGACGTCGGCGACGGCTTTCTCGTCGCCGAAGTTTGGCAAACAGACAAGCACGCCGTCGATCCGGTCACGGTTCTTGCGAAACAGTTCGGCACACGCCTGCGCATGCTGCCACGTCTCCACCGCGCCGAGCTTGGTCTCGTGTTCGCCGAGCACGACCGCCTCGATTTCGAGCGACGCGAACAACGACACGAGATCGCTCCGTGCCTCCGAAACAAGTTGATCGGGGAAAAAATCGCGATTGCCAAAGATCACTGCCAGAGTATGCGCTGCCATGATCCCATCCGATCCGTGTTAATCCGTGTTCTTCCGTGGCGCTACTTTCGAGCAAAGATGCCGAACTGATCGGCGTTCGCACGCGTCACGAGCTCACACTCGATCGCCTGTTTCTCGGGTTGACCAGTCGCTCCCGACGTAATCAGCCGATGCGCCTGATCGACGGCCATGCGAGCGATCGCCGCGGCGGGCTGGAGCACGGTCGCGCGTATTTCCTTCGCTTTGATCGATGCAATCGCATCCGGACTACCGTCGAAGCCGACCACGATCACGTGGCTCATGCCTGCGGCTTTCAGCGCCGCCATCGCGCCGAGCGCCATCGTGTCGTTCCCGGCAATCACCCCCTTGATGCCGCGGTTCCCCTGGATCATCGTCTCGGTCTTCTGAAACGCCTCGCGCTGATCCCAGTTGGCGCTCTGGCGGCCAACCATCTTCAGATCCGTGTACTTATCAAGAACCTCGTGATATCCGCGGCTGCGGACAGCGGCATTGGTATCCGACTCACGGCCGACCAGCTCGAAGTAGTCGCCGTTCTCCCCCATCAGCCGCACGAACTCCTCTGCTCCGAGAGTAGCGCCCTGATAGTTGTTGGAGACAATTTGAGCACTGGCGACGCCGGTGCTGTTGATTTCGCGATCGATGAGGATGCTCGGTATCCCGGCGCGTTTTGCTTTTTCGACCGCCGCGATCGATGCGTCGGCTCCGGCATTGTCGAGAACGATCGCCGAGACCTTGCGCGCAATCGCCACGTCATAGAGCTGGTCCTGCTTGTTCGCATCGTCGTCATGCGAATTGACGAGCACGTCGTATCCCAGTTTCTTCGCCTGCTCAGCCGCAGCCTCGGCTTCCGCCTTGAAGAAAGGATTGTCGTGAGACGGGGTGATGATCGCGAGACGCTTGGGTCCAGATGGTGCCTCGGACTTATTGCTCGACGATGAGCATCCGACCGCGAGAAGACCACTGACGCCAATCAACAAGAAAAGCTGAAGAATGCCCGCGACACGAAATCTCACGATGACCTCTTCTGAAATTGGTCGAGTATGACTGCCACGACGATGACGAGCCCCTTGACGACCATCTGCCAGAACTCGGAAACCCCGAGCAGGACGAGACCATCGGCAAGAACGCCAATGACGAACGCGCCGATCAGCGTTCCGCCGACCGTGCCGCGGCCGCCCATCAACGATGTACCGCCGAGCACAACCGCGGCAATCGCATTGAGCTCGAACGTCGCTCCGGTCGCCGGGTGCGCCGCGCCCAGTTGCGCAGCGATGATCAAGCCAACCAGCGCCGCGCAGAAACCCGAAATCACGTAGACGCGAAGCCTGACATCCGGGACTCGCACGCCGGAGAGCAGCGCCGCTCGCTCGTTGCCACCAACAGCATAGACATGCCGGCCGAATGGTGTTCGCGACGCGACAAACATCGCCGCAGCCGCAAGCACCACCATGATCGAGACCGGCACCGGCAGACCGGCCACGCGTGCGGTTCCAATCCACGGGAATCCGACGTTCCCGAGCGACGCCTGGCCGGCGAGATTGGGGAAGGTCGCGCCGTCCGACAGCAACAGCGCCGCGCCGCGTGCGACGTACATCGAGCCGAGCGTCGCGATAAACGGTGCAACTCCCAGGCGGGACACCATCACGCCGTTCGTAGCGCCGATCGCCATGCCGGCGAGCAGCGCCACCACGATGACGAACCAGGTGTGCGGATAGACGACGACGCTCAACGATTCGAGGACGAGACCGCGGCTCAAGAGAAGTCCGGCAACCATTCCACAGAAGCCGACAACTGATCCAACAGACAAGTCGATGCCGCCGCTGAGAATGACGAAGGTCATGCCGATGGCGAGAATCGCATTGATCGCGACATGCTTGATCAGGATCGAAAGATTACCGATCGTCAGAAACTCGGGCGACAGCCACGAAAAGACCAGGGTGACGATCGCCAGAGCGATCAACGCGCGGAGTCTCAGCACGTGAGCAAAGATCCCCCGCTCACTCATCGAGACGATTCCTGTTCCGCGGCGTGGCTGACGCCGCTGAGGTGATCGCGTGGGGTGTCATCTCGGCACCCGAGAGATTCGCGGTGATCTCGCCTCGCGCCATGACGAGGACGCGTGTCGCCGCAGCCTCGATCTCCTCGAGCTCGGATGATGCAAACACGACCGCGAGCCCCTCTGCCGCCAATCGCCGCATCGTCTCGACGATCTCCGCCTTCGCGCCAACATCGATGCCGCGCGTCGGTTCATCCATCAGGAGCACGCGCGGGCGCGTCATCACACTGCGAGCGATAACGACCTTCTGTTGATTACCGCCGCTGAGCGCACCAATTGGCGCGGTCATTGCCGGAGTCTTCAGGTGAAGGCGGCTTCCCCAGTCAGCCGCAACGGCCTCTTCACGAGAAGGGGCCACATAGCCGCGCTGCGCCAGCGCACTGACAGACGCCAGCGTCATGTTCTGTTGCACGTTCATCGTCGGCACCAGACCCGAACGCTGCCGATCCTCTGGCACCATGGCGATGCCGCGATCGATGCGCGCGCGCACATCGAGGCCGGCGAGCTCACCACCGTCGAACACCATGTTGCCCCTCGTCTCCCGGTGGACGCCGACGATCGACTCCAGCAGTTCGGTCTTCCCCGCGCCCATGAGGCCGTACAACCCAAGAACTTCGCCAGGACGAACGTCGAATGTCACGCCGCGGAGAGCGGTTCGATCCTGTGTCGCCGACAGATGGAGGTTCCTCACACTCAGAATGGCGGCTCCAGGCGGCAGTTCGCGATGAACCGCGGGAGCGGGCTGATCGCGTCCCGTCATCCGTTGGACGATCCATTGGACGCTCGCCTCCGCTCGCGGCGCGTGACCGACAACGACGCCGTCGCGCAGCACGGTCACACTGTCTGCAACGGCCAGCAATTCTTCGAGGCGATGCGAGATATAGACGATGCCGACACCATGGACGCTGAGCTCGCGGATTAAGGCGAACAACACCGGTATCTCGGAAGCGCTGAGCGCCGAGGTGGGCTCGTCCATCATCAGAACACGCGTCTCATGAACGACCGCACGCGCGATCTCGACGATCTGTTGCTGGCCAAGCGGAAGCGAACCCACAGGTCGATCGAGGGGAAGCCGTTGACCGAGACGCTCGAGCACCGCTGCGGCCGCCTTGCGCTGCGCCGCGCGATCGATCGTTCCCCATCGTGTGCGGCGCTCCCGGCCGACAAACAGGTTCTCCTCGATCGACAAGTCGGGAAAGAGCTGCAGTTCCTGATGGATCATGTCGATGCCGAGAGCGCGGGCGTCGCGCGCGGAACCGAACTGCACCGGGTTGCCGTCGAACACGACATGGCCACTGGTTGGAGAGTCGACGCCTGCGAGGATCTTGACGAGCGTCGATTTACCCGCACCGTTCTCGCCGATCAACGCGTGGACACGGCCAGCGTGAACCGCGAAATCGACACCCGACAGCGCGACGGTCCCTGGATAGCGCTTGGTGACGCCACTCGCGGCAACGATCGGAGCCGGAATCGCACTCATTTCGCAGTTCCGTTGACGACTTCCACCTGAACCGGCGTGACCTCGATGGCGCCATCCTCTCGCGTCGCGGACTTGCTGATCGCCCCGGTGAACACAACTGTCCGGCCCTGTAGCGTGTCGATCGGAAGCGGCGCCACAACCGTCCGCAGCACATAGTCATTTAGCGCATTGGCTGCGCCTGCGTAGTCGAACTGATTCGTGAAGTCAGAAAAGTGAATGAAACTGGATGCGTCGCGCAGTGCCGTGCCGCGGATGACTGGCCCGATCAGGATGCCAACCTTCGCCGACTTCGAGCCGCTCACCTGAACACGCATGACCCCGACGCGTGATTGACGATCGATCCCTTCGACCACGCCTGTTCCTTTGACGAACCGGGGTTTGGTCGGCGACCCATCAGGCATCACGACATCGATGACGTCGGTCGCGCTTTCGGACGCCTCGCGCATCAATCTCGGCCAGGTCGACGCGGCGAACATCTCCGCCGCGAAAGCGGCAGGTTTGTTGCCCTCGATCGGAACGACTGTCCACGGCCGAAGGATCGCGACGAGCGCCACAGGGGCGATCCACAAGACCGCCTGCACGACCCTGCGCCGCCGGACATCGGTCACTTCCACGCGGCTCCCGAGCCGCCGGCAAAAACCGACTCGCGTTCCTGACGCGCATCCGCCGAGGCGGACTTCACGAGGCGCTCCGCCGTGGTCCGGTCAGTGATCAACACGTTGATGCGCCGGCCGCGCAGGGCGCCGCGAATCGCTGCAAACTTCCGGCGTCCTCCGGCAATGCCGACGACGCGGTCGACGCGCTTGAGGTCCGCCAACTCGATCGCGATCACACGGTCGTTGAGGGGCGTGACGACCGGGTTGCCGTTCGCATCGAAGAACCGCAAACAGATGTCGCCGACTGCCCCTCGGTCGCTCAGTGATTTCAGCTCCTTCGCGGAGAAGACGTTGCCGCTGGCAGCGAGCATCTTCGAGGGCGTGACCGCGCCGATGCCGACCAACGCCACCGTGATCGACCTGAACAACGCCATGGCTTCCTGTACGTAGCGGTCCTTCAACATGACGCGGCGCGCGTCAGCCGTTCCAACAGCCCCTGGGGCCGGCAAGAGAGTCGCGACCCCGCCGATGAGATTGGCAAGCCGCTGCGTCAGTTGCGTCGCGTGAAGCTCGGCGCTCGGATTGCCGATGCCACCGAGAATCTGGACCACTTGTGCACCGCCGCCACGCGCGCTCGGGTGCATGGCCTCGACCATCGCCAGGAGTGCCGCACTCCAGGAGGAGATTCCAACGACATCGCGCGCCTTCAGCGTGGTTTCGAGATAGAACGCGGCGGCAGCGCCCAGGTCGCGCACGATTTGCTCTTCTTGATCAACGGCGTCGACAACGATCGCCTCCTGGAGACCATAGGCGGACTGTAAGGCGTCTTCGAGTTCGGGGTGCAGGCCTGAGGGCATCGACAGTGTCATCCGGACGATACCCTCCTTCTCGGCGCGCTTGAGCAGGCGGGAAACGGTGGACTGATGGATGTTGAGACGCTCCGTGATTTGCACCTGGCGCAGCCCATCGCGGTAGTACATGCGCGCGACCTTTGCCATCAATCGCAGTTCGTCGAGACGCGCCATCAGTGAACAGCCTCAGGTTGCCGACGATGACTTCGCGCACGGCTGACCGCGTCGCGCCAGCCCGCATAGAGTTCTTCTCGTCGATCGTTGTTCATCGTCGGCTCGAATCGTGATGTCTCGCGCGGCAATCGCGCCAACTCGTCCAGATCGCGCCACACGCCGACTGCGAGACCGGCGAGCCAGGCGGCGCCGAGGGCGGAGAGGTCCGAGGATGCAGATCGAATGACCGGGATCTGAAGCATGTCGGCCTGAAACTGCATCAAGTCATCGTTCTTGCTTGCGCCTCCGTCGGCGAGCAAAGCCGACGGTGCCCCCGTCTCCTCGCACATGGCGTCGAACACATCGCGGATCTGATACGCGATGGATTCGATGCTGGCGCGTGCGAGATGCGCGGCGGTGGTGCCACGGGTGAGGCCGCACGCCAGCCCCCGCGCGTTCGCATCCCAGTGCGGCGCACCGAGACCGGCCAGTGCGGGGACGAAATAGACGCCGCCCGCATCGTTGACCGAGGCCGCAAGTTCTGCGGCGGATGAACATCCGAGAATCTGGCCAATCCACTCGACGGCGCTGCCGGTCATCGTGATGTTGCCTTCGAGCGCATGCTGCACCTTCCCGCCGACACCCCACGCCATCGTCGTCGACAACCCATGCTTCGAGCGAACCGGCGCGGGGACGATCGTCATCAATGATGAGCCAGTTCCGTAAGTCGCCTTGATTCGGCCGGGCGAGAATGCCGCGTGACCGAACAGCGCCGCGTGCGAGTCCCCAATGGCACTGGCGATCGGGACACCCGCGATCTGACGAAGCGACGAGACCTCGCCCAACACTCCGCTCGACGATCTCACCGCCGGCAGGATCGCCGCCGGAATGGAGAACAGCGCCAACAACTCGGGATCCCAGGCTGCTGAGCGCAGGTTCAGCAACTGCGTGCGTGAAGCGTTGGTGACATCACAGGCGTGCACGGCGCCAGTGGTCAGCCGCCACAGCAGCCAACTGTCAATCGTGCCGGCGCAGAGTTCCCCCTGTTCGGCACGACGCATCCCGTCCGGAATCGTCGTCAGCAGCCAGCGCAACTTGCTCGCGGAGAACAGGGGATCGATGGTCAGGCCGGTCGCCGTCTCCAGCTGTGATTGCAATCCGCGAGCACGCAGCGCGTCGCAGAACTCTGCCGTGCGGCGACACTGCCACACGATCGCAGGCCCGACCGGCGATCCGGTCTTCCGATCCCAGAGCAGGACCGTCTCGCGTTGGTTGGTAACCGCGACGGCATCGACATTGATTCCGCCGACCGCCGTGAGGCACTCCGACAGCGCGTCTTCAACACTGCGCCAGATTGCCTCGGCGTCCTGCTCCACCCATCCTGGTCGTGGGAACTCGATCGCGACCGGACGACTCGCTCGCGCCACGACGGCCGCCTGTTCGTCGAACAGCAGGACCTTGGTGTTAGTGGTTCCTTGATCGATGGCGAGAATGTGGCGGGTGGACATGACTAGTGCCGCACGAGTTCGAGTGCCGCCGCGCGAATGCCTTGAGCTGTCAGTCCAAAGTGATCCAGGAGAAACTCAGGCGCGCCCGTCGGCGCGAACACGCCGGGGACACCCATCAGGCGCATTCGCACCGGATGTGTCGCCACCACCACTTCGGCGACAGCACTCCCGAGACCGCCGTAGACGGTGTGCTCTTCGACGGTGACGATCGGTCCGCGGGCCGCGGCGTCGGCAATCGCGTCGCGATCGATCGGCTTGATTGTCGACAGATTCATCACAGCCGCATCCACGCCGTCCGCTGACAACAAGTCCGCAGCGTTGAGCGCGCGGCCGACAGTGACGCCGGCCGTGATGATCGTGACGTGACGACCAGGGCGAAGCGTCACGGCGCGGCCGATCTTGAACGGCGGTGCGTCCGCGGTGACCGTCGGCACGGGTATACGGCTGATGCGCAGAAAGAACGGACCCTCCGTCGCCGCCGCCGCGCGCACTGCACTCGCCGTCTCGACCGGGTCGGCAGGGACGATGACGGTCAAGTTCGCCAACGCGCGCGTCCACGCCAGATCTTCAATCGAGTGATGTGTCGGCCCCAACTCCCCATACGCCATGCCGCTCGACATCCCGCATAACTTGACGTTATGGCGGCTGTAGGCGACGTCCGCCTTCACCTGTTCCAACGCGCGCCCCGTCAAAAAGCACGAGGCGCCGCAGGTGAACGGAATCTTGCCGGCGCTCGCCAGACCGGCGCTGACGCCGACGAGATTCTGTTCGGCGATGCCAACGTTGATCAGGCGATCGGGAAAGCGCCGTTTGAACTCCTTCAGGTTCGAAGACCCCACTGAGTCGTTCACCACCGCGACGATGCGGCGGTCCTGCTCAGCGAGCGCGATGAGCGTCTCGGCGAAAGAGACCCGGCAATCAGCGGCGGTCATTCCTCGCCTTCCAGTTCCACGAGCGCAGCCGCGAGCTCTTCGTCGGTCGGCACACGATGGTGCCACTCGACCCGATCCTCGATGAAGGAAACGCCACGGCCTTTGTTCGTCCTGGCGATCACGCACGTCGGCCGGCCGTCGAGCACGGGGAGACGGTCGAACACATTGATGAGGGCGTCGACATCATGCCCGTCGACTTCGACCACACCCCAGCCGAACGCACGCCAACGCTCCGCGAGCGGCTCGAGGGCAATCGTCTTCTCGGTCGCATCCCCCTGCTGCAACCGGTTGCGATCGACGACGACGGTGAGATTGTCGAGATGCATGTGCGCGGCGGCCATGATCGCTTCCCAATTGCTGCCTTCCTGCAGTTCACCGTCGCCGGTGAGCACAAACGTCCGCCACGCCGCGGCGTCGAGTTTCGCCGCGATCGCCATGCCGACGGCGATCGGAAGGCCGTGACCGAGTGGTCCGGTATTCGCTTCGACGCCGGGTACCTTGTTCCGGTCGGGGTGGCCGTTCAACTGCGAGAGAGGGCGCATGTAGGTGTCAAGATCCGCTGGCGGAAAGAAACTGCGCTCCGCCAGGGCCGCGTACAGTGCGGCCGACGCGTGCCCTTTGCTGAGGACGAACCGATCGCGGTGTGGATCCTGCGGCTGCTCCGGACGCAGGCGCAGCACATGGAAATACAGCACGGCGAGAATGTCGGCGCATGACAGATCGCCTCCGGGGTGCCCCATCCGTGCGCGGTGGACCATCCGCAGGCTGCGGCGGCGAATCCGGCGCGCCCGTTCGAGAACGCTGATCTCCGTCTCTTGCATATTTATGCCGCATCTTGATTTCATGCGGCAGCTGGGTAATCTAACACATCATGCTAAGGATTGTCTTCGCGCTCACCCTGACGGGCGCCCTGTTGGTTACCGCCGCCGCGGCTCGCCAGCAGCCCGCGCCACTGCAGGGAGTGCCTCCGGTTGCGGATGCGGCGACATTTGCGCCACTCGCCACGCGCGTCGACCCATATGTGGCGAAACCGCGCGTCGTCGTGCTGACCGACATCGCCAACGAGCCCGACGATCAGATGTCGTTCGTCCGGCTTCTGGTTTCGTCAAATCAGTTCGACATCGAGGCGCTGGTCGCGACGACATCCAGGCACCTCCGTTCCGCCCCCCGGCCAGACGTCATGCGCTCGGTGATTGACGCGTATGGCCGAGTGCACGCCAACCTCGCCAAACATGAACCGGGCTTTCTTCCTGCCGAGGCGCTGACCAAACTGGTGGTCTCCGGCCAGGACAGCTATGGCATGGCAGCGGTCGGCGCGGGTCGCACGACGCCTGGTGCTGAAGCGATAATTCGGGCCGCCGATTCCGCCGATCCGCGACCACTCTGGATCTCGATCTGGGGAGGCGCCAATACGCTCGCGCAGGCTCTGTGGCAGGTGCGCGCGACCCGACCCGCCGACGTGCAGCGTTTCGTCGACAAGCTGCGCGTCTATACCATCTCCGACCAGGATGACGCGGGCCCGTGGCTGCGACGGGAGTTTCCGACGCTTCACTACATCGCCACGCCAGGCGACACCAACGATTATCACGTCGCGACGTGGACGGGAATTTCCGGCGACGAGTTCTACCGAAACGGCGCCGGTGCCGATTTCCGCACCGTGTCCGACGCTTGGGTCGAGGAGCACATGCGCAAGAAGGGACCACTCGGCGCGCTGTATCCGCACCCGTGCTGCATTATCGAAGGAGACACGCCGTCCTTCTTGAGCCTGATGAACAACGGTCTCGTGTCCTACATGAATCCGACGTTCGGCGGATGGGGCGGACGATACGTCTGGCGGCAACCCTGGCTCGAGACACGGCCGTACTGGACCAACTCACGCGCGTCACGCGACACCGTCGTCGGCACCGACGGCAAGAGCTATACGTCGGATCAGGCCACCATCTGGCGCTGGCGCGAGGCCTATCAGCACGACTTCGCCGCACGCATGGACTGGACGATCAAAGACGTCGCGTCGGCGAACCACAATCCGGACGTCGTCGTGAACAACGTGGAAGGCAAGGCTGCAGTGATGCTCGAGGCGACGGTTGGGACGCCGATCACGCTCGACGCAGGCAAGAGCCACGATCGAGACAAGAACACGCTGAAGTATTCGTGGTTCTTTTATCCAGAAGCCGGAAGCGGACTGCCCAACACCGGCGCAGGGCGTCAGGGCGGTGGACCGCCCGCCGCTGCGGCGCGCGGTTCTGGCATTCCATCAGCGCCACCAGGAGGGCGTCCGGCGCCAACGCCTCGAGTCACGGTGACCAACGGGAACTCTGCGGTTGCGACCATCACACCGAATACGCCTGGGGTGGCGCATGTGATCCTGGCGGTAACCGACAACGGTGAGCCGGCACTAACGTCGTACCGAAGAGTGATCCTCACCATCCAAAGCGCCAGCCGCTAACGTCGACGTCTAGTGCTCAATGTCCAATGTTCAATGTCCAATGTTTCGCATTAGCATTGAACATTGAGCATTGAACAGTGCGAATCACCCTCATCGCCATCGTCGTCTGCGCAACCTCCGCGGTGACCCAGCCTGCCCGTGAGCCTCTAACTGCCGCGGGCATCGTGCCGATGCCTGGAGTCGAAGGACGAATCGATCATCTCGCGGTCGATCTCGCGGGGAAGCGTCTGTTCGTTGCCGCGCTCGGCAATGACACCGTCGAAGTCGTCGACACGAGCGGTTTACGGGTGATCAAATCGATCTCGGGACTGCACGAGCCTCAGGGGATTCGATTCCTGCCGGATCGGAATCGAGTGGTCGTCGCCAACGGCGGAGATGGTTCAACGGTCTTCTATGACGGCACGACGCTCGCACCCGTTCGTGCCGCAAAAACCAGCGGTGATGCTGATAACGTTCGCTACGATCCGAAGACCGGCCGCGTCTACGTCGGATATGGCGATGGCGCGCTGGGAAGCTTCGATCCAGACGGCAAACCGCTCGGCGACGTCAAGCTTGCAGGCCATCCCGAGTCGTTTCAACTCGAAAGTTCCGGACCCCGAATCTTTGTCAACGTTCCGTCCGCAGGACATGTCGCCGTGCTCGATCGCGACAAGCAAACCGTGACGGCGACGTGGCGAGTCACTGCGGCGGGCGCGAATTATCCGATGGCCCTCGATGAAGCCAATCGTCGGCTCTTTCTCGGCTGCCGGCGGCCGGCAAAGTTGCTCGTGTACGACACACAATCGGGAACATTCGTGACGGCCGTCGACATCGTCGGTGACACCGATGATCTGTTCTACGACTCCACACAGAAACGGTTGTACGTAATCGGGGGTGAAGGACTCATCACCGTGCTCGAGCAGCAGGACGCCGACCACTATCGACTGGTGCAGAAGATTCCGACCGCTGCTGGTGCGCGCACAGGTCTCTTTGTGCCGGAACTCGGCAAGCTGTTTGTCGCGGTTCCTCACCGCGGCGCCCAGCGCGCCGAGATCCGGGTGTACAACTCCAGCCCCTAGGGCCGCTTCCTTATTTGCTCACGCGCACAACAAAATCCGGCGATGGCTCTGCGAAGCCAGCGGTGACGGCGTATAGCGCGTTGCCGAACTTCGCAACCGTCGTCGGCACTTTCGTCGCTGCGTTCGACGTGAATGGCTCGGTGATCGGGTCTCCGATCGTGCCGGAGAGGTAATCGGCGGATAGCTCGACGACCGCGATCTGATTGCGGAAATTCTGCACGACGTACAGCGTCTTTCCGTCGAGCAGCAATCCGTCGGCATTGGGCAGCAACCCGCCGCCAAGATTCACCGCGACCGCCGTGTGTGTTGCCGTATCGATCCGATAGAGCTGCATCGTCGGGCCAACGACGACGAAGAGATGCTCGCCGTTCGGCGTCGCCGCGATACCGTTGGTCCTGAACGTGCCGGGAAGTGGAATCGCAGTGAAGGTCTCTGCTGGCTCGCCCGCAGGTCCGAGTGCCACCTTATAGAGGAATGGTGCCTGGGTGTCGGTGAAGTAGGCCGCTTCACGCGTGATCACGACGTCGTTGATGAACGTCGGCGCGGTCTTGAACTGATACGAAGCGACAACGTCACCGGACTCGGCATTGAAGATGGTGCCCATGCCGCTGCCGGCACGCGCGACAAACAACAGGTTGCTCCTCGGATCGTGCTTCAGCCCGGTTGCTGGCACGCCGTCGGAAGCCGCCAGGGTGGCGAATTCGCCGGTTCGCAAGTCTCCCACCAGGATCTGCCCGCGTGTCGTCGCCGCAAGCGATCCCGCGTAAAACGTCGATCCGTTTCCGACGGCAATCCCTTCAGGACCGAAGTCGGCCGGGAGCTGAATGAACTCGGGAAACGCTCGTGCCGAAGTTCCCGCTGACGCGACAATGATGAGGCCTGCCAGAGCAATCAGGCCTTGCTGGAAATGTCGAGCGCACACGCGCATGTGACCTCCTCACTACCCCTGGCGGGATTGTACGTCAGCGGTGGACGCACTCGTTCAATTCACGATTGAAAATGGCTGAGCACGAAGAGCTCTGTTGTAGACTCCGTGGGACAAGTCGCGGAGATTTCGTCATGACGTTCATCGCTCGCACCGTCGCGTTCGCGGCCGTCGCACTTCTGTCGCTCGCGATCGGGCCGCGACCCTCCGATGATCTCGACACGTTCATCAAGACCCAAATGGCACAGCGTGAGATCAACGCGCTGTCGCTCGCGATCATCCAGGACGGAAAGATCGAGGCGCGCGCGTACGGCGTCACGAGCAGAGGCGGGGCCCCGGTTACAACCGACACGCTGTTTCAAGCAGGATCGATCAGCAAGCCGGTCGCGGCGATGGGCGCGCTGAAGCTCGTCGAACAGGGCGTCCTGTCGCTCGGCGAGGACGTCAACGGCAAGCTGAAAAGCTGGAAGGTCCCCGAGAACGAGTTCACGCGAACCGAGAAAGTGACATTGCGCGGGCTTCTCAGCCACACCGCCGGCCTCACCGTGCACGGCTTTCCGGGATACGACGTCACCGAAAAGATGCCATCTGTGGTCGAGGTCCTCGACGGCAAGGGCAACACCGAGGCGGTGCGCGTAAATGTTGTGCCGGGGAACCTCGCGAGGTACTCGGGCGGCGGCTACACGGTGATGCAGCTGCTGGTCGCGGATGTGACCGGAAAGCCGTTCCATCAGTACATGAGCGACAGCGTGCTTGCGCCCCTGGGCATGACCAGCAGCACGTATCAGCAACCGCTGCCTGCCAATCGTGCGGCGCTC
Organism: Vicinamibacterales bacterium; assembly: GCA_035491715.1. Taxonomy (GTDB): domain Bacteria; phylum Acidobacteriota; class Vicinamibacteria; order Vicinamibacterales; family 2-12-FULL-66-21; genus JALZOC01. The sequence continues at coordinate 4,306 of DATJKH010000068.1, read as the reverse complement.
ACCGCATCGGGCCACTACGCTGATCGCTCGCCGGTTTCCGGAAAGTGGCACGTGTATCCCGAGATGGCAGCAGCCGGCCTCTGGACGACGCCTACTGACCTCGCGCGGTTCGCGATCGAAATCCAGCAGTCCCTCGCTGGCAAATCGAACAAGGGTCTATCGCAGGCCATGACCCGGGAGCAGCTCACCGACGTGAAGCAAAGCAACTACGGTCTCGGCCTGGGACTCTCGGGCACTGGCGCTGCGCGTACGTTCGGGCACAACGGGCGGGATGAGGGGTTCGACGCGATGATGCTGGCGTTCGCCGAAACCGGTCAGGGTCTCGTCGTCATGATCAACGCGAACGACAACTCAGGGATGATGAATCGCATCAGCGCCGCCGTCGGACGTAAGTACCACTGGCCTCCCCGAGCCGGGTCCGCTGCCGCCGCGACGAAAGGCATGGCGCCCGACATGCCGCTCGAGATCGTCACGGGACGCTATGAACTCTCCAACAACAACATGCTGACGCTCGCTGCAGCCGGTGCGAGTCTGTTCACCGACGTGGACGGTTTGCCGGACGAGGAATTCGTCTTCATCGGCGGCAATCGATTCGGCTCGACCCAGCGCAATGTCAGCTTCGGAATCGCCCGCGATTCGACCGGCGCGGTGAGCGGCCTCGCCTGGATGGCCAGCGGAACAGAACGGACGATCCCGCGCATCGGTCCCCTCTTCGCTTCGGTGAAACCCGCGAGTGATCCTGATCCGTCGTTCACCAAGTCAGTCGACGCGGCTCTTCGCGCATTCGCGGAGGGTGGCGAAGCCGTCCGAAGCGTCCCGCACCTCACTACCGGCGCCCGCACGGAGCTCTCCGCCGCGCCGGCGCGGCAACTGGCAGGCGTCCGTGAAGTCACGTACTTGTCATCGCAAGACGTGACCGGCCGCCGGATCGAGCGGCACGGCAGTACGGTCGCGAAGGTGATGTTCTATCGAGTGGAAACCGCTCAGCGTTCTCGGAACGTCCTCGTGCACGTGACCGGCGACAACCTGATCACGGATTACGACGTCGTTGAGAAGTAGTAATGGATTCAGGGCCGACAATCGGTGAGAGTCCGCATCCTGTCTCCCTTCACGAACGCATCGACCTGATTGATGTTGTTCGCGGCTTCGCGCTGTTTGGTGTGCTGCTCGCGAATCTGGTTTGGATTACCACAGACGTTCTACTCACGGATACGCGACTCTCACAGCTGCCCACGGCACCGCTTGATCGGATCGCCGAACACCTGGTGGTGCTGTTCGTCGACCACAAGTTCTACACACTATTCTCGTTTCTGTTCGGATTGGGTTTTGTCCTTCAGTTGTCCCGCGCCGAGGCGCGCGGCTACAACGTCGTCGCGGTCTACACGCGGCGGGTATCGATTCTCGCAGTCATCGGTTTACTCCATATCGCTCTGGTCTGGTATGGCGACATTCTGCTCGTCTATGCGATCGGGGGGTTCGGGCTCCTGATTGTTAGACATTGGAACACGCGCCTCCTGATCACGCTGGCCTTGACCCTCGCGCTTTTCGCGCGCGCAACAGTCGATGTGACGCCACCAACCCCGGTCACACTTGACCACCCGCAGACCGACGCCGAGATTCGGGACGCCGAGAAGGAACGCAAGCTTGCGATTTTTGACGGCACGTCCTACCGCGCTATCGCGCGCGAGAATGCATCGTTTTACTATCGCGATATTGTCGAACGCGGCGTGGGACTGTTTCTACTGCCGCAAGTGTTCGCACGATTCATTTTTGGACTGTACGTGGGTCGACGAAACTGGGCTCTGCGCACGAGCGAACTTTGCCCGGCGCTGCGGCGTCTGCTTCCGTGGACCTTTGCCGCAGGCGTCATCGGCAATGGCACGGCCATGTTGATCGAGGAGTTTCAGCAGGCGAATGTGATCGGACGCAATGCCTTTTGGGTGCACGCGTTCCAGCCTGTCGAAGAAGCCGGCATTCTTGCGCTGGCCTTCACCTATTTGATCGGGCTCGTTCTGTTGTTTCACCGGAGCGATGCCTGGCGCCGGCGGCTTGCGTACTTCACGCCCGTTGGCCGCATGGCCTTGACGAACTATTTGACGCAGTCTGTGCTGTATCTCTTACTCTTCACCGGCGTCGGCTTCGGCATGTACGGCGAAGTCGGTCCGGCCTGGTGCGTGGTTCTTGCGCCGATCATCTTTGCGGTGCAGATGGCGTTCAGCGGATGGTGGCTCACACGTTTTCGTTTCGGACCGGCGGAATGGGTGTGGCGAACGTTGACGTATGGTCAGATGCAGCCGATGCGAATCAGCGTCTCGGCTCATACCGCGTGATGACAAGCCTCTCTCCTCGAGTTCTGATCGCATACACTGCGCAGATGCACCGACGCCACTTCATCACATCGACACTTGGCGCCACATTCATGGCCGCCACGAGCAACGCTTCGAGCGCGCAGACGCAAAACAGCGCGACCAGGACTCCAGAGTTGTATGTCTGGCGGCAGTACGTTCTTCGCAACGGTACTCAGCTCGGACGTCTCGCTGACTACCTGCAGAACGCGGCAATTCCAGCTCTCAACCGACTCGGCCATTCGCCGATTGGCGTCTTCGAGGTGACGTTCGGACTTCCGACACCGATGGTGTTCGTACTGACGCCATCGGCGTCGCTCGACAGCCTGGCCTCGATTGAGACCAGGCTCGAACGCGACGAGGCGTTCATCAAGGCTGCGGCCGGATACTTCAACGCGCCGGCGACCGATCCCGTCTACCTGCGCCAGGAGGTCTCACTGCTGACCGCCTTCCCAAATGTGCCCAGGGTCGAGGTGCCGGCGGCGACCGCCGCGAAAGGGCCGCGGCTCTTCGAGCTCCGCACCTACGAGAGCCACAACGAGCGGGCGCATCGAGCGAAGGTTCGAATGTTTGCCGAGATGGGCGAGGTCGACATCTTCCGCGCGTGCGGACTGACACCGGTGTTCTTCGCGCGCACGCTCGCCGGCTCGCGAATACCGAGCCTGATATACATGCTCGTGCACGAGAACATGGCCGGCCGCGAGAAGAGCTGGGACAACTTCCGCAACAACGCGGACTGGAAAAAACTGTCGTCGACGCCCGGCTACGCCGACGCCGAGATCGTGTCGAACATCACGACGGTTTTTCTCCGGCCGGCGGCCTATTCGCAGGTCTGAGCGATTAACTCAGAAAGACAATCTGCGCCGGCGAGCCGACCGGTGTGTACTGCCCGGTGAACGTCAGCGCTCCCGACTTCTGGTTGATGCGGAAACTGGCGATTGCGTCCGATCGCTGATTGCACGAGAACAAAAACGCGCCGGACGGATCAATAGTGAAGCTTCGTGGGTAATCGCCGCGCGTCCACTCCTCACCGGCCCAGGTCAGCGTTCCGTCGGCTCCGATCGAGAGCCACGCCACGGAATCGTGCAGGCGATTGGCCACGTAAACGAACCGCGCGTCTGGTGAGAGTGCGATCTCGGAGGTGAAGTTCGTGCCGACAAATCCGCGCGGCAACGTCGAGACCGTTTGTGTGTCGCGAACGCGCCCACTCGATGCATCGAACTCGAAAGTAATTATCGTCGACGCTTCCTCCTGCAGCGAGTAGAGCCAGCGTCCATTCGGATGGAACGCGAAATGGCGGGGACCGTCGCCTGGTGGCACCGCGACCGACGGCGGGTCGTTCGGCACCAACGCTCCCTTCGCGTCGTCGAATCGCCAGATCCGGATCTCATCGAGTCCGAGATCGGCGGCAAGAACGAATCGGCCCGACGGATCTGCTTCGATCATGTGCGCGTGCGGTCGATCGTGGCCGCTGATTGCGAAGCTGCCGGCCGGAGCGCTCGATGGCTGTATCGGACCGACCGTGCCTTGATGGCGCTTGACGTCTGACGCCGAACCGAGTCGCCCGTCTGCCTGAATTGGCAGGACTGCGACCGAGCCGCCCCCGTAATTCGCGACAAGCGCATACTTCCCGCCCGGATGAATGCTCATATGAGCAGGGCCGGCACCTTCCGAGCTCACGGAGTTGAGCAGCGTCAGCAAGCCGGTCGCGCGATCCACGGCGTAGGCGCTGACCGATCCGGATCCCGTACTCGGATCGGCGAGCTCGTTGGCGGAGTAGAGATGGGTGTGATTGCGATTGAACGCTAGCCACGTCGGGTTGGATTCGGACCTCACAATCTCCTTGGCCGTCAGTGCGCCGCTCGAAGTATTCAGCTCGAAAACGTGAATTCCTTGCCCGCGGTTTTGTCCTCCCCGCGAGCTGTAAGTACCGACGTAGGCGAGGATGGGTCTTCCATTTG
>DATJKH010000067.1:0-4644 GCA_035491715.1 Vicinamibacterales bacterium | reverse complement strand
TTCAGTGCGGCACGCAGGCCGTACTCGGGTGCTGCCCAGTCGCTCCCCATGCGATTGAGCAACCACCAGGTCGCCGGCTCGCGCAGGGCGTTATTCGGCTCCGCGAAACTGAGCATCGCCTTTGCCGCCGCGGGATCGGTGACGAAGGCCAGCGTATCGAGCGCGAAACGGCGGGCCTCGAGGGGCAAGGTCGACGACTTCGCGCGCGCGGTGAGATCCGCGACCGCCGCCGGCACATGCAGCCGCCACGCGATTCGCGTGAATGCCGGCGACCATGCCATCGGATCGTTCGAGCCAAGCAGTGGCTTCAGGCGATCGTAGAGCGCCGCTTCTTTTCCTGACGCTCCGGTTCCGAACGCCTCGAGGTAACTGCGATCCTGTCCGTCGTATCCCTTGGCGATGTCGACCAGGATGTCGAGCACGGCGGGCGCTTTCTGATCGCGCAGCGAGAGCGCGACTTCGCGGCGAACGCCGGCATCAGCATCGCGCGCAAGACGCGCGGCTACTGGGAGAACGTCGAGATTCGCGCGCCGCATGGCTCTGTAGGCGGTGATCTTCAGCACCGGATCGGTCAATGACTCAGGCGCTCCTGCGCGCTTCTGACCTTCCGGACCGAGCTGATAGAGCAAGTAGATCGCCCGGCCGCGCATATAAATGTTGGGATCGTTCAGCAGCGCCGCAACCGCGTTCACCGCCGCCGCCCCGCGCGCCTTCAATCCTTCGAATCCGATCGCGCGGACATTCACCGCCGGAGATCGGAGGGCCGTGATGAGCCCATCGATTGATTTTTCGTCGAACTTCGGCGCTCTCGACACGAAGCCTTTCGGAGCGATTCGATAGATCGCGCCCGACAGGCTGTCGTCGAGATCCTGATGACCGCCGACGCGCGCATCGATCCAGTCGCTGACGTACATCGCGCCGTCAGGACCGATCGCCACATCGGAAGGCCGGAACATCGTGCCGATGGCACGCGTGACTCCGGTCGTCTGCATGACAAAGTCCGAACCGGCGTACTTGCGGTCTGGGTTCGATGTCAAAAAGATCTGCTGCTTCAGATCGAACCCGGCGCCCTGCCGCTTGGGCTGATACGCGAACACTTCGTTCCGTCCTGCGTCGGCGGCAAAAAAGGTGCCTTCCCACGCCGGTCCGAGCGCGCCGTTCTCGTAGAACACATTGCCAGTCGGCGAACCGCCGCCATACACGTCACCCGTCGGCGCGATGCCGGGATCGTCCTGTCGCCACTCCGCAACCGGAATCGTCTGACCGGGACGCCGATCGGCCTGCCAGGTTCGCTGGCCATCGTTCGAGGAGTAACCAAAATTCGCGTACTCCATCACCCAGCTCACACGGCATGCCGGCGGATCGTCGTTGTCGTTTTGAAACACGTCGCCAAGCGAACTCACCGCCTGCTCGTAGCTGTTGCGATAGTTGGATCCGATGATCTCGGCGTTGGTGCCATCCGGATTCATCCGCACCGAGAACCCACCGACGTAGACGTGGCCATCATCACTCGGCTTGCCCGCGTACTCCGCAGGGTTCCAGGGATTCGGGAAAGGACCGACCGGGTTCGGGCGGTACGAACCGAAGATTCGAAACGTCTTGTCGGATCGATCGGTGAACATGCCGCCGGTGTTGCCCGCATTGAAGATCCACTTGCCGTCGGGGCCGAACGTGACCGAGTGAAGCGAGTGGTCGTGATTGATCCCCATGAAACCGGTCAGCAGCACCTCGCGCTTGTCGACGGCCGGATCGAAGCGAAGGTTGCGATCGACGTCGGTATAGACGATGAGGTCGGGCGGTTGCGCGACGATGATCTTGTTGTCAATGACCGAGACCCCCAATGGTGAGATCAGCGCCGGCTCCTGAACGAACGTATCCGTCTTGTCCGCTTTACCGTCGCCATCGGTGTCCTGGAGGATGATGATGCGATCCCCCTCAGGCTGACGAGCGTGATGTTGGCGGTAGCGAACGCCTTCCGCCACCCAGATGCGGCCATCACGATCGATGTCGATATTGGTGGGATTCCGCAGCATCGGCGACGTCGCCCACAATGTCACCTCAAATCCGTCCGGCACCTTGAAGAGCTCGAGCGGTATTTGCGTCGGTTGGGCCGGCGGTGTCGTCGATGGCGACGGTGGTGAAGCCGGAATCTGAGTCGGGGCCTGAGCCGCCTGCATGGTGGGCGGTCCGAATGCCTGCTCAGGCACGACGAGAGCCAGCGCCAGCACGAGCATCACCTTCAGCCGCGAAACAGTCAGTCGACGCATAGACCTGCCTCCGTGATCAGTGAACGTGCATGGTAGCACTGACGGGGATGTCCGGCCTCAGCGCGGTCCAGTCACGAGATTTCGCACGGCTTCCGCGAACTGGCGCGCCAGCTCTGGCAGGCGGCGGATGAATTCCTGGATCTCCGGGAGGTGATGCGAGCCGATCCAGACAACGACCGCCATGCCGGTTAGCCAGATGGCTGCGTTCCAGAACGCATATAAGCCTGGCTGCCCGGGACCGGGAAGCGTCCACGACCAATGCTGGATCGCACGAATCGGCGAGACCACGATCTGATAGCCGACGAGGAGGATCAAGACTCCCGCCCAGGCTGGCACGTCTTCCGGCAGGTGCCATGTGAGAATCCGGCCGGTGTTGACGAGCGAGATCATCATCGTCGCCAACAGCAGGAAGAGCGCGAGATGAGTAAAAGCGAACACCGGGGCGATCGCGACGGTCCACGGTGGAGGGGCGTAGCCGGTTCCACGTCCTGGCGCCCACCCGTAACGGCGCCAATGCCGCTGTTGCTGGCGCCAGTGCCGTCGCCAGTGTCGGGCACCCTCGTCATACTGTCTCTTCGCCCGCTCGATCACTTCTTTGGCGCTGAACGGCGCACCGCCCGCCGCCGCGCGTTCCTCACCCGTGCGCGCCTCCGGGACGATGAACATCATCGCGACATAAATAAGGATGCCCGCTCCCTTGCTGATCAGTGCCGTCAGGACGAACCCGATCCTGAAGAGTGCGACGTCAATGCCGAAATAAGACGCAAGCCCATTGCACACGCCGGCGATCATCGCGCCGTCGGGGTTGCGGTACAACCGCTTCGGTGGTGGCGCGGCATGTGGTCCGTGTTTGCCATCGGCGTTCTGATTCGTGCCGTTGGTGGCATCCTCCTCCGATGCAGCCTCGATCGGTCCCATTTCCTTGACGATCTGATCGACTTCGCTCGCGCTCACCACGGATTTCTGCGGCCCGAGAAATCGCTGGCACTTCTCGGCGATCGCCTGTTCGAGGTCGGACAGGATCTCCGCGCGGTCGGGATTGGTTGCCAGCGCGCGCTCGGCGGTCTCGAGATACTCGCGCAGGACGTCGTAGCCGCTTTCATCAAGCGAGTAGGCGTTGCCGTTGAGGTTGATGCTGATGACTTTCTGCATGGCTAACGTCCCAGCTTCGTCACGGTCGTGTTCAGCTGTTTCCAGTAGTCGTCCAGTTCTCCGAGTTGCGACTTCCCCTTGCCAGTCAGCTCGTAGTACTTGCGCGGCGGACCCGCGTCCGACTCCTGCCACTCGTAGTCGAGCAGACCGTCGCGGCGCATCTTGCTCAGGAGTGGATACAGCGTTCCCTCTTGCGTCGCGAATTCCGTGTCGCTCAGTCGTTCGAGAATGTCTGCGGCGTAGACCTTGTCGGCGGCGACGATCTTGAGGATCAGGAATTCGAGCAATCCCTTTCGAATCGACGCGAATTTCTCCGGCAGGCCCATGTCCTAGACAGCTACCTTTCTATCACAAGGTAGCTTCTTTTGAAACGACTGTCAACCGGATCGCCTCCTTGACACCTTCGCCCCGCGATCGCAACATGCGATCAGTCGCCCCGCTCAGTCCCAAACAGGTTCCCCATGTCGCACGAAACGGCCGTCGTATCGGCACATCTCGCGCGCTACGACGCGCTGCTGCGGATCTCGCAAACACTGGCGCGTCACCAGACAATCTCTGAGCTGTTTGACGTGCTGGCAGACGAACTGCATCCGCTGGTGCCGTTCGACTATCTCGCGCTCGTGATGCACGAACCGTCGTCCGAGCTGCTGCGGCTCGTCGTGGTCGAGCCGCGTCAGCTGACGCCACCGATCGTGACGGCCACGATCAACGAGCACGGGCCCGCGGCAGCGGTCTTGAGGAGTCAAAAGGCGACCGTCATTCCTATCCCCGAGACGGGCGCGCTGCATCCAACACTCGAATTCATTCGCGCTCAGGGGCGAAAGACGACGTGCTGGTTGCCGCTCACGACCGCGCATCAGAAGGTGGGCGTGCTCAGCTTCGGCAGCTCTTCGAGTACCGTCTACACCCAAGACATCGTCGCGTTCATGGAACACGTCGCGGCAGGTGTCGCCGTCGCGCTCGAGAATGGCTGGAACCGCGAACAGGCCGAGCGTTACGGACGCGAGGTCCGCGAGGATCGGGATCGGCTGCGGTTCCTCCTCGACATCAACAATCTTCTCGTCTCACAACGTCAATATCCGGCGCTGCTCGAGGCGATTTGTGCTGCAGTGCAGCGAATCGTCGACGCCGATCACATCGGGGTCGCGCTCTACGACCGGGAGTCGCAACAGCTCACGCTCGACCTGATTTATGAGAAGGCACGCGGCTTCACCAAGTCGAGCAC
>DATJKH010000066.1:0-8133 GCA_035491715.1 Vicinamibacterales bacterium | reverse complement strand
CAGCATCGTCCCGAACGCGCCGGCCTGGCGGCCGAGCGCTTGCACGGCATAGAAGATTACGACCCATGGGATCAAAACCCAGAGAAAGACCGCGGCGCGATGCGTTGCACTGGCCGCGTTATCGTCATCAGGTGGAATGGAAAGCACGGGAGGCTGCAACGCATCTTTACCGAACCGCCGTCGCAGATCATGCCGCTCGTAGCCATACACGAGGGCGGCACAGGCCAGCGCCGTGACCGGCGTCACAATCCAGAGTCCGGCGGGAGAGCCGGCAGCGATCGACACACCGGCGCAGACGAGAACGAAGCCGATGTAAATCGGGTCACGAACCCATCGATAAATCCGCGTGCGCACGAGGTGCGGCGGAGGGAAGGCATTCATGGGTAGTCCGCCGCCGAGCACGATCATGTCTCGGATGCCTGCGGCGATGAGGAGAACACCGAGCGTCGCCAGGGCTGCGCCAGCTTCCGGAACGTAAATGACCGGGAGCCGGACGAGCGGGCTCGTGGCGCGCGCCCACAGCAGGAGTCCAACCGGCAGAAAGACGACGAATACTGCGCCGTACGCGAGGCGTGCGAGCCTCATCGTGTCACCACCTCGTGCAGCGCCCACCCATGATCGATTGCCTGGTCCGCGATCACAAGCGAGCTCCGGCTGACCTGTTTGTGCTCGTGCAGGCTCGCGAGACTTCCGGCCATGCGCCGCGTCATCGCCGCAGGCACTCCTGTCAGCGACTCGAGCACGTTGCGATCGCGAACGTCTCGCGGGCTCGAAAGGCGCAGCCGCGCTCCGCCGTTCAGGCGTGACGGAGCGCCGTCGACGAGCGCAGCTCCTGGTTGCTCCTCACCGTCCATCCAGATCCAACGCCGATCGCCGCAACCGGCCCAGTCAATCCACACGAGCCAGTGCCGATCCGACAAGTGACGTCCCCATCGAAGGGTGCGAAACGGAAGTTTCGACGGTGGGATGCTGAGGGTCAGGCTCTCGACGTAGCCAAGTCCGGCAATCTTTTCTCCCTGAAACTGAACGGTGGCTTGGGCGCGCGGCATGTGGCAGGTCCAGTTGATGAGACCGTCAGGACCGTTCACGAGCGTCCGTTCAATCTCCTGAGCCTCGCGGATCCACTGGCCCTCTACTCGCAGCGGTCCGCTGCGCCATGTGACTGCGTCCGCTTGGAGCCGCGGCTGCGCGACACGCCGGACGCTCTGCACGTCGCGCGTGACGCCGTCGCGGTACTGGAGAACGGAGGCATAGTCGAACGCAATGCGTCCCCATTCAACCGTGCCGGCGTAGAGGATTAGAACATCACCGGTGTGGGTGACGACGTCCAGATACCACTTGTGGAGCCGGAACATGGAGCGACCCTGCCAGCGGGATTGTACTCTGCGCGGCGAACGGCGGAAGACCGGGTCACATCGATAATGAAGGCCAACGCCAGCATGCCGACCTGCATCGCTCGCATGATCGCGAGCATCACGCCGGCACGGGTGCGCCAGAAGGCCTACTGCGCGGTCGTGATCGTGATGCTCGACTGCATCTGGGCACTGCCGCGGATCCACCTGATCGGGACCGGTTCGTGGAACGACAGTCGCGGATGGAACGCGAAGCGGTCGAGCCGTGTGCGCAGCTGCACGGCGCCAGTGGGGGCCCGGCCACGCTCCGTTGGCACGGGCGTAACAGTAGCATGGTGTGGTCAAGAACCCGGACGAGCTGCGCGGCGCCGACGTCGCCAAGGCAGCGCGTCAGCGTGTCACACGAATTCCGAACGTCGTGGTACACCGGGATACGAATCGATGTGCGTCCACGGAAGTGCAAATCGGAATCGTGTCAGCACTGTGTCAGATGACCCGCAAAGAGCTGGGTAAACACCGCCGTTTACGGGGACACAGGGACGCACATCGTGGTCGCGTGAAGTCGTTGATCGAGAGTGCGTTGGTGGGATTTGGTGTGCGTCAGCACGCGCGGCTGGAGTCGATTTCCAAGCGTGCTCCTTCATCCGCCTCCGCTCGCGTTGCGTTCATCGCGAGCTCTGGCGAGATGTCTCGCCGTAGCGGCTTCGCCGCGTAGGCGGACAACCACTCGGACATTTCTCCATTGAGAATCAACAACTTGCAGTCGCGACCGGACCGAATCGTGGCGATTGTGATACGTCCCCGAATGTGCCGCGATCACTTACGGGTTTTTCAAGTATACCGTCGCGCCACAGATGCATGAAGGAGCCGCGCTTCATTCTGCGGTGAAAGGTCGTGTGCGCGAGCGTCACCACCTCGAACTCTGGGCTTGATTCACAGTGCATCAGTCGTCATCGTCCAAGGAAGAGCGCAGGGATCTGAACCCGATCTGGATAGGGCCGCGAATGACGACACCGAGCACGCTTGAAGAGATCACGCGGCTGGCGATCGACAGCGATCGCGCTGGAGCGGATCGGCGAGACGATCGTGTGGGCGATGGCGCGATCAGGCGACGCCGTACTCGCGCACAACTCTCGATCCTGTGAACCGATTCTGCAGAGGAGCCTCCCTGATCGATCCGGCGAGTTCACGGAGCGCACGTCGTGTCGCTGCACGTGACTCCTCGGCTTCCCGGGGCTGGTGGAGCTTGATGTGAACGGCCGCAAGGGCAGCCAGAATCTTCCACTGAACGGACGGACACGGGTGACGTTCCAACTCGGAAAGCCCCGCCTGATAGTGCGCAGCCGCCTCTCGCGGTCGGTCCTCCATGGCGGCCACGTCGCCGAGCAGCTTGCGCGCCCACGCGATGTGTTTGCGCCGGCGTGTGCCGCCGGCGAGATTGAGCGATGCCGTTGCATATCGAGCCGCTTCGCCAGGATCGCCCTTCATCAACCAATACTCGGCATACGCGGCCTGGAAGCGAATCGTATACACCCAGCGAAACCACTCGTCCTGGGCCAGCAACGTCTCGGCTGCGGCGAGATGCTCGCGGGCACTATTCGGTTCGTTGAGACTGAGATAGTTGAGTGCCAGGTTGATCTCCGAGTTCACGTCCCCTTCGGGGAAGTTCATCTCACGCGCGATGACGCTCCCCTCACGATTCAGTCGCAGCGCCTCCTCGACATCGAACATCTCGCTGTGCAACCACGCCAGCGTGTTGGGCAGCCGCGGCAGCCAGTACCGCTCATGATTGATCTCGCTGAGTCGCATACCTTCGCGGAGATCGGCCAGTGAATCCGAGAGGCGGCCGAAGTTACCGAAGCCCATGCCGCGAATGAACAGCAGACAGACGATGTGAAAGTTGGATCCACGCTCACGGGCCTTCGCGAGCGCCCACTCACAAGGTGGAAACGCGTCCTCGTACTCCAGGCGCCAGCCGTGCAGGGCCGCCCCGTACCCCACGCCTTCAATCACGTGCAGCGGAACCGGCGTGCGAACGTCGTTTTGCAGCACCGGCAGCGCAGAGGTGCTCCAGCGTTCCGCCGCACCGAGGTCGCCCACGCACATGCGCTCCATCGCGACCACCATGTGGGAGGACGCGACGGCGGTCTCGCTCCCGGAAACACGTGCGAGGTCCAAACCCTTGAACCCCAGCGCACGCGTCTCACTGGTCCGCTTCAGATTGAACAGCGCGAGAGCGGCGCCGCAGATCGCGTCGACCTGTGCCTCGACCAGTCCGGCGTCCGAAGCGGCCTTTTCCGCCAGCCCAAAGTCGGCGACCGCATTCTCGAATGCGCTGACGTTGAGATGCAGTTCGGCGCTGAGCATCGCGGCGTCCAACACCACGCCGTTCCGAAGTCCGGTTTCGAGGCGGTCCGCATTGGTAATCGCCCGTTTGCACAGATCGGCCGCTTCGTGATTGGCGTACACCTGCGCCGCATTGCGGGCCGCCTGCAGGAACCACTGCGCAGCTCGGTGGAAATCCCTCCCGGCCTCGTAGTGCATTGCCAGTTCCGCCGCAACTCTCGAAGGATCGGCCTTGTTCAATTCGGCGAGAGCGTTGGCAATCAGCCGGCTCCATTCAGCTCTCCGGGCCGGCGTGACTGCCGTCTGGAAGGCTTCCTGATACAGCATGTGGACGAAGGCATAACGCTGGCCGGGAATGGCATCTCCGGGATCGCTTTCGCCAACGGGCGTGATGAGCGAGTGAACCGACTCTAGTCGCGCCAGCCGCTGCTCTGCGTCGGAGACTGGGCATCCGGCTGCGATCGCCGCGAGCCTTGAGTCGAACTCCATACCCTGAAGCGACGCCGCCATCATCAGGAGCTTATCCTCGCCGTCGAGCTGCGCAAGTTTGCGTTCGATGACGCTCTGAATGGACAAGGGCAGCGAGCTACGCACCTGGTCGAGGGACGCGTCGATGCACCACCACCCTTCGTGCCGCCGCACTGCGCCACGCTCCATCAGGTCGCGGGCGATCTCGCTCACGAACAACGGATTGCCGTTGCTTCGGGCCTGGACGACTTCGGGTAGTTCCTTCGGGAAACGGTTCTCCGGAAACACGAGGTCGAAATAGCACGCTGTCTCCTGTAGGCTGAAGCGCCGCAATGGCACCTCGACGAGGATACGGCGCTTCATCAACTCGTGACGGACGGAGACGAAAGGATGTGCCGAGAGTGTCATCTCGGTCTGCCGGTACGCACACACAAGAAGAAGGCGCTCGAGGTCGGGCTTGCTCAGGAGGTAGGCGAGCACCTCCACGGTGGACGCGTCCGCCCAGTGGAAATCGTCGATTGCGACGACGAGCGGGCTCACGGCTGTGATGTGGGCGACGAAAGCGCCGAGTTCACGCTTCACCCGTTCCGGTGACGCTGCCCGGGCCCGCTCCAACACGGATGCGAATGCCAGATCCGCAGTGGACCATAGAGGAGCGATCTGCACATACCAAGTTGGCGCGATCGCTCTGAGCAACCGCGTGATGGCTGCGTCCTCGCCGGCGCACGTCAGACCGTCCAGACCGTCGAGCAGCGGGAGAAATGCTTCAGCGCTAGCAAGCCGCTGGGAACAGGTGGAGAACGTCACGAGCTGTCCTGGCGCGGTCTGAATCCCGGAGACGAACTGTTCAAGCAAGGTCGTCTTGCCGGCACCGGGCTCGCCGGTCAGACATACAGCACGAACCCCGCCGGCTCGAACAGCGTCCAGGTTCTCCTGCAGGATTCGAAGTTCATCGTCGCGACGAAGAAATCGCCCTTGCATGGATCGCAAGGCGGTACCCGGCGGCACGGAAGAAGCGCTCGCGAGTTCGGCTTGCAGGAATGCGATTGCTGTCGAGCGCGGCGTTCCTCCCTTCGTGCCGTGTCGATTGCGATCCGACCGCCATTCCTCAATCTCGTCTGTGTAGGCATAGACGGTGTCTTGCCGCGCATGCGCGTGCCGGTGCACTGGAAGGCCTTCGTACTTTTCCCAGCGCTGAACGGTGCGTACGGAGGTCTTCAGGTAACCGGCGATCCCCTTCCACGAGTCCAGCCTGATACGGCCTGAGGCATTCATGACACGGACGTCACTGTTTCGGGCAGTGAACCATAGGTCGGCCGTGTCTTCAACCCCGGCCTCGACGGGCGGGACGACAATGCACGACACAGTGCGACATGCGCCGTTTGCCGCTTGATTCGTTGTCACGCAGTGCGCAGTCTGAATGACACGCGTTCCGGAGATCGTGGGCGCGGTGGCTCGCGACACTCTGACATTCGCCTGTCTGGAGGAAGTCATGCATAAACGTGTCGCATGGTTGATCGGGTGTTTCGCCGCGGTGAGCTTGTCGCTCGTTGCTCAGGAGCCCGCGAAACCCGCGTCCGCGCATCAGGCCGCGACCAACAAAGCCATGTCGTCTGACGCGAAGATTAAGCTCGCGCTGAGCGCGGGGCCCGCTGACTTGACCAAGGACGCCGCCGTGGTCGAACCGGGCGCCGATAGCAAAATGATGCAACTGCGGGCCGGGACCAACGGATGGGTGTGTATGGCGCATCCCGAGGTGATGTGCCTCGACAAGGAGTGGCAAGGCTGGGTCGACGCCTGGATAAACAAGAAGGATCCGCAGATCAAGAGCGTCGGTATCGCTTACATGCTGAAGGGCGACAAAGGTGCGAGCAATACCGACCCGTTTGCTTTGGCTCCTACTGCGGCGAACCAGTGGGTCGTCAGCCCTGCCCACTTGATGGTGCTGACGCCCGACACGAATCAATTGGCGGCCTTGCCAACCGATCCGCACAACGGTGGGCCTTGGGTGATGTGGAAGGGGACTAAGTACGCGCACATCATGGTGCCCACGGTTCCAATGCCAGCAAAAACAGCGGGGCGCAAGTAACGAATTCGACGAACGCGTTCGGACGCTTCGATACAGTTGACCGTCGAGTTTGCGGTTCTCTCATGCTTGTTCACGGTGACGCACCTTGCGGACGATCGTCGCCGCGGAGGCAGTCCAGATAAAGGGTTCCGGCGTGACGGTTGTGCGCGACGTACTCTTCAATCTCACGAATCAGGTCGGCACGACCGTTCAGCCGCGTGCCAGTGACTGCCGCACAGCGCGAGCCGAGCAGGTTACCGGCGAGATCGCGAAATCTGGCGACGTCGTTCGATGTCAGATTTCCGCCGTCTGGCGACAGCACGATGTCGCGGTCAACCGTCGCGATCCGGTCGCTCTTCCTGTACGCGTCATGAGTAGCCTCCTGAGATCCGCAGCGGGCAACAATGCCGGCATATCTGGATACGCGGAAGGCGAGGAAAAACGGCCTCATTCCGAGGAGCTCTGATATAAAGACCGGGCGCAGCCCGGGCATGACGCACAACACAGAGCTGACAGACCTGCTGGTGGCTTGGAGTGCGGGCACTCGCTCGCGCCCACCGCTCTTGTCCACGAGGCGTACCTGAAGCTGATCGACCAGCGACAGGTCCGGTGGCAGAACCGGGCACATTTCTTTGCGATTGCTGCGCACGTGATGCGGCGCATCCTTGTCGACCACGCGCGCACTCGCGGGGCGGCGAAGCGCGACGGCGGTCAGCGGGTGCCGCTGCAAGACGGGCAGGTGGTGATGGATCCTCCCGAAGTCGATGTGCTCGACCTCGACGCCGCGCTCGACAGACTCTCCAGCCTCGATCCGCGGCAGAGCGAGTTAGTGGGGGTCCAACCGGGATCGTGATGAAGCAGGACGGCCGGCTCATATTCGGCGCGCTCGTGAACCAGGTGTGTCGTTCGCCGACCGCGGTCGGTTCTCATTCTTCCGAAAGGTGAGCGCCGCGCGAGTTCTTCACGGTAGATGCGCCGGCCTGCGCGCCTGAAAGTGTTGAAAGAGGTGTGGCATGCGGATCACGATTCTCGACGACTACTTCGACACGCTGAGGACGCTTCCCTGCTTTCGCCGACTCCATGGACACCAGGTGGAGATCTGGAACGATCATGTCCAAGAGACCGGTGCGCTCGCCGAGCGCTTGAAAGACACGGAGGCTCTCGTCCTCATTCGCGAGCGGACCGCGATTCGCGCCCAGCTGCTCGAACAACTCCCGAAACTCAGGCTGATCAGCCAGCGGAGCGTCTACCCGCACATCGACATCGACGCCTGCACGCGGCACGGTGTGATCGTGTCGTCCGGACAGCACCAGGACAGCCCGTCCTACGCGGCGGCAGAACTGACCTGGGGCCTGATCCTGGCCGCAATGCGGCAGATTCCGCAGCAGATGCGCTCGCTGCAGGCGGGCCACTGGCAAATGGGCATCGGCCATACGTTGCGGGGCAAGACACTGGGCATCCACGGCTACGGACGAATCGGCGGCGTCGTGGCGGGCTACGGCAAGGCGTTCGGGATGCACGTGCTGGTGTGGGCGCGCGAGGCGTCGAGGCGGCGAGCGCAGGGAGACGGCTACGACGTCGCAGCGAGCCAGCGCGCCTTCTACGAACAGTGTGACGTCGCATCGCTGCACATGCGTCTGGTCAACGAGACCCGCGGCATCGTGACCGCGACGGACCTCTCGCGCATGAAGCCGACCGCGCTACTGGTCAACACCAGCCGCGCGCAACTGATTGAGCCTGACGCGCTCGTCCGCGCGTTGCGAGCCGGGCGGCCCGGGATGGCCGCGGTTGACGTCTTCGAGCAAGAGCCACTGAGCGATCCCAGCCATCCGCTCCTCACGATGGACACCGTGATCAGCACTCCGCACATCGGTTACGTGACGAGAGACGAGTACGAGA
>DATJKH010000065.1:0-4502 GCA_035491715.1 Vicinamibacterales bacterium | reverse complement strand
TGTCGTCGACGAGGAGGACGCGAGCCGACTCAGACGATGTGGTGCTTGACGGCATACTGTACGAGCTCGGCGATGGACTTGACCTTGAGCTGTTCCATCATGCGGTATTTGTGAAAGGCCACGGTTCGTGGTGAGAGGTTCAGCACGCTGGCCACTTCCTTCATCGATTTGCCCTCGGCGAGCAGCTGGAGGACCTCGCGCTGACGCGGCGTCAGTTCGTCGCCCGGTGTGCGCTGGTCGACGTGCTGCAGCGATTCGACCAAGCCCTCAGCAACCAGCGGCGTGATGTAGGACCTCCCTTGCATCACCTCGCGTATCGCCGTCGTCAGCTCGGATGCCACTGAGCGCTTCAGCACGTAGGCGGACGCTCCGAGCCGAAACGCCTCGGCCGCCAGACTGGGATCTTCATTCATCGTCAGGAACACGAGCTTGATGTTCCGCAGCTTCTGCTTGATCTGACGTCCGGCTTCGAGGCCATTCAAGAGCGGCATCGAAATGTCGAGGACGATGAGATCGGGTTTGAGTGCCTCGGCGGCGGCAACCAGCGCTCGCCCGTCGCCTACCTGACCAACGATCTCGCATTCGGCCGACAGCAGTTTCTCGAATGCACCGAGAAGCAGCGTGTGGTCGTCTGCCAGCAGGAGACGGGGGCGCTCCATATGCCGCTACTTTACTGAGAGCCGGCACAACTCTCAAAATACAACTCGGATCGTACTCCCGCTATGCATAGTCGGCAGAAATTCGCCTCGAGCCGGGAATTGTATGCATCTCGCTGTCGCGGCGACCGAGTCGACGATCTGGACGCCGATTCGCGCGCTGCGTGCCATACTCAGCGGACCCGGTTGTGAACGCCCGGGTGGGCGACACTTTGGCGCGGTCTGTGCGGAAAACCGGGTAGTACGCGCTGTTCCACGTTCTTCACGCCATGCACGAAACGACGCAGGGCGACGCAAGCTCATCAGGTTTTTCGCCAGAGCGGACTGTGCGATGCCGTCTCGTGATGGTAGTTCTGCTCGTCCTTCGCGTCACCGCCCCGTCAGACGCACAAACTGTGGCGGCCCTCCAGGGCCGCGTGTTCGACGAGTCCGGAGCGGTTGTCTCGGGCGCCACGATCACGGTACGAAGTCGCGTGACAGGGTCCGTGCGGTCGGTTTCGTCCGATGCCGAAGGCCGGTACTACGTCACGGCGATTCCGGCCGGGACGTATGAGGTCACCACCGCGGCTCGAGGGTTTCAATCCGAGGTCATCCAGGAACTGACGTTCGAGGTAGGCCGCACGATCGTCCGCGAGTTTCGTCTGCGGGTCGGCGACACCCACGAAACGGTGGTCGTGCGCGCAGAATCACCGCTCGTTGATCGCGCCAGCAGCACGGTTGGCCATGTGGTGACCCGTCAGGAGATCCAGGAGATCCCGTTGAACGGCCGCCACTTCATCGATCTTAGCCTGCTCGTTCCTGGATCGGTGGCGCCGTCGCAGACCGGGTTCTCGACGAGGCCGATCCGAGGAGTTGGCGCGCTGGCAGTCAATATCAGCGGCAATCGTGAGGAAGCCGTCGGGTTTCTGGTCAACGGCGTCTCCACCAACAACCTGACGTTCGGCTCTCTCATATTCGAGCCGCCTGTCGGGAGCATCCAGGAATTCAAGGTCGACAACTCGGGTCTCAGCCCCGAGCACGGCCATGTATCGGGCGCGATTGCCAACATCGTCACGCGATCGGGCACCGACGCGTTCCACGGCGATGTCTTCGAGTTCGCGCGGAACGACGCGTTCGATGCGCGCAACTTCTTCGAGTTCACGTCTCCCGAGCCCCATCAGTTCACGCGAAACCAGTTTGGCGGATCGCTGGGCGGTCCGATCTGGCGCGGCCGAACGTTCTTCTTCGGTTCGTACGACGGCATCAGACAGCGACAGGGCGTGGATATGAACAGTCTCGTCCTGACCGACGAACAGCGCGGGGCGGCCACCGATCCGGTCATTCGCCAGCTGATTCCGTTGATTCCGCACGCGAATTTTTTCGACGTGGATGGGACACCTCGATTCGTCGGGTCCGCGCCGGCCGTAGCCAACATCGACCGCTCAACGATCGATATCAGGTACAGCGCGGGCAAGAACGATCGCATTCAGGGGTTCTATGGCGCCCAGCGCGTGAAAGCGATTGAACCGGGCTCGCAAGGCAATAGCATTCCGGGTTTCGGACAAGTGTCGCGGCCTCGCGCGAGCATCCTGACGCTCAACGAGACGCACATCTTTGGAAGCGCGCTTCTGAACGAAGCGCGCTTCGGGCGCAGCGTTCTGATCGGCGGGACGTTTCCGGCGGCGAAGCTCAACCCCCTCGATTTCGGAATCGGGAATGGAGTTACGCGTTCGATCGGATTGCCGCAGATGATCGTCGCGGGCGACCTGAATTTCGGAGGACCTGGAACGCTTCCCCAGGGCCGCACCGACACGTCGTACGTGCTCAACGACACGCTGACCCGCACGAGCGGCCGGCATTTCATGAAGTTCGGCGGCGAGTATCGGCACTTCATCAACGAGAACTTTGCCGAAGGCACTGGCGTGTTCAACTTCCCCAGCGTCCAGGCCTTCCTCGCCGCGACCGCCAACGCCTTCGCGATCACGCTCGGCGAGAGGCGGAGCCTCATCGATCAGCGTGCCCTGGGGCTGTTCTTCCAGGATCGGATTACCGCAGCCGACAACATCACGCTGGAACTGGGAATGCGCTACGAGTGGCACGTGACGCCGACCGAGCGCGATAACCGGTTCATCGTGTTCGATGCGCCAACGGCGTCGCTCGTGCGCGTCGGCGTGGATCGCGACACGATCTATCGGCAGAACAATCGAAATTTCGAGCCACGACTCGGACTCACCTGGGACCTCACATCTGACGGCCGGACTGTCGTCCACGCCGCCTACACGCGCACGGTCGACGAGCCAGGTACGACCGCCGTGCGGGATACCGCGGGGAACCCTCCTTTCGCGACGCCGCTGACAGCCTCAGGAGAGATATCCCTCGCCAACGCAGTAGGGACGACGCAGCCCGCGGGGCTTGCGCCCGCAACCGTCGATCCCGAGTTCCGGAACGCGTCCGTACATTCATGGACGGTGAACGTGCAGCGGCAAATCGGCCGCGACAGCGCCTTCACGGTGGGATATCTGGGCTCGCATGGCAGCAATCTGCGAATCTCACGCAACCTGAATCAGCCAGTAAACGGCGTTCGTCCCTTTGACGCACTCTCGTCGTCAAGCACGATTCTTCCGAGCACTCCGCTCGGCAACATCACGCAGGTCGAAACCACCGGCTTTTCGAACTATCACGGTGGGTGGATCTCGATGACCAGGCGGCTCTCGCGGGGGCTGCAGGTGAACGGCTCGTACACGCTTTCGAAGGCGCTCGACACCAACTCTCTCAACTCTTCGGGCTTCGCCGTCCAAAACAGCTTCGACATTCCCAATCAATACGGGTTGTCGGACTTCGATGCGCGTCAGCGGTTCATTCTTAGCGCGACCTACGCCCTGCCGTTCATCGGACACGTGCTGACGCGAGGATGGCAACTCGCCACCATCGTGCAGGCGCAGAGCGGCAATCCGGTGAATATCGTGACGAGCAACGCGAGCCTGACCGGCACGCCGAACACAGTTCGTCCGGATCTCACAGGACCTGTCCGCATCATCGGTTCGGTGGACCGGTGGTTCGATCCATCGGTCTTCGTGGCCATCAACCGCTTTGGGAATCTGGGCAGGAACGTGGTCATTGGACCGGGATTCAACAACACGGATTTGTCGGCCATCAAGAACGTGCGGCCCGCGGACCACGTCGCCCTCCAGTTCCGCGTCGATGTGTTCGATCTCTTCAACCACCCCAATTTCGGCCCGCCGGGGAATATCGTCGGCAGCCCAACCTTCGGTAAGATCACCAGAACACGGCTTCCGACAGGAGAGGCCGGATCGTCCCGGCAGATTCAGTTCGGCGCCCGAATGTCATTCTGAAATGAGCCACGCGAACTTTCCGCGGCTGTGGATCATCGTCGCGGCAACGGTGGTCGGATGGTTGTCGGTGTGCCCTACTGCCTCGGGGCAGCAGGCGCCAGTTCGAACTGTCTTGGCTTTGTATCTGGGCGAGGAAGAGTTCCCGACAAACCCGGTCACGCAGAGCGCGCTTCGCGAGGCACTCACGTCGCGCTCCGACATCCCAGTTGAGTATTTCGGAGAGTTTCTGGAAAGGGAACGGTTCTCGCCGGAGCTCGCGTCGGAGGCGCTGCGGGAGTACATCCGCACGAAGTATCGGGGCCGGCGAATCGACCTCGTGATCGCGATGACGGACCAAGTGGTGCAGTTCGCACTGGATAACCGTCGGGAGCTCTTTCCAGACGCGCCTATCGTCTTCACGGGGCTGCGGGTACCAAACGACACAATCCGCACTGCCGGGCCTGGGATGACGGGTATTCGAGTCAGCAACGCCCACGGCGAAACGCTGAAGCTTGCTCTGGAGTTGCACCCGTCC
>DATJKH010000064.1:0-23749 GCA_035491715.1 Vicinamibacterales bacterium | reverse complement strand
CTTCGCGTTCGCGAGTTGAGGTAGACATGCGGCCGCTTACGCTGTGCCTCGCGCTATCGCTCGGGTGGAGTGCGCCAGCGATCGGACAGCAACCGGCGCGCGAGGCTCGCCGGCCGGGCGTCGCGACCGGATCCGTTTCGGGAATCGTCGTCACCGACGATCCCGAGGGCAAGCCGCTGCGGCGCGCTCGGGTGTTCCTGAACGGCACTGAGGTCGAGATCGCGCGAACCACGATCAGCGACGATGCCGGGCGCTTTACATTCGCCGAGCTTCCCTCCGGTCGTTACACGATTGGCGCGGCCAAAGAAGGATACGTCACGACAAACTTTGGCGCCGGCCGGCCCGGAGGAGCAGGATCGCCAGTTGTTCTCCGCGATGGCGGTGCGCGAGGAGACATCACGCTGCGGCTTCTTCGCGGCGCGGTCATCACCGGAACGCTGCTCGATCCCGATGGTCAACCGATCCCGGGCGTCAGCATGCGCGCGTTGAGGTATGGCTATACCGTCAACGGCGAGCGGCGATTGACGGCGGTGACGACGACAATGGCGGGTCACATCACCGACGATCGTGGTGCGTATCGCATCTATGGTCTGCCTCCCGGTGATTACACGATCGCCGCGCCGGCGATTCCGCAACTCTCGACCGGCGATGAGATTCTGATGATGACTGAGAGCGAAGTTCAGCGAGCGCTCAACGAAGTCCGGCCGTCTTCGCGTCAGAGTCCGGTTGCCAGTGAAACGACAGGAGTCGCGGGCGGAGACGAACGGCGCGCCGTCGGGTATGCAACGGTGTTCTATCCAGGAACGCCCGTCTCGTCGCAATCAGTGATGATTCCGCTCGGTAGCGCAGAGGAGCGGACAGGCATCGACTTTCAGCTTCAGTACGTGCCGATGTCGACGATTCGCGGCAGTGTCACCTGGCCATCGAACATACCGCCTTCTATCACCGTGCACCTGATCGCGACCGATGACGTGATCCTGTCGAACACGAACAGCGAATCGCGCATCACGTCTGTGCAGGCGAAAGGAGAGTTCAGCTTCGCCAATGTGCCACCCGGCTCCTACACCGTCATCGCCAGGGCGCCGCAATCCTCGAGTATCTACTGGGCGATGGCGGAGGTCGTCGTCGATGGACAGACGCAACCCGATGTCGCGCTGTCGATGCAGCCCGGCATGACCCTCTCGGGGCGGGTTGCATTCGACAGTCAGGCGGCGCCGAACTACTCGAGGATCCAGGTCTCGCTCGTGCCGCTTCTCTCCGGTGCTCAAGCCAGCCTTGCCACTCCACCCGCCCGTGTCGACAACAACGGTCGTTTTTCGATCAGCGGCATCACTGCCGGCAAGTATCGGCTGCAAGGAGCGATCGATGGATCACCCGGATGGATGGTCAGAACATTGGCGGTGAACGGACATGATGTGCTCGATACGCCGCTCGATATCCGGCAAAGCGTTGACGGCGTCGTCCTGACGTTTTCGGATCGCGTCGCAGAACTGTCGGGAACGGTTCGCGACGCAACCGGAAGATCGAGTGTTGGCGAGACGATGATTCTGTTTCCAGCGGACCGGACGCTGTGGACCCCGAGGTCACGGTGGATTCGCGCCGAGCAGTCGTCCACCGAGGGCTCGTTTCAGTTCCGCGTGCTGCCAGCGGGTGAATACTTCGTCGCCGCCGTCTCCGATGTCGACGACTACGCCTGGTACGATCCTGTCCTGCTCGAACGGCTGGCGGTGACCTCGGCTGTCAAGATCGCGATCGGAGAAGGAGAGAAGAAGACACTCGAGGTCATCGCTCAGTCACGCGACTAGCATTAATTCTTGCTCCACGACCATCCTGTAATCCGCCAGCCGGCCGCGCTCTTCTGCAGCGCAACCGTCAGAAGCGAGCCGGTCTCCTTCACGGGCTTACCCTTCTGCTTATACGAGTAATCAGCCGGCACTACGACGTAAGCGCGGTCCGCAGCGACGTCGACGTGCTTGGGCGGGCTGAGTTTCACGCTTCCATCCGTGATGCCATTTTTCTTCGCATCCGCGTCATAGTCGGCCATCCACTTGGCGCAGGCGCCGGCACCGTGCCACTCATGCGGTGGGAATTCGTCGATGATCGACGTCTCCTGCGCGCACGTAGCAGCCGCGGTCTTTGTGTCGCCCTTGTTGAATGCGTCGGTGAATTGCTCCACGACCGCCATGGCGGCTTTCTGCTCAGCGCTGGAGGTCGAACCTTGGACGAATACCATCAGGCTGATCGCAACCATCATGCTGTGCATGCTTGATTCCCTTCATAACGCGGTTAGTCGCGTGACGTCATCGTTTCTCAAAAACCTCGACGTCATTGACCGGCTGACCCTTGGCGTTGGTCCCCTTCGTCGTGATGGTCATGACCTTTCCATCCTTTGAAATCGCACGCGTGCCGGTCATCACGACTTTGCCAGCTTTCTTCTGCGTGAATTCCGTCGTGTAGGCGTCAGTCTGTTTCACCGAGAGCATGTCCGCATCGGCGCTTCCGGTCATGGGGCGATCTTTGCCGTCGTAGACGACCGTCCATTCCCCGGTTACGGCCTTGCCGGTGCCGTCGACGCCCTTCGATGTCGCTTTGATTTCCTGCCCCGCCACTGCATACGTTCGTGTCTCACTCTTTGGCGCCGGCCCCGGGCTGAATTTCGACTTGGCGACGTTGAGTTCCCACGTGCCGACGACCGGATCCGTACTCTGTGCGGCCAATTCGATCCCGACCAGCGCGAAGACGAGCACCCCAAGGGCAACGATGAATGTACGCATCGGTCGCTCCTTCAGGCGCGGAAGTGTCTCTGCGCCAATTGCGCCCGCCAACACGGCCTTCATCAGCATCCTCATCATCCTTCTCCTCTACAGGTCCAACGGACCGTGTTTTGCGCGCAGGGGGTGGCCTGGCCGATCCGGTTCAACTGAACCCGATCGGCGTGTGACCAAACGCTTAGAACTGTGACGAATGGCGGGACTATAACAGACACAAGCTCATTAGTAACGAGCAAATCGCTGCTAGCAGTCGATAATGCAGCCGTGCGAAGTGAAGTTTGCGCGGTGGCATTGATGACCGTGATGTCGACGGCATGCGGGCCGTCGACACCGTCATCGCCTGCGCCGTCACCGCCGGCCAGCTCGACGACGTTCACGTCCGTGCCATCGACCGGCGATTGGCCACGTCGACCCCGGATGGCGAAGGGCTCGACGCCGCGATTCTCGGCGAACTGGTCGGTCGGATTCGCAGCGGAACCTACGGCAACGTCGACAGCCTGCTTGTCGTGCGCCACGAAAAGCTGGTGGTCGAGGAGTATTTCGGTGGCCGCTCAGCGAGCGACGTCCACACACTGCAATCGGTCAGCAAGAGCGTGACGTCACTGTTGACCGGCCTGGCCATCGAGCGCGGGCGTCTGCGTCTCGACGATCGCGTGGTCGAGCGTTTTCCCCAGTACGCACCCATCGCGAACATGGACGATCGCAAACCGAGACTCACGGTGCGCGACTTGCGCCACGGAGGAACACGGAGGAATACGGAGGAACACGGATTAACACGGATCAGAATGACACGGACTCGATGAGGGTCTTGTCCGTGTGATTCGGTGTTCATTCGCGGGTTGGTGCATCCGTGTCAGTCCGTTGTTAGCGCCTGTTAATGGGGGGTCTTTCGTAATCCGTGTTAACCCGTGTTCTTCCGTGGCCTTTTAATGGGGGGTCGTAATCCGTGTTAATCCGTGTTCTTCCGTGGCCTTAATCCGCGTTCTTCCGTGGCCGGGGTGGCGGCCCGTCCGGTTCCGGCTGGCTTGTGGCACGCGTTCCCGTCGCCTGATCAACGATCACCATCGGACCACAGAGCGATACACCCCACAACCTCCCCGCGTCTCGCTCGCCAAGCTTCGTGGCTTCCTCGAAATAACGTTTGGCGAGCTCTGGTTTGACCTGCGCCTCGGCAGCCGTCGCAGCGCCCAGCAGCGCGAGCAGGAAAACCCCGTTGAGATCGTATCGAGTCTGCATCGACCTCTCCCGTCGCCAAGTTTTCCGTGGTTAGTTCCCCCGCTCAACGAACAATCTCGCCAGCAACTGATCGACCGGCACGAAATCATCGGTCAACGTGATGGCGCGACCAGACGTGACGTACGCATTGAAACGATCCACCGACAGCGGCGTCGTCCGTAGCGATGGTTCGTCGCGCGCGGTAATCGCATCGAGGGCCGCGCGATTCAGTGGCGCCCGGCTCGCCATCAACACATATGTGTTTCGATCGAACGGCTGGAACGCGTCACTCCGGCCGAACATATAGACGTGCGGGAAGACCGCGCGCAGCGCATTCGCCTCGGCTTTTAGGAATTCCCCGCCCTCGAACTTGTCGATGATGTTCGACAGGTAGACGCCGTTTGGTTTTAGCCGCGACGCAATGATCCGATTGAACTCGACCGTCGTCAGGTGATACGGAATCGAGAGATCGTTGAACGCGTCGCCGTAGATGAAGTCATACTGCTTCGGGTCGGTCCATTCGGTCAGAAACACGCGGGCGTCCTGGTTGAAGGACCGAATGCGCGAATTCGGCGGCAGACCCAAGCGTTCATGCACGATGGCGATAACCGCGGGATCGATCTCAATGACGTCGACCGTAGACGAGGGATAGACCGCTTCGATGTATCGAGGAAAGGAGTAACCGCCGCCACCGATGAACAGCGTGTCGATCTCGGGCCGTCCCGCCGCGTGCGCCTGTGTCAGATTCGAGTAGGCGCGCTCGTAGCCGTAGTCGATCGCGCGCGGGTCGTCTGGGACGATGAAGCTGTGCACCAGCCGGTCGAGCATGAGCATGCGTGCCGCGTGGCCGTTCTGGCTCGTCTCGAGCACTTTAATGCAGTAGTAGTTCGACTCAACGTCACACGGCGCCACATAGCGTCCTGCCTTCCATCGCACTCCGACGAGCGCGAAGATCGCGAGGGCAACAACGCCGGCGCTCACCGCGCCCGCTCGCTTCTTCCGCGGGTCCGCCGCGGCCACGGCAAAGCCAGTCAAGAGCAGAATGATGGCGACGAGCCAGACGATCGTCCGTGTCCCCAGCCAGGAGATTAGATAGAATCCGGTGAGGAAGGTGCCGACGATCGATCCGATCGTCGAACAGGCGTAGATGGTGCCGACGATATGACCGCTGCGTTCGAGGTTGGCAAGCGCAAGCCGCACCACTACCGGTGAAACCATCCCGAGCACGAAGCTCGGGAGAAAGAAACTCGCGGCGACGTAGACGACGATCCGCGGAAGAAACGACAGGCCAAACGTCGTGCCGACAATCGCGTGCGTGACGACCAGGATGCTCAGGCAGGACACACCGCCCGCCATGAATATTAGACCGAGCGTGCGGCGTGAGGCGAAACGATCGGCGACGACGCCTCCGACAAAGTTGCCGACCGACATGCCCGCCAGGACGACGCCGATCACGCTCGTCCAGGTGTAGAGCGACACACCGATGTATGGCGCCATGATGCGGCCGGCAATGATCTCGATCACGAGCGTGCAGGCGCTGCTGATGAAAGCGAGAAGGCAAGCGATCCACATAAGGTGCACGAATCGTATCTTCTGGGTGCCAGGGGTGCCAAGGGCAGGCGGCTTCGAATCGCCGGTTCGGGCCGCCCGCGATCGTGATGGATCCGAGTGGCACCTGTCTACTGCTCCAGCTGCAGCTTGCGCATGACGGCGTGATACCTCGGTTCATTCGCAATGCTCTTGAATGACGGGTACTGGGGCAACTGCGCAAATTCAACGGCATGGTCCTCGTACGCACGCTCCAACGCCGCCATTGCCTCGGCCTTCTCATTCAATCCATCGTGAATCAGTGCCACGCCGAAGGACGAAACGTATTCCCGGTGTCCCTGCGATGCCAGCTCGTTGAGAATCGCGTGTGCGTCGTCGCGGCGCCGCGCGACGGCGTACGCGTATCCAAGGTACGCGACGAGCCTCGGGTTACGACGTGACTCGACCGAGGCTTCGAGTTCGGAAATCGCCTCCTTCACTCGCCCCATTGCCAGCAGAGTGATGCCGATCTGGAAATGGCCGCGCGGCCGACCCGGAATGATCTCCATCGCACGATTGAACTCCGACAGCGCGTGTTCGTATTGTCCGGCCGTGCGAAGAGCGGTTCCCAGGCTCGCATGCGCATCGAACGATTGCGGGTCTGCTGCAACCATCCGCTCTGCTTCGGCGATGCTGTCATCCCAGCGACCCCTGCGAATCATCGACAGGACCATTGCATTGCCGCTGTCGCCGAGGGCCTGCGCCCGGCGAAGTTCCTTCTCTCCTTCGTTCCATTGCCAGTAGAACTGCTGGAGGATTGTGCCGAGCGTCGTGTGAGCGTAGCTAATCGTGTCGTCAAGTTTCAGAGCCGTCCGCACTTCGGCTTCAGCTTTGGGAATGACGTCGCGCGGGGCCAGCGGCCCGGTATAAAGGAACTGCAGCTGGAACTTCGCCATGGCTGCATGCGCGACGGCGAAGTCAGGCTGATGCGCGACCGCCTTTTCGAAGTACTGAATCGCTGTCTTGAAACCTTCTGTCGTTTGCTGGCCGGCGGCTGATACGCCCTTCATGTACGCATCGTAGGCCTCGGGCTTGACACCGGCCGGCACGGCCTCCGGCTTCAACGAGGTTGAACGCGTCGCCACGGTGATCCGCGCCGTTCGCTCGTACGCGACCCCGATCACTCCGACCAGGACTGTCCCGAGCGCCAAGCCGGCGCCGATCCAGGCGCGGCGCGTTCGCGACGACGATAACGATCGGCGATCCGAGGTATTGGGTTCGTTCAACCCAACGGTCTGTACCGGGACGATAAAGCGGTACCCACGGCGAGGCACGGTCTCGATGAACCGCGGAGATTCAGCCGATTCGTCGAGCGCCTCGCGCAATTTGCGCATCGCGCTGTTCAGCCCGACGTCGAAATCGACAAACGTGTCCACGTCCCAGAGATGTTGTCGGATTTCTTGACGCGTGACGACCTGGCCAGGTCGATCGAGCAGGAGCCGTAGAATTTGCAGAGGTTGTTCGGCGAGGCGGACTTTGACGCCTCGTTTTCGGAGCTCGCCCGCAGCTTCGTCCAGTTCAAAGACGCCGAACCGAAGAACGCGCGCGGTCGCCTGGGGAGTTTCCATGAGCCGGCCGTGTTGCCCGAGACGGCCGAGTGTAGCGCGTTTGCCGTACCCCCCGTCAATCAGCCGTCGGTAAAAACCGTTGTGCACCGCGAACTTAGCCAATCAGGTAAAAGCCAGCGGCAAATCATTGGTCTCGGGTCTGTTCAGCGCCTAAGACTGGTGGCGGACAGTTCTTCCCATTCAACGACCTGGCACTGCTTCGGGAGGTATCCATGTCGATCCGCCAGATTCACGTCACGAGCCACGCGGTGCGCAAGACGATCATTGTCCTCACTTTGATCGGGGGGGCAGGTGTCGCGGTGAGCTCCGCGCCCCAGCATTCAAGCCCCGCCTTGAATCCAAACTTCGAGTTGGACTCGACCGTCGCGTTCGTCAGCGGCCGGGACGATCCGGCGGCGAACCCGCTACTCTCGGCGGAGATTTACCTGATGAACGGCGATGGGACAAACCCGCGTCGCATCACATCCAATGCCGATGGCGACGGATTCCCAGCGTTGTCACCCGACGGCAAGAAGATCGTGTTCGACAGCAATCGTCTGCGAGGTGCAAACGATCCGCTGAACACGTCAGACCTGTTTGTGATGGCCGCCGACGGCACCGAGCAGGTTCACCTGCGGCGCGGAAGTTCCGCAAGCTGGTCACCGGACGGTAAGAACATCGTCTTCCATGCCTCTGCGTCTGGCACCGGCCTGCCAATCAAGCCCGATCCAGGCGCGGCAACCGAGGACAGCGACATCTTCATCCTGAACGTCGACGACTTCCTTGCCGGCGTGGAGAATGCGCGGAATCTGACGAGCAACGACGCGACGATCGACGACGATCCGGACTGGTCGCCCGATGGGCAGACGATTCTGTTTACGAGCCACGATCGCGCCGACGATGCGTTGAACTCGGTCACGGCCGAGATCTACGCGATGAATCCAGACGGAACCGGAGCGCCACAGCGATTGACATTCAACACGGAAGAGGAACGTGCGCCGGCATGGTCGAACGACGGGACGCGTATCGTCTTCATGTGCCGGAGGGGAGGCAACGACTTCGAGATCTGTGTGATGAACGCCGATGGCTCAAACCAATCACAACTGACGAACAACCTGGTTGGAGACTTGACCCCGACATGGTCGGTTGACGATCAGCAGATCATGTTTCACCGGCCAGTCGCCGGCCGGCTTCAACTTTTCGCGATGAACGCCGATGGCACCAATCAGCATCAGGTGACCAATGCGGCCGGCAACAACGCGTTTGCCAACTGGGGTTGGCTGCGGGTTCACATCGCACACGAGAACTAGCTCGTCGTCCTGACCCTCGCTCACGCCGTCGCTGCGCCGACACGCGGAGATACCGGGCTGGGCGCAGCGACTGGCGATTCGCCAAACACAGGCTGCTCGGGATCAACCAGTAACCAGCACAGCGCGCCAAGGAGAAACAGGCTGCCCATCAAATACAGCGGCAGGTTCCAGTTGCTGAACCACTGAACCGAGTAGGCGACGATGAGCGGGTTCAACATCGCGGCAAGATTGCCGACCGAATTCATCGTCGCACCGACGACGCCGACGTGATTGCGTCCCATCTCGATCACGGTACCCCACGCTGCGCCAAGCGTGAACATCGTCATGCCGGTTGCGAGTGCGATCAGCATTGCGGCGAGGACCGGCGTCGACGAGGCTGCCGCCGCCAACAGCGCAATGCCAGCGATGACGTACGCCACCGCGCCAAGGCCACATCGTCCGATTCGCAACCCGTACCGTGCGGCGAGTCGATCGGTGACCAGCCCTCCAAGCAGATCGCCCGGCATGCTGACGATCAAAGGAAGACCTGCGAAGACGCCGAGCGATGTGGCGTCGAATCCGTGGCGCTGCTTCAAGTAGGTCGGAAGCCAGGTGATGCAGAAGTAGAAGATCATGCAGTTGGGCACGTACATGACGCACATGGCAATCATGTTCCGGTTCTGAATGAGGCGTCTCCAGTACTCCCAGCCGGCCGCATGCCCGCTGTCGGGGGGACGTTCGGCCACGATGGTCTGGAGTTCTGCGACGCTGACTGACGGGTGCTCCGATGGATCGTTGCGGAACCATGAGTGCCAGATTGCGACCCAGACGAGACCAACCGTTCCAAACGTCACGAAGATCGCGCGCCACGACATGAACGTCAGCAGCCACAACACCAGAGCCGGTGTGAGACCACCGACGAGGTGGGCGCCGGCGAAGAACACTCCCTGCACCCGCCCGCGTTCACGGATCGGAATCCACCGCGCAAACGTGCGGGCGACGCACGGCCATGCACCCGCTTCTCCCATGCCGAAGAGAAAACGGATTGTCAGCAGCATCGGGTAACTGAAGGCCGCCGCTGTTGCCGCGGTCAGGGCCGACCACCAGAGCACGATCCGGGAGAGCACCGACCGCGTTCCCCTGCGGTCCGCCCACCAGGCGGTCGGAATCTCGAAGAGGGCATAGGCGAGCTGAAATACCGTAAATGCGTATCCCATCTGAATCGTCGACAGGCCGAGATCGCGGGTGATGCCGGGGGCGAGCGTCGCGATACAGGCTCTGTCGAGATACGTGATCATGCCGAGCCCGGTGACGAGGGCCACCACTCGGTAGCGGATGCGCGTGGCGGAAGAGGTCATGGAAGGGACTATACGCGAAGTCGCAACCGGCTCGACGGTGCGGCACGGAACCGACCTTGCAGAGCTGTCGGCCGATGGCCATGTCACCTGTCCGCCGTGCGTTCGCGATCCTGCTCGTCGTCGCGGCCGTGGTCGCCTTGCTCCTGATGTTTGCGCAAGATCAGGAGACGCTGAAGATCCGCAGCGCGATCGCCGCCGACGATCCACGTCATTCGACATACATCGCGGCGCTGCTCGGGACAGCGTTGTCCAGGGGTAATCGCTACGACGTGCTCACCAACGGCGATCAGTTCTTTCCGGCGATGCTCGACGCCATTCGCAACGCCAGGCGTCGCATCAGCTTTGAGACCTACATCTACGACACCGGGGAGGCCGCGAGTCAGTTCACAACCGCGCTCGAGGAAGCGGCACGTCGCGGTGTTCGTGTGAATCTGGTTGTCGATTCGGTGGGTGCCAGCGGCATGAAAGACGAAGATCTGAAGCGGCTCCAGGCTGCAGGCTGCCATATCGGCAGCTTCAATGCGATCAAGTGGTACAACCTCGAAGAAGTGAACTACCGGACCCACCGCAAGATTCTGGTGGTCGATGGTGACGTCGGTTTCACCGGCGGCGCAGGCGTCGCAGATCATTGGCTCGGTCATGCACAGGACAAGGATCACTGGCGCGACACACAAGTGCGGATGCGCGGCCCGATCGTTCGTCTTGCCGAAGCGGCCTTCTATGAGAATTTCGCGGAAACCGACGACATCGTGACGCCAGAGCTCGATGAGCCAAAAATTGACGTTGACGACGTCGGGCATTCACTGGTGCTGCGCAGCTCGCCGACCGGCGGCGGCAGCGACCTGAAGCGTCTCTACCTTCTGGCGATTGCGTCAGCTCGCCGGACCATCAACATCACCTCGCCGTATTTCGTCACCGATGAATCCACCACCTGGGCATTGCAGGACGCGGTCGGTCGCGGCGTGAAGATTCGCATTCTCGTGGAAGGGCAGGAGACCGATGCGATGCCGGTGAAGTACGCGTCGCGAAACGCCTACGAACGATTGCTGTCGATGGGCATTGAAATTTACGAGTACCAGCCAACCATGATGCACACCAAGTCGCTGGTGGTCGACGACGCCTGGAGCATGTTCGGGTCAGCAAATTTCGACAATCGGTCGCTCGAACTGAACGACGAACTGAACGTGGCGGTCTCCGATCGTGATCTCGCCCGGCGGTTCACCGAAGATTTCGAACAGGATCTGCGCGTCAGCTCACGACTCCAGCTCGCGCAATGGCGCCAGCGAGGATTGCTTGAAAAAGCGCGCGAGAAGTTCTGGTCGTATTTCGGGGAGATATTCTGAACTTACAATACCTTCATGCTTCGCGTTCGCTTTGCGCCGTCTCCGACCGGCTACCTGCACATCGGCGGCGCGCGGACGGCGCTCTTCAACTGGCTTTACGCTCGCCGTCAAAATGGATCGTTCGTGCTGCGCATCGAAGACACCGATACCGAGCGGTCGTCGTGGGAGATGGTGTCGGGTATCGTCGACGGCTTGCGCTGGCTTGGTCTCGATTGGGACGAGGGGCCGGATGTCGGTGGCCCGTACGCGCCGTATTTTCAATCGCAGCGACTCGATCGCGCGCGTGCGCTCGCCGAGCAGCTGGTCGCCGCCGGCCGCGCGTATTACTGCTACTGCACGGCGGATGTTCTTCAGCAGAAGCGACAGGC
Source organism: Vicinamibacterales bacterium (assembly GCA_035491715.1). GTDB lineage: Bacteria > Acidobacteriota > Vicinamibacteria > Vicinamibacterales > 2-12-FULL-66-21 > JALZOC01. The sequence continues at coordinate 12,271 of DATJKH010000064.1, read as the reverse complement.
GGCGGAAGCCGCGGCAGGTGGGTGGGTCTACGACCGAACCTGCTGCACGCTTTCGTCCGCGGATATCGCCAGCCGCGAGGCGGCCGCGACGGCGCGCGCGGTGCGATTCAAGGTGCCTTCAGGGACAACCGCGTTCACCGATCTCGTGCACGGACCGATCGCCTTCGACAACGCCCACATCGAGGATTTTGTGATCCTCCGTTCCGATCGTCAACCGACGTATCACCTGTCGGTGGTGGCCGACGACATCGACATGAAGATCACGCATGTCGTGCGCGGCGACGATCACATCTCGAACACGCCAAAGCAGGTTCTCCTCTACGAAGCGTTGGGTGCGTCGCATCCGGAGTTCGCCCACGTGCCCTTGATCCTCGGGCCCGACAAGAAACGCTTGAGCAAACGGCACGGCGCAACCTCAGTGATGGAATACCAGCGGCTGGGCTACCTGCCGGAGGCGATGGTCAACTTCCTCGCCCTGCTTGGCTGGTCTCCGGGCGACGACCGCGAACTGTTCGCGCGCGACGACTTGATCCGGGCGTTCACCTTGGAGGGCATCAGCGGTGGGAATGCAGTCTTCAATCCCGAGAAGCTCGATTGGTTCAATCAGCAGCACATCCTGCGCTTGCCGCTCGACGAACTCGCGCGAAGGCTCGAGCCGGTCTTGCATGAGAGTGGACTCTGGACAGCCGATCTCCTGGACGGTCGCCGTGACTGGTTTATGCGCTTGCTCGTATTGATCCGTCCACGCGTGAAGAAACTCGATCAGTTCGCAGAGGAAATGCGTCCGTTTCTTCAGCGCGATGTGGAGTACGACTCGTCGGCGGTCGCGAAACATCTCACCAAAGCTGAGGTCAAGGACGCATTGGCATCACTCGCGGACACGCTGAAGGGAGTGGTGCCGTTCACGAGCGCTGAATTGGAGCCGGCGCTACGAACGTTCGCAGACGCGCGCGGCGTGAAAGCGGCGACGCTGATTCACGCGACTCGCGTTGCCGTCACTGGTCGTGCCGTGAGTCCGGGTCTCTTCGACGTCCTGGAACTGCTGGGGCCGGAACGTGTCACGGCACGGGTACGTGATGCCATTAATTTCCTACCGAAGTAACCGCACCATCACATTCGCCGCAGAGAGTGAATTCATGACACGCCCTGTGGCTGAGCAAGGTTTTTCCCAACAACGGTAACCTCCGCGGCGCATGCAGTGAATCGTTGCACCATCGGCTTCCGCAAGAGGCACCAAACTGCCGTGATCCGGCAAACGCACGCCTACAAATCCCTAACCGATTCACGGCTGTAAGTCTTACCAGCACAATCACTTCCGGCTTGATCCCGCTCGCGTTGTGGCACCTCCGTTGCACTGGTTGGGCTCGCGGTCTGCCGCCAACGCGGTCGCCACCGCGAGTTTGTAACCAAGGAAGACCTCGGGACGGGAGGAGGACAAACGTGGCCAAGGAAGATCGCGGATTCGCGTCCATGGATCGAGCCAAACAGCGCGAGATAGCGAGTAAGGGTGGAAAGGCAGCTCATCAGAAGGGTACTGCGCACGAGTGGACGAGCGAAGAGGCGCGGGATGCTGGCCGTAAGGGAGGCATCGCGAGCCACCAGCGCCGCCGCGAACAGATGGGTGGAGGCACCAGCTCGGACACCATGCCGTCGGACGATACAGACAACGTGAAGAATTCGGGTTCCGAATCGATGCGCTCCGGCGCTTCGCGATCGATGCGCGACTCAGAGTCCATGTCACGTTCGTCTTCATCGATGGACGATGCGCGGGACGATTACTCGCAGCGCGACGGTTGGTCGCGCGACGAGTAGATCGCGATTTCGAGTGCGTGCGTGGGTGTTGACCGTCGCCGACGGTCACCCCAGTCTTGAAAGACACGGGGAGTAAGAGATCGTAGGGAGGCTGCGGTCTCTTGTTCGCCGTGTTGTCTTCTTCGTTTCCGCCAGTCAGCCCGCCAAGCCGGGATATGATCGCGGTTGATTGACCCCAGCTGATTACGCGAAAGCCCGCCGTTTACTGCTTCGGCGGGATCCGGTGCTCGCGGAATTGATCCGTCAACATGGCGCGTGCGGTCTCGCGCAGGCGCAGCGCGCCGATCATTTTTCCGCGCTCGTTCGCGCCATCACCGGTCAGCAGCTCTCTACCAAAGCCGCATCGACGATCTTCGCGCGCCTCGTCGCGCTCATGCCGAATGGCGTCACGCCTGCGGCATTGTCGGCATTGACCGACGAGCAGTTGCGCGGCGTCGGTATGAGCCGCCAGAAAATTGCCTACTTCCGCGATCTCAGTGGAAAGTCTCTGAGCGGCATCGTGCCCCTCGATGCGCTCGACGCGATGACCGATGAAGAGGTCATTGCCGCATTGACCCAGGTCAAAGGAATCGGCCGCTGGTCGGCGGAAATGTTTTTGATGTTCCGTCTTCACCGGCCGGATGTTCTGCCGGTGGACGACCTCGGTATCGTGAACGCTATAAAGAACGTGTACCGACTCAGAAAGCGGCCGACTGCGGAGCGCATTCGGAAGATCGGAAAGGCCTGGGCACCGTATCGATCGGTCGCGTGTTGGTATCTGTGGCGGAGCCTCGACAACGAGTGAGTGGCTCCCGCGTCACACGGAAACATTCCCGCTCGTATCCCTGAGCTCAAATCACCCAGGATCACGCATTACATCTTGGAAGACGAAATGATGTGCTCAGTCCTGCGGATATGTATCGTTGCCACTTGTGCAGGGGTCGTCCTGGAATGCGCAAACCGCGACGCCTTGGCGCAACAGGTTGATCGGTCCGTGGCTTCTTCATCTCTCGCCGCTTTGACCTCGCAGGTGCCTGCCGGTGAGATCGTGTACGTCACCGACGCCGCCGGCTCGATTGTGCACGGGAAGCTCGCGGAAATTACCAATGATGTGCTGCAGTTGCGCGTCGGCGCGACGACCCGGGCCATCCGCGCCGACGACGTGACTCGCATCCAATGGCAGAAACGCGACTCGCCTCTCACCGGCGTTGTGATTGGTGGTGCCGTCGGTGCGGTCCACGGCATTTACTGGCTCATCGCTGATCCGAATGAATGCACGGGCCTGTGCGCTGAGGATTACGTCGCGATTGGCGTCGGGGCTCTGGTGGGCGGCTTGATCGACCGCGCGATCAAGAAGAAGGTGACGGTGTACGAAGCGTCGTCACGGAAAAGCACGAAGGTCGATATCTCGCCGCTTCTTGTTGGCGATCGAAGAGGTCTTCAGGTTGCCGTGACATTCTGACGAATACACACTTGTCCAGTTCAATTGATCGCCTCGACGTGCACCAACCAGTGTTAGGCTTTTGGTCGCGATTCGATGGTTGCCAACATGCGGCTCCTTCTCTCCGTCATGGCGATCGTGGCCACGGCGATGCCGGGTAAAGCGGCACTCGCCCAGGGTGGACGCTACGTGCTCACCAGCGCCGACCAGAACATCGACCTCGAAAACTGGCAAATCACCGGGCGCGACACCGGCGTTGCGTCCGACATTTCCTGGTCGGTGCGGCGGCAACGCCTTCATGGCGGCAAGCAGGACGGCGTCGATTTGATCGTCATCGACAACGGCCGGTTGACGATCACCGTCGTGCCGACCCGCGGTATGGGAATTCTGCGTGTCGTGATGGGCGACCTCCGACTCGGCTGGGATTCTCCCGTCCGCGAGGTCGTGCATCCGAAATACGTGAACCTCGAAGCCCGTGGTGGTCTCGGATGGCTCGAGGGCTTCAACGAGTGGCTGGCGCGGTGCGGACTCGAGTGGGCGGGTCATCCCGGCACCGATCGCTTCATCAACAACGTCGGCGAACAGGCCGAGATGAACCTGACGCTCCACGGTAAGGTGGAGAACATCCCCGCATCCGAAGTCGAGGTCATCGTCGAACGCGAGCCGCGTCCCCGCATTCGAGTCCGGGGCCGGGTCGATGAGCGCGCGTTCTATGGTCCCAAACTGGAGCTGTGGACCGAGCTTTCGACCGAGCCGGGAAGCTCGACGTTCCGGATCGAGGACACGCTCACCAATCGCAGCGCGTTCGAATCGGAATTCCAGATTCTCTATCACGTGAACTACGGTCCACCGCTACTCGGTGCCGGCGCGCGATTCTCAGCGCCTCTCCGGCGTGTGACCCCGTTTAATGCGCACGCGGCGAAGGATGTCGCGACCTACGCCGCGTATGCTGGCCCGGTTCGCGGATTCATCGAGCAGGTCTACAACCTGCATCCGTTTGCCGACAGCGATGGCCGCAGTTTGCTGCTGCTCAGTAACGCAGCACGCGACCGTGGGGTATCGATGGGCTTTGCCGTTTCGGAACTACCCTACGTGACGCAGTGGAAAAACCTGACGGCACTCGAGGAAGGATATGTCACGGGACTCGAACCCGGAACCGGTTTCCCTTATACGCGCCGGCTTGAACGCGAAGCCGGGCGCGTTCCGAAGCTGAAGCCTGGAGAAACTCGTCATTTCGCGATTGAGTTCGGCGTGCACACGACGGCGGCGGCCGTCGCGGCCATCGAGGAACGGATCACGCGGATCCAGGACGGCCGGTCGACACAGATCGATCGAGCGCCGGAGCGGTAATCACTCCACCGCAATTGTGCCGTTCATCATGACCGAGTGAGGTGTGCACCGATACGCATACTCGCCACGCACGCTCGGCGCAGTGAACTCGAGTGTGTCGGCGTCGTTGCCTTTGAGCAGTCGAGTGCCGACGTTCCACGCCGGGATTTGGAAGTCGTGAACGATTCCCGCATCTGTGCTGCTGACGCGCACACGCACGCGCTGTCCCGCAGCGACGTGAAGCGTCGGGTTCGGCGCGGCACTGTCCCCGACGTAGTAGGTCATGTTCCGCACGACGAGATGGATCTCCTGGACTGGCGCTGCATTCCCGCGGGGAAGGACGCGAGCGGCCTGGGTGGGCAGGATCGCCGCGGCAACCAGTAGTGTCCCCAATAGTACGAATCGACTGCGAGTGCGCTGTATCACCATCAAGTTAGCCAACCATCAGTCCCGTCGCATACATCACACCGAATCCGGCGAGCAGCCCCGCGAGGATCGGTGCGGAGGAAAATCGCTCGATCACTGTTGTCTCGCCGGCCATCTGCTTGGCAATCTGCGCAATCACCTGAGCGATGGCGCCGGCGCCGAAGCCGAGAAACGCAACCGCAAGCACCGGGGAGTACACCAATCCGCCGATCCAGGCTCCGACAATCGTCGGCGCGCCGCCGATGAGTCCCAGCCGCGCGAGGGAGCCAATTGATGGCCGCTCGCGCGCGAGAGGAGATACGATCGCCAGACCCTCGGTCGTGTTGTGCAGCGTGAAACCGATGATGAGGAGCGTCCCCAAGGCCGCCTCACCTAACGCAAACGCGGCGCCGATCGCCAGCCCCTCGCCAAGGTTGTGCAGACCGATCCCAACCGCGACGAGCAAGGCAAGGATGAATCCGGGGGAGCCGGCCCGTCGCGCGTGCGATCGGCGTGAGAGCCAGCCGCTGAAGGACTCGAGAGCGAGATACGCTCCCAGTGCGGCCGCGACGAACAACGTCAGTCCTTGATAGGAGGCAGCCATGCCACTGGCTGTCTCGACTCCTTCCTGCAGGGCGTCGACCAGCAGAAACAGAAGAAGACCGATCGTCAGCGCGAGCAGCACATCCAGTCCGGTGCTCTTCAGCCTCGTTACCAGCGGCCACCACAGAAGTCCCAGTGCAACGGGAATCACTCCGACGTAGAGACCAATCAACGTAAAGACGCCAAGCGATCGCGCCGTCGGCTCCGGCGATCTCACCGCGACCGGGATTTCGTGTTCGAACGTGGTGCCAGTCGATGTGACCAGCTTGAGGAGATGTGCTTCACCTTCAACCCAGGGGTACGGAACGCGGACGGTCGCGCGGTCCAGGTGCTTCAGAACGTTCGCCGGCGTCGCTGTGAACGCCCAGTACGCATCGTCGACGGTGACTTGAGCGATAGTCACGGGATCCGGACCGTCGTTCAGCACCGAGAGCGCGATGCCGTCGTCGTTCAGCACAGCGCGATTGATGGCGAGCCGCTCTACCGGCGGGACGTTCTCGCCACGAAGCCGTTCGGCCGGACCAGTACGGACAATCACCGCGACCAGGGCCGCAAGCAACGCAATCGGCGCGAGCGCGGCGAGCCACAACGGAAAACGCCTCGACTCCAGGGCGTGGGCGTTAACCGACATCATTCGGCTCCGCTGCTTCGAACGCGCCCATCCATCCCAGCTCGGCGAATTCGCTCTGATGCGCGTGGAACATGAATCGTCCCGGATAGCGGAATCGAGTCTCCAGGATCGCGCGCTCTCCCTGAGACAGCATGATGGTGTCGGTTCGCTCCGATGATGTCAGCGCCGTGCCGGTGCGGTTCACATCGAAGAACATGCCGTGGAGATGGAGGCTGTTGATCAGATCGAATTCGGTGACGTTGACGACATACATGCGCACGAGATCGCCGACCTCGACGCGAATCGGCTCGTGCATGTAGTGATTTGCGATGCTGTTGACCGCGTATACCTCGTTGTCGACGTCGAAGTTCGTGTCGAAGCCGTTCAGCACCATGACCAGTTCGTCGGCCGCGGGTCGTGGTGTCTTTGGATCGACGATGAATACGCCGTAGAGCCCTTTGTGAATATGGCGTTTGAGCGGGAACGTGTGGCAGTGGTACAGGTGCAGGCCGAACGGGTCCGCATCGAACTCGTACACGAACCGGTCTCCTGGTTTGACTTGCTGCTCGGGAAACGATCCATCCATCTCGGGAGCATGCCAGCCGTGGAAGTGGATCGAGTGCGGGTGAGAGCCCTGGTTGATGAACGTCACGCGCACGCGATCGCCTTCCGTCGCGCGCAATGTCGGCCCGGGGACCTGGCCGTTGTAGGTCCAGGCGGGAAAAAACACGCCCGGCGCAATTTCGATCTCACGATCGACGGCGGCGATCTCGTACTCCCGCAAATAGCTGCCGTCGGGCCGTCGCGTCTCGCGATAGTGCCGCGACCGCTCGTCGGGCGGCAGGTTCGAAAAATTCCAGGTTCGAAGGAACACACCTGGATCGAACCATCCGCTCGACACCCGGCCAACCGGTCCCATCACGTGGTGACTGTGCGAGGTCCCCGTGGAGCCGGGGGGAGCCGTCTGCCCCGACAGGCGACGTCCGCTGACGAGTGCGGTAGCGACGCTCGAGCCAAAGCCCGACCACTTGAGGAGCGCACGGCGCGGAATGTCCATTTTTTGTTGACTTAACTAGTAATTTTGACTATACAAAATAATAGTATCTCCTGCCAATGAAGTCAATGAGGATGTGTCAAAACGGGCCAAAACGTATTACTACGTCGTATTTGCTTTGTATTATAAAGTTCTTTAAGATGATGTAAATGACGCATGCACGCCGGCGTGGCGAGGCAGTGCTGGCCCTTCTCGCCGTCATCGTCGTCGCTGCCGCCGTGCCACTCTATTTCGCCTTCATCCCCTACCACGTCCACACCGATCCTGCAGCGGTGCCATCGACGACAGATGACGTGCATATCGCGACACCTATCGCGGCCGTCGAGGAATCAAGGCGGCACGCGCGCGCGCTTCTTGTCGAAGAGAATCTGCCCGGACTGTCGGTCGCCGTGGCCGTAGACGGTTCAATCGTGTGGGCTGAAGGCTTCGGCTATGCCGACGTCGGCCACTCACCGGTGACGCCGCTCACGCGGTTCCGCCTGGGCGCCCTTTCAAAACCGCTGACGTCAACGGCGGCGGCTCTTCTCCACGACCGTGGCCGCCTCGATCTCGACGCACCGGTGCAGCGATATGTCCCGGCGTATCCCAGCAAGCAATGGATGGTCACCACGCGTCAGTTGCTACGCGACGTCGGCGGCGTGCATCGTATCCGGGGCGACAACAACGATGCCATGCCTGCTGAACACTGTGAGAGCCTCGACGACGCCGTCGCGATGCTGCACGACGACCCGCTGATGTTCGAGCCTGGCACCGAGCATCGTTATTCAGTCTGGGGCTGGGTTCTGGTGAGCGCGGCGATCGAAGGAGCCGCCGGCGAACCCTTTGACCGTTTCATGATGCGCCAGGTGTTCGAGCCGCTCGACATGGACCGTACGTCTCCCGCGGAGACCAGGGGCCTCGACGACGTCGCGTCGTACAATGCCGGATCTGTCTTGAGGGCGCAGTTCGGTATCAAGAAGACGTCGCTCCCGCCTGACTATTCGTGTGTCGCGGGCGGTGGTGCGTTTCTCTCCACCCCGTCAGACCTCGTTCGATTCGGCTCAGCGATGCTGAAGCCCGGGTTGTTGAAGGCCGATACGCTCGCTACGTTCCAGACGCCGGTGCGCCTCGCGTCCGGAACATCGACGACATATGCGTTGGGCTGGACGGTCGGCACTGTCGAACTCGCCGGCAAGCCGGCACGGATGGTCAGTCACCGCGGCAATCCCAGGGGCGGCACCGTGTCGCTCCTGACGTTTCCCGATCTCGGCCTCGTGGTTGCGGCGGCCGCCAACGTGTCGAGTGCCGGCGGCGTCAATCCGTTCGCGCTGCGGCTCGCCGACGTGTTCACCAGACATCAGGAACGCGGGCCACACCCGAAATAGGCGGCCGGGTCCTCGCTTGCATCCTTTCTTTTCCTTGTGATAAAGCCCGTCATGAGCATCCTCGTCGGGTTGCATCCGTAGTTTTTCTCCGGAGGCGCTCATGGCTGTTGACTGTCTCGTCGTCAGCTTCGGGACCACAAACCTCGCCAAACAGTACATCGTCAAGAGCGGCGATACGCTGGTTGCGATCGCCAAGAAGCATGGGTTCGCTGACTGGCGCGAGATCTACAACCATCCGGACAACCTGTCCTTTAAGACCAAACGGCCCAACCCCGACAAAATTTTTCCCGGCGACATCCTGAACATTCCGGGACAATCGTCCACTGACATTCCGTCGCTGCCGCAGACTGGTGGCGGCGGATTCGGCTTCGCGCGCGTGCCGCTGCTCCTGAACCTGCGCGGGCCCAAGCCTTCCGATTTCGACCTCGATTTCAAGCATCCCGGGAACGTGAAACTTCGCGTCACGCTTTTCTGGGTGACCAACTGCGTAAAAATCGATTCCGCGCCGCAAGTTTTAATCAACAAGACCGAAGAGATTTACGCCAGTCACGGATTGAGCCTCGACATTGTTCCCTCCCGGCAACGGACACCTGAACACACCATCGAGTTTCCGGACCGTCTCATCGAACAGTCGGAATTCAATTCAATCCGGCTGGAAGGGCACCGGCGGTTCAACGATCAAGCAAGAGGCGATCGGCGCCCGCGGCTGCCGATTTTCTTTTGTGAGTTCAGGGATCCTGCCCATGGGTTGACGATCAAAGGCGACTGGCTGCCGTACAACTTCGTCAGTGGTGTGCTCACGGTGGACACCGCCACCATGGCCCACGAGATAATCCACGCGGCGGGGTTGGAAGGCCACGACCGTGCGAACCTGAAGAACCTCATGGCGGAACCGACCGACGCGCGTGCGGAAATGTTCAAGTTCCAGGTGCAGGCAGCCGCCAATGCGTATTACGCGAGATAGGAAGACGAGAGTATCGAGCCGGTGAACCCGATGCTGCAACCAGCCGACCTGAAATCTGATCAGAAACTCATGTGGTCCCCTGGGCGCGGCACCGACCTGTGGGCACTGATTCAGGCGTGCGCGGCAGGCGATCTCGAAACCGTCCGAGCGCTCATCGCAAAGGATCCTTCGCTGGCGCGCGCGCATTATGACTATCGCAAGCCGCTCTATTTCGCCGTGCGCGAAAACCGCCTGGATGTCGCGCGGTTCCTGCTCGAGCACGATCGCAATCCCATGGACCTGTGGGTCGATGACGATCCCATTGAGATCGCACGCGATCGCGGTTACACGGAGATGGCGCAGCTGCTGACGCAAACGCTGGCAACACGGTTTAACGCGTCACCCCTGGGAGAGCCAATCGCGTCTGCACTTCGCGATCACGGCCTGCAGAGAATGCGCGAGCTGCTCGACGTCCAGCCAGACCTCGTCAACAAGGGGGACACGAGATCGAGTCAGCCGATTCATTGGGCGACGATGACGAGACAGCTCGACGCGATTGACGAACTGCTGCGGCGCGGCGCCGACATCAACGCGCAGAGGATGGACGGGGCACGGCCGATTCACCTGACCGACGGCGACTATGTTTATCGTGGCTGGCGCGACGTGCCGCGCAACTGGCCGGTGACGGCCGACGACGTCATGGCCCACCTCAAAGCACGCGGTGCGTTCATCGATCTGCCGACTGCATGTCATACCGGCGACATCGGGCGCGTGCGGGAATTGCTGCAGCAGGATCGATCGCTTGCCAACAAGATTGGAGACCACGAGGGCTACTACCTCGGTGCTGGCGCGCCGCTGTCAAATGCCGCCGCCGTCGGGCGCATGGACATCGTTCAGTTGCTGCTCGATCACGGCGCTGACCCGAATCTGCCGGAAGAGCAGTTTGCCCCCAGGGGAAAGGCGCTCTACTCAGCGGTCTATCACGGGCATTACGAGATCGCGAAGCTGCTGCTCGAGCGCGGAGCGTTTCCCAATCCACCGGTTGAAAGCTCGGGTGACGCGCTGTGGGTGTCGCGAGAGTGGCGGCCCGACCAACGGATGGAGCAGTTGCTCCTGTCCTACGGAGCGACGCCGACCGATCAGCACCGGGATGAAGAGTGGCCGACGCAAAAGCATAACTGGCTACGCATCTCGCCGCTGCACGAGGCGGCGCGTAAGGGGGATGTGAAAGAGGCGAAGACGCTGCTCGACTCTGGTGCCGATCTGTCGGCTCGTGACGAGCATCTGCGTTCGACACCGCTGGCATGGGCCGCCAAATTCGGTCAGCTGGAGATGGTCGAGTTCCTGCTCCAGCACGGCGCGCCCAAGAGCCTGCCCGACGATCCACCCTGGGCGACGCCGCTCGCGTGGGCGATCAAACGGAGACACGACGACATCGCCAGACTCGTGTCTTAGTCGCGAGCCCTTTCAAGCCACATTCGCGGCGCTGTGGGGTTTCCGGCGGCTGATCGGCGTTCATCACCGAAATACCGACAGCCGCGCTCCGCTTGAGCCCGCCTGCGTGTGCGTTTCACAGGTACGGCAAATGCTCCGTCCATTGCGTCATGGCACTCTCCAAATCTTCTTCGGCCGTCTTCGACAACCTTCACTCGGATCACGAGATCTGGCGCAAAGTCCTGGTCGTTTGTGGCATCGCCTCGTCGGTGCTGTTCGCGCTGATGATCTGGACGATTCGATATCCGGGTTACAGCGTGGTTTCGCAGGCGCCGAGCGAGCTGGCCGCGATCGGCGCGCCCACCGAAGCGCTATGGGCGCGGCTTGGCTGGATCTACACTGTGCTGACTGCCGCCTTCGGATTCGGCGTGTGGAAATCGGCAGGTGGAAATCGATGCGTGCGAATCGTGGGGGTCATGTTGCTCGCCCAGGCCTCTCTCGGGCTGCTGTGGCCGTTTGCGGCGATGCATCAACGCGAGGTGCTGGCAGCCGGGGGAGGCACATTCAGCGATACGCTGCACGTTACGCTCGCCGGCGTGACGGTTCTCCTCATGTTCCTCGCGATTACCGTCGGTGCCGCCGCATTCGGCATGCGCTTCCGTCTCTACTCGATCGCGACGGTCGTGGTACTCCTCGCGTTCGGTGTGTTGACCTTCATCGAGGCTCCTCGAGTGCAAGCCAACCTGCCGACGCCCTGGATGGGACTGTGCGAGCGAATCAACATCAGTGTATTCCTGCTGTGGATCGTGGTACTCGCCGTGGCGCTGTTGCGGAGATCAACAGCGCGCGAAATCCCGTTCTCCCGCGGATCAGCGGCGTAGGGGAGAACGCGGGGCCAATCTCTTTCAGCGGTCGGAACGTCCCAAAGCTGTACCCGGTCGGCAAACCCGGCCATCTTCAGAGTGGTGTCGTCACGACGGGTTGCGCCCTCCGTCATGGCGTCGATATAATCAAGGTTTCCCGCCGCGACCGGAAGCAATACTGGGAGGTCGTTCAACGGTAGGACACGTGGCTCTGGACCACGTTATCGGGGTTCGAATCCCTGCCTCCCAGCCAGCTCATCAGTAATTCCTCACCTCTTTCGGCCTACCACATGGCGCATCACCCGTGTGCGTGAAGCATCCTGCCGGACCGCCGACAACAATTCCTACGCGGCCGTCGCGAGAGCATTACAGTGAGCCGCATAAAAGGACGATACGCTGTATGGCTATGGCAGATATCGACCTCAAAGACTTCG
>DATJKH010000063.1:0-21024 GCA_035491715.1 Vicinamibacterales bacterium | reverse complement strand
CGCTACTCCAAATTCACCGGCGAAGATCTCGACGGGATCGATCTCGAGGAGCTGCTGTCGCGTCTCTCCGATCTTCTCTTATCGAGCGGCTTCGATGATGGCTATTCGATGCCCGGCGAAGACGGCCTCTCGATGCAGTCGCTCCATGACGCGATCATGGAGGCGCTGCTCAACGGAGGGCTGCTGTCGGAGGACACGCTCGAGCGGCTGCTCGGCAAGGACTGGCAGACGAGCGAGGATGCCGAGGAGCGGCTTGACGAACTGATTCAACGAATCATCGAGAAACTCCAGCACCAGGGTTACGTGTCGACCTCGCCGGACCTCGAGGCGGAGCGCGAGCGGCGCGAACGGGGGATCGGAGGCCGCGGCCGCCAGGAACAGCAGTTCAAGTTCGAGATCACCGACAAGAGCCTCGATTTTCTCGGCTACCGGGCGCTCCGCGATCTGCTCGGCTCGATTGGCAAGAGCAGCCTCGGACGTCACGACACGCGGGAGATGGCGACCGGAGTCGAAGCCAGCGGCGCACCGAAGCCGTACGAGTTCGGCGACACGATGAATCTCGATGCCAGCGCGACAATCCTGAATGCGGTGATGCGCAACAACGCGGCGCGCTCGGCGTCAGGCGGCGCCGGCGGACCGCTTCGCATCGATGTCGATTATGAAGACTTGATGGTGGCGCAAGGCGAGTACCAAAGCTCGTGCGCGACGGTGTTGATGCTCGACTGCAGTCACAGCATGATTCTCTACGGCGAGGATCGCTTCACGCCGGCCAAGCGTGTCGCCCTTGCGCTGGCCAATCTCATCCGGCTTCAATATCCCGGCGACGCACTGAAGGTCGTGCTGTTTCACGACTCGGCTGAAGAGATTCCCCTCAGCCAGCTCGCCCGGGTCAAGGTCGGTCCTTACTACACCAACACGCGTGAAGGCCTCCGGCTTGCCCGCCGTTTGCTGGAACGGCAGCAGAAGGACATGCGTCAGATCATCATGATTACCGACGGCAAGCCGTCCGCGCTCACGCGCCCGGATGGCCGCATTTACCGCAACGCGTTCGGCCTCGACCCGTTCATCGTCTCGGAAACCGTCGCGGAGGTGGCGGCGTGCCGCAACACGGGCATCCTGATCAACACGTTCATGCTCGCGCGGGACTACGATCTGGTCAGCTTCGTTCGCAAGGTCGCTGAGATTTGCCACGGCAAGGCATACTTCACGACGCCGCGCACCCTGGGGCGCTACGTGCTGATGGACTATATGGACAAGAAGACGAGGACTGTGCACTAAGTCGATTTCGGATTGAGGAATGATGATTGCCGATTTATTGATTGATGAGTTGCGATTGAGATTGCCGCGTGTGGGGTGTCGCGCCAATCATCAATCATCACTCTCAATCGACAGTCGGCAATCCAAACATCCGCAATCACCAATCGCCAATCCGCAATAAGACGATGCTTCCCGTCACCATTCCGCTTTTCCCGCTGCCGAACGTCGTGCTGTTTCCGAGCGTGTGCCTGCCGCTCCACATCTTCGAGCCGCGCTACCGCGAGATGGTGGCGGACGCGCTCGACGGCGATCGCATGATCGGGATGGTATTGCTGCGCCCGGGATGGGAGGGGGAGTACGAAGGCCGCCCGCCAATTTATCGCGTCGGCTGCGCCGGGCTGATCACCCACGCCGAACGGACAGACGATGGCCGCTACAACATCGTGCTGCGAGGATTGCACAAGTTCCGCGTCGACGACGAAGATCACGCGCGGCGTTACCGAATCGCCGCAATCGAGCCGATCCTCGAGCCACTGGCCGAGCACGAGCGGCCGACGATCACCGCTGAACGGCGGCGGCTGGAAGCGCTGCTCGTTCCCCAGCCCTCCGGCCGCGGCGTCGATCACACGATGCCGCCGTCGATGCCCGATGAAGAACTGGTCAATGCGCTGGCGCAGTACCTCGATCTCGAGGTCGTTGAAAAGCAGGCGCTGCTCGAGCGCGACGGGCTGGTGCAGCGCTGCCGGTCACTCATCGAGCTGCTCGAAATGAAGATGCTGACCGTGCACCATTCCTGGGGCGCAGGCAGGCACTGACCCGACTTACTTCTTCACAGGCTTCGTGGTCGTCTTCGCCGGTGCGGGGCGATACTCGACGCGGACGTTACTGATCACCGCGACCGTTCGGCCCGGCGTTGCCGTTTCACGGCCGGCGGTTGTCGTGGCATCGAGTATCTCGCCGAGAATGCTCACCTCGTTCACCGCCGCCGGGATGCTGATTCTGATCTCCTCTTTGCCGAGCGGCGCAACCGCCTTGACGCCGCCGGGACCGGCTCCTCCGGAAATGCGTTCGTAGAGGTCGCGCGCGGTCCGGAACTCGGTCTGTACCGCGCCGCGATCCAGCAAGTCCCCTTTCATCGACAGCACGGCGACAACCGCGGTGTATTTCGCAAAGCCCCGGCCGGCGCGGATATCTTCATCTGAATAGGTGTGACGGTTGTGCAGATCGAACAGCAAGGCCGCCGTGTTGACGTGCGGCGGCATCGTGACCCGCACGCCGCCGGCTGGATCGTTCCCGGCCAGCACGAAACAATATGACGCACCCGTCTTGACGCCGACGCCGAGCGGTTCGGGACAATTGATCTGCGCCGGTTCGATCTTCGGCGGCGCCGGCGGTGCCGGTTTTCGGGTAGACGTGCGGGATCGCTGCGCGGAGGCGTCGGAAGCAGTGACGAGCATCACCACCGCTGCGATCGCGGGTAAATATCGCATGATCGAAGTATAGCGTCTCGCTGCTCGCTTCCCGCCGCCGGCCGCTCGCTGTTGGCTCCTGGCTAAGCCTGCACTGACCGTGCGATGCACTCATGCACTTGCGCGACCCCTTCGGTAAGCGATGCAGGGCCAGGCTGGAGGATGTAGGTCGACTTGATTTCGTAGATCTGGTCGCGCTGCACGGCCGTGGTGTCGCGCCAGCCGGGCCGCTCGACGATGGTCCGCTTCTTCATCGCTTTCCCGCACCAGGAGGCGATGATGATTTCGGGATCCGCCGCACAGACCGCATCGCCGCTGACAATTCGATCCTTGGCCAATGATGCGCTTCGCAACTGAGGAAAGATCGGATCGCCGCCAGCAATCTCGATCAATTCATCGACCCAGCAGATGCCGGAAATCAACGGGTCGTCCCATTCCTCGAAGAATACCCGCGGGCGCCGAGGCAGTTGCGCGGCGCTATCGCGAACCCGTTCAAGTCCGCGTTCCAGGTCGTCTGCAAGCGCCTCACCGGCTGCCGGCCGGCCGACGAGGGCGGCGACGGTTCGGATCATCCGGAGAATTTCCGAGATCGTACGCTGGTTGAACACGACGACGTTGTAGCCACGCCGAATCAGCTCGGCGGCGATGTCCGCCTGCAGATCCGAGAAGCCGAGAATCAGGTCCGGCTTGAGCGCGTCAATCTTTTCGAACCGCGCGTTGATAAACGCCGACACCTTTGGCTTCGTGCGCGCTTCCGGCGGCCTGACGGTGTATCCCGAGATCCCGACCACGCGATCGCCTTCGCCAAGCAGATACAGTGTCTCAGTTGTCTCTTCGGTGAGACAGACAATGCGTCGCGGCCAGGTAGAATCGGGCATCGGAATGGAAGCGAACAGCGAGAAGCGAACAGCCAGACGACCGTCAGCCGCTATCTCTTGATCAGATTCAGAAACTCCGACCGCGTCCGGGCGTCGGTGCGGAACGCGCCGAGCATGGCGCTGGTGACGGCAACGGAATTCTGTTTTTCCACCCCGCGCATCGCCATGCAGAGATGTGTCGCCTCGGTGACGACGGCGACGCCCAGCGGCCTGATCTTTTCAAGAAGAGTGCTCGCCACCTGGTTGGTCAACCGCTCCTGCACCTGCAGCCGCCGGGCGTAAATGTCCACCAGGCGCGGGATCTTGCTCAAACCAACGACCTTGCCGTTGGGGATGTAGGCAACGTGACACTTCCCGAAAAAGGGAAGCATGTGATGTTCGCAGAGGCTGTAGAAGTCGATGTCCTTCACGATCACCATCTCGTTATAATCGACCGTGAAGAGCGCGTTGTTGAGCGTGGCGTCGACGTCGGCGCCGTAGCCGCTCGTCAGGAAGCGCAGCGATTGCTCCATCCGCTTTGGCGTGTCGCGCAGCCCCTCGCGCGATGGATCTTCTCCGAGACCCGCCAGGAGCTGCTTGATGATGTCCTGCATCCTCTTATTCTATCTCCTGGTTTTTTCACCGAGCCCGGTGCAGGGAGCGGCCCAGACGCCGGTGCCGTCAACCGACGATGCCGCCGATCCTGATGCGCTCTACGCCAAACGCGACAATGTCGCGTTCGCACAACGGGCCGCGGCTGTCTGGCAAGCACGACTGCAGAAGAATCCGAACGACTTCGAATCGGCCTGGAAGCTTGCGCGCGCGACCTACTGGATTGGCACGCAAGGTCCAGCCGCCGATCGGCGGCCGGCGCTGGAGCAAGGGATCACTGCCGGACGCGCAGCCACGCGAGTCCAGCCGAATCGTCCGGAGGGACACATGTGGCTCGCCGCGGCCATGGGAGCGCTCGCCGAATCATTCGGTCTGCGCCAGGGACTCAAATACCGTACCGAGATCAAGAACGAACTCCTGACCGTGTTACGACTCGACCCCGCCTACGAACAAGGATCCGCTGACCGCGCGCTGGGACGCTGGTATTACAAGGTGCCAGGCCTCTTCGGCGGCAGCGATCAGAAATCCGAAGAGCACCTGCGTCGCTCCCTGACCTACAACCCGAACAGTTCCGCATCGCTGTACTTTCTCGCCGAGACACTCATTGCGCTCAAGCGAAAGCCGGAAGCAAAGGAGACGCTGCAACGTGTGCTCGACGCACCGATCGATCCTGGCTGGGCGGCCGAAGATCGGGATTTCAAGGCCAAGGCGAAGAAGTTGATCGAGACTTTCAAGTGAGTCTCGAGTCGTCCCCGCGATCAATCAACATCGTTCACTGTCACACTGCGATCGAGCCTAGAGATCAACAGGAGAAGGGAGAAGGGAGGAGCCCAAGAAGAGATCCTCCTTTCTCTTGTTTTTCTCTAAGACATGATCGCACCGTGAGTGTGAAGGATGCTCATTGAGGTTCCCGGTACGTCTGTCGCATCTCGAACAGCTGAAGCCGGCGGGCCAAACCAGTGGCCGTCGTCTCGTCGTTCTGCCGTTCTGCCAGCGCTAGCGCCTCGCGTCCCGTTCTCAGTGCATCGTCGAACCGTCCGACCTCCGCGTACGCGGCCGAGAGTGTCTCGAGCGACATGATGTCCTGCCGTGCTGTGATCGATGCGGCGCGCTCGGCGAGTTCAACGGCGCGCGGGCCGTTGCGAATCGAATCTTCCGGCGCGGTCGCGAGCAGCCAGGCCAGACGATTCAGCAGAAATGGCCTGTCGGGTGCGGCGTTGAGCGCGAGCGCAAACTGCTCGGCCGCGCGTACACGTTTACCGCGTGCGGCATAGGCCTCTGCGAGATTCGCATGCGCTGACGAGTAGTCCGGGTCCAGCGCAAGCGCTCGCTCCAGGTGAAGGATGCACTCATCGAGCTTGCCGGACCCGCACAGGATAGGACCGAGATTGGCATGCGCCGCCGCGCTCGTGTCCTTCAGGCGAACCGCCTCGCGAAGCTCGCGCTCCGCGTCAGCGAGTCGCCCGGCGGCTTGCAGATCGATTGCGTAGTTCACGCGCGCGCGCGGATTGTTCGGCCGCTTCTCGACCGTGTCCTGCCATATCCGTTCGTCGCTCCAGTAATCGCGATTGCGTGCGTAGGTTGCAGCCCCACACGCGATCGCGATACCTCCGACAATGATGACCGTCAGCGTGACCGCGATGATGCGGCGGCGGCGCAGGTCAGAAATAGAGAGATCGAGAACTCTTTGACCGATGAGATAGGCAGCAACCACTGCGGCGACGATGAGCGCTGCCAGCGGTAAGTACATCCGGCGTTCGGCGGCGATCTCAGTCGCCAGCGGAAGCACGCTCGACGAAGGTGCCAAAGTCACAAAGAACCACCCGCCTGGAAATCCCCAGGGCCGGCGTCGAACGATCGCAACACCCGTTGCCACGACGATGATGGCCAGAGGCAGTGCGTACTGCGCGACTTGAGCGATCGAACGCGCCATCGGCCAGCCGTCGTAGTCGAGCGAGAGCGGCGATCCGGTGAGCGACAATCGCGCGTAGTGGACGATGACACCGCTCTGCGTCAAGAGATAGGTCCACGGTGTCCAGCCCTCGCGGGCAAATCCAATCGAATGCGGCCAGCGCTCCATCGCCACGAGCACGGCGAGAATGATCCAGGTGGCGGCGAGCCCGGCATACAACGATCGGCGGCTTTGCCTTATCGTTGCGGGATCCGCGGTCGCAAATATCCAATCCCACAACCCAACGATGAATGGCGCGGCCACCATTGTCTGTTTGCTGCCCATCCCGAGCGCGCACGAGGCGATTGCCGCGGCCGTCCACAGTCGAGGCGCATTCCACGCGCGAATCGAGCAGTAGAGCGTCAAAAAGAAGAAGAGCCCCATCAGCACTTCAGTGCGTTGAGCGACGTAAGTGATCGCGTCGGTCAACAGCGGATGGACTACCCAGATCAACGACGCCACGAACGCGAGCGGCGTTGATACCTGTCCAAATCGCGCTCGCAGACGCGGCGTGCATAACGTACGGCGAATGACGCCGTACATTGCGAGTGCCGTGAGCACATGCAGCAGCAGATTGAAGAAGTGATAGCCCCACACGTTTCGAAGAAAACGTTCGCGCAGTTCCGGCGGGGCGGAAGGCCCGCCTGGCGATAAGACATCCCTCACCTCTTCAGGCGCCAGCGCGTAGTTAATCGCCAACGTCAGGCTGGCGATCGGACGGCCGGAAACCGGCGATTCCTCAGGCGCTGACATCGATGTCGTGGGCGGCCACAATGCCTTGATGTTCGGGTTGTCCGCGATGGCGAACTTGTCGTCCATCACGAACACGGCGGCAAAGCTCGTTGAGTAGGCCCAGACGGCAGCTGCAATCAACACCACGACGACGAGCCATGTCGACACTGCGTTCGAAAGACGCGGTGCCAATGCAGGGTCCGGTGGTTTGCGGGATGGCGATCTGGGTTTCTTGGCGGCCACTCGGGCAGTCCGTCCGAATCAGTGTACAGAAGTGACGGACTTGATCTCGGCAGGCGGCGCACTGCCAGGCGCGCCGGTCAAAGACGCGGCACGCGCTCCCGACTCACGCTGCGCGCGTTCGAGCAGTGACGTCAGCGTCGGTTTGGGTCGAACGACTGCGAAGATCTGATAGGCAAACAGGGACCTGCTGACGGCCATCAGGGCTTTGTTGACTGCGATCAAGAACCGGCCGAGCAGGCCGTTGCCGACTGCAAGTGGAAACGGCGCTGGCACGCCGCGCATCTCGAGGACCTCAAAACCCGATTGCTCGAAGAGTCGCCGGAACGTGGCAAACGTGAACAGGCGCGTGTGGGTCAGATCAAGAATTCCGCGCTTGCCGTAGTTGAACTGACCAAGCAGGAGCATCAGGCGGACGATGATGAAGGCCACGTTGCCGGTGCTGACGGCCAGTTTCAGGTCGCGATTGCGCGACGCCGCAGCGAGAAAGTCGTCGACGAAATTCTCAGGAGAGCCGAGATGCTCGATCACATCGAGCATGATCGCGTAGTCGAAGTGTTCGAGATCGAGCGGAAAGGGGCGCTCGTTCAAATCGTGCAGATAGAACGCATCGACGGAGCGGGTCTGACCGAGCGGCACGGCATCGATCCCGGTCGTGTGACAGCCACGAGTCCGTAAGGCATCACCGAGGTAACCGCCGGCACAGCCAATGTCGAGTACTCGAGCATTGGGTGTGATGCGATCTCTTGCCAGCGTGTGCGGACTCTCGAAATCGAGCTTCGCCGTGTACGGGCTTTCAGCCGCACCCGCAGGGCGGCAGTCGAATTTTCGATCGTAGAAAATCGAGAGCTCCTGGGCGCGGGCTTTGACGCACGCCATGACCGCATCTTTCGCGTACACGATTCCGTTCACCCGCGAAATCTCGTCGCCGTAATAGGTCGGAATCGGAATCTCACGAATGCGCAGCCCGGCAAGCAGCAGCTGAATGATGATCTCCGTGTCAAAGTGGAAAACGTTGCTGTTGCGATGAAACGGAATTCGCCGCAGCGCGGACGCGGAATAGAGCCGGTATCCGGAGTGCCATTCGGTCAAGTGCGCGCCGAGCAGCCGGTTCTGTGTCCAGGTCAGGATACGGTTGCCGATGAATTTGTAGAGCGGCATGCCGCCACGCCGCGCATCTCCTTTCCGCATCATGCGCGAACCAAACACCGCATCCGCCTGCCCGGTTGCCAGCGGTTCGATCAGCTCCGGTAAGCATTCCGGCGCGTACTGGCCGTCGCCGTGAATCAAGGCGACGAAATCGAAGCCGTACTGAATCGCGTAGTGGAATCCGATCTTCTGGTTCCCCCCGTAGCCCTGATTCTCAGGATTGAAGAGGACCGACAGGGTGAATGGAAGCGTTTGATCGCGACGGAGGACTTCCCCCTGATCGAATGTCTGGTCGGTCGAACTGTCGTCGATGACGAGCACTTCGACGTCGTAATCGTGCAGCAGCCGGGCGGGGATTCGGCCGAGCGTCTGCTGAATCGTCTTCTCGGCGTTGTAGGCCACGATGAAGACCAACAGGCGCTGACGCGGGTTCCCGGTCATGAATACTTGTAGAAACCCTGCCCGGATTTCCGGCCCAGGCGGCCGGCGAGCACCATCCGCTTCAACAGCGGCGGAGGGGCGTATGCCGGCTCGCGGTATTCGTCGAACATGATGTTGGCGATGTAATACGTCGTGTCGAGGCCGACGAAGTCGAGCAGCGTAAACGGCCCCATCGGATATCCACACCCGAGCTGCATGCCCTTGTCGATATCCTCGAGCGTGCCGAGGCCATGCTCGTACGAACGAATCGCATCGAGCAGATACGGGACCAACA
Source organism: Vicinamibacterales bacterium (assembly GCA_035491715.1). Classification (GTDB taxonomy): domain Bacteria; phylum Acidobacteriota; class Vicinamibacteria; order Vicinamibacterales; family 2-12-FULL-66-21; genus JALZOC01. The sequence continues at coordinate 12,042 of DATJKH010000063.1, read as the reverse complement.
GGCGATTGACGATGAAACCGGGCTTGTCTGGCGCCGTGATCGGTTCCTTCCCGAGCGACTTCGCAAAGGCGAACACGGTATCGTAGGCGTCGTCACTGGTGGTAAGCCCGCGGATGACCTCGACCAGCTTCATGATCGGCACCGGGTTGAAGAAGTGCAGGCCGGCAAATCGATCCGGGCGTTTCGTTCGCGACGCCAGTTCAGTGATGCACAACGACGACGTGTTCGAACAGAAGATCGTTGCGTTGCCGACAATGCCGTCGAGTGCGGCGTAGGTTTTTGCCTTCTCGTCGACATTCTCGATGATCGCTTCGACGATGAGGTCGCACGGCGCGAGATCCTCGAGTTTCGTCGTGCCCGACAGATTGCCAAGCGTGCGCTCTTTATCCTGAGCCGTCACCTTCCCTTTTTCGACGCCGCCGGCAAGAAACTTCTCGACGCGCCCCATACCTTTCTTTACGAGTGAATCTTCGACTTCGCGGACGATGGTCTTGTAACCCGCCGCCGCCGAGACCTGCGCGATGCCGGCTCCCATGAGGCCGCAACCGAGGACGCCTACTGTCTTTATCGTCATAGTGTCAGTTTTTGGTTTGCTGATGATTAAACAGTCTCAACCACAGCGGCTATCCCCTGGCCGCCGCCGATACAGGCTGTTGCGAGGCCGCGCTTGAGGCCACGCCGCCGTAGTTCGAGCGTCAGCGTCAGGAGCAAGCGCGTGCCGGTCATCCCCAGCGGATGGCCGAGGGCGATCGCACCTCCGTTGACGTTGACCCGGTCGCGATCGAGGCCCAGTTCCTTTTCCACGGAAAGGTACTGAGCCGCGAATGCCTCGTTGACCTCGATGAGATCGATCTCCGATAGCGACAACCCTGCGCGCTCGAGGACGCGGCGCGTCGCCGGTACGGGACCCATTCCCATCAGCGTCGGATCGACGCCAACGGTTGCCCAGTGTGTGAGCTTCGCAAGAGGTTTCAAGCCGTGCGCCTTGACGCCTGCGTCCGACGCAAGCAGGAGCGCGGCACCGCCGTCGACGATCCCTGAGGCGTTTCCCGCGGTCACGCACCCGTTCTTGCTGAACGCCGCCGGCAGTTTTGCCAGTCCCTCGAGCGTCGAGTCCGGCCGCATGTGATCGTCGCGTGCGAATGCTTCGACCCCCTTACGCGACTTGATTTCGACCGCGACCACTTCGTCGTCGAATCGGCCAGCGTTCCATGCCGCAGCGGCGAGCCGCTGGCTCCTCAAGGCGTAGCCATCCTGCTCCTGGCGCGAGACACCGTACTTCGCAGCACAGTTCTCGGCGGTCGCGGCCATTGTGCAGCCGCAATGCGTGTCGAGCAGCGCTGACCATAACGTGTCCTCGAGCTGACCCTGTCCGAGCCGCAAGCCGCTGCGCAGCCCCCGGATCACATGCGGCGCCTGGCTCATGCTCTCCATGCCGCCAGTGAGCACGACATCCGCTTCGCCAAGCCGGATCATTTGTCCGCCGCTGATGGCTGCCTGGATACCGGACCCGCAGAGGCGATTGACCGTCAGCGCCGGGACCTCGATCGGCAGTCCAGCCTTGAGCCCGACGTGCCGCGCGCCATAGACCGCGTCAGCGCTCGTCTGCAGAACGTTGCCGAAGACGACATGATCGACGACTGCCGGCGCGACGTGCGTGCGCTCCATCGCCGCGCTCGCGGCGATCGCACCCAGGTCGAGGGCGGAGAAATCCTTCAGTTTGCCCGTGTAGTCCGCCATGGGCGTGCGAGCACCACCAACAATAAAGATGTCTGTCTGCATTTCTCACTTTGCGCTGGGGCCCACCCCCAGCGCCTACCAGCCCTCGCCTAAGCTCGGGCCGCAAGATCGTAGCGACTTGCTACTTAGTCAACATTGTATGAGGCGGAGTCACAAATCATCACTCGCCACTCGGTTGGCGATCGCCGTGCCTGTTTCGCGCGTCCCGAGGTTGCCGCCGATGTCGGGTGTTGCCTCACGAGCGGTGACCGTCGCGAGCACGGCGCGGTCAATTGCTGCGGCCTCGTCGCGGAGTCCCAGATTCTCCAGCATCAACCCCGCTGACAAGATCGCACCGATCGGATTCGCGATGTTCTTTCCCGCGAACTTGGGCGCGGACCCATGCACTGGTTCGAACATCGACGTCTTCCCAGGATGTATGTTTCCCGACGCCGCCATTCCCAGACCGCCCTGAAACGTCGCCGCGAGATCAGTAATGATGTCGCCGAACAGGTTGTTCGTCACGATGACCTGAAACTGTGCCGGGTCGAGCACCATATACATCGCCAATGCATCGATGTAATAGTGCGACGCCTCTATCCCCGGGTACCCGGCCGCAACTTCCTTGAACACCCGCTGCCACAGTGCGTGGCCGTGCGGCATGGCGTTGCTCTTGTCGGCCATACAGACCTTCGACAATCCGCGCGATGTCGCGAACTCGAACGCGTAGCGAATGATGCGATGCACCCCTCGATAGGTGTTGATTTCCTCCTGCGTGGCGACCTCGTCGTCGGTTCCGGCCTTGAATCGGCCGCCAATCCCGACGTACACGCCTTCAGTGTTCTCGCGAAAGACGACGAAGTCGACGTCCTGTGGGCGGCGCCCCTTTAACGGACAGAGCCGCTCGTCCAGGAGCTTGACCGGGCGATAGTTGACGTAGAGATCGAGCTCGAACCGTGTGCCAAGCAAAATGTCACGCGCGTGGCGATTGTCCGGCACGCGTGGATCGCCGAGGGCGCCGATGAAGATCGCGTCAAAGCTCCGCAGCGTGTCGTACCCGTCAGGTGGAATCGTGACGCCGGTCTGAAGGAAGTCATCCGCGCTCCACGGCAGATGCTCGAGTTCAAACGTGCGGCCGAACTTCTGACCGACAGCTTCGATCACCTTTACGGCTTCAGCAGTGACCTCTTTGCCGATGCCGTCGCCTGGGATGATGGCGAATTTCACGGTCTTAGCTCCAAGCTCCCAGCTGCCAGCTGCCAGCTCCCAGTCGCCAGCTCCCAGCTCCAGACTTTTCGAGAACACTCCAGCTGGAAGCTGGAAGCTGGAAGCTGGAAGCTGGAATCGACATCACAGCGATTCCAGAGCCAGCGCCATGCCCATTCCCCCGCTGACGCACAGTGTCGCGAGACCTCGGCGCGCGCTGCGGCGGCGCATCTCATATAACAAGGTGACGACGATACGGGTGCCGGTGCAGCCGATGGGATGCCCGAGCGCGATGGCGCCGCCGTTGACGTTCAGCTTCTCCGCTGGAATCGGTTCATCACGCAAGACCGCGAGCACCTGCGGCGCGAACGCCTCATTCAATTCAACCAGATCGAAATCCGCCAGCGTCAATCCTGTCCGCTGAAACAGCTTTCGCATCGCCGGCACCGGACCGATCCCCATCATTCGGGGATCAACGCCGGCAGATGCCCATCCGATGATCCGCGCGAGCGGCTCGAGGCCGAGCGCCTGAGCGCGCGACCCGCTCGTCAGCACGACGGCGGCGCCGCCATCAGTGATGCCAGACGAGGTGCCCGCGGTGATGATCCCCGGCTGCCCTTCGACCTTTGGAAAAACTGGTCCGAGCTTCTTGAGCGATTCCAACGTCGTGTCGGGTCGCGGATGCTCGTCCGAGTCGATCTTCGTCGTCCGCCCTTTGGGATCGGTCACGTCCACCGGCGCGATCTCGTCGCGAAAACGTCCTTCCGCGATCGCTGCTGCCGCGCGACGCTGTGTTTCCACGGCATACGCGTCAGATGCCTCACGCGTGATCTGGTAATCGCGCGCCAACACTTCCGCCGTCTCACCCATGATCATCCCGCAAAGCGAACAGGTGAAGCCGTCGCGATACATCGCATCGACCAGCGCGAAGTTGCCCATGCGACGTCCCCAGCGTGCATCCTCGGAGTCGATCAGGTATGGCATGCGACTCATGGACTCGATGCCGCCCGCGACGGCGACCTCCAATTCGCCAAGCATGATCGACTGCGCCGCGTTGGCGATCGCCTGCATTCCGGATGCGCATGCTTTGTTGATGGTTTGCGCCGGCACGGACTCCGGCAGCCCGGCGCGCCTCACCACCTGACGCGCTGGATTCGGCCCCGACCCTGCCTGCCGCGCGTGGCCGAAGATTGCCTCTTCGATCGCCGTCGGGTCGACGCCTGCCCGATCGAGCGCGGCCCGTGTGGCAACTGCCCCAAGTTCCGCCGGATGGGTATTCCGAAAGGCCCCGCCGTACCGGCCGATCGGTGTGCGGGCAGCGCCCACAATGAAGACATCGGGAAGCGGCATAGCCGCAACACTATCAAGCAATTGCTGAATTCAGGAATACTGCGTCGCGGACCGCTTCGTCCCACGATCCATCCCGTTGGATTCAAAATCGCGGATTTGTGTGACGAAATGCGGTGTGACAGCCGTAAAACGTTGCGTACAGTGATATATTTCGCGAGCCCAACAGGGCACACGACGTGCTTGGGTTGGGCTGTGGGTCGGAATGCATTCCGGCCTTTTCCTGCCAGGACGGACGTAGGACTCCCCGGAGCTCTCGATCGCTGGCCTTGTTCGTTGTTATCAGGAGGATGATTCAGCAATGCGTTTACTACGCACATGTGCGGCGCTGTTCGCCGTCCTGCTGCTTGCGCTGCCGGCCGTAGCGCAGGAGCAGACCGGCTCCATCCAGGGCGTCGTCAAGGACTCGTCGGGAGCGGTGCTTCCCGGCGTGACCGTCGAGGCGCGCAGTCCGTCGGCAGTTGGCGTCAGCACAGCGACGACCGATGCCAGCGGCGCTTACCGGTTCCCGGCCCTGCCGCCAGGAAACTACGAGGTCAGCGCCTCACTTCAGAGTTTTGTGCCGGCCAAGGTCAGCGATGCACTCGTGACGCTTGGCAAACAGCTCACCGTCGACCTGGTTCTGAAGCTCGCGGGAGTCTCCGAATCAGTCACCGTCACGGGTGAGTCACCGCTCATCGACGTCAAGCAGAATGCGACGTTCGCGTCGATTCAGCGCGAGACGATCGAGCGCATGCCGAAGGGGCGCGACTTTCAGTCGATTCTGCGCACCGCACCAGGCGCGCAGGATGAATCGAAGTCGGGCGGCATCCAGATCGACGGCGCGTCGGGTTCGGAGAATCGCTGGATCATCGACGGCATCGACACCACCAATCTTCAGGACGGTCGGTCGGGGAAAACGATGCTCCTCGACTTCGTCAATGAAGTGCAGGTGAAATCGTCCGGATACAACGCCGAGTTCGGCGGCGCCACCGGCGGCGTGGTCAACGTGCTCACCAAGTCCGGCAGCAATCAGTTCCACGGACAGGGCGGCACCTATTATCAGAACGAAGGCATGCAGGGCGACCGCCGCGTGTCGGCGCGCTTCAATCCATTCAACGCCGCGGTCACCGAGAAGAACCTGGTGACCCGCGACGACGACTGGACGTACTGGAGCCCGCTGGCAGACATCGGTGGGCCACTGTTCCGGGACAAGGTGTGGTTCTACGGCGGCATCGGCTACACCAAGAACACCATGGGCCGCGACGCGCGGTTCTACACCGATCCGGCACAGAAGCAGTATCACTTCGACTGGTGGAACGACTCGAAGTATTACAACTACAACATCACGTCGCAGGTTTCGAAGAGCATGCGCGTGAGGTTCGCCGGCTCGAACCAGCGCAATGCCAATCGCGGCACGGCGCCCGGCCTTCAGCCCGACAACGCGCTGCCGATGCCTGCCAACGCGTTCTATCCGGCCGGCGTGCCCAGCCTCGGCATGACGACGAGCACGTTCGACAAGAATGCGGACGGCACGATCAATCAGGCTGGGTTCGACAGTCGGTGGGTGAAGCAGGGCGGCAACTCATTGAATGACACGTACTCAGGGAACGTTGACTGGGTGGTGACGTCGAAATTCTTCGTCAACCTGGCCGGCGGCTCCTACCGGATCGACAACACCACGCCACCCGAATTCCGCGGCAACCAGACGCGTCACATCTTCGGCAATTCCAACAGCGACACGGTGATGACGGCCGCGGGATTCCCGACCGTGCCGACCCAGTTCCAGCAGCCGAACGGTTTCGTCGATAACATCTCGACGGCGGGAACCGAGCGGAACATCTTCAACCGCTACTTCTTCAACGGGAATACGACTTGGTACAAGTCGTTCGCCGGCAATCACACGATCAAGACGGGAATGCGCTTCGAGCGATTCGGCAACGACGTGTTGACCGGTAACACCAAGCCCAACATCACGCTGCAATGGGGACAGAACTATACGAATCCCGACACGAACAAAGTCTCGTCGGGACGGTACGGCTATTACGTTCTCGAGCAGCCCGGCACAGTGGGTAAAGTGCACTCGAACAACTATTCGTTCTGGGTGCAGGACGGCTGGGAAATCTCATCCCGCCTGACCGTCAACTACGGCGTCCGTACGGAAAACGAGCACATTCCGTCGTACAAGGACCAGGCGCAGTTCCCGGACGCGCTCGACATCACGTTCGGCTTCAAGGACAAGATCGCGCCGCGCGCCGGTTTCGCGTATGACGTGAAGGGTGACGGCAAGTGGAAGGCGTACGGCAGCTACGGCTGGTTCTACGACATCACCAAGCTGGAACTGGCGCGCGGCTCGTTCGGCGGCGACCACTGGGTCCAGTATTTCTGGACGCTCGACACCGCGGACTACAGCAGCATCCAGTGCGGTGAAGGAACAACGGGCTGCCCCGGCACCTACATCGGCCCGGGCAACGGCTACGACCTCCGGCACAGTTCGAACCAGACCGACGAGCTGTTCGAGGATTACTTCGACCGTCCGGGCATGACGGGTATCGATCCGAGCCTCAAGCCGGTGAAGACCGGCGAGCTGACGGGCGGACTGGATCACGAGCTCCGGCCGACGCTGTCGGTGGGTATCCGCTACGTTCACAAGTGGATGATGAGGACGATCGAAGACACCGGCATCTACGTGAACGGCGTTGAGGACTACCTTATCGGAAACCCGGGCGAGAACTTCGCGGAGACCATGGAGCCGAAGTATCCGGGCTTCCCGACGCCGAAGCCGAAGCGCGATTACGACAGCTTCGAGATCCGCCTGAACAAGCGTTTCTCGAACCGATGGAACGGGTCGGCGAGCTATCTGTATAGCCGCCTCTACGGCAACTACTCGGGTCTCGCCAGCGCGGACGAAAACGGCCGCACCAGCCCGAACGTGAATCGCTACTACGACAACACGATCATGAGCTACGGCTCGAACGGCAAGCCGGTATACGGACCGCTGCCGACCGATCGTCCGAGCGTGTTCAAACTGAACGGGGCATACGACTTCAAGTGGGGCACGATTCTCGGCGCCAACTGGTTCATCGAGAGCGGCGTCCCGCAGACGACCGTTGTGCGATTCACCGGCTACCCGGTGTTCGTCAACGGGCGTAATGACCTCGGCCGCTCGCCGTCGATGTCGCAGCTCGATCTGAACGTCGCCCAGGAGTTCAAGCTCGTTGGCAGCAGCCGTATCCAGCTGAACGCGAACATCGACAACGTGTTCGATCAGGACACGTGGATGAGCTACTACAACTTGAGTCTCTATGGTCCGCAGAAGTACGCGACGACCGCTGGAGGCTCGGGCAACATCAACATTGCGCAGCCGGCGCCTGTTCTCTATCAGCCGGGCGGCTACAACGTCGACCAGATCGCCGCGTCATATGTCGCGAGCGGCGGCAACCTGGTGCCGAACCCGTTCTACACGACGCCGAACGTCTTCCAGTCTCGTCGTCAGATCCGGGTACAGGCGAAGATCACCTTCTAAGCAAAGGGTTCGCTTTTTTCGAAGCCCGCCGGGCGATCTGCCCGGCGGGCTTTTTTTGTGCGCCGGACGAGTGCCCCGAAGTGCCAGGATGCCCAGAGTACGATACACTTGATGTGTATGAGACGTACAAATCTTGTGCTTGATGGGGATTTGTTGGAAGAGGCCACAAAGGTGAGCGGCGAGCGCACCTACTCCCGCACCGTTGAACGGGCCTTGCGCGAAATGGTGCAGCGGGCCAAGGCACGGCAGATCTTGCAGTTGGCGGGTTCAGGGCTGTGGCAGGGGGACTTATCGATCATGCGGGAAGACAAAGCGGTGTATCGACCGCGACGCCGTGGTGCTCGTTGACACGTCGGTGTGGATCGAGATCTTCCGGACGTCGCCGAGCGTACAGCTCGAGTCGCTTGTCGATTTCGATGAGATCGTCACCTGTCTGCCGGTAATCCAGGAAGTGCTGCAGGGATTCAATTCCGAAGCGGCCTTCATCCGGGCACGCGAGTCGATGCTCGCGATGCCGATCGTCGAGTCGCCGGTGCCGCCCGATATGTATTTTGAGGCGGTCGATCTCTATCGAACGGCACGGCGAGCAGGCTTCACGATTCGATCGGGCGTAGACTGCGTCATCGCCGCATGTGCACTGCGACACCAGCTCGAAGTGCTCCATCATGATCGGGATTTCGGTCAGCTCGCGAAGATCTCACCGCTGAGGGAGAGGAATATCAAGGGTGCCAGGGGTGCCAAGGGTGCCAGGGGTGCCAGGGGTGCCAGGGGTGCCAGGGGTGCCAGGGGTGCCTAGGGTGCCAAGGGTGCCAGGGGTGCCAGGGGTGCCAAGGGTGCCAAGGGGTGCCTAGGGTGCCAGGGGGTGCCTAGGGTGCCAGGGGTGCCTAGGGTGCAAGAAAGTGCCAAGGGCGCCAGAACGAGTGCCGCGGGTGCACACTCGACTCGGCACTCATGGCACACCAGGCACCCTTGGCACACCAGGCACCCTTGGCACACCAGGCACCCTTGGCACACCAGGCACCCTTGGCACCCTTGGCACCCGATTACCTATTCACAAACCGCCTCCACTGTTCGACCATCGCCTGCTGTGTTCCGCCCGCCGCGGTATAGGCCGCGGCATACCGCTCGAAACGTTTCCGATCCTCTTCGACCGTTCCGATCGACTGCCCGGTCGAACGCGCTTCATAGATCGAGCGGAGCGCGATGAACAGGTGTTCGTGATCCTCGGGATGCCTGGCGAGGTATGGATCAAACGCCTGGACCGCCTCGACCGGCCTCGATGAGCGTGCGTAGACGGTTCCGAGCCGCAGTTGAACCTGCTCATTGTCGGGCCAGAGACTGGCGGCCTCCTTCAGAATATCGATGGCCGGATTCGGCTCCCCGAGGCGGATGAACGCGTCAGCGAGGAGCGTGTAGATGAATGGCGCCTCACTTTCCGTGATGAGCGACATCTGCCACGCGCCGGTCGCGTCGCGATCCTTTCCGCCTGCCGCGTAGCAGGCACCGAGATAGAACGCGGCGGGAAGAAAATCGGACTCCAGTTTGATCGTCTCGCGAAATCGCGCGGCCGCGCCTTCGAGATCGCCGCGGGAGTATCGTGCGAGCCCGTCGAAAAAGACCGCCGCCAGCTGACTGCTGCCGCCCGCCCTGGCGGCTGCCGACGCCTCGTCGAACTTACCATCGCGCGCCGCAGTCACCGCTGCAGGTGGTGTCGGCGACCCACCGCGCCCGATGTTCATCCGATCGACAAAAAACCCGACCACCTGCGGTGTCAAAACCGACGTCCGCTCGAATGACTCGATCTTTGAGGTGAATGGAATCGTTGTTTTGACCCCGCCGACAGTCGTTGACGACGCCGCGGCCGTTGTCGTCGCGGGACGGACGATGCGGAATGGACGCGATACATGGCCGACGCGCTGGCCTGCGACCGTGACCACGGCGCGAGCCACATAGTCTCCTGCGGGCAAGAGGGCGATCGGCACAACGCCCTCGGCGGCTCGTCGCGCCGGCGATGCAGGCTGATCGACCATGCGCGCGGCGGCGCTCTCGATCGCTCGCGCGTCGGGAGCACTGGCCACTTCGAGTTCGACGCTGGCGCTGCGCAGAACCTCAGGCGCCTCCGAGTGGACCTCGAGGTATCCGTGCAGCAGGTCACCTTTCAAGTTCGCCGTCACGGTTGGAATCAGACTTCCACTGCTCCCACCTTCTTCGCCGAGAAGGAGATCGGTCACGTGTAATTGCCCGGCGTTGGTCAAACGGGCCTGGATCGTATGCTCGACACTGCCTCGTTTTCCCGCATCGTCGACGACCGCGAGCTTCACACGGTAGGTGCCCGGCGACGCCGTGATCGCCCCGAGGTAAACCTGGGTTTGGGTTTCCGGGCGCATCCCTCCGGTCACTTCGGGTTCGACCTGCGCCGAGATCACCTGATCGCGCGCGTCGACGACGGTATACCCGAGCGCCAGCTTTCGACCGGTGTTCTGCGACCGGTCGATCTCGGCGGCGAGCACGACGCGGATTCTGTTGCTGTCGTTTTCGGTGAAGGCGTACGACGCGATTTTCAGCCCGATATCTGTGGCCAGCAGCGGCGCCGCGAGCGCTTCCGCCAGCTGCTGCTCGGTGGTGAGCACGCGCGGCACGTCGACACTGAATTCGTTGCGCGCCCGGACGGTGACGTCTTTGCGCCCTGGCACCTCGATCTTGATTTTGTGAGTCTTGGTGTCGCGATCACCGGGTTCCGGTTCAAAACTCAGAAGGTAATACCCGGACAATTCGGTCGTGAGACGGTTGAAGGCGGCGTCGGCGCCGCTGATGACGGGAAAGACCGCGCCCCGCGCCGCTCCAGCGAGGAATCCGAGACCCTCGTGTGCGAACTGAATATCGGCGGCGCGGGTCGGCGAACTCTGTGCGTTCGAGGCGTTGAAGGCTGGCGGTTCCAACTGGAGCACGTAAAGCGTGACCTGGCCGCGGGAGGCGAGCGGCCCCATCCATGAGATCTCCCCAAGGTCGCGCGAATCGAGGAGAATGCCCTCGGAGATCAGGACGACCGTTTTCGGCGTCGCAGTGCGTGCGAGCCGCTCCATCACCTGACGGAGCGACAGTTCCGTGTCGCGCGCACGCCCTTTCAAGTCGATGTAGACACTGCGGGCCTGACCTTCCAGTGCTGAGCGGCAGTCGGCGAGCGTCCCGGCCGTCAGACCTGTGCACTCGCGGTCGAGGATCTCCTGAATGATCTGCCGATTCCCGCGCTGGAGCGCGATCGCTTCGGTCAATCCGATCTGACTGTTCTGGTGTTCGCCATCGTCGGACGTGCCGACGATCAATTTCAACGCCGTGTTGACGAGCGCGTGGTTGGCGGTGAAATCGATCTGCGGTCCCGCACCGGGGATGGTGATGAGCCCGACCCGATCGTCAGGACTCAGGCGCCCGATGAATCGACTCGCCGCATCAATCGCGTATTTGCCGCGGGAGGCACCAATGTTCCCCTGATCGACGACGAGCATGATCAGCCGCGCGCCGGTGGACGGAGGATTCGAGCTGAAGCTCTCCGGCTCTTTCGGCGCACGCTCGATACCGCGTGTCACGGCGATGAACTGCGCACTCGCAATCCGCCGCGTTTTGCCGTCAACCTTGAGGGAGAAATCTTGTACCGTGAGATCACCAATCGGCCGGCCGTTCCGATCGATGACGTTGACGTCGACGGGGACCAGGTCAACCGCGGAGCGAAACGTTTGCGGTTGCTGCGGCTGCTGAGAAGGGAGCGCTGGATCTTGGGCAGCCACCATCATCGCGGCGGCCAATAGCAACACCGAAAGTGTGAGTGATTTCATACGCCTCACTAACAATCAACGTCGTAGCTCTGCTAGTTCTTCCTCACCATCCGGTATCCCTGCCGCGCCCGAACCTTGTACTTCCCGCCGCCGGCCTTGATCGTGATGCTGTGCCACTTGCCGTCGCGCTGATCGTCGGGTGCCGGATAGCTGATCGAGTACTGATGATGTAAATCGTCGAGGATCTCGCCGAACGCCTCATCGAGTTTCTGCGGGCTGGTCGAGAAAAACGCGCGTCCTCCGCTCGTCGTCGTGATCCGCTGGAGCAGCTTCTGCAGATCCTTCGAGTGAACCGCGCGCCCCTGACCGACGACGTAAATCATCGCGTCGCTGGCTTCGACCTGGGCGATCGCGGTTGCCATCGGCGCGTGGCTGTTCTGATCCTCGCCATCAGTGAAGAGCACGATCGCACGGCGGCCGGTCTGACGGTCCAGG
>DATJKH010000062.1:0-50512 GCA_035491715.1 Vicinamibacterales bacterium | reverse complement strand
CCTCCGCGGCACTGGTGAGAGCTTTGCCGCGAATGTCGGAGGACGGATGATTGGCACCGCCGCCGCGCTGCTAACGACATCGCTGGCCGGCGTCATGCCCGGCGGGACGCCTAGTGTGCAGATGGCGTACGCAGCCGCATCTGTCGGGCTTCTTGTCTACGTCGTCGGGTTTATTGCCAGCTTCTGGCTCCCGGAACCAGGGAAGGGAATGCTCGAGTAGCCTCTAGTAGTAACCAAGCGTCGGGTGAACCGCCTTCAAGATCAACCCGAACAACGGCCCGACGATCACTGGAAAGATCCGCCACGCAATCAGCAGACCCAGGAGTTGGAACATCGGCGTGTGACTCATTTCGCGGAACTTGTATGCGACGCTTTCGGGCACAAACAGACCGATGACCGACGCGCCGTCGAGCGGCGGCAGCGGAATCAGATTGAACGCGCAGAGGAGGACATTCAGCGTCAGAAAGATTGACAGCAGTTCTCCGACAAATGTCTTGCCGGCGTCGGCCGCGGAGACCAGATGTTCGAAGGTGACGCGGTCAGGAGGAATGAACCAGCCGGTCGCGAGGCCGATCTTGATCAGCACAAGGGCGACAATGGCAATCGACAGATTACCGGCCGGACCCGCGGCAGCCATCAGCGCGGCGCGTTTCGGATAATGCGCTGCCCATCGCGGATCGTACGGCGTACTGGCCCAGCCGATCGCCCATCCTTGCGTCAGCGCCGTGAGCAGCGGGACGACCAGCATCCCGATCGGCTCGCGGCGGATGTGCGGGATCGGAGAAAGCGAGACCTGCCCTCCGTGATAGGCGGTGGGATCGCCGCCTCGCAACGCCGCCAACGCATGCATCGCTTCGTGGACAGTGGTTGAAAACAGAAATGCCAGGAACCAGAGAAATCCGGTCGCGAGAGCCTGCTGATCCATCACCGAGGTTGTAACATTCGCGGCACTCGGCAGGCAATCATCGCTTTCGGGAGATCAGATCGTGACAAGACGACTCACAGCACTGATTCCGGCGATAGTCACATGCGTTTTGGTGGTGGCGAAGGCCCAGGGCGGTCCTGACTGGCCGGCCACTGGCACTGAAGCGATCCGCACGATCCAGGAGTACGTGCGGATCAACACGTCGAACCCTCCCGGTGACGTCCTGAAAGCGGCAGACTTCCTGACGCGGATTCTCGAACGCGAAGGCATCCCGGTCAAGCGATACGACTCCGGTCCGGGGCGGTCGATTGTCCTCGCCCGATTGAAGGGCAGTGGCGCGGCCAAGCCGGTCCTCTTGCTGAACCACATGGACGTTGTTCCCACCGATCCGGCGCGCTGGAGTCACGATCCGTTTGGTGGCGAAATAGCCGACGGCAAGATCTGGGGCCGCGGCGCGATCGACATGAAGGGGCTCGGGGTCGTGCAGTTGATGGCGTTTCTGACGCTGAAACGCCAGAACGTGCCTCTCGCACGCGACGTCATCCTGATGGCCGTTCCCGACGAGGAAACCGGCGGCACGCTTGGCGCGGAATGGATGCGAAAGGAACACTACGCCGATATCGATCCCGAATACATGCTTGACGAGGGTGGCTTCGGCAGTCGTGATCTGTTTTCGCCGGGAAAGCTCGTGTTTGGGATTTCTGTCGCCGAGAAAAAGATCCTCTGGCTGAAATTGCGTGCCGAAGGGGTCGCCGGTCACGGATCGCAGCCGCACGACCGAAACCCGAACGATCGGCTTGTGCGCGCACTCGGCCGACTGCTCAGCGAGCCGCTTCCCAGTTCGTCGTTTACCGTGCTGGAGACGATGAAGTCGCGCGTGGGAACATTTGCTGCCAACAAATTCAACAATGCGATCCAGCACTCGACGATTTCGCTGACGAGCCTGCGGTCTGGCGTCGGTGATCCGCCGAAGGTCAACGTCATCCCATCGGTCGCGGAAGCCACGATCGACTGCCGTGTGCTTCCCGGAACCTCGAAGGAACAGTGGCTGGCGGAAATACGTCGGCGTCTCGGCGATCCGGAGATCAAGATCGACATCACCTACGAGGGGCCGGATCCCGTAGTGACGACCGTGGACTCGACGTTCTATCGGGCGCTGGAGTCGGCCGTGAAGCGGCGGCACCCCGACGCCACGGTGACGCCGATGGTCGTGCCCTATGGCACCGACTCGAACGGCTATCGCCCGCGCGGAGTGAAGAGCTACGGTTTTACGCCGGTGATTGTTCCGGCTGAAGCCGTAATGTCGATGCATGGCGATGCCGAATACCTGCCGATCGATGCCGTCGCTCCGGCGATTCAAGTTCTCTTCGAGGCGCTCAAGGAGACGGTGGCCAAGTAGAACCAACTAAATCGCGCTCACAAACGTCAATCACACAGCGACGGACGTCCGTACCGAGCGAGGCTGCCATGTTCCTGCTTGAAACCCTCGTCAAAGATTGCCGCTACGCGATCCGGCTGCTGTGGAAGAGCCCGATCTTCACCGTCGCCGTTACCCTGTCGCTGGCACTTGGGATCGGCGCGAATACCGCGATCTTCAGCCTGATCAACGCGGTCATGTGGCGAACGCTGCCGGTGAAAGATCCCGAAGGCCTGGTGCTCCTCATTCACAGCCGCGGCTCGACCTTTACAGGCGGCTTCACCTACCAGCAATACCGCATCATGCGTCAGCAACCGGGCGGCTTCAGCCAACTCGCTGCCTGGTCGTCGGCTCGCCTGAATGTGAGTGTCGATGGAAATCTGGAACCGACGACCGATGGGCAGCTCGTCTCAGGCAACTATTTCTCGCTGCTTGGCATCTCTCCCATTGCCGGTCGAACGATCGGTGCGGAGGACGACGTGATGCCGAACGGTCATCCGGTTGCGATGATTAGCTACGGCTACTGGAAGCGGCGCTTCGGATTGTCGCCTGCCGTTATCGGACGCGACATTTCAATCTCCGGCACTCGCTTCGCGATCATCGGCGTGACGCCGCCGGAGTTCTTTGGCCTCGAAGTCGGGTCGTCGCCGGACCTGTTCCTCCCGGTCCTGATGCAACCAACCGCGATGCCGGATCTCGAGAACCTTCTCGATCAACCAATCATCTACCGGACGTGGTTGCAGGTGGTTGGCCGACTGGCGGCGGGTGCAACGCCGGCGCAGGCGGTCTCGCAATTGGAGCCCATCTACAACCAGGAAGTTCCAACCGCAAACAAGTTCGGAGGACCGCCTTTACCTCCCGAACGATTGCGAGTGGAACCAGCTGCGACCGGGATTTCGGATTTGCGCCGCCAGTTCTCGCAGCCGCTCTTCATCCTGATGGGCCTCGTCGGGATGGTGCTGCTGATTGCGTGCGCCAACACCGCGAATCTCCTCCTCGCCCGCGCCGCCGCTCGACGGGGTGAGTTCGGCGTGCGGCTCGCACTCGGTGCCGGACGCCGCAGGTTGATCCGCCAATTGCTCGTGGAGAGCGTGATCCTCGCCCTCGCAGGCGGTTTCTGCGGAATCCTGCTCGCCGTCATGGCCACGCGACTGCTCGTCGCCTACATGTCGGCAGGGCAGACACCGATTGCGCTCGAACTCACGCCTGATCTCCGTGTGTTGACGTTCACCGGCGCGGTATCCGTCTTGACCGGCATTCTCTTCGGCCTCACCCCAGCGATGCGCGCCACGCGGATTGATCTCACGCCATCCTTGAAGACGGTCGGCCGATCCGTTCGTGGAAGTCTTCGCTCTGGCAAGATCCTCTGTGTCGTCCAGGTGGCGCTGTCGCTGATCCTCCTGATCGGTGCCGGGCTCTTCGTCCGCAGTCTGCAGAAGCTCAATGGACAGGATACCGGCGTCGATCGCGATCGCGTGCTGATCGTTCGTGTTGAGCCTCGCGGCAGCGATCAGCGAAATATTCCCGGGACCACACCTCGACTCGATCGGACGTACCGCGACCTGTTGACTCGCGTCGCGTCGATTGGCGGCGTCCGAGCGTGCAGCCTGGCGCAGTTCACACCGATGACGCTCAGAGGCAACAACGTTCCCTTCACATTGCCTTCAGGCGCCGAGCAGCGGGCAACGGTGCCGATGATCTATCCGAACTTCTTCGCGACGGTGGGCATTGGACTCGTCGCCGGACGTGATTTCAACGACAGCGATCTCCGTCCGCAGTCGCCGCTGGTCGCGGTGGTCAATGAAACGTTTGCCCGGCAAGCGTTCAATGGCGCACCGGCGGTAGGGCAGCAGCTGCGACAGCGGAACGACCTGATTGAAATCGTCGGTGTGGTGCGCGATTCGCACTACACCAGTGTTCGCGAAGAAACGCCACCAACCGTCTATCAGACCTTCCTTCAAACCAGGACCGGGCGTGGACAAATGGCGTTATACGTCCGAACAGATGCTTCGGCTGCCACTGTGTTTTCACAAGTCCGCCAGGCCGTCCAGGATGTCGATCGCGATCTGCCGCTCTTCGCCATTCACACGCTCTCCGAAGAAATGGGGGCGGTGCTGATCCGTGATCGTCTGATTGCGACGCTGTCGTCGGTCTTCGGCGCGCTTGCGCTCGTGCTCGCCTGTGTCGGATTGTACGGGCTGCTGTCCTTCTCGGTCGTTCAGCGCCGGGCGGAAATGGGGATTCGTATAGCTCTGGGCGCCAACCGCGGCGACGTCGCATGGACAGTGATGCGCGAAGCGCTCGTCCTCGTCGGCGGCGGAGTGATCATTGGAATTCCGCTGGCGCTGGCGCTCGGACGGCTCGCATCGAATCGGATCTCGGGCTTGCTGTTTGGACTCGACGCAACCGATCCACTCACGATCGCGGCGGCGACCACGCTGCTCGCCTTGATTGCGGCTGCCGCCGGTTACATGCCGGCGCGGCGAGCGTCGCGCGTCGATCCGATGGTCGCGCTGCGAAATGAGTAGCGATCGCTCCTATCTCACATACGCATCGAGCATGCGCAGATCGACTGTGCGCTGCTCATCGGCACCGACGACCACCAGTGTGGCTTCTTTGGCGAGCTGCTCGAAGAACGCCGCGTCGGCATCGCCGGCGCGTGAGACATCGAGCCGTTGCCGCGGAACCGCCGCGACGTAATATCGCCCGGGCATCAAGCCGGCGATGCGGAAATGGGCCTTCGCGTCGAAGCTCGCTCGTTTCGTCCAAATCGAGTTCATCCGCCAGGAGGCCTTGTCCTCAGCAAACAGGATCACTCCGGCTTCCGGCAACTGCACGTCGCGAGTATCCGTCACGTTTCCTTCGATGGTTGCCACCGTAGACGTCATCGTGATGGTGACGCGATCGCTGGCTCTGAACTCGCGCGCCACGTCGGTGACGTCTTCGCCATTGGCGGTGACGGATTTGAGGTACTGATTAGCAATCCCCGTGCGGAGCACGTATTCCCCCATCAAGCCCTTGAGGGTAAACCTGTAGTCGGCCGTCACAGTGCCAGGCTCTGGAGAGGGCATGCCGGCGAAATCGTTCGAGCTCGAGGCGGAAGCAAACACGCGCATGCCCGTGACGTTGCCCGTCGGCGGTGCTCCTTCGAACACAATCTGACCCGTCATCGTCGTTCCCAGGCTCGTCGTGACCATGATGTTGTCGACGTCGGCGCCGGCGATGGAGATCGGCACGCTTGCCATTTCCACCGGCTCTCGCGGTGTGTCGGGGGAGAACGGCACCGTGTTCTGTTGCTGTCGGAACACGAGCCGGTAATCGCCAGGCGGAACGTTCCGCATCTGGAACTGTCCTTTGGCATCGGCCATGGCGAAGAGTGGCATCACGCTCATCATGGACCCTCGGCGCATCAACTGTCCGTTTGCGCCGGCGAGGGGACGTCCTTTCGAATCGGCGACGAAGCCGGAGATGTGATACAGCCGCGCCTGGCCGACGCGGATGTCGATGCCCTGTATCTCTTCACCGATCTTGACGCGCACTCGCTGAGCCATGCCCTCGTCGAGCGTGTCCGGGTAATAGGTCGTCACATAGCCGGTGCGATCCTCTTCAGTTTCAGGTGGTGCGTTCGGCGGAACGAACGAGTTCGATCTCGCGTCGGCCACGATGATGAACTCGCCGGCGTTCAGTCCCCATAAACGGAACTGGCCGAGGTCGTCGGTGGTCGTGCCTCCTCCCGTCCGCTGGGCCCGCGACATGCCGGGCGGAAACGCCATGGGGTAGACCTGAACTCTCGCCATGGGTTCGCCATTCTCATCCATGACCCGGCCGGTGACGATTCCGCCTCGAGGCAAAGTAATGACGACCTTGTCGAATGTCTCTCCGTCTTTCAGTTCGATTGACTGACCTTGTTCAGGCCAGTACATCCCCGTCGGCCTGTTGGCACCGTACGCCATCGAGAGATACTGCGAGGAGTACTGCGCAGGAGAGGCGAAGAGGCGATAGGTGCCCGCGGGGAGGCCGGTGAATTCGAACTGGCCTTCGCTGTCAGTCGTCGCGCGACGCGGCATCATCGGCTGGCCAGAGCGCAGAGTCGGCGCCACGACTGGCCCCGCTTCGGGAGGTGCACCGCGCATCGACGGCGGTGCCACGGTCGTTAAATTGACGCTTGCGCGCCGAACCGGCATGCCGCGATCGGCAGAGACGACTCGTCCTTTGATGCGCGCTGTTCCGGTTGGCTCCGCGCGCTTGACGACATCGCGCGGAGGCACCGGTGACTGAATCGTTTGCCTGGATTGAACGATCGGCACCTGGGCAGAAATGAGAGCAACAGTCGCACTGATCACGAGACCGGATAGACGCATGCCGCCTCCTACGTTTCGAGAGACGCTTAGAGTCTGCGACGACGCTAGTCTTTATATTCCTTGGCGCTGTCGGCCAGCGTCATCAGAACTTTCCGGTCAGGTACCTCTGCTCTCAATCCAGCCAGTTCGTCCATGCCGCCGGTAAGCGGCAGCGAGATCTGGCCGCCGTCGATCACTGATCGATAGAGCGCGGAGACGATTTCCAATCCCTGATACGCACGTTCGAAGCTGCACGGATGCGGCTTTCGATCATTGTCCAACCAATCCACCATCTCTTGGACGTATGGCCCCATGTCGTGGTCGTAATCCATGGTGCCGGGACCCGACTGAACGCCATCTCTTGTGACCGCCCGCCACCCGCTGCCGGTATGAACCTCCGCGTAGCCTTCATTTCCGAGCGCGCCGATTCGACACTTCCGCCACCAATACGGTACTTCCGGCACATCCGGAGCTCCGGCGCCGCAATCATAGACGCCGCGGACACCGTTTCGGAACTGGACGACGCCGGCGATGTAATCCGGCGACGCGTGAATGTCGCTGAGCTTGCCCCGGCCTGCCGCCTGCCCCATGGCCCACTCGGCCGGCTCGTAGTTGTTGAACCACGACGTGTAGTCGACGAGGTGGCTGAGCATGTGCGCCGCCCAGCCCGTCGCCGTGCCATACACCGTGTGCACGTTGCCGATCGCACCGCTCGCAATCAGCGATTGCACTTTTTGATAGTGATCCCCGTATCGGTGCTGATGGCTGACAACGGCCTTCACGCCGGACGCGTCGAGGGCGCGCTTGATGGCAATGCCCTCGTCGCTTGTCATGGCGACCGGCTTTTCGAAGGCGATCAGCTTTGCGCCGCTCTTGATTCCAAGCTCGATGAGCGGCAGCCGGACACTGGGCGGCGTGCAGAAGCAGAAAACGTCCGGTTTGACTTCCTCGACGAGTTTCTGCGTGTTCGTCCCACTCTTGGCCGAGCCAAACTTCGCGGCGGCGGCTTCGAGACGCGCCCGATCACTGTCTGCGAGGCCCACGAGCTCGAATCGTGGATTCGCCGCAAACGCGGCAGCGTGATGCACGCCGCGCTTGCCGGTGCCGACAACGACGACGCGGTAGCGCGTGGTCACTTTGCCGACTCGTCCCACTCGAGGACTCTGGCGACGACGTAATCGACCTCATTCGCCGTCAGTTCCGGATACATCGGCAGGCTGACGCAGCTGGCGGCGTTCCGTTCTGCATTCGGAACTGCGCCGACGATCCGTGCCTGCTTGCCCCATGGATAGCCGTCCTGCTGATGGATGGCGATCGAGTAATGGGTCTTTGCGTCAATCCCGTTCTTGACGAGATAGTCGACAAGCTGATCGCGGTGCGCGGGGTTCTTCGTCTCGACGACGTAGAGGTGAAAGACGTGCCGATAGCCCGGACGCACGTACGGGAGATCGATCCGGGACGCTTTCCGGAGCCCGGCCGTGTAGCGCTCCGCCCACTGGATCCGATCGTCGTTCCACTTGTGAATGTGTTTCAGTTTTGCGCTCAGGATGCCGGCATGGATGTCATCCAGACGGCTATTGAAACCGAAGCTGTGAACGTTGCGCTTGTTGGATCCGTGATTGCGCAATTTCCGGACTCGTCCATCGATCTCGGGATTGTTGGTCACGAGCGCTCCGCCGTCACCGAAGGTGCCGAGATTCTTCTGGATGATGAAGCTGATCGAGGTGGCGTCGCTGAGCTGGCCAATTGTGAAACCGTCGCCCGCCGCATCGATGGCCTGCGCGTTGTCCTCAATGACCCGCAGCTTGTGCTTGTCGGCGATGGCCTTGATCGCCGGCATGTCTGCGCATTGACCGTAAAGGTGAACGGGAATGATCGCCTTTGTCTTCGCTGTGATTGCGGCCTCGATCTTCGCTGGATCGATGCATTTGGTTTTTGGATCGCAATCGACGAACACCGCCGTCGCGCCGGCGACCCAGATCGCTTCTGCCGTCGCAAAGAACGTATTCGGATGCGTGATCACTTCATCGCCAGGCCCGATTCCCAACGCCATCAACGCGAGCCAGATCGCGTCGGTGCCGTTGCCGACGCCAATCGCATGGGCCGTGCCATGGAATGCTGCCAGTTCCTGTTCGAACTGCTTCAACATCGGACCTTGCACGTACTCGCCGCTTTCAATCACGCGTTTGATATTTGCGTCGATCTCGGCCTGGATGTTCTTGTACTGACGAACGTGGCCGTAAAAGCCTACCTGCATCATTTGTCCGAGCATAGATGTCTCCCTGGACGAGTCTTAAAACGCTCAAGTTTATTGAAATTCGCCGCCGATTCAAAGTGACCCATCCAACACAGAGTTGGTTCGTTCGCGGCGAACGTTTTGGCGTTTAATTCCGTCACAGCACATACCAACGCAATTCGTCAGCGATTGGGGTGAAAGGCGGGACGTATGCGGACGTTATGGCAGGACCTTCGCTATGGTCTCCGCGGCCTGGCGAATCGCCCATCCTTTGCGCTTCTCGCCATCCTCAACCTGGCGCTCGGCATCGGCGCCGCCACCACGATCTTCAGCGTCATTCAGAACGTTCTGCTCGATCCATTTCCCTACGCTGACGCCCGCCGTGTCGCGATGATCCAGATTCACGATACGACCAGCAGCAGGCCCGGCGGCCGCTCCTTCTTCCAGGTGCCGGAGTTTCTCGAACTCCAGTCACAGAACCATGTGTTCGAAGACGTGATTGGCGGGGCCTTCGATGATGTGCTGATGACGACCCCCGAAGGCACGGAACAGTTCACCGGCGGCGCCATGACGCCCAATATGTTTCAGTTTTTGGCGGTGCCGGCACTGATTGGTCGAACGCTCCTGCCGAGCGATGCGGCAGCAGGCGCAGCGCCGGTGTTCGTGATGTCGCACAAGATGTGGGTGGGGAGGTACAACCGCGATCCCGGCATTCTCGGCAAGACCTTCGTGCTGAACGGTGTGCCGACAACCCTGGTCGGCGTCATGCCACAACGGTTCACGAAACTGGCTGCGGATCTGTGGCGACCGATCGTGCTCACTCTCGCGGATCCAGCCGTAAAGCAGCGCTACTTCATGTTTCAGGCGAAACTGAAACCCGGCGTCACGTTGCAACAGGCGGCCGCTGACGCCGACGTCATCACGCACCGCCTGGCCAAGATCTATCCGGCAAACTATCCGCAGCAGTTCACGACCCTCGCCGTCAGCTGGGTCGACAACCTGATCGGGCCATTCCGCGCGACCCTTTATACCCTCGCCGCTGCCGTCGGATTGCTGCTCCTCATCGCGTGCAGCAACGTCGCGAACATGCTGCTCGCCCGGGCGTCAGCCCGGGAAAAGGAGATGGCGATTCGCGCCTCGATGGGAGCGAGCCGGTGGCGGCTGATCCGCCAGTTGCTCGCCGAGAGTTTGATTTTTGCCGCGGGCGGTGTCGTGCTTGGATGCCTGCTCTCGTACGTCGGGATCAAGGCGCTGGTTCGGTTGATGCCGGACGGCCTGATTCCTCACGAGGCGATCATTCGACTCAATGTGCCCGTCCTGGTTTTCAGCCTCGTCGTCGCGGCACTTACGGTGCTGTTATTCGGGCTGCTGCCTGCTTTTCAGACGGCAAAGCGCGACATCGTGGAGCCGCTGAAGGACTCGGGCAAGGGGACCAGCGCCGGATTCCGCGGCGGCAAGCTGCGCGGCGTGCTGGTGGTCGTCGAGGTTGCGCTGTCGCTAATGCTGCTCGCAGGCGCCGGCCTGCTGATGCGCAGCTTCGTCGCATTGCAGACGGTTGATCTCGGGATGAACCCGAACAACGTACTGACGGCGCGGTTGCCATTGCCGCGTGGTCAGTACGCGACGGCCGCCGAGAAGCAGCGTTTCTTCCGCGAGCTGCTGCGTCGCCTGCACGAAGTGCCCGGCATTGAAGTCGCGACAACCGCCTCGACCTTGCCGCCGTATGGCGGGATCGTAAGCGACATCGAGATTCCTGGCAAAACCTCGACCGAAAGGTGGAATGCGATTTTTCAATTGGCGAGCGAAGGATACTTTCAGACACTCGGGCTGCGATTGCAACGAGGCCGGGCGCTCTCGGAGGCGGATGTCAACGGCGCGCGACGGGTTGCCGTGGTCAATCAAACGCTCGTGAACCGCTATTTCGGACACGACGATCCGATTGGCCGGCAGATCAAATTCAAGCTCCTCGAGACAGAGGAGCCAATCGACAATCCCGTCTTCGACATCATCGGCGTTGTCTCCGATGCAAAGAACCAGGGCATTCAGGATCCGCCGATGCCCGAGACATTCATTCCATACACCGTAACTGGCGCGTTCGAACGGGGCATCATGGCGCGCACTCACGGTGACCCGGCAGCGTTGGTCGATCGGGTCAAACGGGAGGTCTGGGCGGTCGATCGGGGGGTTGCGATCACGGATACCGGCTCGCTGACGGGATTCCTCACACAGTTCTCGTATGCGACGCCGCGCTTTAGTGTCGTTCTTCTCGGTGTCTTTGCCTCCGTGGGCCTGGTGCTCGTTGCGATGGGTGTCTACAGCGTGATCGCGTACACCGTGTCGCAGCAGACGCACGAGATCGGCATCAGGATGGCGCTCGGTGCGGCGCCTGCGCACGTGCTCCGCCTGGTGGGGTTGATGGGCTTGCGACTCGTCGCCATCGGCGCGGTGATAGGACTTCTCGGCAGCTTCGCCGCGACACGACTGATCGCTGCCGAGTTGGTGGGCACGTCGCGGCACGATCCACTGACGCTCGCCGCCGTTGTCCTGACGATTGCCATCGTCGGTCTCGCGGCGTGCTACTTCCCCGCACGCCGCGCCACTCGAGTTGATCCGCTCAACGCGCTTCGCGGGTGACCACGGCCACGGATCAACACGGATGAATGAGCCACAGATGAACACGGATCAACACGGATGAATGAGCCGCAGATGAACACGGATCAACACGGATGAATGAGCCACGGGATGAACACGGATCAACACGGAAATAATCCGTGTTATTCCGTGTTTTTCCGCGGCTTATTTACCCGTGTTATTCCGTGTTTTTCCGTGGCTTATTCACCCGTGTTATTCCGTGTTTTTCCGTGGCTTATTCACCCGTGTTATTCCGTGTTTTTCCGTGGCTTATTCACCCGTGTTATTCCGTGTTTTTCCGTGGCTTAGTTTGTGGCTTTACCTTTTGGCTGAAATAGTCGTGGCGCCATGTCGGTCAGGTTCTGCCGCCATAACGGCCAGACGTGGGCCATGTTCGGCACCTCCTGCTCGGTGAATTGCACGCCCTTCGATCGCAGCCAGTCCTTGAATTGACGGTTCACGCCAATCAACCCATCGTCTGTGCCGCAGACGATCCACAGCATCCGGATCTGCGAGTTCGCTTTCGCATCGAGCGTCGGGAACGTCCTGGCGAAGACTGCCGGATCCATCGGCTGTGGGGCGCCACGGCCGCCACCGCCCGGTCCGACTGCCGCGGCCGCATCGGCCGCGGCGGGGAATAGCATCGGTGCTGAACTGAACGCGCCGATCCACGCGAACTTATCGAGGTGGTTCAGGCCGACATACAAGGTTTCCGCACCACCCATCGACAGGCCGGCGATGGCGCGCTGATCGCGATTCTTGCTGACGTTGTATGCCTTGTCGACCATCGGCATGACTTCCTCGAGCAGGATCTTCGAATAGCCAATGAGATTCTGGGAGCCACGGCCGCCTGTCGGCCCTTGAGACGTGCCGTACCCGAGTGGCGTTACGACGACCATCGGGACCGCTTTGTTTTGTGCGATCAGGTTGTCGAGGATGTTGGCCGCGCCGCCGCCTCCGGTCAGCCATCGTTCCGCGTCGTCGCCGAGCCCGTGAAGCAAGTACAGGACGGGATACGCCTGCGCACGCTTCGGATCGTAGCTGGCCGGTGTGTAGACGAAAAAGTCGCGATCGTCATTCGCGACCGCGGAGTGATACGCGTGCCGCGTGACGCCGCCGCGTGCCACACCAGGCGAAGGCAGCCATGGCTGCGATCCCGGAATTACCAACATGCTCTGAAAGCTTCCAAACGATGTCTGCACCTGTCGATTCGCTGGATCGTTGATCGACGTCCCATCGACGACGAGCGAGTAGGTGTAGATGTCGGGGTTCATCGGTTCGCTGGTGAAGCTCCAGACGCCCTGTTCATCCTTCTGCATCGGCAATTGCTTGCCGCCCATCGATAGGGCGACCTCTTTGGCGTTGGGCGCGCGAAGGCGGAACGTTACTCGACCGTCAGCGGCAACCTCCGGCGACTTGACCGGCGGCGCGCCGCGCCCTCCGCGCCCAGCCGGCGCCGCGGTCTGCGGTGCGGCCGGTGTCGCCGGTGCAGGTTGCTGCGCGACGAGCAGCGTTGAACAGGCAATTGCCGGCGTAAGGATGAGGCAGAGGCGGCGAACAAGAGGGAAATGAGCCATGGATTGAATCAACTCCTTGCTCTTACGTTAATCCTTAATCATTGTCCTGTGAGCTTGTCGCCACACAGGATACTCGCTGTCCAACAGCTTCGCCGGCCATGTTCCGAGCCATGCATAACCGATCCGGCGTTCGTGCTCGATTTCCGCGAGCGCATAGCGAATCACGCCGTCGCGGCCCGAGAAAATGGGCCGGTTCGTTCCGATTTCATAGAACCTCGCCCACAACGGCGGGGCGGATGGATCAGCGACGGTCACGACGTCACGCCCTTCGGGCAGCGTGGGATCGCGGCGCTGCTCGAGTCGCAGGCCCTTGATCTGCGCGCTCCTGAGCCACGCGACGGAGGATTCGATCGCATCGACGAAGCGAGCGTCCGGCTGTGACTGTTGCATCAGGAAACGAACGATCCCGACAGTCTCCTGACCGCTCAATGAAGGATGTTCGTAGGCGCGAGCTTTTCTCGGCTCGAGCGTGACCTCGTCGTGCTGGGCGCACCAGGCGGTGAGCCGGCCGTCCACACGGATCTGCGCGCGAAGAATGACGGCGACAGCCTTGTCGACAGCCGCGCCGCTCCGCCGCCGGCGTTCCGGCTCGACGAATGCCCAGTCGCCGCTACCATTCGCGACTTCCGACAGGAGTGTGGCGACGCCAACCATCGCATTGTCATTGAAGGTGATGTAGCGCGAGTAATCGGATCTGAGTGGATAGAACTGCGGCCAGCCGCCGTTCGAATACTGCGCCGCGAGCAGGTAGTCGAGAGCTTTCAACAGTGCAGTCCGATACCGGGTTTCGGGAGAGAGGCGATTGACGCGCGCGAGGAAGCGCATTTCCGTCACCGTCGCTCCGTTGTCAATCGTCGCGTCCGGCCGGACCCGCGCGGCGGCGAGAGCAGCAGGGTCAGGAGCCAGTGTCATGTCGGTGTTTTTCGGCCAGCCGCCATGCTCACGCTGGTGTTCGAGGACACGATCGGCCATTCGGCGCGCCTGGTCGCTGGCGTACCACGCTGGCGCCTGGTTCAAGGCATCTGCCCACCGGACGGCGGTGTCCTGGGTCGCGGCTATGAACGCGACCAGGATCGCGGCGACCGCTGAAGTGGTTAAACCATTCGGCATGATTTGGACCAGATGGATTCCATATCGGGCGAAACAGTCCAGTATTGACGACTACTAATTGGAAGTGGTATTACCTCCTGCCGCCGGCGCGTTTGGAACCGCGCCAATGCTTGAGGAGGCCGCATGTTCTTCCGCACTGCCATCCGGGGAGCCGTTGCTGCTGCCGCGATCCTGTTCCTGACGTCGGTTGCATCCATGGCGCAGGACTTCCGGGGAACAATCATTGGTACCGTTTCGGACCGGACCGGAGGTGTCCTTCCGGGAGTCACGGTGACAATCACCAACACTGAAACCCAGGTTGTCCAAACGGTCGTCACCGACGCGCAGGGACTATATCAAGTCCGCTACCTGAATCCAGGGCCTTATGCCGTGACGGCAGAGCTGCAGGGTTTCAAGAAATTTTCGCGCATCGACAACGACGTCCGGGTCGGAGACGTGCTCCGGATTGACATTGCCCTCGAGACGGGCGGCATGACCGAGACGGTGGAAGTCAGCGCCGAACAACCGCTGTTGAACACGAATAGCGGTGTCAGTGGCACGACGATCGACAGCAAGCAGATTGCCGAACTGCCGCTCGGTGACGGAACCGCCTACATGCTGACGCGGTTGGCGCCGGGCATCATGGACTCCTCCGATCTCCACTTCGCGCGGCCGGCAGACAACGGCAACCTCGCGGGCATCGTTGCCAATGGCGTGCAGGGGGGCAACGAGTTCACCATCGACGGTGCGCCGAACATGTCGAATGGGAAAGGCGTTGGCTTCTCGCCGCCTTCCGACGCGATTTCGGAATTCAAGGTC
Source organism: Vicinamibacterales bacterium (assembly GCA_035491715.1). Classification (GTDB taxonomy): domain Bacteria; phylum Acidobacteriota; class Vicinamibacteria; order Vicinamibacterales; family 2-12-FULL-66-21; genus JALZOC01. Next base: position 35,478 of record DATJKH010000062.1, on the reverse strand, counting down.
CAAACCAATGCATTTGATGCGCAAACCGGGCACACTGCCGGCGCGGTCGTCAATCTGGCGGTCAAGAGCGGCACGAATGCGCTGCACGGCGCTGCCAGCTATTTCAATCGTGACGACAGCCGCTCGGCGACGCCGCGGTTGACACAACTGGCCAACGGCGAGAAACCGACACGCGAATACAACCGCTATACCGGAACCGTGAGCGGACCCATCGTCAAGAACAAGACATTCTTCATGTACTCGTTCGAGCACCTGCGAGATGTGCAGCCGGAGGCGTCCACCTACACGGTGCCGACCGAGAAGATGCGGAACGGCGACTTCACCGAATTCACCACACAGGTCTTCGATCCGTCGACGGTCACGAGTACCGGTGCTCGGACTGCCTTTCCGGGCAACGTCATCCCCTCGGGGCGCATCAATCCGGTGGCAGCGGCCTACACCGGTTACTACCCGTTACCAAATCGACCGGGGACGGTCGGGAACTACTTCACGAATCAGCTACGTCCCTACGACTACAACGCGTCGATGGGCCGCGTCGACCACAACTTCAGTTCGACCAATCGTCTGTATGCGACCGTGTACTGGAACAAGCGCCAGGAGGATCGCTACAACTGGGCGCAGGACGCGCCGAATGCCGCCAACGGCGGCATCATCAACAGCTTTGCCGTGACGAAGGGATTCGACTATCGCACGAACTTTGGCGTGACGACCGGATACACGTCGACGTTCTCGCCGACATTTCTCATGGACGTCAGGGTCAGCGGTGCACGGTTTGGCGAGTATCGACAGACGGCAGAGGAATTCGATCCGGCGAAGCTCGGATTCTCGTCGACCGCTCTGCAGGTCATGAACGGGTACAAGTACCTCCCGTTGATGACGTTTGCCAGCTTCAGCACGACGAATGCGAATTCGACGATTGCGTCACTCGGATCGCAGCGAGCGGACTGGGGCACAGGGTTCAACCGGCCGATGGATACCTATTCGGTCGCTCCGACGCTGACGAAGATCTTCGGAGCCCACACCGCGCGTGCCGGCTACGACTATCGCGTCCAGAACTGGTCGATCACCAACCCCGGATTTCCAGGTGGTCGTTTTCAGTTCAATGGTGCGTATACGCGCGCGAGCAATTCGGCCGCACTCAACGATCGTGGACAGGCATGGGCGCAGTTCCTGCTCGGTCTGCCGACCGCGGCGACAGGTGTGGTCGCCGCGCCCGGCACGCAGTCGAGCCAGTTCGAAATTGCCGCGGCGGGAAAATTCACGCAGACCTATCACGGGCTGTTCTTCCAGGACGACTGGCGCGTGAGCCGGAAGTTGAGCGTGAACCTCGGCGTGCGTCTCGAAATCAACAACGGCATGACCGAGGCGGAGGATCGAAACGTCGCCGGGTTCGATACCACCACCCCGAACCCGATTGAGGCAGCCGCACAGGCCGCCTATGCGAAAGCCCCGATCGCGGAAATCCCGGTCAGCAGCTTTCACGTGCTGGGCGGCCTGAAGTTCGCCGATGGCCCGGTCAACGATACCGTGACGAAGATTCTGCCGCGCGCCGCACTGGCGTATATGCTCGGTGACCGCACGGTTATCCGCGCCGGAGCCGGCTTGTTCTCGTACGACTATTTCTTCGAGAACATCAACCAGATCGGGTTCTCGCAGGGAACGCCGGTGCTGGTTACGGAAGACAACGGCATCACGTTTACCGGCGCGACCCTGTCGAATCCGATTCCCGGCGGACAGCTGATCCAACCGGTCGGCTCCGCGCTCGGCCTGGCAAGCTCGCTCGGCCAGAATCTCGGCACCCTGTATCAACCAGATCGCAAGGCGCCGTATTACACCCGCTGGGAAGCGAGCGTGCAGCGAGACTTCGGTGGCGGGTGGGTCGCCGTCGCGACCTACATGGGGTCGCGTGGACGCGATTTGCCGGTCGTGCGGCAGACGAACAACATTCCGATGCCATACCTCTCGACGTCCCGCACGCGCGACACGGCCAATGAATCGTTCCTCAGCACGAATGTCACCAACCCGTTTGCTGGTTTGCTTGCGGGCAGCACGATGAACGGCGCGACCGTGCAGCGACAGCAGCTGCTGCGTCCATATCCCGAGTTCGGCACCTTCGGTATCGAGGAGTACAACGGCACGGACCGCTACAACGCCGTCAGCTTCCAGCTGCAAAAGCGTTTCCGAAGCGGAAACTCGATCATGGCGCAGTACACGCGCTCGTCAACGCGCGACAAACTCAATTACCTGAACCCGGCCGATGGCGAGCTCGAGGATCGTATTTCGCCCAACGATCGACCCAATCGATTCTCCGTTGGCTCGAGTCTTCGGCTGCCGTTCGGACGAAATCAGAAGTGGGGCGCGGAGTGGAACCCTGTCGTCGACGCGATTGCGGGCGGGTGGCAGCTGACCGGGACCTATCAGTTCCAGTCCGGATTCCCACTGAGCTTCGGGAACCTTTACTATGACGGCGCGCGAAATCCGATGGATCTCGTATCGAACATCGGCGCGAAGGTCACCGGTGGGGTTGCAGGGATCGATGTGCCCGCATGGGATCTGTCCGGCTTCTATTTCCATGATTCCCAGGTCCAGACCGGCGGCGTCGACAGCCCGGCGCTCCAGCGCGCCGACCAGAGAATTCAGCTTGGCAACAACGTGCGGTATTTCCCGTCGACGTTGCCGAACGTTCGCACCGACAATCTGCACCTGATGGATCTCGGGATCTATAAGAACTTCGAGTTGCCGAATCGACTGCGGCTGCAGATTCGAGTCGAGGCGATTAACGCGCTGAACTACACTGTTCTCTGGAACCCAAACGTCGATCCGCGGAATGCAACCTTTGGGTTCATCAATCAGGATAGGAACAATCCGCGCGACATCCAGATCGGCGCGCGGTTCTCGTTTTAGCCAGTGTCGTGGCTTCCGGCCTCAACCGGAAGTCGGCACGCGGGGGTAGCGTAATGTCGGAGGCGACGCGCGGGGGCGCGGAAGGCAGCAGCGAACAGGTCGTGGCATTCGTCAGGCGGATGATCGAGCGTGGCCGTTTGCGGCCAGGCGATCGACTCCCTGCCGAACGCGATCTCGCGACACGGATCGGTGTCAGCCGCCCGACCGTGCGCGCGGGTCTTCACTCGCTCGCGGCACTCGGCGTCGTCCATTCCAAGCACGGTTCCGGGACCTACATCCCGGACGGACCTCCGGCGCTGCGCACCGAGCCGCTCAGTTTTCTTGCCGCGCTGCACGGGTTCACGCGCGAGGAAATGCACGAAGCGCGTCGCATTCTGGAAGTCGGAGCCGCCGGTCTCGCCGCTGAGCGCGCGACCCCGGAGCAGCTCGCAACACTCGCTGACGAAGTGGCGGGCATGTTTGCGTCGCTGGCGGAGCGACAGGTGTTCCTCGTCCACGACGTCAATTTTCACCGCGGTGTGGCCGCAGCATCGGCCAACCCGATTGTTGCCGCACTGGTGGAAATGGTGTCGGCGATGTACTACGAGCGTCGTGTTCAAACCGTCGCTCGTGCCGCCGAGAGCGACATGAAGGATGCGGCAGAGGCGCATCGCCGTATCTATCAGGCGATCAAGGCTCGCGATGTGGATGGCGCGCGCCAGCACATGAACGCGCATCTGATCGAGGCTAGCGCGCATCAGGCGAGGGAACTCGGCGACGAACCGGATCTGGCTGTGCCGCGGCCGGTCGCGATGCCGTCGCCGCGTCGTCGCCCAGCATCGACTGCGCGCGCGCGAAGGAACCGTCGCTGAGTTAGCCAAGGCAGAACAGTTTTCCGTCCTGCGATCCGATCACCACGCGCCCCGCGGCGATCGCTGGCGATGCCGAGAGCGGACCGCCCGCCTCGAACCGCTGAACGATCTTCCCGGTCGCCGTGTCGAAGACATACAGCTTCCCGTCGTTCGATCCCACGTACCCGCGAGTGCCAGCGATGGCCGGTGATGAGTCGATCCGGGCGCCGGTCTGGAACGACCACACTTCCTTGCCGGAAGCCGCATTCAGCGCGTGCATCAATTTGTCGCGGCCGCCGACAAACACCTGCCCGCCCGCGATCGCGGCGGAGGAGTAGAACGGGAAATGGCGGTCCGGATGCCGATAGCGCCACACGATTCGCCGTGTCTTCAGATCAACGCCAAGAACCTCGTTTTCATAGGTCCCGTAGAATGCCCGTCCGTTCGCGATTGCCGGCGATGCCCCGGTATAGGCGCCGGATGAGAGCGTCAACAACGGGCGGCCGTCGCGCACGCGTATGCCTCTGAGAATCTCATCGCAGCCCGTGATGTATGCGACCCCGTCGACGACTGAGGGCGTCGCGTGCACGTAGCCGTCCGTCTTCACTTTCCACTGCAGTGCGCCGGTCTTCGCCGACAGCGCGTAGAGATGCGTATCGTACGATCCGATCAACACGGTATCGCCGCTGACGACGGGTGACGACTTCACCTCGCCGTCAGTCTTGAACCTCCAGGCGGGTTTTCCGGTGGCTGTATCGACCGCGTGCACCGTTCCCGACAAATCACCGATGTATACCAGACCGCCGGCGACCGCCGGCGAAGACTCGCCGATGCCATCGGCGGATGCCGTGTATTTCCATTTCCGCGACCCGTCGCTGAGATTGACCGCATGCAGGTCGCCCGTCTGCGATCCGACGTAGACCACGCCATCGACGATCGCTGCCGATGACTCGATCGACTCGCCGGCATCATAGGTCCAGAGCAGTTTGAGCGTCGATGGCGGAGCCGCGCCGGTTATGCCGAGAAGCGAGGCCGAACCGCGGAATTGCGGCCAGCCGTTTTGCGGCGCCTGCGCCGACGCAGAGACAGCTAGCGCAGCGATCAGAATGGCGATCGGACGGACACGCATCTTCGCCTACTTCGAACTGCTTGCTCCCTCAGCCAGCGCGTACAACTCGTTGCGATTGACGATGTAGAGCGTGTTGTGAGCGGGGACGGGGGTCGAGTAGACCGAGCTGCCCATGTTGTTTTCGTTGAGCACCTTCAACGTTTTGTCTGCGGCGATTACTGTTACGTCGCCGTCTTCGTCACCGAGATACACCTTGCCGTCGATGACCATCGGCGATCCCCAAATCGCCGCGAACATGTCGTGTGTCCAGTACGGTTTGCCGCTCTTGATGTCGAGGGCATGCAGGAAGCCGCTGAAATCCGAGTAGAAGAGGATCCCGTTGTAAATCGATGCCGTGGAAATCGATCGTCGAATCTTGTCGTAATGCCAGAGGCGCCCTGACTCGGTGATGTCGCCCCGCTTGGTCGGGTCGATCGCGTAGAGATGACCGACGCCTTCGCCGTGTTCCGGATCCTGTCCATTCGCGATATAGACGACGTTCTCGTAGAACACCGGCGTGCTGATCACTTCGTTGCGGGTCTTTGGCCAGACGGAATCTTTTGGATTGAGATCGAACTCCCATAACTTCTTGCCGGTCAGCGCGTCGTAACTGCGAATCCATCCGTCGCCCTGGCCAAGCGCGACCTGCACCGTGTCGCCGACCTTGCCGACCGCCGGCGACGACCACTGGCCGTGAAGGATCTTCTCGCCGACGGAATTGTCTTCCCACACCAGCTTGCCGGTCTTCTTGTTCACGGCGATGATGGCCGGCGCCTTGGGTGATGGGATGTTGACGTGACTCTCGTCCTGGCCGTTCGACGTGTTGACGAAGATCAAATCGCCGTAACTGACCGGCGAGGCATTCGCCATGTTGTGCTGCAGGACGCCGACCTCGTCCATCATGTCGTAGCGCCAGATCACATCGACATCGGTCTCTTTCGTGTTCTTCTCGTCTTTCACCAGGCCGTCGTTCGTGCCGTCGCGGAACCCGTCGGCATCGACCGCCATCAGCTCTCCGCGATTCGACATGTAGTAGACGATGCCGTCCTCGACGAGCGGTGACGAGCAAATCCCCTGGTACGGCCAGTCATTCGCTCGGCCGGCAGCGAGCTTGTCGTGCACGGCCTGCCACATGAACTGCCCGTCAGACTCGCGGAACGCCATCAGGACGCCCTTGTCTCCCTTGATGTTCGCGTCGCGCGGCCCCTCGTTATTCGTACCGACGAAGACCATGCCGGCAGCCACGACCGGGTTTCCATATGCCTGCGACCCCAGCTCTGCGACCCACTTCACGTTCTTCTTGCTCTTGACGTCCCAGGTTGTCGGCAGGCCTTTCATGTTGGAGACCATGTTGCGGTCAGGCGTCCCGCCCCACATCGGCCAGTCGCCGGAGGTGGGATCGGATGCGACCGTCAGCGAGCCGGTGAGGGCTAATCCACTAATAACCAAAAGATGTTTCGTCATCGGATTGTCTGCTTTTTTCACTGCCGCTCGGCGGCTTCGCGCCTCGCTCCGGCGGCCGGCGCTTTATTCTTATAGACCTTTATATTGTCGTAATAGATTTCCGAGCCGCCGCCTGCGGCTGACGGGGCGTCTGCATACAGCCCGGGTGCACCTTTCAAGCTGCCGATTGGATCGACACGTTCGATCTGCCACTTTGCCGGCTCAGCTTCTCCCTTCGGCCACACTTTGCCTCGGGCGCGAACACTCCCCTTGCCGAGCGACTGCACCTCGAGCTTCATCGTGTACCAGGTGTCGGCCTTCCACGGGAATTCAGCTTTCACGGTTCGCTGCGTTTCCGGCTGCCACGGCTGCAGTTCAATCCGCTCGTGACTTCCCGAGAGCATCATCTCGTAGCGTTGCGCGACGATGCCGACGTCGCCGCGCTGACGGCGTTTCTCCATGGCGCGAACGTCCGCTTCGATCGTGTAGTCGCTGTAGTCGGGGCTGCCCATGAACACGCGGCAGCGCTTGGCAAACGCGAACGGATTCTCCGCGAGCTTCACCAGAACTTTGTTGCCGTCGACTGCGCGTATTGCGAACTTGCCCGTGGCGTTGACCCAGTGGACGGGCGGCGTCTCACCGCTCGACTCGAAGTCGTAGCTCCACGGCAGATCCGGAATGACGCGGATACGTGCCGTCCCGCTGACCGATCCGATCGTGGCTTTCACGAGTCCTGCTTGCGCGCCGGCTGCTGGATCCGGGGTGAACGTGCCGTTGGTGATCGTCCCCTTGAGATTCTCGAGCGCCCATGTCGCGCTCTCGAGTTTGTCCGCTTGCCTGCCGTTTGCGTCGAACCCGCGCACCGCAAGGGTGACTGGTGCGCCAGGTTTGAGGATGTGTTCGGTTGGGATCACGAGGAGCGACGCCACGGGCCCTGCCGGCGTCCCGATCGTGCTTCCGAGTGTGCCACTTGGTTTAAGAACGGTCTTTGGCCCAATCGCGAACATCTTCTCCATCGTCACGATATAGATCCGTCCGCGGGCGATCGCGGGCGCAGCGATGATCGGTTGCGGATTGCCGTCTACGCCCGCCGGCATTTCATCTTCATCGAGCACGTCCACACCGTCGGCGCGAGGTTTGAGGATGTAGAACTTGCCGTTCTCGGTGCCGACATACAGTTTCCCGTCGGCGAAAACCGGCGACGACTTCTGGATCGTTCCCAGGTTCTTGCGCCACAACTGACGTCCATCCTTGACGTCGAAGGCGAACAACACGCCGCCGTTGTCGACAAGGTAGATGCGTTGTTCGTCGGAGACCGGCGATCCGTATCCCGCCTGCACGTCACGCAGCAACCAGCGGGCATCCTTGTCGGTCAAGGTGCCCTTCGATGCCGCAGGCACAGCCGCGACCATTCCCATCGCGCTGACTTCCAGGTTCTCTTCGCTGTGCGTGACGATGATGTCGCTGCCGATCATGAGGGCGGCCGTATTCAGCCCTCGCTTGCTCACGTTCCAGTGCCACACCGGTTCGCCCGTCGCAACTTTGATCGCGTGCATCGCGCCGTCGCTCCCACCTGAAAAGAACAAGCGCGTGCCGTTGACATCGGCGACGTACGGGTTTGCGTAAATCGTGTCGGTCGGCCTGCCCTCGGGCGCACTGACCCATTGAATTTGTCCGCTGGCTGTGTCGAACGAAATGAATCGGTGCGCGCCGCCCGCGTACTGTCCCCAACTGAACGTCAGGCCACTCACGATCAGCTGTTTGCCGTCGATGATCGGGCTCGACATCCGTCCGCCATGCGTCGTCCACATCCCCATCTCTTCGGCGAGTGAACGTTCCCACAGCAGCTTGCCGTCTTTCGACAGCGACATGACCAGGCCGTTGGCGCTGATGGCGAAGACGTTGCCGGTCCACGGATCAACCGCCGGTGACGACCACGCGAGACGATGCGCGGGCACGTCGCTGGTGAAGATGTTGTAGCGGTGCTCCCACAGCAACTTTCCAGTGTCGGCGTTGAAGCACATGATGCGCTCCTGCTCCGACGCGCCAGACCCAGATGTGTTTTGCAGGTATAAGTGGTCGCCGAAGACGACCGGTCCGGACCGGCCGCCGTATGGCACTTGCCAGGCAAGGTTCTCGCCACTCGGTGACCATTTTGCCGGCAGTCCTGTCTCGGTCGACATGCCATTGCGGGCAGGTCCCCGCCAGTCCGGCCAATCGGGTGCACGTCCGGCCTGGGCCGCGGGAAGGGCAAGGGCCATCACGAACCACAGCGGAATCAGCTTGGTGACACGGGCTCTCATAGATGTCCTAATAATAGCTTCCAGCTTCCAGCTTCCAGCTTCCAGCTTTCAGTTTCCAGTTTCCAGCTCAGTTTTCACCAACCGGCAGGTCCCAGGTATCGCCGTTCACTGGTCACGCCATAAGGTCAGCCGACACTCAGAACCCGGGACTGGAAACGGGTAACTGGTAACTGGAAACCGATTCCTATACACATTACGCATGATTCGTTTCAACCGCTTCGTCACCTGTGTCTCGTTAGTCGCCGCCACCACGACTGTTTGCGCGGACAACTGGCCTCAGTGGCGTGGTCCCGGAAGTCAGGGAATCTCGAACGAAGCCAATGTGCCAACCCAATGGTCGGCGACGAGGAACGTCGCCTGGAAGACGGAACTGCCCAACGGGCATTCGTCGCCCATTGTCTGGAACGATCGCATATTTGTTACCGCAGCGGTTGAAGGCGACGTGGTCGCCGGTGCGAAGGCTGTCGGCCATGTTGTCGACGGGCAGGTATGGATCCATCCCGACAGTGTCGCCGCCGATCGAAAGCATACGTTGAAGGTCGTGGCAATCGATGCACGAACCGGCAAGGTGTTGTGGGACCGGACGGCGTTTGAAGGAACCGTCTACGATGCACGGCACCGCCGCAGCAGTTTTGCCGGACCGACAGCGGTCACTGATGGCCGGATGGTCTATGCGTATTTCGGTCCAGAGGGTCTCTACGCCTACGACTTCAACGGTCGGCTTGCGTGGAAGGTCGTCGAGCACTTCAAGACGCTGGGCCTGGGAACCGGTACGTCCCCCGTGCTGTTCCAGGACCTCGTGATCATTCAGCGCGACGAGGACGAGGGGAAGGCATCGGTGATCGCTGCCTACGACAGGCAGACCGGTCGCGAAGTATGGCGAACGGTGAGGCCGGTTCAAATCAGCTGGTCGACTCCGGTTCTCGTCGCGGCGGCGAATCGTACGGAGCTCGTCACCAACGGCACTGAACTCGCGATTGCCTACGATCCAGCGACCGGGAAGGAGTTGTGGCGCACGAAAGGTGTCGAGAGCAACGCCATTCATACACCGCTGGTCGGCAAGGGGCTCGTCATTGTGACCGCCGGCTTTCCCGAGAAGAGGGTGATCGCGATTCGCGCCGGCGCCGTTCCGGACGACAAGCGCGTGGCCTGGACTTATGCAAAGGGGACCGGCTACGTCGTCTCCAACATTCTTTACGGCGATTACGTGTATCTGCTGACGGATGCCGGTGTGGTCACGTGTCTCGATGCTGCGACCGGGATGGTTCAACACGAAGGGAGCCGCCCGCCGGTGGCCTCGCGCTTCATGGGATCACCGGTCGCGTTCGGCGGGTTGATCGCGATGACGAGCGAAGAAGGTGAGACATTCATGTTGAAAGCCGGCCCGAAACCGGAGGTTGTCGGCACCAACTCGATCGATGAGCCGGTGTTCTCGTCGCCCGCGATTGCGAACGGGCGAATCTACATTCGTGGTGAAAAACATTTGTTTGCAATTGGCGGCTGAGTGAGAATCGGCGCGATGCGCCGTCTCCTATCGACCGCGGTCCTCGTTGCCTCGATCTCCGCAGTCTTCGCTGGCGAGCGTTCAGAAGCCAGCCGTGAAGCGATGCCGCGTCCTCAGGAGGTTCTGTCGCTTACCGGCGACGTCTCTGGTGTTCATGATCCTGCCGTCATAAAGGAAGGGAACACGTACTACCTTTTCAGTACTGGCGGCCGCTCTGGCGAAGGCATCATTCCCATTCGCACTTCCACCGACCTGCGAACCTGGAAATCATCCGGCTACGTTCTTTCCACTCTGCCTGACTGGGCGATGCGGGAGATCCCGCAGGCGCGAAACGCATGGGCGCCGGACATTTCGCGCTTCAACGGCAAGTTCCACCTCTATTACTCCGTGTCGTCATTTGGCAGCCGCAATTCGGCGATCGGCCTCGCGACCACCGCGACGCTGGATCGGGCGAACCCGAACTATCGCTGGAGCGACGAGGGCCTCGTCATCCGATCGTTCACCGACAAGGACGAGTGGAACGCCATCGATGCCAACCTCGTGATCGCTGACGAGAAAAACATGTGGCTCGTCTGGGGCAGTTTCTGGGGCGGTATCAAGATGCGGCGAGTCGATCCCGCCACCGGCAAGCTCTCGACGTCCGAGACGACGATGCACTCGTTGAGCAGTCGAGCGCGCGAGGCGCCGATCGGCGGTTCAGTCGAGGCTCCGTTCATCGTTCGTCACGGCGACTTCTGGTATCTCTTCGTCTCGTTCGATCGCTGTTGCCGCGGCGCTGACAGCACCTACAACGTCGTCGTCGGCCGGTCGCGAGACGTTACTGGACCGTATCTGGACAAGACCGGCAAACCGATGACCGAAGGAGGAGGGTCACCGGTCATCGCGGCGACGTCGCCCATCTGGAGAGGGCCGGGTCATCAGGCGGTGCTGAGTGGTGGCGGCACCGACTATCTGTTCTTCCACGCCTACTACGGTGCGGGTCTTGGACGCGGGTCGGCGCTGCAGATATCGACGATGGTGTGGGACGACGGCTGGCCGCGGGTGGGGGTGCTGCCGTAACGCGTATGGTCGCCAACGATTCACGCGCCGGCCCGAAGAGTGCGACGATTTTCGTAAAAGGTGGCTGGCACCTTTCCCTGAAAGGTGCCAGCCACCTTTTACGGGAATCGTCGTGCAACCGTCGACGGCCGCGCGGGCGCGCTTGACAATCCCCGACTCGTCGTCAATAATTACTTTGCAATGCAAAGCCAACCGCTGGCGGTTGCCGACGGCGCAGGCGGTCAACCACTCCGCATCATCCGCGCGCAGCACCTGGGGATGTGCTTTGGCGTTCGCGACGCGATTGCGCTTGCCCACCAGCACGCCGCGACCAGGCCACTGACGATCCTCGGCGATCTTGTCCATAACGCCACCGTCTCGGCAGATTTACAGGCCAGGGGCATTGCCATCGCCCACGACCTGGCCGACGTCAACACATCGACGGTGATGGTGACGGCGCATGGCGCGTCCGAGCGCGCTCTGGCAGAAACGCGGGCTCGCGGCTTCGAGGTGGTCGAGGCGACGTGCCCGCTGGTGCACGTGGCGCACAAGGCGGTGCGGGCGCTCGTCCGCGACGGCTACCATCCCGTGATTGTCGGGCAACGCGGCCACGTCGAAGTGCGTGGCCTGACGGGGGATCTGGATCACTTCGATGTCGTGCTGGAAGACGCCGACGTGCTCGCGCTGGAGCCACATCCCAGGATTGGCGTCGCAGCGCAGACGACGCAGTCGATCGTCAAAGTGCGGCACATTGTCGATCTCATCAAGCGGCGATTCCCGGAGTCGGTCGTTCGCTTTGTCGATACGGTCTGCCGACCGACGAAAGATCGGCAGATCGCCGCCGTCGATCTCGCCCGCCAGAGCGATGTCGTCATCGTCATTGGCGGCGCGAACAGCAACAACACGCGCGAGCTTGTGCAAACGTGCCGGCGCCACTGTCCGCACGTCTATCATGTGCAGACCTACGCCGATCTGCGCCCCGGCTGGTTTGTTAACGCCCGCACCATTGGAATCACCGCTGGAACCTCCACGCCCGACGAGATTATTGACGAAGTCGATCGGCGGATCCGCGCGTTTGCTGAAGCGGTGAGCGGTCGTGAAGCGGTGACCGATCGATGATCTCGTTCATCAAAGCGCATCCGCGCTGGTTCGTCGTTGTTGCCTTTGCTGTCGCAATGGCGTGGATGGAGTCGGCGACCGTCTACTATCTGCGGACGCTTGTCGATCGCCTGGAGCCTTACCAGCCGAATCCTTTGCCGATCCAGGGCGTTCTCGGTCAGGTTGAACTCGTCCGTGAGGTCGCGACCCTGCTGATGCTGCTCACGGTCGGGATGCTCGCGGGGAAAACATGGCGCGCGCGATGGGGCTACGGCGCAGTGGCCTTTGGGGTATGGGACATTTTCTACTACGTGTTCCTGCGCGTGATGTGTGGCTGGCCGCGATCGCTGTTCGACTGGGACGTCCTGTTTCTGCTGCCGCTGCCATGGTGGGGACCTGTGCTCGCGCCGGTCTCAATCTCGATATTGATGATCGTGTGGGGCACGGCCGTCACGGAATCGCAGGACGCGTCGGAGCCCCCGCGGGCGACAGGGAAAGTGTGGGTCCTGAATGCGACCGGCACGGCATTGGCGCTCTACATCTTCATGGCCGACTCGCTGCAACAGTTACCACGCCTTCGGGACGGCATGACCTACCTCCTGCCAACGTCCTTCAACTGGCCCTTGTTCGCCGCCGCGCTCGGCCTGATGGCCGCCCCACTGTTGGTCATCGGGGCGGCTTGGACCCAGGCTCGTTCAAATACAAAAACCGTATAGGATCGTTCGCACGTCTTTACGTCCGAGAACTCCAGGAGGTCCACGTGCGAGCGATACTTCACGCCACCGTGTCGACCACGGCGATCGTGGCGGCGTCTTTTGCCGCGCAAATGGTCTTAGCCGCCGAGCCACAGCAGGGGACCCGGGGTGCCGCCGCACGCGATACACTGCGGCTTCCGTTCGAGACCTACACACTGCCGAATGGCCTAACCGTCATCCTTTCGCCCGACACGACGACCCCGACAGTTGTGGTAAACGTCTGGTACAAGGTCGGGTCGAAGAACGAAGCGGTCGGCCGCACTGGCTTTGCCCATCTCTTCGAGCACGTGATGTTCACCGGCTCGGGCAATGTGCCCTATGGGCTTCACGACAAGCTCACTGAAGGCGTGGGTGGATCCAATAACGGCACCACCAACAACGATCGAACGACCTACTACGAGACCCTGCCGTCGAACTATCTCGAGTCGGCGTTGTGGCTCGAAGCGGATCGCATGGGGTTCCTCCTCGATTCGCTCGATCTTGCAAAGCTGAACGCGCAGCGCGACATCGTGAAGAACGAGCGGCGGCAGGGAATGGACAACCAGCCATATGGACGCGCGAGCGAGATTCTGACGCACGCGACCTATCCTGCCGGCCATCCCTATTCGTGGGAAGTCATCGGCAGCATGACCGATCTCTCGGCGGCGTCCGAGGAGGACGTGAAAGACTTCTTCCGGCTTTACTACGCGCCGAACAACGCCTACCTCGCGATCGTCGGAGACTTCGATGCCGCGCAGGCGAAGACGTGGGTCGCGAAATACTTCGGCGACGTTCCTCGGGGCAAGCCGATTACCAGACCGAAGGTCGATCCGGTCACGCTGCAGGCCGAGAAGCGACTGGTGTTTGAAGATCGTGTGCAGGTGCCGCGACTCTACCTGCAGTGGCCGACCGTTGGGGAGAACCACGACGATCGCTTTGCGCTCGGCGTGCTGGCGACGATTCTTGCCGGCCCGCGCACCGCTCGCCTCACCAAGGCGCTCGTGTATGACGAGCAGTCGGCGGCGAACATCAACGTCTTTCAATCAAGCAATGAAGATGTCGGCGAATTCCTGCTGATGATCACACCCCGACCCGGCCACGCGTTGACCAATCTCGAGGCGGCCACTGACGCGATCATCGATCGGCTGAAGAAGGAAGGGCCTACCGCTGAAGAGATCCAGAAAGCGACCGCCGGCGAGGAACTCGACTTCGTCCGCAGTCTCGAGTCGAATCTCGGAAAAGCGTTTCGATTGAGCGATGGCGCCGGCTATCACAGTGATGCCGGTTACTTCCGGACCGAATACAAGAAGACACTTTCAGTGACCGCTGACGATGTGAAGCGCGTCGCGAACAAGTATTTGACCCACGGTCGCGTCGTGCTCAGCATCGTCCCGACCGGCAAACTCGATCAGGCCGCCAAACCGGATCAAAGCACTCGCGTCACGGAATACGACGAGAAGAAACCGGAAGGTGTGAAATGAGGAGCCGGTTCCCGCTCGGTATCGCTCTCTGTTTGTCGATCACGGTTACGGCACAGCAGGGGTTGGATCGAAAGAAAGTACCGTCGCCGGGACCGACACCAGTTCTCCGTGTCCCGACGTGGACCAAGACCACGCTGGCAAATGGCGCGGAACTCATCGTCTCTGAAAAGCACGATCTGCCCCTCATCTCGTTCTCGATCACGTTCCTCGGCGGCGAACACCAGTTCCAGCCGGCAGGGCGTGAAGGCGTCGGTTCGCTGACTGCCGCTCTTCTGAGCGAAGGCACCAAAACGCGGGACGGCGAAGCATTGTCGAATGCCTTGCAGCTCCTCGGCACCTCGATTAACGCCAGTGTTTCCGGCGAGACGGGAACGATCAGCTTCGTGTCGACAGCGGCAAAGTTTGGCGCGACGCTCGACATTCTCGCCGACATGGTGCTCAATTCGACATTCCCCGCCGCGGGACTCGAGCGTCTACGCGGTCAGCGGCTCGTCGCGCTCACCCAGGCGCGCGCCCAGCCTGGTGCGATCGCCAGCCGCGTCTTTCCACGAATCGTGTTTGGCACGACGCATCCGTACGGGCGCGTTGTCACCGAGGAATCCCTGAAGGCGATCACGCGAGACGACGTCGTCACGTTTCATAAGGCGTATTACCAACCAGGTCGCGCGCTGATTACGGTCGTCGGAGACACGACGTCAACAGGCGCGAAACCCGGCATCGAAAGGGCGCTTGCCGGCTGGACGAAAGGGGGCGAGCGTCCGACGTTCAACTATCCAGCGCTCAGCGAGCCAAAGGCGACGACGATTTTCCTCGTCGACAAACCGGGCGCTGCGCAGTCCACGTTCGCCATCGGTCGTCCAGGTCCACCGCGGAACACGCCTGACTACTACGCGCTTCAGGTCATGAACACGATCCTCGGCGGCATGTTCCAATCGCGCCTCAATGCCAACATTCGGGAAGAGAAGGGATACAGCTACGGCGTGAACTCCGGCTTCGCCTACGGCAAGGGGCCGGGTGCGTTTCGTAGCGGTGGCGACATCGTGACGGCGAAGAGCGATGCCGCCCTCGTGGAGTTCATGAAGGAGCTTCGCGGCATCCTTGGTGCGCGCCCGATCACCGACGATGAATTGACGACCGCGAAGGACGCCCTCATTCAACGGCTGCCTGGAACCTTCGCGTCGGTCAGCAGCATCAACGCGGCAATAACGACGTTGTGGACACAGAACCTGCCGGATGACTACTACCAGCAATATGCGAAGCGTATTGCGGCAATCACGAAAGACGACGTGATGCGGGTGGCGAAGCAATACCTCACCGTCGACCATCTCGCCATTGTGATCGTTGGCGATCGATCGGTGATCGAAGCGCCGTTGAAGGCCACCGGCATCGCGCCGATTGCGTTGTACGACATCGAAGGGAATCCGCTAGGAACTCAGTAACCATGACCCCCAAGGCGGATCGAGAAGTGCTGGACATTGCCGGCCAGGAAGTCTCGATCAGTAACCCCAGCAAAATTCTTTTTCCGCAGGCGGGCTACACAAAGCTGGATGTGGTCCGTTACTACGTTTCCGTCGCCGACGGAGCGCTGCGCGGTGCGGGCGGTCGGCCGAACGTGCTCGTCCGTTATCCAAATGGCATTGACGGCGAGTATTTCTATCAGAAGCGCGCGCCGCAGTCGCGGCCGCCCTGGATCGAGGCCGTCTCGCTGAGCTTTCCGTCCGGCCGAACGGCCGAAGAAGTTGTTCCGCGCAATCCCGCATCGCTGGCGTGGATGGCCAATCTTGCCTGCCTGGAGCTCCATCCGCATCCCGTTCGCGCCGACGATCTCGATCATCCCGACGAATTACGGATCGATCTTGATCCGGTGCCTGGCGTTGCGTGGACGCAGGTGCGCGAGGTTGCGGGGATCGTTCATGAAACCCTCGCAGAATTTGGCCTGCGCGGATGGCCGAAAACGTCCGGTTCGCGCGGGATCCATGTCTACGTACGAATCGAACGCCGATGGATCTTCACGGAAGTTCGACGCGCGGCGCTTGCATTCGCGCGCGAAGTCGAGCGTCGTGCGCCGGCGCTCGCGACAAGCAAATGGTGGAAAGAAGAACGACACGGCGTGTTCCTCGACTACAACCAGAACGCAAAGGACCGCACCATCGCAAGCGCCTACTCCATTCGGCCGAAGCCTGACGCCCGCGTGTCGGCGCCATTGAACTGGGAGGAAGTCGGCGACTGCGAGCCGGAGGACTTCAACCTGGCCACGATGCCGACACGGTTCACCGAGATCGGCGATCGTCATGCCGCCATCGACCGTCATCCGTGCTCGCTCGAGCCGTTACTCGAGCTGTCGAAGCGGCACGAAAAGGAAGGACTTGGAGACGCGCCATGGCCACCTCAGTACAAGAAGCAGGCAGGTGAACCACCGCGCGTCCAGCCGTCACGGAAACGAACGTCGAAGCACCCGCTGATCGAGATCGGACGCGCCGCGAAAAAGGAAGATGCACTCGCCGGACTCGACAGGTGGCGGGCGCGTCATCCCGAAGCGGCGGCACATCTCGAGCCGGCAGATGTGCTCGTAGACGCCATGCGTGGACGGTTCGCGACGTGGACGCGAATTCGCGTTAACCTTCAGCACGTTCCAGAGGCGCTTCGGCCGGTCCAGGAGACGCTCGACCCGGATGACGCACCAAAGAGCTGGCATCCGGGCGGCGATGGAGATTGGAAGCGTCCCGCCAGGAGGTGAGCCTTGTCGCACCGTCTGTTGCTGTTTGCCGTGCTGACGCTGTGCGGACTGTTTTCCCTCGGGACCCGAGTCGCAGAAGGCGGCACGTTGCGAGTGGGAGCCGCTCGCGTCGATATCACGCCGGCCGCCGACGCGGCACTGCCGATGGCCGGCTATGGGGGACGCACCGAAGGCTTCAAAGGTATTCACGATCACGTGTTCGTGCGCGCCATCGTGCTTGACGACGGTTCGTCGCAAGCGGCGTTGGTGGCGTGGGAATCGCTGTTCGTTCCGGAAGCGATTTGGGCGGAGACGTCCCGTCGGATCGCCAGCGAGACCGGGATCCCGCCCGAGCGACTGCTGCTGTCGGCGGTCCACGATCATGGTGCGCCGACGTTGCCCTCCGCCAACGCGACATCTGCGCAGCTTGGTTACATCAACACCATCGAAAGCAGCGCCGTGGAAGCCGTGCGCAAGGCGAAAGCGCAACTGCAGCCCGCGCGCTTTGGCGTCGGCTCGACGTTGGCGTATGTGAACGTGAATCGGCGCGAATTCTCAGCTGGCCGCGGCTGGTGGCTGGGTTTCAACGAAAAGGGGCCATCGGATAAGACAGTGACGGTCATCCGATTCGAGGACCTCGCAGGAAAGCCGATCGCGTTCTGGATCAACTACGGCGTTCACGCGGTGGTAATGGGCCCCGAAAACTACCAGGTGACCGGTGATCTGGCGGGCGCGACCTCACGGTTCGTCGAGCAGCACTACCTCGGGAACGATCGTCCGCGGAGCGACGGCGGAATGCGGATCCGTCTCAAACCAGAAGAGAAGGCCGCGGGCGAAGGGGTCGTCGCCGTGTGGACGAGCGGTGCGGCGGGCGATCAGAATCCAGTCTCGACAACTAACGGCGAAGACTTCACGCTTGTCGATGGTCTCGGCAAGATCCTCGGTGAAGCCGTACTCCGAGCGGCGTCGGACGTGAAGACAACGGCCGACGCATCTATTCGCGGCGGGCAGAAAGTGGCCACGTGTCCCGGCCGTCGCGTGGAACCCGGACCAACGCCGCGAGCCGATTACAGGTTCACCGACGCGGATCCAGTGAAGATTCGATTGACGCTGCTCACGATCAACGACGTCGCGCTCGCCGGTGTATCGGGGGAGGTGTTCACCGTCATCGCGCAGCGGCTCGGGCGCGAATCGCGGCTGAAGCCCACGATCATGGTGACCCACACGAACGGCTCGAGCGGGTATATTCCCAGTGATGATGCATTCGAACCGGTCAGCTACGAGGTCACAGCCTCACGGCTGAAACCTGGGTGCGCGGAGAACGCCATCGTCAATGGCTTCCTCGAGTTGATCGGTTCTCGATGATAGGATCAAGCGCTATGGCTGAATACAATCCGAATGTCGTCAGTGCCTCGACCACCGGCGCGAAGTTGCCCGATGGGGTCATCGGGCTGGATGCTCTCGAGTCGTCGGCTCCGGTCGATGGCTGCCGTGTGTTTACGCACTACAACGGTCCGACCGACGAATTGAGCGGCCTGGTTGCCGGAATGTGTGTCCTGGATCCCGGTTCGACGCCGCACCCGCCGCATCAGCACCCGGAGGAGGAGTTCATGATCGTCGCGTCGGGTACCGGCGAGATTTACTGCGCCGGCAAGACGACGAAGGTTGGACCCGGGGCGATGATGTATTGCGCGGGGAGCGTCATGCACGGCATTACCAACACCGGAAAAGTGCCGATGACGTTTTACTGGTCGAAGTGGTTGGGGAAATGATCGGCGCGGTCTTCAGACCCCGCCTTACTCTTCTTCTGGCGCGCCACCTGCGCGGACGACATCCTCCTGCTTGATCTTCTCGACGTTGAACTTCGTTGCCGCGCGCTGCATGCGATCGAGCACGTCGTCGACGTCGAACTCGGTGGAGGTTGAAAACCTGATCGGATTGATCCGCGCGACGACGAACGGTCGGAGATAGGGACTGGTAAAGCCGCGGCCCTTTAGCTTCTGGACGATTCGCCCGACCTCGTCGTCAATGGCCAGCAGTTTTGCCGCGCGCCGCTCTCGTTCCGCCAGTGCCTTGGTCATGCGCTCGTCGAGGAAGTCCTCGATCCTCCGAAGCACCGACTGATATGCACCACCGCTGAGGCGTGGCCGTTTGTCGTATGCCGCACCGAGGGTGAGGAATGCCGGCTGATCGAACTCGAAGGCAAATTCGCGCTCGAGTCGATTGCCCGATTGCTCGGCCAGCGCGCGCTCCATCCGAATCGTCTCCAGCGATTTTTCTTTCAGGTTGTGCGCCTTTTCTGTATTCAGCGCCAGGATCTTGAATGCGACCTCCGGGTCTGGAAGAAGCAGTGCGACGACCGTTCGAGCGCCGAGCTTTCTCAACGCTTGAAGCCGGTGATTCCCATTTGGCGTCCAGTAGCTGTCGTGTTCTCGAATCGCAATGATGGGATCGAGAAAACGTCCGAGCTTTTCAATCACGTCCATCAGGCGCTTGACATGCGGCTGCGACGGATCGCGCTGGAACGGCGTCGGCTCAACCCGATCGATCGGAAGCGCTGCCAGCAGCACCGGTGTCCCGCCGATCGGGTCGCGGTAGGCGGTCAGCGTCGTGCCGCCATCGGCGCGAACCTGCTCCATCAGCTTCGAGAGTGCCGGGTCGGATACCGATCCAGTTTCTTCAGGGGAAAGCCCGAGCGATTTTGCCGCGGCCTTTTTGCGTCGCCGTACACTCTTCTTCTTGGCCATGGCTGGATTAGAAAGGAAAAAGGGAAAAGGGAAAAGGGAAAAGGGAAAAGAGAAAACGTTGGCTGCGCAGTATCATTCCCCGCGTCAGGAAGGATGGCTATGGGTCTGCAATTCGTTCGACGAATATCGGTGGCTGTGTGGGTGGTTCTGGTGGCGGCGGCCGGCATCGTTCCACTCGTCCTGGTTGCGCAGAACGCCCCACGGGGAGCCATTCAAACGCCGGGAGGGGGACGTGGCCCGGGGGCCGCGCCTGACGCGACCGATCCGGCCAACGCCAGCGCCGATTTGTCGGCGAAGCCGCCGGTCCTGGCGGCGACTCCAGAGGAACAGGCGAAACGCTTCTGGCTTCCCGCCGGTTATCGACTGACACCACTCCTTTCCGAACCGCTGATCGAAGATCCCGCGCAGATCGCGTTTGACGCAAACGGCCGCATGTTCATCGTCGAGCTTCGCGGCTACTACCAGACGCCGGAAGGCATCGATCTGGTTCCTCCTCTCGGCCGTATTTCCATGCACGAGGATCGCGACAATGACGGCGCGTATGAACGCCACACCGTGTTTGTCGACAAGATGGTGTTCCCGCGATTCGTCCTGCCGTTTGGTGCGAACACCATCCTGACGATGGAAACCAATGCCGATGAAGTATGGAAGTACACCGATACGAATAACGATGGTGTGGCAGACAAGAAAGAGCTCTTCACCACGAATTTTGGCCGCGCGGGAAACATGGAGTCCCAGCAATCCAGCCTGTTCTGGGCGATGGACAACTGGATGTACAGCACCGTCAATGCGTTTCGCATTCGCTGGACGCCAACTGGATTGCTCAAAGAGCCGACAGGACCGAACAGCTCCCAGTGGGGCATCACACAGGACAACGACGGCAAGGTGTGGTTTCAGGGAGGCGCCAGCGGCGTGCCGGGATACTTTCAGTTTCCGATCCACTACGGCAACTTCGCGACGCCTGATCAACTCGAGCCGGATCTCAACATCGTGTGGGGCGCGCCGATCCTGATCGGGGACATACAGGCTGGCATTCCAGGAACGCGATTGCCCGACGGATCGCTGATCTACGCGACAGCCGCGGCAGGGAACGAGGTCTATCGCGGAGATCGACTTCCCAAGGACTTGCTCGGCGACTACCTCCACGGCGAAGTGGTCGCTCGCATCGTCCGCCGGCTGCGGCCGGTCAAGACCGAGGGTCTTACGCAGCTGCAGAACGTCTACCCGCGTTCGGAGTTCATTCGATCGCTCGATCCGCTGTTCCGACCCGCAGACGTGACGACGGGCCCCGACGGCACGATTTATCTCGCCGACATGTATCGGGGAATGATCGAGGGCGCCGAGTGGGCAAAGGAAGGCACCTACCTTCGCGCGAAGATCAAACAGTATCAACTCGACAAGATTACGGGTCACGGCCGGATCTGGCGTCTCACCTATGACGGGATGGCGCGGGATCAAACGCGGCCGCGCATGTTGGAGGAAACACCCGCTCAACTCGTCGCCCACTTGTCGCACCCGAACGGCTGGTGGCGCGACACGGCCCAGCAGTTGCTCGTCCTGAAGCAGGACAAATCGGTCGTGCCGGCGCTGCAGACAATCGTTCGCACGTCCAAGAACCAGCCGGCAAGATTTCACGCGCTGTGGACACTGGAAGGACTGAACGCACTCACCGCGCACCTCACACGGGAAGCGCTCGCCGATTCGGATCCGCGATTGCGCATTCAAGCGCTTCGCGCGAGCGAGACGCTCTACAAGGCCGGTGACCGATCCTTTGACGCCGACTTTCGTCGCCTGTCGGCCGATCCTGATGTCGATGTCGTGATCCAGGCGTTGTTGACGATGAACGCGTTGAAAGTGACGGACGGACAGACGGCCATCAAGGCCGCGATGGACAAGAACTCGGCCCGTGGCGTGCGCTTCGTTGCCGACAGAATCCTCACGACTCCGACGACGGGACGCGGGGGGCGGGGCGGGACAGGAGTCACCCCGGAACAGCAGAACAGCCTCGAACGTGGTGGTGTGATCTACACCGAGGTGTGCTTCGCCTGTCACGGATCGGATGGGCGCGGCACGCCAACACCCGGAGGGGCAGCAGGTGCGACGCTCGCGCCATCGCTGGCCGGTTCAGCGCGCGTCACCGGGCATCGCGACTTTGCGATTAAGGCGGTGATGCACGGGCTCGCCGGTCCCATCGATGGCAAGACGTACCCGCAGGTCATGGTGGCGATGGGCTCGAACAAAGATCAATGGATCGCCGACGTGGTCTCGTACGTGAGAAACAGTTTCGGAAACACGGCGGCGTTCGCGACGACAGAAGACGTCGCGCGGGTCCGCAGCGCGACCGCGGATCGCAAAACGGCGTGGACGGTGAGCGAACTCGATGCGTCGTTGCCGCGACTGCTCGTGCCGGCGGCGACGTGGAAAGTCACAGCAAGTCACGAAGGGCATCCCACTCCCCAGGCCAACGCCGAAGGGGGCTACAACTACACCGCCGCCGCCGCGGGTGCGATCACCTTTCTTGGTTGGACGACCGGCGTGCCGCAGCAACCGGGGATGTGGCTGCAAGTCGAACTGCCGTCTCCAGTCATGTTGACGGAGGTTCAGTTCACTTCGTCGGCAGTTGGCGGCGGGCGCGGTTCTCCGGCGGTTGCGACGTTCCCGCGCGGGTATCAGGTGCAGGTGTCGACGGACGGCAATGCGTGGAGCCAGCCCGTCGCACAGGGGCAGGGAACAGCGGGCACGATGACAATCCCGTTTGCGCCGGTCAGTGCGCGGTTCATCAAAATCACGCAAACCGCAAGCGTCAGCGATGCGCCACCGTGGTCAATCCGGCTCTTGCGTTTGTACGAAGCGCCGCGTTAGAAGGTCGTTCGAACGCCGAACTGAAATCGTCGCGGGCTGCCAGCCCCCAGGATCTTGCCGAACGTCGGTGAGCCAAAAAACGAATCCGGCAGATCGTAGTTTGTGCGATTGATGACATTGAACACTTCGGCGCGCAGATCGACCTGACCACGTGTACCGTATCGGAGATGTTTCACGAGCGCCAGATTCAGGTTGCCATACCCTGGGCCTCGCACCGTGTTGCGACCGCTGTTGCCAAACGTGCCGAACGCGGGCATCGAGAAGGCGCTCGTCTTGAACCAGCCGTCCTGCGTCGGCGACGACAGCGACGGATCGCCGGTTACGTTCGGCCGATCGTTGTAGCCAAACCCGAGATTCGATCGCCCGGTGTTGCTGTTGTCGATCTCGGGCAGCAGCATCACCGTGAATGGCCGTCCACTGTGAAACGCCGCAACGACCTCACCATCTGTGTCGCGAAAGATCTTGCTGAAGAACCCAAGGTCGCCGAGGAATTGTCCCGGCTCGAACGGCAGCGGACGTGTCAGTGCCGCCGTGAATCTGTGACGCACGTCAAATGACGACGGCCCCTTTTCCGCGGCAGGGTCGAGGCTGTTCTGCGGAAAGTTTGGATCACCGGCACTGGTGAAGAACCCCGATGCATCATCGGTCGACTTGCCAAACGTGTAAGACAACAGCATCCATGTGCCGGTCGACGGCCGCTGTTGATAGCGCACTTGCAACGCGTTGTAGCGTGACGATGCGCGCGACTCGATGAATGTGATGTCGGCAAACGCCGGATTGGGCCGCAGGTTGGGGACGACGGGGCGTGCAGCCGGCTGATTCAGGTCTCGCGCCGAGATCAGATCATGACCACGGGAACCAACGTAGGCCACTTCGAGTGATCGCGATTGCCCGATCATGTGCTGCAGGTTCAGGTTCCATTGTTCCATCCACGGTGTTCGGAGATCGGACTGGTACGCAGTCGCTGACTGTGGAATAAACACAGGAAACGAGCTTGGAAACGGATCAGCGAGGGTAATCGGAACGCCGGCAATGGGGAAGTAGACGTTGAGATTGAAATACGGTGGATTGAAATACAACCCCTCCGAGGTCGCGAGCGCCCCGAGGTTGTGGTAGATGCCGTAGCCACCGCGCAGCACATTCATCGCTTCCCGGCCGAGTGCCCACGAGAAGCCGCCACGCGGTGCGAGATTATTCCGATCTGGTGAATACCCGCCACGGGGAATGTTTCCTGTCCCGACCTGCACGAGTTGTCCGGTCGCCGGATCGTACAGATTGGCGCGGTCGTCAGCATCGACCGGCGGCGCAATGTAGTCGTAGCGCAGGCCGACCGAGAGGGTCAGCGACGGGGTCGGCCGCCAATCGTCTTGCGTGAACAGACTCCAGCTGTGTGCGCGCAACTGCTGCGGGTTGTCGAGGTGTGCGCCGCCGGTGATGGCTGGCAGTCCGAGCAGCAGATCCGCAAGTGCGTTGCCCGTGTAGGCCTGGCTGATGAAATTCAAGAACCCGCGCGATTGCACGTCGCGATAAGCGGACTGCTTGATTCCGTACCACTCTGCCCCGGCCTTCACGACGTGATGGCCGCGCGACAGAGTGGCCGTGTCGGCGATTTGAAACGTATCCGATGTGCTCTCCTGCGGCGTGGTGTACTCGTGTCCGAGCGGTGAATATCCGGCGATGGAGATCACGCTCAGGCCCACATCTCGCGGATTCGTGCCGAACGGCTTCAGCCCGACTGATGCGTTGTTGACGGCGGTGTTTTCGGCAAACACGCCGATCGAGACGCGGTTGTAGCCGAACCGGACGTCGTTGACCAGGCGCGGCCCGGGCATGTGCGTGAAGCTTGCGGCAAGGTTCTGTCCTCGTCGCGGCACGTCGGTCCCAAACCCTGGAACCAGGGGAAAGCCCGGGCCGGCGAATGGCTCGAACAACCGCCGATCGCTGAGGCTGTAGCGAGCCGTGAATCTGGATCCGTCGTTCAAGGAGTGATCGACGCGAAGATCTGTCTGGTCGATATCGTCGCGACCTGTCGGCGACGACACGTAGTTGGCAAAAGCCACGTTTCGATTTGGCAGTGGATAGAGCGCGGCAATCGCGCGTCCGGTCGGGCTTTGAAAGTTCGGCGGGATCGCGTTGCCCGGAAATCCCGGCGGCTGCCCCGGCACCATCGCAAAAATATTTGCGGGCGGATTGAAGAGCGTCTGTGAAAAGTCGCCGTTTCGTTCCGCGGCGGTCGGCACGTTGGTGATCTTGGTGATGCCTTCGCGAAGATAGGTGTGCTCGTAATCGGCAAAGAAGAACGTGCGATTTGCGGCGATCGGTCCGCCAAGCGATCCGCCGAACTGATGGCGGTTGTAGTCGGGGGCATCGACGTCATCCGGCGCGAAGTGATTGCGCGCATTGAATGCCTGATTGCGGAAGAACTCGTAGGCCGATCCTGAGAACTGGTTCGCGCCCGACTTCGTGATCACATTGATCTGTCCGCCTGCATTCCTGCCAAACGACGCGTCGTACGTCGAGGTGAACACCTGGAACTGGCTGATGCCGTCGACCGGAGGGCGCACGCCGGGTGTACTCAACTTCGGGTCGATGTTGTACACGCCGTCAAGAAGCGCGCCGTTGAAGTCTTCGCGTGCGCCGTTGATCGAGAGGGCGAAGTCGCCGCGCGCTGCACTCGCCGACCCCTGCGGCGGAGGCACCGTGCCCGGCGCGAGAAGCGCGAGCTCGAGGAAGTTGCGGCCGTCGAGCGGCAGCTCGGTTGTCGCGCGTCCGTCGATGAACGTGTGCAGTGCCGGCGTATCCCGATCGACCGGGATGAACGGCGCATTGACGTCCACGGCCTGCAGGACGCTGCCCAACTGCAGTGGCACGCGCAACCAGACTTCCTGGTTCATGGCGAGTTCGTGCCGCGCCACGAAAGGCCCGTAGCCTGGTTGTTCGACGTTCACCCGATAGACACCGGCCGGTAACTCGGGGACGCTGAATCGCCCTTCGGCATCAGTCCGGACCGATCGCGTCTCGCCAGTCTCCTCGCGGAAAACACGGATCTCGACGTTGGCCATCCCCTTCGACGTCGGATCGACAACCACGCCGCGGATCGACGCCCGATGCTCCTGTGCGGAAAGTCCGACGGCGACGGACTCCCCGACGACGAGCGACAGCACTACGCAACGAAGTAAACGCATACCTGAGAATGCTACATCGAGGTGCGGCGCAGCCTGAAGATGAGATGGTGCGCCGCCCCTCATTTCGCCCCATACACTTTTAATTCCTGGCGCAGCCATGGTGGAGCTGGATACACGCGGAGGTAGCGCGTGGTCACATCGGGAAGAATGATTCGCACCGGGATTTCGAGCGCGTCGATGAGGGCGGCCGCTAACGCAGGCCCACCGGTCCAGTCTTCCCACAACGTCGCCCACGTCTGGCTGTCGATCGATGCCTGTATCGCCATTCGTCGATCGATCTCACGGTAATGCGATCGAAGGGAGAATCCGATTGTTCGCACCACCCGCGGTTCACCCAGATCGATCACGATCGTGTCACGTCCCACGTCGCGAACCATCGCCGGCCACACCTCTCCGTCCGGCGCGACACGCCGGCTTGCCAGGGCGGGGAGCACAAACATCTGCCCCGCACTCGAGGCACCCTGCGACTGAATGCCCGGCAGATCGCGGACGAGACGTGCCAACGCACCGCCCGGATCAGCGGACTGCTTGACGAGAATGACCAGCGTTCGTCCTCGCGCCAACTCGGTCAACACACTCGGATCCCCACGACGAAGCGCGTTCGACAGAATCGCGTAATGCGGCGGTGTATGTCCGCTGTATCCGTTGATGATCGGGTGGCCATGCTGCGTCTGGCGGTACATCGCTGCCACGGCGACGGTGACCTCATCGGCGGGCACTTCGAGGATCGCGGCGGATGCCGCGACGGGCAGACCGATGCGGTCAGGCGGGGGCACGAGCGGCATGCTGCGCAGTGCGCCATCGACGATCAAGCCCACGATCGCAACGGTGCCCATGATCCGGACAAGGCGCTTGTGACGTGGCGCGATGATCGAGAATGCAAGGCCTGCTGCGACCGCGATGCAGAGGGTCGCCAGCATTGCGAATCGTGCGGGCACGCGAAGTCCGTTGTAGCCGGGGAAGTAGGTGAGAAGCGTGTAGGGGTGTAGCCACGGCACGGACGAGGCCGCCGGCGCCGGGCCCAGCGCGAGCGCCCACATCAGTAGCGCCGCGACGGCGTAAAAGACAAAAGTCCTCCGTGTGGATCCACGCCGTGCCGGCTCGCGCGCGACTCGTGTTGCGAACCAAACGGTAGCAATCGTCCCGCCGGCTACCAATGCGATCGGTGTAACTCCGGGGAACAGGAACTCCTCCGTGGTGAGCGTCGCCGAGGGCCGCCAGAACGCGAGCATCCCCGATGCATTGAGAAAGGATCCGGGTTTGGCGCTGAACAGGGCCATCTCACCGGGCGTTCGGACAAGGCGCAGGCTTCGTTGCACCGCGTCGTACTTAATGAGGATAGGCAGGAGCAGCAGAGAGGCACCGCCGAAGGTGCCGATCAGCGCGGCGCCGCGTCGTGCGCCAGCTCGCCAGTCAACGAGTGCCGCCAGCCACAACACGATGAGTACCGGAAAGTACAGGAGGTAGTACCCATTCGACAGTGCCTGCACAATCCAGGCTGTGGCAAAACACACAAGCCAGCGGCTGCGACCGTCGTCGACATAGCCGTGCATGGCGAGAAGCGCCAGCGGCATCCACTGCGATGTGAGCACTTGAAGATGTGCGAGTTGGCCCGCCCGATATGGTCCATAGCCGTAGGCCAGGGCCCCGCAGATCGCGCCGAGATTGCGTGTCGTTTCATCACACGACGACGGAATCAGCCGGCGGACGAGAAGAAATGTAAAGAACCCCGATAACGCAAACGACAGGATCAGCGCAGAGTTGTAAGCGGCGAGCGCACTGGCATGGAGCAGCTGCAGCGGCGTCGTGATGATGCCGATTCCCGCCAGGTGCTCCGACAGCGCCAACGCTCCCGGCATCGGAAAGAACATCGGCGGATTCCACCAACGTTCGCTGAATGGCACGGCGTGCGCGTTCCACCAGAGGAGCCAGATGTTGAGAATGGGATCGCCTGGATCGTGCGGGATGCGGGAGGAGAGATGCGCCGAGAGCGGCCAGGTCCAAAGGATCGCGAGTACCAGAAACGCAAGAAGGATTCGAAAGGTGCGGTCTGGCATCGATGGTGGACGGTGCAGAATCTAACACTCACTTACAGTTTTCGCGAGGCGGAGACAGGCCTGTAAACGGCCCAAGCCGGGCAACGGCGCTCAAAGTGGGCGGGAGTGCCTGCCACTCAATGACTTGCCGCCATTTTTCAAAATTGGCGTGTTGGTCTTGTCGTTGCACTGCGTCCCGTTGCCATGTCCAGTCTTGCGACGAACGATCGCCCGGAAGCGCCGCTTTTTTCCGACGGTCTCGGTGAACGCGTCGTCGTGGCTGACGGCGCGACCGGCGAGCTCCTGCAGATTCTGCGGCTGCGACCGGCACTGACCGCGGTTCCCTCATTCGAGTTTGCCCTTCGTGAGCGGACCGCGCGCCTGGCAAATTTTCGCCACGCCTACTATGCCCGCGTCCGCCGCGTCGATCGCGCGATGGCGCCGACATCAGCCCTGGCCATCGTCTCGGACCATGTCGAGGGGACGCGGCTGTCCGACATTCTGCGCGTCGCTCACGAGAAACAGCTGCAGCTCGATATCAATGCCGCGCTGTGCCTCATTCGACAACTGGTGCCGGCGGTCGCGGTGCTGCACGAAAACGCGCGCGACGTGGCCCACGGACTGATCGCTCCTGAACGTCTGATCGTGACGCCGAACGCGCGTCTGGTCATCGTCGAACACGTGCTCGGCGCCGCGATCGAGCAGCTGCAGTTCGGACGCGATCGACTGTGGCAGGAATTCCGCGTTGCGATGCCGCCGAGCGCCGGTCTGCCGCGCTTCGATCACCGGGCCGATGTGACCGGGTTGGGGCTCGTCTCGCTCGCGCTGATCCTGGGACGGCCGCTCGCCGCCGACGAGTATCCGCATCGCGTGCCGGACCTCTTGAACCAGGCACGCGAACGCTCGGCGCTCGGCGAGGAGCAGCCGCTTTCGCCGCCGCTGCGCACGTGGCTCGAGCGATCGCTGCAGCTCGACGTCCGTCGCTCGTTCGCCTCGGCACCCGAGGCGATGACCGCACTCGAAGAGGTCGTCTCCGACGAAGGGATGTATGTCGCCGCGCCCGTCGCGCTCGAGACGTTCCTGTCGCGATACATCGCGTCGCTGCTCGAGCCGACTCCGGAACTGGTCCAGCCGGCCGAGGTCACGCCAGTGTCGAAGCCGATCAGTCCGCCGGCGACCGCTGCGCACGTTGAGCCGGCAAGACCAACCGAGAAAGAAATCGAGTCGAGGTTCGACGCGGTCATTTCGCAACACCATCACGAGACACCTGTTACCGAGCCGGTTGCTGCGAAGGCGAACGGTCTTCTCGCGGGAACGCGCGAACTGACGGATCTGCTCGGACCGGATCCGCTTTCGATCCCGCAGCCGACGTCACCTGGCGGCCAGTCCAAGCCACTCTTCAATCCCGACGCACCATTCACGGCAATGCCTATGGTTTCTCCAGACCCCACCCGCAAGAACATGCGGTCGTACGGCCGTATGGCCGCGCTCGTTGCGATCGTCGTGCTTCTCGGAGGCGGCGGTTTGCTCGGCTACAAGTTGCTTGGCAGTTCCGCGGTCGCCCCGCAGATGGGTTCGCTGAACGTGCAGTCGAATCCCGCCGGCATCGACATCTTCGTCGATGGTGTGGCGAAGGGACGCACACCGGCGCGACTCGCGCTCGCACCCGGATCGCACATTCTCGAGCTGCGCGGCAAGGGCGTGCCGCGGGTGATTCCGTTGAACGTGACCGCAGGCGCGGAGGTGTCGCAGTACCTCGAATTCACGGAGGCCCCGAGCACCGGCCAGCTGATGGTGCAATCGGAGCCGGCGGGAGCGAAGGTCCTTGTTGATGGCACCGAACGCGGCGTTGCGCCCCTGACGATTTCTGATCTGACACCCGGCGATCACCGCGTCGAGTTGCAGAGCGATGGCGTCTCGGCGAAACACACGGTCTCCATTCAGGCAGGCGGCACCGCCTCTCTGGTCGTTCCAATCGGAACGGCCGCCGCAGCTGGTCCAGTGTCCGGGTGGGTGACAGTCAAGGCTCCGTTCGCGATGGAAATCCGCGAAGGGGGGCGCCTGGTTGGTACTACCGACGCCGAACGGTTGATGCTTGCGGCCGGTCGCCACGAACTGGATTTCGTGAACGATACGCTCGGCTATCGCGCCTCACGCGTCGTGGTCGTGGCGCCAGGCAAGGTCGCGGCGATCTCGCTCGAGCTCCCGATGGGCGTCGTCAATCTGAACGCCGCGCCATGGGCGGAGGTGTGGATCGACGGACGACGGGTGGGCGAGACGCCGATCGGGAATCTCAGCGTCTCGATTGGCCCGCATGAGGTGGTGTTCAAGCACCCGCAATTCGGGGAAAAGCATCATGCGATTTCGGTCACGCTCGGGGCGCCGGTGCGGCTCAGCGTCGATATGAAGTGAAGCGTGATGATCAGGGAATGCAGTCAAGAGCAAGGTGCGTCATGAAAACCCGCATACTCGTCGTCGCATCGATGATCGCGGCGTTTGCGGCCCCGGCACATGCGCAACTCCGAGACGGTCGCGACAATCCGTTGACCGCCGCGCGTGATCTCTACGCGTCGGCACGGTACGACGAGGCGCTCGCCGTCCTCAACGGTCTGCCCTCGGATGCCGTTGCGTCGGACCGCAAATCGATCGAACAGTATCGATCGCTGTGCCTCCTGGCACTGGGCCGCGGGAGTGAGGCCGAGAGCGCCATCGCCGCGGTGGTTACCGCAGATCCGATGTTCATGCCCGGCGAGGCCGATGCGTCGCCGCGTGTGCGGCTCGCATTCAGCGAGGTGCGGCAGCGTTTGCTCCCGCAGATCGCCACGACCCGATACGCCGCGGCGAAAGCCGCTTACGATCGCAAGGAGTACTCGTCGGCAGAGACGCAGTTCAGGAATTTGCTGATGTTGCTCGAGGATCCGCAGATGGGCGGAAGGCTCGCCGATCTTCGCACGCTGGCCAGCGGCTTCGTCGATCTGGCGTCGGCGGCGGCAGCTCCACCGCCTGAACCGAAGAAGACTGAACTGGCGCCGTCCGTCCCGCCGGCACCCGCGGCCGCGGTGATGCCGAGAGAGCCAAAAATCTGGAATGCCGACGAGGCCGGCGTTGCGGCTCCTGTCGCCATTCGCCAGGACGTCCCGCGAGTACCATCCACCATTTCGTCCCAGGCTCGCGAGCGCGGTCTGCTCGAGGTGGTCATCGACGAGCAAGGACGCGTCGTGAACTTGGTACTTCGTCTCCCCATCCATCCAATGTATGACCCACAGTTGCTGGCCGCCGCCAAAGAGTGGCGCTACAAGCCGGCAACGGTGGATGGCACGCCGGTCAAGTTCCGAAAGATGATTCAGGTAACCGTCGACAAGCGCTAAGCGACAAGAGAATGCCGCCAGGGTCCCTTCTGGCGGCATTCTCTTTTCTCGAGTGTGTAATTTCGTGAATACTCGTACGTGCTGTCGCTCTTCCGTTTCCCTCCAACCGACGACTTTCCCGCTCGCATCTCCTTGAATTCGTTCATGTAATCGGCGCCGCCTGATGTGGTGCCGCACGTGGCGCGGATGTCGCAAGACGTCGTCGTTGCGATGAACTACGACAGCACGACCATATCGCTCTCGGACCTCGTCGAAGCTGAACCGTTACGCCCCGTTCAGGCCGTAACGATCGTGCACGAAATCATCAACCGGATCGGAGCCGGCGCTATCGCGGGTGTTCCCTCACCGCAGATCATCCGGCTCTCTGACACTGGCCGCATCTCGGTTGAGGGCCCTATTGCCGCAGATGCGCGTACGGTTGGGCATGCCGCACACCTGCTCACCACGTTGCTGCCGGGCTTTGATATGCACAGCAACGAGCGCGTACCAGGTGCCTTACGACTGGTGATCGCGCGGGGGGCGCGGTCACTGGACGTACCACCTTACGTGTCGCTCGAAGCGTTCGGCGCGGATCTCGTGCGATTCGCCTCGCACGATCCGGAAGCGTGCATTCGGGAACTCGTCGTCACGTTTCAGAAGCGGCGCAACGTCGATGCGCTCGACAGCATAGACCTCGGTGAGACCACCGTCTCGACTCAATCACTGACGATTTCGGACATCAGGCGGGCGCGTCGCGCGACAGGGTTGACGCTGGCGGATATTTCATCTCGAACCGGCATCCCGGCGTCTCTTTTGTGCGAGCTCGAATGGGGATATCTCGACCACTGGCCAGCTCCGCCGGTCGCCAGGCGGTTGATCGGGCGCTACGCCCAGTCCGCCGGTCTGGATGAGCAGCTCGTGCTCGACGTCGCATGGCCGCTACTCGAACAACGAATACAGGATCGTCAGGAGCAGCCGCAGGATCTCGCGGTGATTGAAGCAGAGGTGCTCGCGGACGCAGAACCGATGGCGGTCGTGCCCGCTGCCGACGTGGTCAGCCTTGTCGGGCGCAAACAGGCGGCGAACAAACGGCGCGCGCGCGTACGAAGTCTGGTGGTTGCGGCCCTCGCGATTCCGGCACTGCTCGTGATCGGCGTGCTGCCGGCAGTGCGCGAGAGTGCGATCTGGCATCGCCTTCCGTCCGCTGCGATGAGCAACACAGCAACCGCGCCGCCGGCCGCCCCCGACGTTCCTGCGGCGAGCGTCGAGGTCCCGGCGTCACCGCCGACGTCACATCGTTCGGAGCCGCCGCGTCAAACGGTGGAAACGGCGCCTCCAAACGTCAACTACGGGGTCGTCGCGCCGATCAGCGTGTCGGAGTCGGATGAGGCGACCTATTCGCCGACCTTCGCGAGTGTCGGCAGCGCGATCTTCTATCACGAGGAGCCGGGCGATCGCAGCCCTGCGATTGGCGGCGATACAGGGCGGGAAGGATCGGTTCTTCGCATCACGAGCATCGTCGATGATCGCTCGCACAACTTTCACGCGCGTCCATCACCTGATGGGCAGAAGGTTGCGTTTGACTCCGATCGTGATGGCGAGCGCGGCGTCTACATCGCAGATGTCGATGGGCGCAATGTACGGCGCATCACAGGGCAGGGGTTTGCCGCAATCCCCAGCTGGTCTCCCGATGGCGGCACGCTGGCCTACGTTCGAGCTGAGCGTGAGAACCCCAAGGTGTGGAATCTCTGGGTGATGAGCCTGACGACGGGCGAAGAGCGGCGGCTCACGTCGTATCGGTCCGGACAGCCGTGGGGGGGATCCTGGTTCCCTGACGGCAAACGGATCGCCTACAGCCACGAAGATCGACTGGTCGTGCTGAACCTCACGACCAACGCCTCGCGTACCTACCAATCGCCACGCAAGGGCGCGCTGCTTCGGACGCCCGCCGTTTCTCCAGACGGCACACGCGCCGTGTTCCAGGTTTATCGTGCCGGAACATGGTTGCTCGACTTTCGATCGGGAGCGATGAAGCGAGTGTTGTCGGATCCATCCGCTGAGGAGTACGCCTGGGCGCCCGATGGCCGCCGCGTCGCCTACCACAGTCGCGCGGAAGGAAAATGGGGTGTCTGGATCATGAACGAGTCGAATCCTTAACCGGGGGCTGAGCCCTTCGGATTCCCCCACGGCCAGCGAGCGAAGTAAGTACGTTACACTGCCCCGTTCACCATGGGGCGACGTGTCGTCTTTCTCCTTGCCGGCGTGCTCTTTGCGGCCGCGTGCCGCCAGGACACCGCCGCTCCTCCTTCCCAGGTTCCGCATCTTTCCGACACCTACCTGAAACCAGAAATCGTTCTCGTCGAGGCAAAAGTGCCGCGAAACGCGACCCTCGGCGGTCTTTTGCGGGAACAGATGCTCGGAGAGCCGTTTGTCGTCGCGGCCATCGAAGCCGCACGGGCCGTGTTCAATCCCCGCCAGCTGCATTCGGATCGACCATACCGGCTGGTTCGCTCAGTCGACGGCATGTTGCGTGAGTTCGAGTATCAGATCGATGGCGATCGATTTCTGCGCATCATCGCGCGCGATCACTCGCGGCCAACCGAGCTGGATGCTGAGGTCATCCCATATGAGAAGCGGGTGGATGTCGTTGCTGTTCGCGGGCGAATAGACAGCGATCATCCGTCGGTAATCGCCGCGATGGACGAAACGGGCGAGACGATTAATCTGGCACTGGCGGTCGCCGAAATCTTCAGCGGCGAGATCGACTTTGAGAGTGATCTCCAACCCGGTGATAACTTCGACATCCTGGTCGAGAAAACGAGTCACGACGGTCAGTTCTCCGGCTACGGCGCGGTACTCGCCGCCCGCTTCGTCACCGATGGACGCGACCTGCGCGCGATCCGATGGGTGGATCCCGCAACGGGGAAGGCTGCGTTTTACGACGACGCAGGCCGGTCGCTGAAGCGATTTTTCCTCCGCTCACCCCTGCGATTCGAGCCGCGCATCACGTCCGGATTTTCGCGCCGGCGGCTGCATCCGGTGTTCCGCACGTATCGCGCACACCTGGGCATTGATTACGGCGCGCCAACAGGTGCCCCCGTTGTGGCCGTCTCTTCGGGAACGGTCGTATCGGCGGGGTGGAGTGGCGGCGGCGGGAACATGGTGCGACTGCGTCACGCAGGCGGCTACGAGAGTTACTACCTGCATCTGTCGTCGTTCGCCAAGGGAGTTCGCGCCGGCGTCCACGTTGATCAGGGACAGCTCATTGGCCGGGTGGGCGCGACCGGAACCGCCACTGGTCCACATCTCGACTACCGTTTGCGCAAGAACGGTGCGTTCGTAAACCCCCTGGTCGAGCATCGAAAGCTTCCGCCCGGAGAGCCCATCACCGCGGCGCAGCTTTTAGACTTTCGCGCCACAGCCGATGCGACGCTGCAGAAACTCTCCGCAGCGCTGTCTGCTGAAGCACCCGCGCAGAAGCCCGACGCGATCAGCGCCCGCGGCCGCTGACCACCGAGCCACACGGATACTTAGCCACGGAAGAACACGGATCCACAGGATGCTTGGCCGACGAACACGGATTCACACGGATACTTAGCCACGGACGAACACGGATCCACACGGATTCTTGGCCGCGGACGAACACGATTGACACGGGCTCGGCGACGGACAGGATGATCGAGGCGGAGCCTACCCAGCGGTTTGATTGTTGTAGATTGCAGGTTGGACGGGCCTTGGAACCTTCATAGCACCACGGGCGAGCCGGGTCAGAGGCGGCCGTTCAACTCCAGCGAAAATCACGCACGCTCGTCGGCCCAGAGCGTGAAGACGCTTCCAGTTGCGTGTTCCGAGGGTGCGCACCGAAGCATCGTTTGACGTAACCACCATCGCGCCAAGCAACCCGATATGCGCCGACTCCACCGATCAAGACCATCTACTGGATTTGGTTCGCTTTCTTCGAGTTCTACATGATCCGCACGCCGCCGGGAAGCTCTTCTTCGTGCCGTTTGCTCTGGTTTTGCTCGCCGCGCTATCGCTGCGCATAGCCCGCCTCTTGTCCGACTCGGGAGCGCACCGAAGGGTCGAATTCACGCGCCCCGGCGCAAGTGACGACGCCACTGGATCCGATCCGTGTTCATCCG
>DATJKH010000061.1:0-62691 GCA_035491715.1 Vicinamibacterales bacterium | reverse complement strand
CGCCATACTCAACCAGCGTGATCGGTGCATCGGCCGGGCCGCGCACATGATCGTCAGGACCAACTGGCCGGATGAGCACGGACGTCATCGCCGACCCGCCGGCGCTGTGCGGAAGCCGAATGATGAACTGACACAAACAGACGGCGAATGCGACACCCGAACCATTCGGTTCGTCGGGGAGGTTGATCGGAAAACTGAAATCAAATAAATGCTGGCAGTCAGGTCGTATCGCTGGCGCGAATGCGTCATACCTGGGTCGAAAGCAAGACTGCGGCCCGGGCCACGGATAACACGGATCAAAACTGGACCACGGAAGAACACGGATCAAACTCAACCACGGAAACACGGATCAACACGGACCAAACTCAACCACGGAAGAACACGGACCAACACGGATCAGTTTCAAGCTCCTAATGATTCTTTCCATGTGCATCTGTGTTCATCCGTGGCTCGTTTTGATCCCGTGTTCATCCGTGTTCATCGGTGGCTCGTTTTTGATCCGTGTCATCCGTGTTCATCCGTGGCTCGTTTTTGAGCCGTGTTCATCCGTGGCTCAGGCCATCGGTTCGTCCGCACTGGGTCCGTAGATCTGCGGCACCTTCGCGCCCATCGGACGCAAGTAGGTCGACAGTTGACCGCGATGATGAATGATGTCGAGGAAGAAGCCCCACGCGTTGCCGGAGCCAGTCTCGCTCATCACTTCCTGTCCCTGATACATGAAAGGAACTTTGCGCTGCCAGGTCGCGTCCGACAGTGCCTTCAGTTTTTTCGTCGCGGCCTCGTGTTGTGCGTCATACGCCGCGAGCACCTCTTTCATCGTCGACGGGGCGCCGACTTCTTGCCACTCGAGCGTGCCCGTCTCGAGGCCGTCGGCGAGGACCTGCTCCTCGCGCACGATCAACCAGGCGATCTCGCGTGCGGTCCTCGACTTGGGGTCCGGCCGGTAGGTCGATCCTTCCGGTATGCGGGAGATGACCTTGCGGGTGGCGGCGGCTTCCTTGTCCCAGAACTGCAGAAAGAGGTTCTTGTCGTCCATCGTTCTTCTCCTCGCGCTTGCCCACTCTGCGTGAGTGGTCTTCAAGAGGCGGAACTATAGAGCGAAGAAAAGACGAAAGTCAAGCCCCACGCCGAGGGTGGTGCGCGGGCATCTTGACCGCGACACCGGCCACATACACGCGATCGACGTTCCAGGCATCGCAGTAGCGCACGGCAATCCTCGAACGACGGATCGCAGAATCGATCCGCTGCCGCCGACTCTGCGGCCGGCAGGCCAGCGAACAGGATGGCGAGCAGCGACGCACGTGCGAACCAGCGGGCACACGACATTCCCAGCCTCCAGGTGACCGTCGCAGGGTCTCGCGCGTCGGCGTCGCAAACCCAATGCACGGAAATTCACGGCTGAAATGGAAAGGATTTGCCCTTACGAAATCAAGCGGTGCGGAACATCGGCGCACTTTTGCTCGACTCCCCGGGCCGTCTCAGCTGTGCGGCGCAGGCGCAGGCAGCCCGCATTGACATCGTCAATTGACGACCGGTATCGTCCAGAAGCGACACCCGCTCCCGGTTCGCAACTCCAAGATGCCGCGAAGTCCCTGGACCGCCACGACGCGTACGACGCGATCGCTCCACATCGCACGTCCGCGCGGCGATCGCTTTCTCGAGCCGGGCCAACTGGTGGAGAGTCCCGAAACACGCCTGCGGTATCGCACGCAGCGCCTGATTGGCGAGGGTGGTTTCGGACAGGTCTATCTCGCGACGCGCGTCGGCCAGTCGACGGTCGTGCCCGAAACGGTGTGTCTCAAAGTGAGCGCTCGCATCGACGGCTGGCTTCGCGAGGCGTATTTCGGCCAGCTGCTCGACGCTCATCCGCGGGCGATTCGCGTGTTCGACATGTTTCCGCACATGCGCGCAGACGGCACGGTGATTTACTACCTTGTCCTCGAGTTTGCCCAGCATGGCGATCTCGGCGCGTATTTGCACCGTGAGGAAAAGGGATGGTCGGAGCGCACTGTGCGGCGCGAGATTGCCGGAATTCTCGATGTCCTTCGCAAGCTTCACCGTGGTCAACTGCTTCATCGCGATCTCACGCCGGTCAACGTGTTCGTCTGCGACGGTCCGCGTCTCAAGCTTGGCGATTTTGGCATCGTCCGTCAGCAAAGCGATCGCCGCGGGATCACGGCGCACACCATGAACGCGATGACAGCGCCGAGCGACATCCTCGCGCGCGCTGTGCCCAAGTGGCAGGCGCGCGACGACGTGTATCAAGTGGGACAGCTGCTCGGGATGTTAATCCGTGGCAATGCGAACGAGCGGATTCGGCCCAACGACGTGCGCCGGCTCCCATGCAGCGATCAGTTGAAAGAGATTGTCTACCGCTGCATCGGCGAGCGGCGCAAACGTTACGAGAGTGCCGAGGAAATGATCGAGGCGCTTCGGAACCCGCCGGCGGAATTACGGGCGGGCATGCTTCGCACCCTCAAGGGCGTGCATCTCGCGTTCACCGGCATTCTCTCGAAGCGCCGTCGCGATGCGATTGCCGCCGCCAAGCGCGCGGGCGCCGTCGTCCACGGCATGCCATCCGCTCGCACGACGGTTGTCGTCCGGGGGCGTCCGAACGTGCAGCAGGCGGCAGGACGTGAGGCGGGTCTGAAGCTGATGGAGATCAAGCGGTTGCGCGAGAAGGGGCATCGGATCACGCTGCTCAACGAAGCGCAGTTCTGGCGGCTCGCCGCGAAGCGCTGAACTTCATGGATTCGGATCCAACGCGGCGCACGCGCTGCGTGTTGCCGACCACATCACAGACAAACAACTTATGAGAGCGCGATCATTCAGTCACAGCGGCATCACTGTTTCCAACTTCAATCGTGCGGTCAAGTTCTACTGGGACGTCTTTGGATGTCCGCTCGTCGGTGTTGCGGACACCCCTCCTGATCGCGTCCGTACTTTCTTCGGCATCGACGCCGAGCAGTGCAGTTGCAAAATCGGCTGGATCCGCGTGCCGGGAGGAGCGGTGCTGGAAATATTCGCTTTCGATCCAAAAATCGCGCCTGCCGCGATTCCGTGGAACCGCGTCGGGCTGACGCACATTTCTTTCGACGTGCGCAATCTTCAACGATGGTACGACGACCTTCAGTCGCGCGGGGTCGAGTGCGTCAGCAAGCCCGAACGATCGCCGCGCGGGCACTCGTTCTTTTTCGTGAAGGATTTCGACGGTAACCTGATCGAGCTGATGGATCTCGGATACAAGTATTACGTGCTGAAGTGGCTTGGCGCGCTCGGCGGATGGATCTTCCGGCGCGGGATGTATAAGCAGTATTACGAGTAGGATCGTGTTGCGGCTGACGGCTGGCTGTTTATTTGAGAGCTTGTGGCTTCCGCCTTCAGGCGGAAGGACCGGTGCTATGAGAACGCTACAGATCGCTCTGTCGATCGCCACGGTGACTGCTGTCGTGGTCGCGGCTGGTTGCCGGGCGGGGTCAGAGGGGGGTCAGACCGGGGTCAGACCGGGGTCAGACCCCCATCAGCACCCGTCGACCCCGGAGGGCACTCTGCGTCGTCCTGTGCTCAACACGACGCCGGCGCCCGGTCGTGCACCTGACGGAATGGTCTGGATCGCAGGCGGCGAGTTCTGGATGGGATGCGACACCTGCGGCATGCCCGACGCAATGCCGGTGCATCTCGTATCGGTCAGCGGATTCTGGATGGACGCCACCCCGGTAACAAACGTCGACTTCGATCGATTCGTCAGTGCGACGAAGTACGTCACCGTGGCCGAACGAAAACCCGATCCGAAAGATTTTCCCGGAGTTCCGGAAGACAAGCTGGTTCCCGGCTCGGTTGTTTTTACCCCGCCTTCTCACCCCGTGCGGCTCGATGACTACTCGCAATGGTGGAGCTACGTGGCAGGAGCGAACTGGCGTCATCCAGACGGACCAGCCAGCACGATCAACGGGCTCGAAAGTCACCCTGTCGTTCACGTCGCCTTCGAAGATGCGATCGCGTACGCGAAGTGGGCAGGGAAACGATTGCCGACGGAAGCCGAATTCGAGTTCGCCGCACGCGGCGCGCTCGATCGAAACCTTTACCCTTGGGGCAACGAGTTGAAGCCGGCCGGCCGGGTGCCGGCCAACATATGGGAAGGACATTTTCCGGACGCGAACAATCGCGCCGATGGATATTTCAAGACCTCCCCGGTGAAGGCCTTTCCGGCAAATTCCTATGGACTCCACGATGTCGGCGGCAACGTCTGGCAATGGTGTGCGGACTGGTATCGCCCTGATTACTACCGCACGTTTGCCGATCCCCAGGTGGCGGCGAGAAATCCGATCGGACCGGAATCCAGTTTCGATCCCGACGAGCCCGGCGCACAAAAACGCGTGACCCGCGGTGGATCGTTTCTGTGCAGTGGAGAATACTGCTCGCGTTACCTGGTGGGCAGCCGCGGAAAGGCAGAGATCAGCAGCGGTTCGTCGAACCTCAGTTTCCGTCTCGTGAAGTCAGCGGAGTAGGCCCGCACGGCTTGCGCCATCTCCGCTCGACACCAGGTGATGAGCGGCAAGGAAGCGGCGAATCGCGCCGTAGAAATGCTCACTGTCCACGGTCGTCGGGTCGACGTGTCCGCCGCGCACTTCGACGAATGTCTTGTCGCCAGGCGCGGCATCGTACAGCCGCCGTCCTTCCGCGATCGGGATCACCGCATCTTCCGGACTGTGCAGAAAGAGCATGGGCGCACGGACGCGGTCGATCTTGCCGATCGAGTCGAAATGGTTTCGCATGATCAGCCGAATGGGGAAGAACGGATACTGCTGTTGCCCGATCGCTACGACTGACGATGGAGCGCCTTCCAGAATCAGCGCGGCCGCGTCGACCTGTGATGCGAGCGAGACCGCCACTGCGGATCCTAGCGACCATCCGTAAATGATCAATTGTGACGCGGGAATCCGAAGAACATTGCGCACATAGTCGTAGCCGGCCTGAGCGTCAGCCGCGAGCACCGATTCGGTCGGCAACCCTTCGAGGCCGCCAAAGCCGCGATACTCGGGCGCGATCACGTTCAGTCCCAGCTTTCTCAATTCGGCGTAATGCGCGATGTTCACCCTCGCCGCGACCGTCGCCGCGTTCCCGTGCAGGAAGAGTACCCACGGCGCACCGTCGGATGGCGCGGCACGCATGATCCAGGCGAACTGGCGCGCCCCATCACTCCGCGGAATGTCGATCTGTTCGTAGGGGAACGACGGCCTGGCCTCTCCGAGTGTCCGGCCGGCCTGGAAAACGAGACGGGTTTCCTGAGTGACGAGATACAACACGGCCGCGCCGTAGCACATCGCGGCGATGAGCAGGAGCGCGACGATGACGCGCAGGGGGCGCGGGCGCCAGCGCGGGTGCTGTCGACGCTCCGGTCCAGTGTAGGTCGCGGTTCGCGAGTACCAGTGCATGGGCCCTCGCGATTATAAGGGGTTGCGATATCCTTTCCGAATGATCGAGCGTCCGCGTCGCGAGTTTCTCCGTTACGCCGCCGTCATTGCCGGTGGTGCAGCGGTCGTCCGCCACCTGGCGGCGCTGGACGGGGAGTCATCCGCCGAGTCGATGCAGGCCGCTGCGCCGGCACAGACGGACGCGGTCGCCGCTCTCCGTGCGGGGATGGGATCTCAACCGATCGCGACGACAAGGCTCACCGATCGACTCATGATGCTGTCGGGACCCGGTGGCAATGTCGTCGTGCTTTATGGATCCGAGGGAAAACTCGTCGTTGATTCGTTCATGCAACCGGCGTGGCCGCAATTGAAATCCACGCTCGACCGCCTCGGCGGCGGCACGATCCGCACGCTCATCAACACGCACTGGCATTTCGACCACGTGGACAATAACGCACACTTTCGCGAGACGGGTGCGTCCGTGCTCGCGCACGTCAATACCAGGACGCGCTTGACCCAACCGCACGATTTGCTCGGCATGCACTTCGACCCGGCCCCTGCGGACGCCCTACCGACCGAGACGTTCCCCGACAAGCGATCGCTGACGATGAACGGTGAGCTCGTCGCCGTGACACACGTGGTCCCGGCGCACACCGATACGGATGTCTTCGTCCATTACACCCGCGCGAACGTTCTTCACATGGGTGACGTGTTTCACAATGGCGGTTACCCCTTCATCGATGCGTCGACGGGGGGCAACATCAACGGCTTGATCGCCGGCGCCGATCGCGCGCTGGCTATGACCAACGCGCGCACCAGGATCGTGCCCGGCCATGGGTCACTCTCGGATCACGCAGGGTTGCTGAAGTACCGCCGGGTCATTGCCACCATTCGCGATCGGGTCAGGGCAATGAAGCGTGACAAGAAGACACTGGCGCAGGTTCAGGCAGCGAAGCCAAGTGCGCAGTTCGACGGAGAGTGGGGAAAGGGGATGATCTCGGCGAACGATTTCATCGCGCTCGTCTACAACACGTTGTAGGGGGGTCTGCCCCCCGTCTGACCCCCGTCTGACCCCGGTCTGACCCCCGTCTGACCCCTAATTCCCGCCGCTGCCGCAAGTGCTGGCGCGCATCCGCACCGACTCGGCATCCAGGACCGGAATGTACTCGTGAGGAATGGGCGCCGTGCCGCCGGATCCTGCCACCGGCGGGCCGCCGCCAATCGTCACGCTCTTGCCAACCTTGATGCCCGGCTCGATGAGTGAGGATTTCTTGACGATGCCGGTGACGTCGACGAGGTGGCCATCATGCTCCTTGACCTCTTTCATGAGGTCCTTCTTGCCGGCGACGCGGAACGACTTCGCTTTCACGATTGGACCGCTCTGCGTGTCTTCCTGGCGC
This sequence comes from Vicinamibacterales bacterium, assembly GCA_035491715.1. Taxonomy (GTDB): domain Bacteria; phylum Acidobacteriota; class Vicinamibacteria; order Vicinamibacterales; family 2-12-FULL-66-21; genus JALZOC01. The sequence continues at coordinate 55,877 of DATJKH010000061.1, read as the reverse complement.
ACATCGGAGACGGCGAGGACGCGACCTTTCAAACAGCCCGTGACCACGAGCATGATCGAATCCTTCGGCACTTTCGGGCGTTCCTGCTGGGTTTCCTGCGGACTCGATAGCAGAGCCAGCAGCAAGGTGAGTGTGATCATAAGTGTCCTTCAGTCAGTGTTACACGGCAGGCGCCGCGGCAACGAGCGATGAGCGGCCCGTCCAGTTCAAGAAGTTTTCGGAGAACAGCCGCCGGACGTCGCGCGCAATCTCCGCTGCGGTGACGCGGCGGCCATTCTCGACCACGCCCACGTACTGATCCATCAGCGCATTCGCGATATCCCGTCGTGAGTGTGGCCACTTGTAGAGCAGCTGTTCGAGAATCCGGGCGTCGGAATGCTGCGGCACGAATGTCGGGCCCAGGAGTTCAAGCCGCTCCCGAGTGATCTCCGAGATGATCGACGGATTGTTGAGAAACCACCAGCACCCGAACGGCATCAGGTTGGCGAATTTTCGCGCCGCCACGCACAGTTCGTGCTGATTTTCCCTCGAAAGCATCGTAACGAGGAATCGGTTGTCCGGATGGAGACGGCAAAGCCGATGGATCGACGACACGTCTGCGCGTCCGAGGCCGTCCCCGGCATCGCCGAGAGCGGGATTCACGGCCCGGCGCACGCCCACCATCATCGCGAACGGCAGCCGATGATCGCGGCACGCCGGCAAAACGACATGTTCAATCAACTGACCGCGCGGGCTGTCTTCGGGCCATTGAAAATCATCGGGCAGTGACACGGCCAGATAGAACGGATCCATCCGTTCTATCCACTCATCGACGAAGCGGCGCGCTTCGCTGATCGCTCTCTGGTCAATCTGCGGCCCGGCATCGTATCCGTCTGCCTGCAACCGGCGTCGGGCGATGTCCCAGTCATTGAGGAGCGGATCGATCCGAAGCGCCGCCTTGAATCGAGGATCCGACGGCCGTTGCCTGCGCCACAACTCAGCTTCTGACGGGTCGAACGGATCGTTGGTCATGACGACGGTCGAGACCCGTGCCCGCTCGAACACGAGATCGACCTGCTGCTCAGCACTGGTGTCGCGGAAGAACTCCCGTGCCTGCCGGAGATCGCTGGCATGGGGATCGATGCCGAGCGCCGACAGTACACGAACGACGCCGCGGGTTGCTTCCGAGAGCGGCGTGCTCTGCACAAATAGCGCATCCCAGATCAAGTCGGCCTGCGCCGCTTGTGACATCTGACCGAATCGATCCGGCTGCACGTTGGTCGCGCGCATGACCTCTGCGACGAGATAGTGATACGTCAACAGATTGTCGATCCCCCACTTCGACAACGCACCGAACTCGGGAGGGAAGAGATGTGTGTGCATGTCGAAGACGATCGTGTCGGTCACGACCCGCGCCGTTTCCCGCCGCACGTCTTCGGCCCGCGTCAGCGGGGTGTTCTCGGGGGAAGAACGGACGTGGTCAGTCAACGAAGGGCTCCCGGTCATCGCTGGGGTCGGCCCAGCGGTCATTCGGCACGAGCGGCGCCCACCCTGGGCGACCCGGATCCTGATCGTACCCGTAGTTGCCCAGTTCGCGGTAAAGATCCGCGTACTTCGCCAGCTTCTGCCGGTCGAGCCGCACGCCAAGGCCCGGACCGTCTGGAACGCGAATCGCACCGTCCGCGTACTGGATTTTTCCTCCCTCGATGATGTCGTCGGTCAGATGGTGATAGTGCGCGTCGGCCGCGAATGAGAGATTGGGGACGACCGCTCCGAGATGAAGCATCGTGGCGAGCTGGATGCCGAGCTCGCCAGAGGAGTGAACCGCAACGCCAAGCTGAAATGTCTCGCAAACGCCGGCCGCTTTCACGCACGCGCGAATGCCTCCCCAGAACGTGGTGTCGAGAAGAATGACGTCCACCGATCGCTGGAGAACGTTTGCCGCCAGCTGCTCGAAATTGACGACCACCGTGTTGGTCGCCAGGGGAATGCGAAGCCGTTCACGCGCGTGTCTCATTCCGCTGAGCCCAAAGACGGGATCTTCGAGATAGTCGTTATTGAGGTCTTCGATCGCGCGTCCAAATCGTATCGCCTGCTCGGTCGTCCATACCGCGTTCGGATCGAATCGAAAGCTGTCCCCTGGAAAGGCCGCCGCCAGGGCGCGATAGCACTCGAGATCGTACTCGAGTGGGAAGACGCCGCCTTTCATTTTGTGCGTACGAAATCCGTATCGCGTCTTCAATGCGCGCGCGTGCGCAACGACCTGCTCAGGGGTGCGAACGGTTCCATGGCCGTGGTGATTGGCATAACGATAGAAGAGATACGACGCGAACGACACCCGATCGCGAACCCGACCGCCGAGGATGTCGCAGACCGGAACGCCCCACGCTTGTCCGAGGAGATCGAGACACGCGAATTCGAGCGCCGCGACCACCTGGGTCCGATTGTTGTAGAGCGATGCCGTCGGATTCGCCAGCACGAAGCGCAGTTCTTCGAGCCGCGCCGGGTCGCGGCCGATGAGCGACGGTTTCAGCGCGAGGACGGTTGCGATTGCCGACTCCCCACCGCCACCCATTTCGCCGAGACCAACCAGCCCGGTGTCGCTCTCGATCTCCACGATGGTTCGGACGAACCGTCCCCAGTGGCAGCCGTTGGCATGCCGCAAAGGCGCCTCGAGCGGGACCGTGACCGTCGTCGCGCGAACATCAGAAATCTTCATGGCCAATCAAAGGTTAGAATAACGGTTTCGGCTCAATTTCTGGAGTACCTGCATGACCAGCTGGAAGCGCTTGCGCGTCGTGGCGTTGTGTGCGCTGGCGACGTTGTCCTCGACCTTGGCGTTTGCGCAGATCGATGCGCGCATGTTCCGCCAGCCCGCGGTTTCGAAAGATCAAATCGCCTTCGTGTACGCCGGAGACATCTGGCTCGTCCCGAAGAAAGGCGGCACGGCCGTCCGGCTCACATCGTCGCCAGGTGAGGAGTCGTTTCCGCGATTCTCGCCGGACGGGACGAAGATTGCCTACAGTGCATCGTACGACGGCAATGTCGACGTCTACGTCGCTCCCGCGAGTGGCGGAGAACCGAAACGTCTGACCTATCACCCGATGGCCGATCGCGTGATTGGCTGGGCTCCCGACGGCACGCGCGTGCTGTTTGCGTCGAGTCGCGAGAGTGGCCGGCAGCGTTACAACCAGTTCTACACCGTGTCGCTCGACGGCGGCATGCCCGAAAAGCTGCCCGTGCCGTACGGCGAGTTCGGCACCTACTCACCGGACGCGAAACAGTTTGTCTACATGCCGATGTCGCAGGACTTCCGAAACTGGAAGCGGTACCGCGGCGGCTGGGCACCAGACCTGATGCTGTTCGACCTGAAGACGTTCGCGACCAAGAACCTGACGAGCAATCCGGCCAACGACGCGCAGCCGATGTGGCACGGCAATACCATCTACTTCCTCTCGGATCGAGGAACCAACGAGCGAAACAATTTGTGGGCCTACGATCTGTCGAAGAACGGGGTTCGTCAGATCACCCAGTTCAACGACTTCGACATCGCGTTCCCGTCGCTCGGCCCTGATGCGATCGTGTTCCAGGCCGGTGGCCGCCTCTACCTTCTTGATCTGGCGAGCGAAAAGCCCGCAGAAGTTGCGGTTCACGTCGTCACCGATCTGACGACGCTGCGGCCGAAAACGGCGAAAGTCGAATCGCTGATCGAATGGGCGTCGGTCTCGCCGACAGGGAAACGCGCTGTCTTTGAGGCGCGGGGGGATGTCCTCACGGTGCCGGCCGAATATGGCGCCGTCGTCAATGTCACGCGCTCCTCGGGTGTCGCCGAACGGTATCCGCGCTGGTCACCGGACGGAAAGATGATGGCCTACTGGAGCGATCGCGCCGGTGAATACGAGCTGACGCTTCGTCCCGCTGACGGATCGGGTCCCGAGAAGAGCGTGACAACGCTCGGCCCGGGATTCCGTTATCCGCCGCAGTGGGCGCCCGATAACAAGAAGATCGCGTTCATCGATCAGGCGATGCGGATTCGGATTTACGACGGAAACACCAACAAGACGACGCAGATCGATCAGAGTCCCGAGTGGCTGGAGCATCCGACACTCGAAGCATTTCGAATCGAATGGTCGCCCGACTCGCGCTGGTTGACGTATTCGAGACCGACAAAGGATGGAAACAAGGCAATCTTCCTCTACGACACGAAGACAGCGAAGCTGAATCAAGCCACGAGCGGGTATCTCAACGACACGCAGCCGACATTCGATCCTGAAGGCAAGTATTTGTTCTACGCATCGGATCGCGAATTCGATCCCGTGTACGGCAGCTTCGACAATACCTGGACGTATCCGAATCCGACCAAGCTCGTCGCCATCCCGCTGCGCCGCGATGTCAAATCGCCGCTCGCCGCTCGCAACGACGACGAGAACGCGGCGCTGGATACCAACAAGAAAGACGACGGGGCAAAACCGGCAGACAAGAAACCCGACGAGAAGAAGCCCGAAGAAAAGAAGCCCGACGAAAAGAAAGGCGACGACGCCAAGGCGCAGGAGAAGAAAGCCGAGGAGAAGCCCGCCGAAGAGAAGAAGACCGACGATCGTGCCGTCGCGCCGGCCAACGTCGACATCGATCTCGAGAACTTCGAGGGGCGAGCGGTCGTGCTCCCACCGAAGGGTGGCAACTATGCCGACCTCCAGGCGATCAAAGGTAAGCTGCTCTACCGCCGACAACCACGCACTGGCTCGGCAGAGGAGAAGAACGCCATCGTCTATTTCGACTTCGCGGAACGAGAAGAGAAGACCGTACTGGACGATGCTGACGCGTTCGAGACGACGGCCGACGGCAAGAAGATCCTCGTGCTGAGCAAGAAGAAGTACGCCATCCTCGACATCAAGGCCGGACAGAAGTTCGAGAAGCCGATGGTCACCGCCGATATGGAGGCACCGGTCGATCCGCGTGCCGAATGGCGGCAGATCTTCCGCGATGTCTATCGATTCGAGCGCGATTTCTTCTACGACCCGACGATGCACGGCGTCAACTGGGAGGCGCTCGGCGAGCGATACAGCAAGGTGCTCGAGGGGGCGGTGACCCGGTGGGACGTTGATTTCCTGATCGGCGAGTTCATCGGCGAGCTGAACGCGTCGCACACGTATCACGGCGGCGGCGACATGGAACAGGCGCCGCAGCGATCAGTGGGTCTGCTCGGCGTCGATTGGGAACTGTCGAATGGCTTCTATCGCATCAAGCACATCGTGCGCGGCGGGCCGTGGGATTCGTCAGTCCGCTCACCGCTCGATGAGTCAGGCGTGCAGATCAAGGAAGGGGAATACGTGCTGGCGGTCAACGGCATTCCGATCGACACGAAATCGGATCCGTGGGCATCGTTCCAGGGTCTCGGAGACAAGACGGTCGTCCTCACCGTCAACTCGTCGCCGTCCTCGTCGGGCGCGAGGCAGGTGGTCGTGAAATGTTTGACCAGCGAAACCGAATTACGGTTTCGCTCGTGGATTGAGGAGCGCCGCCGGATCGTCGACACAGCCACGAACGGAAAAATCGGTTACATCTACGTGCAAAGCACCGGCGTCGATGCACAGAATGAGCTCGTACGACAGTTCATGGCGCAGTGGAAAAAAGACGGCCTGATCATCGACGAGAGATGGAATAGCGGCGGTCAGATTCCCGATCGTTTCATCGAGCTGCTCAATCGGCCGATCCTTGCCTATTGGGCGGTGCGCGACGGCACGAGCCAGCAATGGCCGCCGGTCGCGTTGCGCGGGCCGCAGGTCATGTTGATAAACGGCTGGAGTGGCTCGGGCGGCGACGCCTTCCCCGCCTACTTCCGTGAAGCAGGACTTGGTCCGCTGATCGGCACGCGCACGTGGGGTGGGCTGATCGGCATCAGCGGCGCGCCGGCGCTCGTCGACGGCGGTGGCGTGACCGTTCCGACATTCCGCATGTTCGATCCGAAAGGTCAATGGTTCGCTGAGGGACACGGCGTCGACCCTGACATTGCCGTGGACGACGATCCCGCGCAGTTAGCGGCGGGGAACGATCCGCAGCTCGCGCGGGCGATCAAAGAGGTGACCGAACGCGCGGCGAAAACACCGAAGGCGCCCGCACGTCCGGAGTACGAAAAGCGGATTCCCACAGTGAGGGGAAGCGGCAGCGGGCAGTAGCGCCGAGGCTCAGTACTCAGCGAATGCCTCATCCGGGTAGCAATACAGCCAACGCTCTCCGGGTTCGGCGGAGGCGACGACCGGGTGATGGGTCGAGCGTGCGTGCTTGGTGGTGTGGCGATTTGGCGACGAATCACAACACAGCGTGACGCCGCATGTCTGGCAGGTGCGGAGGTGGACCCAGCGTGAGCCGGTTTTCACGCACTCCTCGCATTCGCGCCGAATGGCTTGACGGACGGTGGTGACGGCCTGGATGTGCGTGCATGCGTCATTCATAGGAGACCCTTCGAGTGTCGTCGACTCTTTCGCCGGCTGATTGGCCCGAGCTCGGTCTGTCCGACTGGATTGACACGCGCGACGCGATTCATCGGTGGCTGCAGGTTGCCGGCAAGGTTCGGCTGCGGTTGGCGCCTCTGGTCAATCACTATTGGCATTCGACCTTCTATCTTACGGCGCGAGGTATCACCTCGTCGCCGATTCCGTACAACGGACAGTCGTTCACCATCGATTTCGATTTCGTCAGGCATCGGCTGATCATTGCCAAGGCGGATGGCGGAGCGGGCGGATTCCCGCTTCGCGCGCAAAGCGTGGCGGAGTTCTACGATCGATTCATGTCGGAGCTCGCCCGCCTTGGCATCGTCGTGCGGATTTCCGCCAGGCCGAACGAGCTACCGGTGGTCGTCCCGTTTCGCCAGGACGACGCACCGCGCCCGTACGATGCCGACGCCGTTCATCGTTTCTGGCTCGTGCTCTCGCAAAGTGATCGGGTGTTCAAGCAATTCCGCGCGCAATTCATCGGCAAGTGCAGCCCGGTGCATTTGTTCTGGGGCGGCATGGACCTGGCGGTCACCCGCTTCTCCGGCCGCACCGCGCCGCCGCACCCTGGCGGAATACCGAATCTGCCCGATTACGTGACACGGGAATCGTACTCGCACGAAGTCAGCAGCTGTGGGTTCTGGAGCGGCACTGCCCCGATTGACTACCCGGCGTTTTACGCGTACGCGTATCCGCAGCCGCCGGGATTTGCCGAGGGGCGTGTGCGCCCCGAGGGTGCGTTTTACAGTACCGACTTCGGCGAGTTCATTCTTCCTTACGACCGCGTCCGTGAGTCTGATTCACCGGACGACACGCTTCTCGATTTTCTGGAATCGACCTATGTGGTGGCCGCTGACCTGGCGCGATGGGATCGGGCGGCACTCGAACGGCGCTGATACCGATTCACAAGATGGAAGACCTCCGAGACCTCGTTCGCCGCGTGCGAATCGAGCGGCACTAATTGTCGGACTTCATCCTTTTCGCTGATCGCGACTGCTACGCCATCGCGGTAGGCGATGCGAGTCCGCGCAGTAGCACGAATGCGTTCGCCGGAGGTGACGATGCCGGCGAGGTTGAGCGGATCGGCGGCGCTGATGGTGAGGATCTTTCCCGCAGCCGGCGTGCGGCGGATCGCTCGCAGCCGTTCGACCGCCTCCGGCAACGCGAATTGTTCGCCCGACATGCCCGAGATGAAACGGCCGCCGCGCAGTTCGCCTCGGGCTTCGAGCCGACGGTAGACGCGAGTGAGATCGCGCCACGGCACGGCGATGCACTCTCTCGTCAGCATTCGCCGGAAGACCACGCCGTAGCGGCGAAGGAGCGCGCGTGCAAACGTTTCCAGTGCGGCGTCGCGAGTGTCAGCGGCGGCACCCAGCAGGGTCCAACGACCTGCGAACTTTGTGCGCCGGTCGTGCAGCGGAGGAATGCCGCGAGCGGCCCGGATCAGCGCCCTGACACCGGCGAAACCATCCGAGGCGACGAGTCCGGTCGCAGCCAGACACCCGACGGCCTGGCGCACGCGATCCTCGCCAAGCCCGGAGGTGGCAACCAAATCGCTGAAGAACGACGCCCCGCGCGCAGACAACAGGCTCAGCACATCACGCGCAGGGTCCGGCAGGTGATGTTCTCGCTTCGCATCGGCGGCGGCGCCGTCGGCGCTTCGGAGAAACTGCCACGCGTCCGCATGCTCGCGAAGAAAGAGCGCGACCGGCGTTGCTGGGACAAGCCGTGGCGGGGTATCAGCATCCACCGCGGGTGACGTGAATCGAGCCCAGCCAACCTCGCCGGTGAAACACAGCATGTCGAGGAGCTGCGGATCGTAGGCGTCTACCCGAGCCGGCAGGATCGCACGTTCCCAGGCAGATGCCGCGGCTTCGAATCCATCGAGCATCGAGATCGCTTCCCGGAGCCCATCGATCGACGTCAGTTTCTCGCCGGTGTCGACGTGCTGCCAGGCAAACAGAAACCGCATGAAGTCGGCAGGACTGACCGGTTCGATTTCAGCGCGCAAACGATTCAGCGTGTATCGGTGAATCCGCGCCAGCAGCGAGCGGTCGCACCACTCGGTGAATTGATTTTGCGTGCCGGCAGGCGTGGTCCGGGATCCGGGTTCCGCTTCTGACTGATGGCGGGCGGCTGTCGAAAACCGACCACGCAGGACGGCGCCGTCAGCTTCCAACGCGAGCAGCGCCGATTCGACGTCGCGATCGGCAATCGAGAGCGATGCGGCAATCACTTGCGACGTGATCGGACCAGTCGTGGTGAGTCGCCCTCGCAGCAGTTCCACCAACCCATCGGCGCGCGTCCAGGTGCGAGCGACTCTCGACGCAGGCGGTGCGATGTCGGACGGAATGACGGCTGACGGATGTACAGCGAGGATTTCCGGAATGCGCTCGGCGGCGACAGCGATCGAACGTCCGCCGTCCAATGTCGCGAGAGTCGCCCGACGCTTCGCCACCAGCTCGGCAAAGAGCTGGCTCGGGATGCGCTCGATCTGATCCGGTGTCAAGAACCCGCTCGAGAGCAGTGCGTCGTGCAGTTCGTCGGCGTCGCGTGGCTGCGGACGTGCCTCTGATCGAACCTTTTCAATCGCCGCGGGATCGAGGCGTCCAAGATCGCCGCCGGCGGCGGGTTCACCGGCCCGTCGCGTCTGCACAGCGTGTGCGCGCCGCTCCTCGAGGGGCGCGTCATCGAGGAAGGCGTACGGTTTGGCGTTGAGAATCTCGTGCGCGAAGAATGACGGCTCGGGCGTGTCGCGCGCAATCAGCGCGATCTCATTGCGATGAATGCGTCCCAGTACGGCAGCCAACCCCTCAAAGTCCATGGCCTCTTGCAAACAGTCGCGCACCGTTTGACTGACGAGTGGGTGATCGGGAATCTGACGATCGCCGGGAATGTTTTCGAGACACGCCGCGGCATCCGGAAATGCCGCCGCCAGAAGGTCGTCGGCCAACATCCGCTGCAGTTGTGGCGGCACCTTTTTGCCGGCGCGATTGCGTGGAACGGCCAGCGAGATCGTCGTGTTCCATCGCCACCGGGTCTGAAACACCGGCGCATCCAGAAACGCCTGGACCAGCACGTCGCGGGTGGTGTGCGGATGCAGGTAGCGAAAGACGTCGGCGAGCGGAAACGAATGCTGCGGTCCGAGCGACAGCAGGACCGCGTCCTCGGTTGCCGCCGCCTGCAGCTCGAAGTTGAACTGCCGGCAAAAGCGCTTGCGCAGCGCCAGGCCCCAGGCTTTGTTGATCCGGCTGCCAAAGGGTGCGTGGAGCACGAGCTGCATGCCGCCGGATTCATCGAAGAACCGTTCGAGCACGAGGGTGTCCTGCGTTGGGATCACGCCGAGCGCTCGTCGTCCTTCGACGAAGTAGTCGACCAACTGGTCGACCGCGCTGGCCGACAAGCCGGTCTCCAGAGCCAGCCAACTGCCGGCGTCCCTCTCCGACGCGCCAAGGCGATGATCGATCTCGCGGCGAAGGTCGCTGACCGCGATCGACAACTCGTCGCTTCGAGCCGGCGCCTCACCAAACCAGAACGGAATGTTTGGCGGAACACCTCTCGCGTCGGCAACGCGGACGGTACCCGCCGCCACCTGCAGCACTCGCCAGGACGCATTGCCAAGCTGAAAGACGTCTCCGCCCATGCTTTCGATGGCGAAATCCTCGTTCACCGTTCCAATGAACGTGTTCTCGGGATCGAGGATGACGCGATAGTCGGCCACGTCAGGAATTGCGCCGCCCGATGTTTGTGCCAGGAGTCGCGCCCCTCGTCGCCCACGAACGACGCCATTGATTTCATCGCGGTGCACGAGCGCCGCCCGTCGGCCGCGGCGAGTATCGAAACCTTCCGCCACCATCCGGACAACTGCATCGAAGTCAGCGCGGGAAAGCTGACGATAGGGCCACGCTCCCTGCACGAGAGCGAAGAGTTCATTCTCGTCGTATTCGCGACAGGCGGTCTCGGCGACGAGTTGCTGCGCCAGGACGTCAAGCGGCGCATCGTGGTTCACGATCGCATCGAGCTGACCGTGTCGCACAGAGCGAAGAAGGGCCGCGCACTCGACCAGGTCGTCTCTCGACGCCGGAAAGACGCGTCCCTTCGGAACGCCGTTGATCGTGTGTCCCGAACGGCCGACACGTTGCAGGAACGTCGCGATCCGGTGAGGCGAGCCAATCTGGCACACCAGATCGACATGTCCGATATCGATTCCCAACTCGAGCGATGCAGTTGCCACCAGCGCCCGAAGGCGCCCGGTCTTCAACCGCGTCTCCGCGTCGAGTCGCTTCTCTTTCGACAGGCTGCCGTGGTGTGCCGCGACGGCGTCTTCTCCCAGCCGATCGCTCAGGTGGCGTGCGACCCGCTCGGCCATGCGTCGCGTATTCACGAAAACCAGCGTCGTGCCGTGACTCGAGACGAGCTCTGTCAGGCGGTCGTAGTACTCCTCCCAGACCTCTTGCGACATGACTGCGTCGAGCGGCGAACGCGGGATCTCCACGTTGACGTCCATCTGTCGTCGATGACCTTCGTCAACGATCGCGCAGTCTCCCGCGCCGCCATTCGTGCCGAGAAGAAATCTCGCAACTTCCTCGATGGGCTTCTGTGTTGCGGAAAGTCCGATCCTTACCAAGGGCCGCTCGGCAATCCGTTGGAGCCGCTCGAGCGAGAGCGCGAGATGCGCACCGCGGCGAGTGCCGATGACGGCATGGATTTCGTCGACGATAACCGTGCGGACCGTTCGCATCATTTGCCGACTACGGTCCGCCGTGAGCAGGAGATATAACGATTCCGGCGTCGTGACCAGGATGTGCGGCGGCGTCCGCAGCATTGCCGCGCGCTCCGATTGGCTGGTATCGCCGGTGCGAACAGCTGCCGTGATCGAGGGGGCCGTAAGGCCGGCGCGCTCTGCAACGAGACGAATGCCGCGTCGGGGCTCGGCGAGATTCTTATGGATGTCGGCGCTGAGCGCCTTCAGCGGCGAGACGTAGACGACTCGGACTTCATCTGGTAGCGGATGCGCGGCTCCCTCTTTGATCAGCTCATCGATCGCGGTCAGGAATGCGGCGAGTGTCTTTCCCGATCCTGTTGGCGCCGCGATGAGAGTGTGACGGCCGTCTGTGATTGACTGCCATCCACGGAGCTGAGCCGACGTCGGCTGGCCGACATTCTTGACGAACCATTCCTGAACGGCGGGGTGAAATGCTGCAAACGCCATATACCGTGGAGCGGGAAACGAGCCGCGAGTCGCGAAAATTTACTCTTCTTCTCCCGGATCCGACGATGGATGTGGAAGCGCGGTTCCGGACCAGGGCGCAAGCACGCCCGCCTTCACATAAGTGAAGAGCTTGTCGCGCGTGTCGACGATGTCCAGGTTCCTCATCGTCAACTGTCCAATGCGATCTTGCGGCGAGAACATCGACTCGCCTTTTTCCATCGTCAGCCTTTCAGGCTTATAGGTCAGATTTGGAGACGTCGTATCGAGAATGGAGTAGTCGTTCCCGCGCCGCAGTTCCAGCCTGACCTCGCCCGTAATGGCGCGCGCGACCCAGCGCTGCGCCGTCTCGCGCAGCATCATTGATTGAGGATCGAACCAGCGTCCCTGATACAGGAGACGCCCTAACCGGCGGCCCTGGTCCCGATACTGCTCGATCGTATCTTCATTATGTATCCCGGTGATCAGGCGTTCATAGGCGATAAACAGCAGAGCCATCCCGGGGGCCTCGTAAATGCCGCGGCTTTTCGCTTCGATGATCCGGTTTTCGATTTGATCGCTCATCCCGAGACCGTGCCGGCCGCCGATGCGATTGGCCTCGAGCATCAATTGCACGTGATCCTTGAACGTGATTCCGTTGAGTGCGACCGGCTGCCCCTCATCGAACTGAACCGTCACCTGCTCCCGCTTGACGGTAACGTCGTCGCGCCAGAAGGCGACCCCCATAATCGGTTCGACAATCGTGATTCCCGTGTCGAGCCGCTCGAGATCTTTGGCCTCGTGCGTGGCGCCGAGGATATTCGAATCGGTCGAGTACGCCTTCTCGGCGCTCATCTTGTACGCGAGGCCCGCGCGCTGCATGTACTCGGACATCTCCGCGCGGCCGCCGAGTTCGTCGATGAACGTTTGATCGAGCCAGGGCTTGTAGATGCGGAGATTTGGATTGGCGAGGAGCCCGTAGCGGTAAAACCGTTCGATGTCGTTGCCTTTGAAGGTGCTGCCGTCCCCCCAGATGTTGACGTCGTCTTCTTTCATTGCGCCGACCAGCATGGTTCCTGTTACGGCGCGGCCGATAGGCGTGGTATTGAAATACGGCACACCGGCAGTGGAAATGTGAAAGGCTCCGCACTGGAGCACGGCCAGGCCCTCGCCGACCAGTTGGGCGCGGCAATCGACGAGCCGCGCGTTCTCGGCGCCGTACTGCAGCGCGCGGCGCGGGATTTCGTCGTAATCGGGTTCGTCGGGCTGGCCAAGATTCGCGGTGTAGGCGTACGGGATCGCCCCCTTTGCGCGCATCCAATGCAACGCGGCGCTGGTATCGAGGCCGCCGGAAAATGCAATGCCGACCTTCTCGCCGGCGGGGAGATGCTGAAGAATGTTTGCCATCGTGAGAATCCGACCTTACATCATATCCGGGCTCGCGCTGCTTCTCGTGGCGCCGATCGTCATCGGGCAGACGCAATCGAGCGGCATCGAGCAAACGTCTCCGGGGACGAGGCCGCCTGCAGAACTCGTCGAGTCCTTCGACGGCCTCGGAGCGGCGCTGTTCGCGGCGTCGCCGCCACGTAATCCCTCCGACAACAGTCTCGCGGTCGGTCCCGACCACATCATCCAGACAGTAAACTCGCAGCTGGTCGTGTTTACGAAGAAAGGGAAACGATTCGACACGACGGGGAAAGTGCTGTATGGACCAATTGCAACAAACACGGCATTCGCGGGATTGGGCGGCGTGTGCGAGGCGCGACCCAACGGCGACGCCGTCGTCCGTTACGATCAACTCGCCGGTCGCTGGCTGCTGGTGATGCCGATATTCAGGAGGGTGGGGGTCAGACCGGGGTCAGACGGGGGTCAGACGGGGGTCAGACCGGGGTCAGACCGGGGTGAGAAGTCACCAGTGGTGCAACCCGCGGCGCCCGGTGAACTGGCGCAGCCTGGTCAAGCCGCGCAACCTGGTGCCGCAGCTCCGTTTGGACCTCCTCCGCCCCTGCCATCGCCGGCAACCCGCGGTCAGGGCCCTCCTGCACCTGCGCCACCACCGACAGGTAGGTATGCGATCTGCTATGCGGTCAGCACGACGTCCGATCCACTCGGGCCGTACTATCGCTACGCCTTCGAACGACCGCTCTTTCCCGACTATCCGCGTCCCGCCGTGTGGCCGGACGGTTACTACACCCCGACGAGTACCGGCGACGATGTGATTCAAAAGCATGTCTGCGTTGTCGATCGCGTCAGCATGCTGAAGGGGCTGCCTGCGACCGAGCAGTGTGTCGTGATCGATGGCGTCAATTTTCTCAACACCGCTGACGTCGATGGTCCTGATGCGCCGCCACCGGGCGCGCCGAACATCGTCATGGCAGCCGGCGGCACACAATTGAAGGATGATCTCGACGACGACGCGGTCTTTGCGTGGTCGCTCCATGTTGATTGGGCCGATCCGTCAAAGACGAAGATGGAGGGGTCGCAGCGTATAGCCGTGGCGCCGTATCACTATCTCTGCGGCGGACAACTCACCAACTGCGTTTCACAGCCTGATACCGATCGCAAACTCGACGCGCAGGGGGACAAGATCATGCCCCGTGTCGTCTATCGCCGCTTCGGGGGGCACGAATCGATCGTTGCCGTCCACTCGATCGACACCGCTGCCGGCGGCGGAGGCGTGCGATGGTACGAGTTCAGACTGGATCGACAACGCGTGCCGCAGGTTCATCAGCAGGGCACGTACGCACCTGACGGCTTCTATCGCTGGATGGCAAGCCCCGCGATCGATCGCTTCGGCAACATCGGCATCGGCTATTCGTTCGGGGGCACGCCTCACTTTGCCGGTCAGCGCTTCGCCGGCCGCGTGGCGGCCGACCCGCCAGGACAACTCACGATGCGCGAAACGATCCTCGCCGAGGGCGAAGCGTCGCAGTCGACGACCATGCGGTGGGAGGATTACACGCAGACCGCCATCGATCCGTCCGACGATTGCACCGTTTGGTACGTCGGCGATTACTTGAAGAAGGACGCCACTTCGTACACGACTCGGATTGGAGCGTTCCGAATGCCAGGCTGCGGTGGGCGCTGAAATTGCTGAACGCTGAATTGTCGGATCTGGAATCAGCCGCGCGTGTCGTGTACGCGGCGATGACGCCGACGCCGCAGCAGCGCTGGCCGCTGCTCGACGCCCGGTGCGGCACGAGTGTCTGGGTCAAGCACGAGAATCACACGCCGGTTGGCGCGTTCAAGATCCGCGGTGGCCTCGTGTACTTCGATCACCTCCGGCGCATCGAGCCGAACGTCAAGGGCGTGGTTGCCGCGACCCGGGGCAACCATGGGCAGTCCATTGGCTTCGCCGCATCGCGGCTCGGCATTCCCGCGGCGGTCGTCGTGCCGCAGGGAAACAGTGAAACGAAAAACGCCGCAATGCGCGCGCTGGGCGTGGAGTTAGTCGAGAAGGGTCACGACTTTCAGGCAGCACTCGAAGCGAGCGCAGAGATTGCGAGAGAGCGCGGCTGGCACCAGGTGCCTTCGTTTCATCGGCTTCTCGTTCTGGGGGTAGCGTCATATTCGCTGGAGCTCCTTCGCGCGGCGCCGATCGACGTCTTGTATGTTCCGATCGGACTCGGCTCGGGGATCTGCGGAGCGATTGCGGTCCGCGACGCTCTGAATCTCCAGACGCGGATTGTGGGTGTGGTGTCTGCCGCCGCACCGACCTATGCGCGGTCGCTCGCACTCGGTCGTCCAGTGTCGTCTGAGGTCACAACGCGCATTGCCGACGGGATGGCGTGCCGGACGCCGAATGGTGATGCCCTCGAGATCATCCGTGCGGGCGTCGATCACGTCGTCGAAGTCACGGATGATGAAGTCGAGGACGCGATGCGTGCCTTGTTCAGCGACACGCACAACGTCGTCGAGGGCGCGGGTGCCGCGTCGCTGGCCGCACTACTCAAGGAACAGCGCCGAGGGCGGACGGCGGCGATCGTTCTGACCGGCGCGAATATCGACCCGAAACCGTTCGCCAGAATTCTTGCCCAACCCTAGACCCCTGCGGTGTCGGCGGATTTGGTGTCGGCGGCCGCAGGTGCCGCGAACCACCGAGATCGAGGCACGGTCTTGGGCGCCTCAGGATCCCCCTCGTAAATCGGAGACGTGATCTGCACGTCGTACTCGTTGAATGCATCGAGGATGTTCGCGTGCAGGCGATCCATCACCGCGATGCGTTCGCTCGGCTGTCGGAGCGCAACGAGCAGCCCGTATTCGACGTAGGAGTCCTGGAGCGCCGACTGCCGGACCCTGGGTGGCGGCTGCGTGCGAACACCGTCGGTGCGCTCCGCGGCAAGAAGAAGCAGTGCCCGCACCTGTCGCCAGGGGACGTCGTACCCGATCGTGATCGACGTGCCGAAGAAGACGCCTTCAGTCTTGTCGAACCTCGAGTAGTTCGTGGTGATGTGCGACACGACGACGGCATTGGGTATCGTCACCTCTTCGCCGCGCGATGTTTTGATTTTGCTCGAGAGTGGACCGACCGAGATGACGGTTCCCTCGGTCTCCCCGATGCGGACGAAATCGCCGCGCCGCAGGGAGCGCGAGTAGGTGATCGTCAGGCCGCTCATCATCTGATTGACGACGCTGCTCGAACCCAGCGAAATCACCAGCCCGATAAACACGCTCGCGCCCTTGAACGCCTCCGAGTCACTACCGGGCAAGTACGGATATGCGACCACGATGCCGCCAAGCCAGAACATGGTCGCCACGATCCGACGTGTCGGCTGCGCGATTTCCTGACTGAGCCAGGGGACGTCGACCGCACCGCGTTCTGCGGCGAGAAAAAATGTGTTCGAGATCCGGACGAAGAATCGCGTGATCAAGAGGATCAGCGCGGCGGTGAACAGATCCGGGATCGACTCGACAATTTTTTCGCCGAAGAACGTAAAGCGGTCTGTCAGGAATGCCCGCAGCGACTCTCCCCACGGCCGTGTATATGGGAAGCTCCGAAACACGAACGTCAGCCAGTTGTAGGTGAGCAGCACGCCCGCGACGAATGCGACAACGAAAATGACATGTCGAAGGAGGTCGGTCGCTCGCGATGCCGCGATAAGCTGCGCCGTGTCACCCTTCAGTTTGTGAACTTCTCGCTCCGCCCTGGTCGGCAGCCGAACCGCCAGAATCTTGTAGGCACGGATCACCAGCATCAGCAGGACGAAAAAAAGCAGCGTCGCTCCCACTGATCGCTCGACTCCCTGCAGAATACGGGCGGGGGTTCGGGCCTCCATGGTTTCGTCGATCGCCTGCTGAAGATGCTGTGCCGCCTCTGCGGCCCGCTGGGGCTCCGTTTCTCCCGCCAGCGTATCCACATCCTCGGGCACGATCGCAAACACGTCACGGCCGTCGACCACGATCGCCGTCGCGCCGTTCATCGAGCGGGTCGTGACCGACATACCGCTGGTCGCGTGCTCGAGCAGCAAATCGAGGCGCCGGACGATCGCGGCGGCGCGTTCCACCGGGGGCCTGGCCAGAACCGTGGCGCGAAACATCGTAATCGGGCGGTTGTGATATTTCAGAACGGCTGGCGGCGCGTCAATTCGCACACCAAGGTCTTGCGTCCTGCTCGCAGCCGGCTGTGCCGCCGCCGGTGCCTGTTGCGCCACCGCCGAACGGCCGATGGTGGTCAGGGACACGAACACGACGACCGCGGTAATTCGTGTGAACCCAAGTCGCGTCGACAGATGGCGCATCCCTCTCATCACTTCCTCCGGCTTTACGACCGATCCGACCCGTCAGGCAACCCGCGTGCCTTCATGCCAAAAGCGCTACCCGCGCCGATACCTGCGGAAAAGCGCGAGGGACCATGGTCGTATCGACCTTGCACGACGGCACGGCCATTACCCTTCTCCAACCGGTGGTGAGTGAACCGACAGCCTGCTGTCACTGACGAAAGAGAAAAGGCAAAAACGAAAAGGGAAAAGGGAAGGGAAAGTGGCGCTCTTCTTGCGACCTCGACGGCCGCCGTGGAGTGTTGGATCGGAGTCGGACAAGAGGGGAATCGGCGCGTGATCCGTCTCGCCGGCCGCCTTGCCGAGGCGCAGGTCCCTGAATTGATGCAGGTGTGCGCGGCGGGAGGGCCGATCAGCCTCGATCTGACCGACCTGGTGTCGACCGATGCGGCCGGACTTGAAGCGCTGTCGCGTATCCGCGAGCAAGGCGCGATGATTACCGGGGCGCCGACCTACATCCAGCTCAGACTGGATTCCATCTCACGCAAATCCCGTCCGTCCAGAGCGTAAACCGGCTCAGCGTTCTCCGCGAGCTCGCGCCTTCTGCTGTCGCTGGTTGGCGATCAGCGTATAGCTCACGTAGTACTTGTAGATGTTGCTGACATATTGAACCGTCTCGCGTCCGATCTCGCGCGCCGCGACGACCTCGACATTGCCAAACCACTTGTTGGGATCGAGGCGCATTGCCGCCGCCTTCCGCCGCAGGCCGGCGACGCGCGCGGGCCCGGCGTTGTACGACGCGATCGCGAACAGCCCCTTGTCGATCCGCTCCATCGGTTCCTTCTGGAAGTAGCGATCGATCATGAAACGCAGGTACTTCGCGCCCGCCTCGACGTTGCGATCGGCGCTGACATCAACCCCTTTGATGTTGATGGGATCGCCTGCGGCCGTCGACGGCTTGATTTGCATCACGCCAACGGCACCGACCTGGCTCTTTTTGTTTTGATCGATCATCGATTCCTGGTAGGCCTGGGCTGCCAGCAACAGCCACGGGAAGTTGTAGCGATCGCCATAACGGCGGAATAGCTGCGCCATGTCGAGAAACTTTTTCCGCTCGGCCTCACTTCCCGCGTTCTTGACCCACTGTGTACTTTGGAAGTACTTCTTCATGATCAGGTTGTAGCTCAGTGACCCCTTCGAATTCGCCTTGATGAAGCTGTTGACGGCTTCCGCAAGTTGCGGCGTATTGCGACGGAGGGCCCAGGCGATCTGCCCGCCGGTGCGAACCGCGACGTCGGTCACTTTGATTTGATCGAAGATCTGTTTCCAGAAATCGGCGAGATGCTCATCGACGATGGTGGCCGGAATCAGGCCGGCGTTTGCCATCTCAAGAAGATCTTCGTCCTCGAGCGGCTCGTTCGCGGGAACGATCTCGACCGGGGCTTTTCCGGCCTTGCGAAGTGACGCGTTCAGGGACGTCAGGCTTTCGTAATAGCTGCTCGACTTTCGGACGTGAACCTTCCGGCCCGAGAGATCCTCCGGTGCGTTCACCGGCGGTTCGTTCGCGGCGGTCACCACGAGTTCGCGAACATCACTGAAGATCGGTTGCGAAAAATCGACGAGCTTCTGACGCTCGGGAGTAATCGTGATATTGGCGGCCGCAATATCCCCCCGTCCCTCGGCCAGCGCCGTCAACAGTTTGTCGCGACTGACGGGAATGAACGCGATCTGCACGCGAATGTGTTTGGACTGCAGACGCTTGTTCAGGAAATCCTCGAACAGCTTGGCGGCATCGTGCGTCGCTCCGTGTTGCTGGGGGCCATCGAGAAAGTAGTTGGTCTTGCTGAAAGTCACGAGCATGCGGATGTATCGTCGCTCGACCATCTGGTCGAGGTCTCCGTGCGTCGGTTCCAGCATTTTCGCGACCGCGCTGTCGGACGGGAGTTCATCGACTGCGGCCGGTGGTGTGGCTGCAGCGTCAGGGCTCGACGGCGCGGGCGTCTGCGCGGCCGGCGAGGTCGCCGATGGCGGCGCGGTTGTTTTCGACTGCTCGGGCGTGGACGGACCGCACGCTGATTGGCCCACCGCGAGCAGGCTCGAAGCCACGATCGCGGAGATCAAGCGAAAGCGCTGAGACACTCTTCGACTCCTTTTGTCCGGTGACTAGCGCAAAATATACGCCGAATGTGAAGCTCGGCGCAGAGTCGCGCAGATCGGCGGTTTTCACCGTGTTTACGCCGAGTGCAGCGGTGCAGAGGCCACGCAGAGCGGACGCTCACCGCATGTTGTGACGAGACATCACCATCAGTCGTGAATTCCCGCGCGCGCCGCCTGGAATCGCCCGAACCCGGCGACAACCTTCGCCCTGCGTGTCTTCCGAGATGGCGTCGTTCTTGCCAATTCTCGAGCACGTGCCGCGCGCTGTTCTGACGCTGCTCTTAGCCATCGCCCTTCTCCTCGCGGCCTCCCAGAGCGGCGCTGCGCAGGAACTCGAGCCGGGTTCCTACCAGAACGCGCCTACGGGCGTGAACGTGGCCGCCGCGTCAGTCGTGATTTCACGCGGCAATGTGCTCACGGAAGCGTCGTTGCCGATTGAAGGCGCACGTGCCGAGGTCGAGGTGCTTGGTCTTGCGTACGTGCGCACGCTCGGAGTGCTCGGCCGGGCCGCGAAGTTCGATGCCCAGGTTCCCGTAACCTGGGCGAACTTTTCGGGCATCGTCGCCGGCGAACCGCGGACTCGAGCGCCCCGAGGCCTCGCTGATCCGCGATTTCGCTTGTCGGTGAATCTTCTCGGTTCGCCCGCGCTGACGATCCCGGAATTCGCAAAATACAGACAACGCGCCATTGTCGGACTGAGCTTGCAGGTCGTGCCGCCGCTCGGGCAATACGACGACGATCGGTATGTGAACCTCGGGTCGAACCGGTGGTCGTTTCGCCCTGAAACGGGATTCTCCTGGGGCCACGGGCGAGTCATTCTCGAGGCCGCCGCGGGAGCATGGCTTTTCACGCACAACGGGAATTATGTCGGCCGCACGCAGGCGCAGTCGGCGCTGTACTTCGCGAAAGGCAACGCCATCGTGACCTTTCGACGCGGCATCTGGGGCGCCGTCAGCTACGGCCGGGCAACCGGAGGACGCACGCAGGTCGACGGCATCGAAACCAACTCGCTGCAGACCAACGATCGCCTCGGAACGACGTGGCTGATACCGATCACCCGCTGGGTTGCGATTCGCGCTGTTTATACCAGCGGCTTGGCCACACGCTTTGGTGCCGACTTCGACTCGTTCGCTATTGGCGCGCAGTATACGTGGTTCAAGCGGCCGCAACCTATTCCCGCGAAAAACAGCCGCCGGCCTGCCGCGGCACGACGTTCCGTGGGGCCTACCGACCATCCATGGTGATAATCGACATGAATCAACCATCAAAACCTTCAATCCTGGATCGCATGCTCGGCCTGTTCGCCGAGGTCCATGCAGGCGAAGGTGGCACGGTGCTGCTGCTGGCGCTGAACGTGTTCTTGATCCTGATGGCGTACTACGTGCTCAAGCCGGTGCGTGAAGCCCTGGTGCTCAGTGAAGGGTCGGCTGAGCTGAAATCGTATCTCTCTGCCGGTCAGGTCGCGGTCCTCGCCGTCGTCGTTCCGTTATACGGACGCCTGGTCGCGCGATTCCCGCGCATGCGCCTGATCAACGTCGTCACGCTGTTCTTTGCCGCGTGCCCGATCGTTTTTTACCTGCTCGCAAGGGCGCACGTTCCGCTGGGCATCATCTTTTTTGTCTGGATCGGCGTCTTCAGTTTGATGATCGTGGCGCAGTTCTGGTCCTTTGCCAACGACATCTACACCAAAGATCAAGGAGAGCGGCTCTTTGCCATCGTCGGTTTTGGTGCATCGCTTGGCGCTGTGGCCGGGGCGCGTATCGCGGACCAACTGATCGAACCAATGGGCGTGTATCAGTTAATGCTCGTCGGCACGGCGATTCTCGTCGCGCAGTTGATGCTGACCAACTACGTGAACCATCGCGCGGGCGCACAGGCGAAGGTTCCTGGAGCGGCCGCCACGGCGCCGCCGCCGAAGACGTCCGGAACCAATGCGTTCTCGCTCGTCCTGCAGACCCGTTACTTGTTGTTGATGGGTCTCATGCTGATGCTCCTCAACTGGGTCAACACCACGGGCGAGTACATCCTCGGCAGCATCGTCAAAGACACGGTGTCGCAAACGATCGCGTCAGGACAGGCGGCCGGGCTCAGCGAAGGACAGTTGATCGGAGATTTCTATTCGAAATACTTCACGTACGTGAACACGCTCGGTCTCCTGCTTCAGTTGTTCGTGGTGTCGCGCGTGGTCAAGTACATCGGCGTCTCAAAGGCCGTCATGATCCTGCCGATCATTTCGCTCGGGGCCTACAACGTCCTGATGTTTTTTCCGATGCTGAGGGCCGTGATGGCGGCAAAGGTCGCGGAGAATTCGACCGATTACTCCCTGAACAATACCGTCCGGCAGATGCTGTTCCTGCCGTGCACCTACGAAGAGAGGTTCAGCGGCAAGCAAGCGATTGATTCGTTCTTCGTCAGGATGGGGGACGTCTTATCGGCAGCCCTCGTGTTTGTCGGGACCGCGGTGCTGACGCTGCGGCCGCGTCAGTTTGCCTTCGTCAATGCCGTCATCGTCATTGCGTGGCTCCTGGTCGCCTGGCAGGTTGGCCGTCAATATACGGTCCGGTCCGAGGCGACCAAGCGGCCGGCGCCCGCGGTTTAAGCGGGCGCGGATGACTACGACAGCGACCGGCTGATATTCACGAGTTTGATCGGTTGATCCGCGTAGTCGTCGATTTGCAGTCCATTGGGTCCACCTGGCTTGATCTTGGCGGCCGCTGCCATCGTGCCCGATCCGACGCCGGCGTCGTCGATATCGAACTGGATGATCGCCAGGTCATATCCCTCTCTCGGCTTGGCGTTCACGTTGCCACCGCCGACGAAGAGCACGGGTTTGTCGGTGACGACGGAGATGGTTCGTCGGTTTTCTCCCGATCGCTGCTCTCTTGCCCACCGCACCACGAACGTGTCGGCGCCGACCTTCACCGTCCCCACCTGAGGGGCCTTTCGCAGCGCGTCCACGAGCGCCGGGTACCCATTGCTCTTGAAGGTAGCGAGGATCGCGTCCCGATCCTTGTCGGCCGTGTACTTGTCGATGTGGATGTCGACATACGCGGCGCCGGACAAGCCGGCCTGGTTGGTGACCCGTGCCGAGGCGCGAAATGTTTCGGGAGCCGTCGGCCGTCTCGCCGCCCCGGGTTTCTGCGGGACGACCAGAGTAAAGACAACCAGCGCAATGGTGGACGACGATGCTAAGAACGACATGTACAATCTCCTGAATCGAGAATGGCGGAGGATCCGTGACCGCCGGTCGTCCGCGTACTCACCATATTTGGTGACGACCCCGCGGCCCCGCCTGCTTTTCGTTGCATGTTTTTCGCTGTCGCTGCCGCCTTGCATGTTTCTGGCCGGGTTTTTGGTCGAAGACGCCAGGTGGAAATGGCACGCGCACTGCAGCCGTCCGCGACAACGATGAAACGCATTCTGGTGATCGACGAAGCCGGTGCAACCAGCCTGCTCCCTCAGTCGCTGACGAAAGACTACGAAGTCGACATGGCTCGCGGTTCCGTCGACGCGCTGCGGCGGCTGCGCCAGCGGGCCTACGACGTGCTCGTCACAAGCAAGCGGACGCACGTCGATGAAGATCTCGCGCTGTTTGAAGAGTCGCGCAGGTTCCGCCCCGCTCTGAGAGCCATCTTTCTCGCGCCATCGGTGACACCGCCCGACGTGATCGCGGCGTTACGCGCCCGCGTGTTCGCGTGCCTGGTGCCGCCATTCGACAGCGGCGAGCTCGGCGATCTCATTCGCGCTGCGGCGGAATCTCCCCACTGGAACGAGGGAATCCAGGTGCTATCCGCCCGGGCGGAGTGGATTGCGCTCCGCGTCACGTGCAGCCTTGTGACCGCGGACCGGTTGATCAGCTTCATGACCGCCCTGCGTGGCGATCTGGAACAGCAGGTGCGAGAAGATCTCCTCACCGCGTTTCGGGAAGTTCTGCTGAACGCGATGGAGCATGGAGCCGGCTTTGATGCCGAGAAGGTCATCGACGTCTCGGCCGTGCGGACCGAACGCGCGGTTGTCTACTATTTTCGCGATCCCGGAGCCGGCTTCGACACCGCGATGCCGGCGCACTCGGCCGCCGGCAACCCGGCGGACGATCCGATGGCGCATCTCGAACGGCGGGCGGCGCAGGGCTTACGGCCGGGAGGATTTGGAATGTTGCTCGTGCGGAAGCTGGTTGACGAGGTGATGTACAGCGAAGCGGGCAATGAGGTCCTCTTAATCAAGCACCTCGTCTAAGTGAGTTTCCGCATCACTTTTTCGTTGGCACCGACACATAACCATTGCGCGCGCGCACCTTGTATCCCTCCCGATTCACTCGCACCCGGATGCTGTGGTACTTCCCATCGCCCGGATGCGGCGAGGAGTATCCGATCACGTACTGAGTGTTCAATTCCTCCGCGATGCGCGCGGTCGCGCCGGCAATCTCGGCCGTGTCGTGCACGACCTCCGTATGTCCGCCTGTCTGGTTGGTGACTTCTCCCAGTGCCTCGGCATTGACGCGGGTATTGATCGCCTGACGGATCGGCGAGTCGATCGCCACGGCAAAAATGAACGCGTCGGTGCGAAGTAACGCCGATCGCAGTTCGCGGAGCGACGTGTCGCTGGCCGTGTCGGCGCCGTCCGAGATTAAGACAAGCGCGGCGCGATCGCGTGGCCGCTGATCGATCACTGCCAACGCGGTCAGCACCGTATCGTAGATGGCCGTGCCACCCGATGGCCGCACCGTGTCGAGCGCGTTCCGCACCGCTGCGGTCTCGCTTGGCGTGATCCATGACGTCAAGAGATTCGGTGAGTGATTGAACGTCATCACGAAGGCCGCGTCTTCGGGTGCCAGCAACTGGAGAAGGAACCGCTCGACGGCCGCTCGCGCGTCGAGAATGCGCTGACCGAACATGCTGTCGCTGACATCGAGCAGCATGCCCAGTCCGACCGGAACACGGTCGTGCGTGAATTGCGTGATGACCTGCGGCTCACCGTCCTCGTAGACGGTAAACGCCTCGGCCGGCAAATCGGGAACGAGACGGGCGTTTGCGTCGCGAACCGTTGCTGTGACGACTGTGACTTCGATGCTCGACCGAAGCAGGCGTGGTGCTCGTTGTATCGGCGGCGACTGCGCGGAGAGCACCGCGATACCGATCGCCGCGGTAACGAAAATGACGGGAATTGTGAGGCGACAGCCGCTCGCGACCACGAAGGCAAGTGTACTCCGCCGAGAGATTGTGTGGGAATCTGCCACGCCGGAGCGTCCGTGCCGGGCTTGACCGCCACGGCGGCCGTGTGACATAAGAACGAGATGGTCTTGGCGGAGTTGTGCGCGTGTTGTTGTCCGGAGAATACCGGCCCTCGCGCTGTACGCCTGTCCATATGACCCAGTAGCTTTACTGCGATAGGCGAAAACCAGTTCGAAAGGCCCGGAAGATACGTGCTTCCGGGCCTTTTTTTTCGTCGATGGTTGATGTCGGGCGGGGTCTCTGGACGCCGCCGCCGTGTGTTGGAGATGTCGATGCGGTGGCTGAGGATAGTGCTGATGATCGCGGCGATTCCGGCAACGGCTCGCGCGCAAGCGACGCAGACGCCCGCGCCGCCGGTGACCGCCGGCTGGCAGGACGGGTTCGTCCTTCAGACGCCCAATGGCGACAATCGTCTTGTCATCGGCCTGAACTTGCAGGTGGACGGCCGATTTCCGATGGGCGAGGGGGACTCACCGCCGGCCACGTTCGCAATTCGCAAGATGCGGCCGACGTTCTCCGGCCGCGTCGCCAAGTACTTCGACTTCAGGGTCATGCCCGACTTCGGCGGTGGCACCGCGGTCCTGCAGGACGCGTACTTCGACGTGCGTGTGTCACCCAGATTCCGGCTGCGCACTGGCAAGGACAAGACACCCGTCGGCTATGTCGTGCTCCTGGGAGATCCGTACCTGCTGTTCCCTGAGCGCTCGCTGGCATCGCTGCTGGCGCCAAACCGCGACATTGGATTTCAGGCACAGGGGGATTTCGGTCCACGCTTCTCGTACAGCGGTGGCGTGTTCAACGGCATTCCTGACGGCGTCAGTTCGACGACCGACGATACCAACGGCGCGAAAGATCTTGCCGGAAGAATCGTGTGGCGGCCGTTTGGTTCGACGTCGGCGCCGGCCAACGCATCGAGCGGGCTCGGCTTTCATCTCGGGGGCTCGGCGGGAAAACAGCAGGGCCCGCTGCCCTCCTTCCGCACGTTAGGCGGGTTGACGTACTTCTCGTATGCAACAGGCGCCATTGCATCCGGTTCTCGCGATCGAATCTCACCGGCGGTCTTCTACTACCACAAGTCGGTCGGTGCGTATGCCGAATACACGCGCTCGACTCAGGACGTGCTGCGAACCGGCACCACGACGACGGTCGCGAACGACGGATGGGAAGTGACTGGTTCGTATGTACTGACGGGTGAAGCCACTTCGGATCGCGGCGTGCGGCCCGAGCACAATCTCGATCCGCAGAACGGACATTGGGGAGCCTTCCAGATCGCCGCGCGCTACTCAGAACTTCACGTTGACTCGGAAGCATTCAACAAGGGGCTTGCTTCCGCCTCATCGAACCAACACGCGAAAGCGCTCACGGTTGGCGCCAATTGGTATCTGAACACCTTCATCAAGTATTTGGCCACTTATGAGCGAACCGAGATGGACGGCGGCGTCGGCCCACGAACCGAGAACGTGATCGTCGTGCGCGCGCAACTGCTGTTTTAGCGGGAGGGAAGATGCGGTTTTTGGGGACAAGGATGATCGTTCGCGCGGCGGCACTCGGTCTGTTGCTGACGGCATTCGGTCCATCTGCATTGGCGCAGACGCTGCTGAACGGCTCGTATGACCCGACACGTGAGCTCTATCAGGATTTCAACGCGGCGTTCATCAAGTACTGGAAAGCGAAGACCGGCCAGACGATTGCGATCAAGCAATCACACGGCGGATCGGGAGGACAGGCGCGCGCGGTTATCGACGGACTCGAAGCCGACATCGTCACGCTGGCGCTGGCCTACGACATCGATGCCATTGCCCAGTCGGGATTGACATCCGCGGGCTGGCAGAAGCGGTTGCCGCAGAACAGCTCGCCGTACACGTCAACCGTCGTGTTTCTCGTGCGCAAGGGAAACCCGAAAGGAATCAAAGACTGGGCCGATCTGTCGAAGCCAGGAATTCAGATCATCACACCGAATCCGAAAACATCGGGCGGTGCGCGATGGAACTATCTCGCAGCGTGGGGTTATGTGATGCGCCAACCGGGAGGCACAGACGAGAAGGCGCGCCAGTTCGTCACCGATGTCTATCGAAAAGTCCCAGTCCTCGATTCGGGAGCACGTGGATCAACGATCACGTTCGTGCAGCGTCGTATCGGCGACGTGCTGCTGGCGTGGGAGAACGAAGCGTATCTCGCGCTCGACGAATCTCCGGGGCAGCTCGACATGGTGGTTCCGTCGATCAGTATCCTGGCCGAGCCGCCTGTTGCTGTGGTCGACAAGGTGGTCGACCGCAAGGGGACGCGCGCGATCGCAGAGGCGTATCTTCAATACTTGTACTCGCCCGAGGGGCAGGAGATTGCGGCAAAGCGCCATTATCGGCCGCGCGATCAGGCCGTCGCCGGGCGTTTCGCGGCGAGCTTCGCCAAGGTGAAACTCTTTACCGTCGATGAAGCGTTCGGGGGATGGCAGAAAGCACAGAAGACGCACTTCGCCGACGGCGGCGTGTTCGATCAGATCTATAAACCAGGGGCGCGATGACCATACG
The DNA here is from genome assembly GCA_035491715.1 of Vicinamibacterales bacterium. GTDB lineage: Bacteria > Acidobacteriota > Vicinamibacteria > Vicinamibacterales > 2-12-FULL-66-21 > JALZOC01. The sequence goes on along the minus strand of DATJKH010000061.1, from coordinate 28,586 downwards.
TGCACAACGCCGCGTCCTGCCAGGATTCGGCCTGACGATGGGGATCACGGTTCTCTACCTGAGCCTCATCGTGCTGATTCCACTGGCGACGCTGCCGGCGCGGACGATGACGATGTCGTGGGGGCAATTCCGCGACACCATCATGGATCCGCGAGTGGTTGCGTCGTATCGATTGAGCCTGGGCGCGTCGCTCGCGGCCGCCGCGGTCAACGCGGTGTTTGGCGCGCTTGTCGCCTGGGTGCTCGCGCGTTACTCGTTTCCGGGCCGCCGCATCGTCGATGCGCTGATCGATCTTCCATTCGCCCTTCCGACCGCAGTCGCCGGCATCGTTCTCACGACGCTGTATGCGCCGACCGGGTGGCTGGGCGCACCGCTCGCGAACTACGGCGTCTCCGTCGCGTTCACTCCACTGGGAGTGACGGTCGCGTTGATCTTCATCGGCCTGCCGTTCGTGGTTCGAACACTGCAGCCGGTCATCGAGGATCTCGATCCCGAAGTTGAAGAAGCCGCCACGAGCCTTGGCGCAAGCCGGGCTGGCGTGTTGTTGCGAATCATCCTGCCCAACTTGTTTCCTGCGTGGTTGACCGGGTTCGCGCTCGCGTTCGCGCGCGCCGTTGGCGAGTACGGGTCGGTCGTGTTCATCTCGGGCAACATGCCGATGCGGACCGAGATTTCGCCTCTGCTCATCGTGACCAAACTCGAGCAGTACGATTACGCAGGCGCGACCGCGATCGCCGTCGTCATGCTCGCGATCGCTTTCGTGCTGCTGCTCGCGATCAATGGTCTCCAGGCCTGGGCCCGGCGGCGCGTGGCACCATGAGCAACGAGTTGCGAACCGCGCGTTTGACCGAACCGCGAATGGTGCGATGGGCGATTACGGTCGTCGCGCTCGCGTTCGTGGCACTGTTTCTCGTGCTACCGCTCGTCGCGGTCTTTGCCGAAGCGTTTGCCAAAGGACTCGATGCGTATCGCACGGCGATCATCGAACCGGATGCGGTGGCGGCGCTCGAGCTGACGCTGTTAGCGGCGGGCGTGGCCGTACCGCTCAACGTGCTCTTCGGCGTGGCCGCCGGCTGGGCGATCGGAAAATTTCAGTTCCGCGGACGCCACCTGCTGCTGACCCTGATCGATCTGCCGTTCGCGGTTTCGCCCGTGATCGCCGGGCTCGTGTTCGTGCTCCTTTTCGGCCGGAGGGGCTGGCTTGGCCCCTGGATGATCGATCACGGCCTGCAAGTCGTCTTTGCCACGCCGGGCATCATTCTGGCGACCATCTTCGTGTCGTTTCCGTTCGTGGCCAGAGAAGTCATCCCGATCATGGAAGCCGTCGGCACCGAAGAGGAAGAGGCGGCGCGAGTGCTGGGGGCTGGAGGGCTCCAGCTGTTCTTTCGCGTGACGTTGCCGAACATCAAGTGGGGGCTCCTCTACGGCGTCATCCTCGCCAACGCTCGTGCGATGGGAGAGTTTGGTGCCGTCTCGGTGGTGTCCGGACACATTCGCGGACTGACCAACACGCTCCCGCTGCACGTGGAGATTCTGTATAACGAGTACAACGCTCAGGCCGCGTTTGCGGTCGCCTCACTGCTCGGCTGCCTGGCGATCGTCACACTCATCCTCAAAGCGATTGTCGAAACGCGCGTCGAGCGCTCGGCGCGGGCGGCGGCGCACGCGGCGATTGAAGTCAGGCCATGGGAATCGAAGTCCGCGGTCTGACGAAGACGTTCGGCAGTTTCGTCGCGCTGAGAGACGTCAGCCTCAACGTCGCGTCGGGCGAGCTCTATGCGCTGCTCGGTCCGTCTGGTTCCGGAAAGACGACGCTGCTGCGAATCATTGCCGGCCTGGAAACCGCCGATTCCGGTTCGGTCATCCTCGAGGGGGAGGATGCGACCGAGCGCAACCCGCGCGAACGCCGGGTCGGCTTCGTGTTCCAGCACTACGCGCTGTTCCGGCACATGTCGGTGTTCGAGAACGTCGCGTTCGGACTGCGCGTGCGTCCACGATCGCGGCGTCCCGAAGACGCGGAGATCAAGCGGCGAGTGAAGGACCTGCTCGAGCTCGTGCAGCTGGATTTCATGGCCGACCGGCGGCCCTCGGAGCTTTCAGGTGGCCAACGCCAGCGGGTGGCGCTCGCGCGCGCGCTTGCGGTCGAGCCCAAGGTGCTGTTGCTCGACGAGCCATTCGGAGCACTCGATGCTCGCGTCCGCCAGGAACTCCGCCGCTGGCTCCGTCGCCTGCATGACGACATTCATCTGACCAGCGTCTTCGTGACCCACGATCAGGAGGAAGCGCTGGAACTTGCCGATCGCGTCGCAGTGATGAACCACGGCGTCATCGAACAGGACGGGACACCCGATGATGTCGTTGAACGGCCGGCAACGCCCTTCGTGATCAGCTTCCTCGGTACCGTCAATATCTTTCACGGCCGGGTGGAAGACGGTCGAGGCATCTTCGGACCTCTGGACGTCGAGTATCCGGTGCACGGGGACTCGCAGCCGCGGACAGCAGCCGCCTACACGCGGCCGCACGAGTTCGATGTGAGCCGAACGGAAACGGGATCGGGCCTCTGGGCCGTGCTCGAGAACGTGACCGCGTCTGGCGCCATGGTGCGGCTCGAACTCGCAGGCGCACATGGCGGGCTCCTTCACGCCGAACTTGGCCGCGATCAGTTCGAGCGGCTCGGCGTCAAGCCAGGCGATCGACTTTACGTGACACCGCGAAAAGTACGGGTCTTTGTCGAGTAGCCTGTCTGTGATGTTTCCGTGACAGTCGCCGGACGGCGCTTCCCGTACGGTAGCATGATGACCGTGCATGAGACGCTCGATGTCATCCGTCGAGTGCTGCTGGCCATCCTGCTGATCGGACTGGTAGGAACAACAACCGAGCTGCTTCTGTTGAAGCACGACGAAGACTTCGCTCAGTTCATTCCGCTGGTGCTGATCGGGATCGCATTTGTCGCCATCGCGTGGCACGAGGTCCAGCGGGGAACCGCGAGCCTTCGCCTGTTTCAGATCACGATGGCGCTGTTCATTGCTGCGGGATTTCTCGGGATGTACTTGCACTATCGGGCGAACGTCGAGTTTCAGCGCGAGGTCGATCCCGCCATTGCCGGGCGCGCGCTCCTGGTCAAGGCGATGACGGCGAAAACGCCACCGGCGCTCGCGCCTGGATCGATGTCGCAGCTCGGCTTGATCGGACTCGCGTACGCGTATCGATATCCCGTTCGGCGTCGAACCGACGCCACTACCGCCGGCGCCCCTTCACGGCGCGGTCGTTCAGGAGAAAACGCATGATTATTCGAACACGTTGGGCGATCGGAGCGCTGCTGGTATTCATCCTGGCTGTGCCGGTGGCAACCCGGGCGCAGGTTGGCAAATCACAGGGCGTGGTCGACGCGAACACGGCGCCGGAGCTGGATCTCGCGAAAATGCCGAATGTGACCCCAGCGATTGCCAAGGCACTCGTCGGGGTTCGTCCGTTCAAGAGCATTACTGAATTGAACACATTCCTCATCGGTCAGGGACTGACGCAGGAACAGGCGATGCAGTTTTACGAGAAGGCCTTCGTTCACATCAATCTCAACACCGCGACACCCGAAGAGATCCTCCTGGTGCCAGGGGCGGGTAAACGCATGGTGCGCGAGTTCGCCGAGTACCGTCCCTGGAAATCGTGGGCACAGTTCGACAAGGAAATCGGAAAGTATGTCGGCGCCTCAGGGGCGGCCAAGCTTGCTCAGTACTGCTTCATTCCCGTCAACCTGAATACGGCGACCGACGAGGACATCCTGAGTATTCCGGGTGCCGGTCAGCGGATGGTCCGCGAGTTCAAGGAATACCGCCCGTGGAAGTCCTACGCGCAATTCGACAAGGAGATCGGAAAGTACGTGGGGCAGAAGGAGACCGATCGGTTGAAGCGGTATGTGGTGATTGAGTAGGGGCTACCCCGTATTCCGCATCCCTGCTGCTATCCCGTTCACCGTCACCATGAACGCATTGACGATCTGCTGATCGGCGGCGCTATCTTCGCGCAGCCGACGCAGCAGTTCGATCTGCACGAGATTGATCGGATACACGTAGGGGTTGCGGACCTCAATCGAGCGCCGCAGGACCGCGTTCTCCGTCAGTAACCGCTCCTTGCCGGTAGCCTTGAGCACCGACTGAATCGTCATCTCCAAACGGTGGCGCAGGTCGGTGCCGACGGGCTGAAGCTCGTGTGGAACGAGACGCCGGTCGTACTCCGCCGCAATGCGCGCATCCGATTCGGCGAGCACCATGGCGATCAGATCGAGAGTCGAGCGGAAAAACGGCCAGCTCTGATACATCTCACGAATGACGTCGGCCTCGCCCGCCTCAATCGATGTGCTCAACGCTTCACCGGTTCCCAGCCACGAGGGGAGCAGCAGTCGCGTTTGTGTCCAGGCAAAAACCCACGGAATGGCGCGTAGCGAATCGACGCCGCCGTCGGCGGTGCGACGGACGGGACGGCTGCCGATCGGCACCGAACCGAGCTCCACTTCCGGTGTTGCCGCGCGGAAGTACTCGATGAAGCGTGGATCTTCATACACGACCTGTCGATACACCGCCCTGGCTTTCTCGGCGAGCCGATCCATGACCGTTCGCCACCCGGGATCCGGTTGATCGGGCATTTCGAGCGTCGCCGCAAGCGTCGCGGTCGTATACAACTCGAGCGTGCGTGCCGCGATCTCTGGCAGGCCGAACTGCGCCTGAATCATTTCCCCCTGTTCGGTCACCCGCAGTCGTCCGTTGACCGATCCTGGCGGCTGCGACTGAATCGCGAGATAGGTCGGCCCGCCGCCGCGGCTGATGCTGCCGCCGCGTCCGTGAAACAGCGTGAGCTCAACGTGCCCTTCGCGGCAGACGTCCACGATCGATTCCTGCGCGCGATACAGCGCCCAGTTCGAGGCGAGCCGGCCTCCGTCCTTCGCGGAATCGGAATAGCCGATCATGACTTCCTGCCGTCCGTCGATGCGTGCCCGGTATGCCGGGATCGCCAGCAACGATCGCAGTGTCTCCGGGGCACGCTCGAGATCGTCAATCCGCTCGAACAATGGGACTGCGCGGAGCCGGTTCTTCGAGTGTGCCTGGAGTGCCTCAACCGCCAGAACGTCGGACGGCGCCTGTGCCATCGACACGACAAACGCAGACAGTGACTCGGGGTTCATGCTGCCGGCGAGTTCGAACGTGTCGAGTACATCGCGTACGTTGTCGTCGGCCTCGAGATCGGCAGGCGCCAGTCGTTGTCGATCGCGCAGCGCGGCCGAGAGAAATGCCTGGCGCTGCGATTCGTCCCACTCGAGATATGACCCCACGCCCCGATGACGCGTGATGGCATCGAGCGCTTCGACATGACGCGCCGCATGCTGACGCAGATCCAGGCGGACGAGCGTCAGACCAAACGCCGCCGTTCGCCGCAGCACGTCCGCCAAACGACCCTCGGCAATGACGCTCTGTCCCGTTTCCATCAGCGAGCGATAACAGAGCTGCAGCGGTTCGATGAATTCTGCAACCAGGCTGTAGGGAGCCGCGCGTGGAGCCGGATGCCTGTCGGCATCACCCTTCAAGAGATCAGCGCGCGACAGTTCGTTGCCGCGCGCGTCACGGGTGGCGCGCAGACGATCGCGCACGTCTCGTAACACCGCGCGGTAAGGTTCTCGAGCGCCATTTGCCCGGGCGCGAAGTTCCGGCGTCGCCGCCGTGACCGACAACTCAGACCGCAGCGCGGCGATTTCGCGTTCGTACAAATCTGCAGCCATCCATCGCGCGACGCTGCAGGCGAGCCGTGTGACCTCCGGAGTGACCGTCGGATTGCCGTCGCGGTCGCCACCCATCCACGATCCAAAGCGAAGCGGTGCCGCATCGAGAGGAAGGCCGCGGCCGGTTGCGCGCGTCAGCGCCGCGCTCAACGATCGCAGGAATCTCGGGACGGCATCCCACAGGGTCTGCTCGAAAATCAACAGCCCGGCAATGGCTTCATCGACCGGCGTCGGCCGCCGCGCGCGGATTTCATCGGTTTCCCACGCGGCGAGAACTTCTCGCCTGATCGCGGCGAGGATGTCGGCCCGTTCCGGCGCGGTGAGATCGACGCGATCCTGCGACGCCAGGGCTGCAGCGATCCGGAGATGCTTCTGAATCAACGTCCGCCGTGTAATCGCCGTCGGATGCGCAGTGAGCACGAGTTCGACACGCAGGGATGTGGTCGCCGCGTGCAGCGCGTCAGCCGTCACGCCTCGTTCAAGCAGGCGGGCAAAGGTTTCCTCGCTGGAGCCGCGCTGAGGCGGGGCACCGGGATCGCGCAGGTATTCACGTCGGCGTCGGACGCGGTGATGCTGTTCGGCGATGTTGGCAAGCGTCAGGAAGTGCGAAAAGGCGCGCGCGATGGGGACGGTGGATTCGACCGGTAAGGCGCGGAGCAGCTCGGCAAGCGCGTCGAGGTCACGATCGCTGCCGCCACGTCCGCTCTTCGACAACGCTCGCACGCGCTCCACGATGTGAAAGAGGGCAGAGCCCTCACGGTGCCGCAGCGTGTCGCCAAGCAATCCGCCCAGAAGCCGGACGTCTTCCCGCAGGCGCTCATGAGGATCGCGGATGACGTCGGTCGGCATAAGTACTCATTATCGCTTGACGGTGGAACACTTGTCTGGCTGCGATACGATTGGCGGATGGGCATCACCGATCCGCGCGTCGACTCGTATATTCAAAACGCGGCGCCATTTGCCAAACCGATCCTGCTGCACATCCGGAAATCCGTGCACGCCGGATGCCCGGACGTGGAAGAGACCATGAAATGGAGCTTCCCCCACTTTGTCTACAGGGGAATGCTCTGCAGCATGGCGTCGTTCAAGGCTCATTGCGCCTTTGGGTTCTGGAAAGGCTCGCTCCTGGAGGTGCCCCCAAACGGTACGCCGATGAGCCAGTTCGGGCGCATCACCTCGCTCGACGATCTCCCTGGATCAAAGGAACTCACCCGCCTCGTCCGGCAGGCGGCTGCGCTCAACGACGAGGGGGTGAAGATCGCGAGACCCAAACCGACATCACCAAAGCCACCCCCCAAAGCTCCGGCCGATTTGCAGAAGGCGCTGAAGGGCAGCGCCAAGGCGTCGGCGACCTTCAAAGCGCTCAGTCCGAGTCACCAGCGCGAATACATCGAGTGGATTGTGGAAGCCAAGACCGAGCCGACCCGCAAGAAGCGCGTGGCGACGACAATTGAATGGCTGTCGGAAGGAAAGTCACGCAACTGGAAGTATGAGAGAAAACGGTGAGCCGGCCGTTCTACCGTAGCCTGTACGCCCAGGTTCTCGCTGGCATTCTGCTCGGCGTCATCCTCGGAGTGGTCGCGCCCGAGACGGCGACGGCGATGAAGCCTCTGGGCGACGGCTTCATCAAATTAATCAAGATGCTGATTGGACCGATCGTGTTTGCGACGATCACGGTCGGCATCGCTCGAATGGGTGCGATGCGCGACGTCGGGCGCATTGGGATCCGTACTCTCGTCTACTTCGAGGTCATCTCGACGCTCGCGCTCGTGATCGGCCTCGTCGTCGTCAACATTCTTCAGCCGGGGGCCGGCCTGCACGTCGATCCGTCGGCGGCTCCACCCGCCGCCGTTGCGGGTACTGCACCGACCAACACGGTCGAGTTCCTCCTCAACATCATTCCGACCACGGTGCTCGATGGGTTCGTGCGCGGCGACATTCTGCAGGTCCTCGTCGTGTCGCTGCTTTTCGGTGTCGCACTGCTGTCGCAGGGCGATCGCGCGCAAATGCTCGTGTCGGGCATCGATCAACTGTCCCATACTCTCTTCGTGATCGTCGGCATGATCATGCGTCTCGCACCCATCGGTGCATTCGGCGCAATGGCATTCACCGTCGGCCGCTACGGCATCGGATCCCTGCTCTCGCTCGGCAAGTTGATGGCGGGCGTCTACATCACCTGTTTCTTCTTCATCCTGATTGTCCTGGGCATTGTCGTGCGGCTGGCGGGTCTGCGGCTCTTCGCACTGTTGCGCTATATCGGCGAAGAGATCCTCCTCGTCCTCGGCACGTCATCGTCGGAGTCTGCCCTACCGCGGCTGATGATGAAGATGGAGCAACTCGGATGCAGCAAACCGGTTGTCGGCCTGGTGATTCCCACCGGCTACTCATTCAACCTCGACGGCACGTCGATTTACATGACGATGGCGGCGGTTTTTGTGGCGCAGGCCAGCGGGCTTCATCTCTCGCTTGGCGAGCAGTTATCCATTCTCGCGATCCTGCTGCTGACGTCGAAAGGCGCGGCAGGCGTGACCGGCAGTGGCTTCATCACACTCGCGGCGACGTTGTCGGCAGTACCGTCGATCCCGCCAGGGGGTCTGGCGCTGCTGGTCGGCGTCGATCGATTCATGTCCGAGGCGCGTGCGATTACGAATCTCATCGGCAATGCGGTGGCAACTGTGGTCATCGCGCGATGGGATGGCGCGCTCGACCTGCCGCATGCGCGGCGCGTGCTCGGCGAAAGGGACCAGGGACAAGGGAAAAGGGAAAAGAGCTAAGATCGAAGTCCGATGTCTGGGTCAACGCGGCAGCTCGGCGGTTATGGCGTCTTTCTCACGCTCGCCCTTGGCGTCGCCTCCGGAGTCGCCTGGGCACAATTGCCGGACGGTCCCGGGAAAGACGCGGTGGTCAAGGTCTGCAGTCCATGTCACGAAGCGAATCGCGCGGCGGCTCTACGCCTGACGCGTGAAGGCTGGGAACAGACCGTTTCGGACATGCGGTGGCGGGGCGCGAAGGGGACCGACGAGGAGTTCACCCAGGTGATCGACTACCTCGCGACCAATTTCCTCGGCGAGGCGCCCGCAAAGTTGAACATGAACCGCGCCACGGCGGTTGAACTCGAAAGCGTGGTTTTGCTGTTGCGAAAAGAAGCGGCGGCACTCCTCGCCTATCGCGACAAAGTGGGCGGGTTCAAAACGATCGACGACATCAAGAAGGCCCCGGGTATCGACTTCAAAAAGATCGAAGCGGCAAAGGATCGAATTACTTTCTAGACGCCGCCTGCTTTTGTAACACTCTCACACTTTCCAAACTGTTCGTCGCCTCCGGGTAGTCGGGACGCAACCGAAGCGCCTCTTTCATTTCGAACGCTGCGTCGTCGAGTCGCCCCATACTCGCCAACCCGGACCCAAGCGCGAAATGCATCTCCGGCGATGTCGGGTCGTAACGCACGGCGTCACGAAATTCTTCGAGCGCTTCTTCGGCGAGACCCGCACGCGCCAGGGTGACGGCAAGCTTGTAATGCGCGGGCGCGTAGTCGGGCTGAATGCGCGTTGCCTCCTTGAACTCGGTCACCGCGTCGGGAATCTGCCCGGTCTGAAGCAGCACGAACCCCAGCCCGTCATGCGCCGGGGCGAATTCCGGTTTGAGGCGCAGCGCCTCCTTGAACTCCATTTCTGCCTCGCTGAGCCGCGCCAGCGCAGTCAGCGTCGTGGCCAGGTTGTAATGCGCCATCGCATAGTCAGGTTGCGCCCGAATGGCCTCTGCATATTGCGCCCGCGCCAGGTCCATGCGATTGAGTGCCTGATGGCAAACGCCGATGTTGTAGCGTGCCTCCACCAGCTGCGGATTGAGGCGCAGCGCTTCCTCGTGTTCCTTGATCGCATCCTCATAGCGCCGCCTGCGTTGATACACGCCGCCCATGTTGTTGTGGGCTTCCGCATCAGCCGGATTGATGCGCAGCGATTCCCGGAGATGACTGGCGGCCTCCTCCAGGTCAGCCTCCGATCCATGCAGCTTCGCGGTTGCCAGGTTGTTGTGACACAGCCAGCACGCGGGGTTCGCGCGAAGAGTCGCCTCGTACAGCGTCCGTTGGTCGACGTACTGTCGGCTTTGCATCGACGTGACCATACCCAACGGTAGGCCGAGCACAATACACAGCACAATTTCCGCAGGAACGCTGTCGAACAATCGCATCAACACGGCGGCAACGAGGGTGAAGACGGCAATGCTGGCGAGATACTGAAAATGGTCCGCCACGAACGAGTAGCGGAATGGATATACGTCGATGAATCCGAGCGCCGGAAACAGCGTGCCGCAGAAGAGCAACGTCACGGCGAGTGGCGCGCGCGACCAGCGGCGCATCGACCAACAGAGGGCAACGACAACAACGACGAGGAGCGGGTAGACGTAGAGTTGCCAGTTGCGGGCGTCGATCGTCCAGCGCGGATAGATGAACGCCAGTGAAGACGGCCAGATCAGTTTCGCGAGATAGAACCAGATGGCGTGCCCTGCGACGAGAACGCGATCGAGAGCCGCAAGCTGGAACTCGAATCCTCGTGCTCCATTGAGCGTGCGCTCGAACCAGGCGGTCACCATACCGATCGCACCGCCAATCACGAAGAAGGGCACCAGCGGACGCGCGTCGCGGCGCCAGTCGATCCTTCCACGCTTCCACCAGAACACGACGAGCAGCGCCGCGGGCAGAACTGCCGTCACCGTCTTCGCCAGTAATCCCAGGACAAAGAACACACACGACGCGGCGTAGGCACGACGTTCGCCACGCGCATCGAAGTGAAGGTAGGCCAATGCCGCGGCCAGGTAACACACTCCCGAAAGGGTGTTCTTCAGTTCGGTCATCCACGCGACCGATTCGACCGCGACCGGGTGCAGCGCGAAGATGACTGCCGCGAGGAACGCGCCGGGAATCGCCAGCCGTCGAAGAATGATCGTCAGCAGCCACGCGGATGTCGCGTGGAGCACGATGTTGGCAAGGTGATACCCGATCGTGGCATCACCCCACACACGGTGCATAAGCCAGAACGCGGAATGGGTCAGCGGATAGTACTGCTGTGTCGCGCCGACGTCGAACCAGATGCGCCAGAGGCCGAGCGTTGATTGGAGCTCGGGTCTCGTCAGATGGGCGTTATCGTCCCACAGCACGCCGCCGTGCCATGCAGGGTAGTAAGCGGCGAGCGTCGCGACGAGCAGCGCGACCGGCTCAAATTTTCTCAGAACAACTGCGGTGCGAATTCGATCAGGTAGCTCCGCCAATTCAACCAGGTGTGGCCTCCAGGACTCTCTTTCATCACCGGAGAGAAGCCATGCTTCTTGAACAGTTCCACGGTGTTCTTGGTCGTCGGCATCAGGCCGTCATCAACCCCAGTGGCAAACCAGAAAAGCTTGAGACCTTTCTTTGCTGCGGCGTTATCCAGTGTCGCGGCGTGCTGTTGTTCGAATGCGGCGCCGAACGGCGGAGCAGGAGTGCCCGACGCCGCCGCGGCACCACGGCCGCCACCCAGCAGACCCGAGCTGTAGACGCCGACGTAGCCGAACTTTTCGAGATTCGGCACGCTGATGTTCAGCGTCTGACTCCCACCCATCGACAGGCCTGCGATGGCCCGATGTGCGCGATCGGCAATCACCCGGTAATGCTTTTCGACGTAGGGCATCACGTCTTTCGTGAAGTCCTCGAGGAACTCGTCGCGCGGCGGTGGGCCACCGGCGGCCGCGGCGCCACGGCCGCCTCCACCGGCGTTGGTATGACCGGCAGGCATCACGACGATCATCGGCTTGGCCTTGTTTGACGCGATCAGGTTGTCGAGAATGAAATTCGCACGTCCCACCGACGTCCACGAGTCATCGCAGTCTCCGGCGCCGTGCAGCAGATAGAACACGGGATAACTGCCCTTGCCTGATTCGTATCCCGGCGGCGTGTATATGTGCATCCGTCGCGTGCGTCCGAGCGCCGTCGAATCGTAGTAGACCGTTGAGACGGCTCCATGCGGCACGCCCTTCGTGTCCATCAAATCGGAGCCCGGGACAGTGGCGACGCTCCACGTTGTCGTGTTCGATTCACTGATCGCCGTGTTCCGCGGATCGATCACGCCGACCCCATTGATGACGTACACATAGCGGTAGGCGCCAGGCTCGACCGCGCCGGTCGTGAGTTCCCATACGCCATTGGCGGCTTTCGTGAACTCGGTGTTGGCGCGCGCCGGTGCTGGAATATCGCCGCCGCGAAGCGCCACTGTCGCGGCGTCTGGCGCGTACACGCGGAACGTAATCCGCTTGTCCGCCGACACTTCGGGCGACGTGAATTGCGGCGCCGCCGGCTGGCCGCCACGTCCTCCTGGAGCAGGCGTGGCCGGTGCGGGGGATGGGGCAGGCGCCTGTTGCATCGTCGCGGCAACGAGCAGGGGCAGAAAACGCAGTGTCAGGTTCATAGTGCGCAGAGTGTACCCGAAACCCAAAACGGCCGCCAAGTAAGCACCCTTGACATTCCTCTCGTATAAGCGACGATAGACGGTCTCCGGAGTCTCTGAAGGAGGAGCAGAATGCTTTTGACGTATCGAAACGGCTTGCTTGCGGTGGCATTGGTGGCCGCGGTGGCCTCGACGCCGGCACGGCCTGTCGCTGCGCCGCCGCCCGATGTCGGTCCCGCGCCAGAATCAGTGGGCGCGCTGACGTTTGGGCCCAACGGTGTGTTGTTTGCGGCCGACACCCAGGCCGCGACGATCTACGCCTTCGAACTGGGCGATCAGGCTACGGGGGCCAAAGCGGGTGCCGCTGATGTCGCCGGTATCGATCAGAAGATTGCCTCCGTTCTAGGCACGGCGGCTGATGCGGTCTCGGTCAAGGATCTGGTGATCCATCCGGTCACGCATAACGCGTATCTCTCGGTGATGCGCGGCGTGGGCGCCGATGCGAAGCCCGCGCTCCTTCGTGTCGATGGCGACGGCAAGATCGCGCTCGTTGCCCTCGACCGTGTCAAGTATTCGAAGGTGACGCTCCCGAATCCACCGACTGCTGACGGTGCCCGCAATCAGCGCGCTGACGTGATTACCGACATGGCGTTCGCCGACGGCAAGCTCATGGTTGCCGGGTTATCGAACGAGGAATTCGCGTCGAAGCTTCGCGCCATCCCGTATCCATTCACGAATGCCGATCCGGGAACGAGCGTCGAAATCTTCCACGGCAACCACGGCCGGCTCGAGACGCGATCGCCGGTGTACACGTTCATCCCCTACACCATCGACAACAAGCCGCACATCATCGCGAGCTACCTGTGCACGCCGCTGGTCCGGTTCTCGCTCGACAGCCTGAAGGGCCCGAAGGTCGTGGGGACGACGATTGCGGAACTCGGCAACAGAAACCGTCCGCTCGACATGATTCTCTACAAGAAGAACGGACACGAGTTCCTGCTGATGTCGAACAACTCGCGCGGCGTGATGAAGATTCCGACCGAGAGTTTCGCCACCGCGGCGCCCATCACCGAACCGGTCAAGAGCGAGACGGCGGGTGTGCCGTACGAGAAGATCGCGTCGATGACCGGCATTGAACAGATGGACTTACTCGACGCGCAGCGCTCAATCGTGCTCGCGCGAACGACGTCCGGGCTCAATCTCGCGGCCGTGCCGCTGCCGTAGCCACTCCATGAAACGACCAGAGGGCGCCGCGCGGCGCGCCGCATGGGTGCTGCGCTGCGCCTTCTGTCTCGTGTTACTCGCGTCGACGTCCTGTAGCCGTTCCCCCTCCATTCGACTCGACACAACAAATCCGTCGCGAACATTTATTGAAGTCGTTGGCCTGCCGCGCGCGGATCTGACGGCGCTGTCCAAGGCGAACCTGAGCCCCGATGAGTGGAGCGCGCTTCTGCACGTCACGCTTCGATCCGACACGTCTCGGTCACTTTCCGAGATACCGGGAATGGCCGGCAGATATTCAGCCGAAGACTCGCTCCGATTCTGGCCGTCATTTCCGTTCGATGGCGGACGTGAATACGAGGTTCGGTTCGACCCGTCCAGAGTGTCGCGCGTCACCCTCTCAGCCACTGCACTACACGCGACCGTCTCGATTCCGGGTACGGCACGTTCGCCCTCGACGCACGTCGCCACCGTCTATCCAACCAGTGACGTCATTCCTGAGAACCTGCTGCGGATGTACGTGCGTTTTTCAGCGCCGATGGGACAGCAGGGTGGGCGGGACCACGTGACGTTCTTCGATGACAGCGGCCGCGAAGTGCCGGATGTTGTCGTGCCTCTCGATACCGACCTGTGGAACGCAGAACGTACACGGTACACCGTGATCCTGGATCCCGGCCGTGTGAAACGGGAGATTCTGCCCAATCGCGACATGGGCCGCGCGCTTCACGAAGGCGCCGGCATTACCGTCGTCGTGAAACGCGAGTGGCCCGACGCACACGGGCTACCGCTGACGAGCGAGTATCGCCGCCGGTTTGTCATCGGGCCGGCAGAAGAAGACGCGCTCAACACAATGCAGTGGCGTGTTGCGCCGCCCACTGTGGGTACTCGCGATCCAGTGACGGTGACGTTTCCGAAACCGCTCGACTTCGGACTGCTGCAGCGTTCGTTGTCGGTCGAGCGTGGCGCGTCCAACATCGCCGGTCGGGGGGGCGTCGGTCCAGCAGAGATCTGGTGGCAGTTTGTGCCGGATTCCGAGTGGCAACGGGGACCTTACATGCTGAAGGTCGAACCGGTTCTCGAGGACTTGGCCGGGAATCGGATCGGTCGCGCCTTCGAAGTGTTGTCGCGCGGCGATGCGGTTCCTGCCGAGAATGCGGTGCCGGTGCTGGTTCCGTTCATCGTGAGGTAATCATGAGGGCCCGAGCCGATACTCGCTCGGTGGTTCGACACCCAGGAGATTGCGAACGAAATAATCCCACCGGCGGCGAGTCATGTAATTTGCGGCGTCCCCGTAACCGTGTCCTGCGTTCGGGATCATGAGCAGGTCAAAATCCTTGTTGGCCTTGATCAGCGCGTCGACGACGAGCAGGGTGTTGTTTGGTGGCACGTTGGCATCCATGGTCCCGTGCGCCAACAGGAGCTTGCCTTTCAACCCCTGAACGAAGTTCTGATTGGCCTGGCTGTCGTAATTGGTAAAGTCGTCGCCGCGGTTCTCGAGCAGACCCATCCACTTCTCGGCCCAATCGTCCTCGTAGACGCGATTGTCGTGGTTGCCTGATTCCGAGATGCCAACCTTGAAGAACTCGGGATGATGAAACATCGCGGCCGCCGCCGCATAGCCGCCGCCGGAATGTCCGTAGATACCGACGCGGTTGATGTCGATCCAGGGGAACCGCCGCGCCAATTCTTTCATTCCGGCGATCTGGTCTGGCAGCGTGTTATCCGCCATCTCGCCGTAGTAGGCCTCGTGAAACTTCTTCGAACGCCATGGAGTGCCCATGCCGTCGATCTCGACGACGACAAACCCGAGTTCGGCGAGCGCCTGGGCGTCGCCGCGGGCGACGGAGAACGAGCGGCTTCCGACGCTGCCGGTCTGTGGGCCGGGGTAGACGTGATTGACGATCGGATACTTTCGTCCCGGCATCGAATGTGTCGGACGGTACATCAGCCCGTAAAGATCGGTGACCCCGTCGCGTGCTTTGACGGTAATCGGCTGCGGCGGCTTCCAACCGGTGGCGAGCAGCTTGGCGATGTCCGCCCGTTCGAGTTCGACAATGAGTTTGCCGTCGGCGTCTCGCAGGACGGCGACCGGTGGAACGTCGGGCTTCGAGTAGCTGTCGACGAAGTAGCGGCCCGATGGGGATAACGTGATGTCGTGATTCGCCTCTTCGGGTGTCAGCAGCTTCGCCGCGCCGCCGTCCATGTTCATGCGATACAAATGTGTGAAGTACGGATCGCGTCCCGACTCCTTGCCAACGGCCTGGAAGAGAAGAGCGCGAGTGGTGGGATCGACATGGAGCAATTGCGTGACGTTGCCATCGCCAGTCGTCATCTGCCGCTTGAGTTTGCCGGTCTGCAGGTCGTAGAGATAGAGCTGACCCCAGTTGTCGCGCTCCGAAAACCAGATCACTTCATTCGAGGCAGGCAGGTATCTCCAGTTGATGCGTCCATTGCCTGACTCAAAGAATGTCTTGACCGTTTCCTCGAGCACGTCCCGCACCTCGCCCGACGAAGCGTCGGCGACGCGAAGGACGGTCCGCCGATGATCGCGAGAGGTGGACACGAACGCGACAGAGGAAGCATCCGGCGCCCATTGCACGTCGTTCCAATCGCCTCCTCGACACGCCAGGTTGTCGCACAACGACGAACGATGCTGGTCGGGCGGCATCTTGAGGTGAACGACCTGTTTCGACTCGACATCAATGACGACGCGATCGATCATCGACACGGTGGTGTCGCCGGGTAGAGGATATTTCCAGGCCTGCAGCTGCGGGTGACCGACCACGGTACTCACGAGGTACATCTCGCCGACGTTGCGCTGATCCTGCAGAAACGTCGCAATCTTTCGCGAGTCCGGCGACCAGACGACGATTGGTCGCTCGCTCTTCGACCACCCCGCGTTGTCGGTGGCATATCCGAAGTCCTTGACCCCGTCGGTCGTGAGCGGGGTTTCCTGGCCGGTGGCGTTATCCCGCAGTACCAGGTTCCCGTCTCGAATGAAGACCGCGCGTTTGCCGTCCGGTGACGTTGAGGTGATAGCGGCCGCCGCGCCGCGCCCCCCGCGGCCGCGGCCGCGTCCGCCGGTCGCCGAACTGGCGGTTGCGGCGCAGGCCGGAAGCGTACAGGGCGCTTTTGTTCCTGTAGCCGGGTCGACGAGGACGGCTTCGTTACCGGTCGACGTCGTCACGCGATACCAGAATCGATCCCCGGCCATCCAGTTCGGACTGACCGCGTTACGAAATACCAGCGGCGTCGTATTCCAACTCATGAACCGCTCGGCTCGTGCGTAGTCAGCGTTCGTGAGGTTGCGCGTGGCACCAGACCGCTGCTGAGCCGTTAATGCGATAGCACTAACAGTGGCGACCACGAGACTGACGATCGTAGCCCTGACAATTCTGGGAGACGCCACGAGTAACACACCTCCGAAGATAGGAATCACGATATTACCGTGCCCGTGGTCGAGCTTCAGTCACGTGTGCAACCGGACTTGCCAGGGCCGATGGCTGGTAGTCGACGCTTGATCGCGTAACATTGAGAGACCCCGAGGAGCCATGCGTATCGGAGCGATCGCGGTTGTCTTCAGCTGTGTCACGTTGCTTGTCGGCCCGCAGGAAGGCCAAGAGAACCAGCAAGTGTTCCGTGCCGGCCTCAAGGCCGTTGCTGTGTACGTCACCGTCTCGGACGCGCAGGGTCGCCTCGTTCCGGATCTCACGAAAGAGGATTTCGAAGTCTACGACAACGGCAAGAAGCAGGAGATCACGCTCTTCGACAACGGTGTGCAGCCGATTACCGTCGTGCTGATGCTCGACCGCAGCGGCAGCATGGTTGGCAACTTCTCGCTCGTCCGCTCGGCGGCTGAACAGTTCGTCGCGCAGCTGCTCCCCGCCGATAAGGCGCGCATTGGCAGCTTTGCCAATCGCGTTCAGGTCGATCCTCGTGAATTCACCGGCAGTCAGCACGATCTACTGGAGATTCTGCGGACCGAGTTGCAGGAACCTGGTCCGACGCCGCTCTGGAACGCGGTCAACGTCGGCATCACGGCCTTGCTTCACCAGGAAGGACGTCGCGTCGTGCTGGTGTTTACCGACGGTGTGGACCGGCCGATGGGCAGCAACAACATTAGTTATCACGATGTCCAGAGGAACGCGGAGCAGGAAGACGTCATGATCTTCGCCGTCGGTCTCGCCAGCCGGCAGTTTGGTGGTGGCGGACGCGGCCGCGGAACCGGCATGGGTGGCATCGGCTCGGGAAGTTTCCGGCTGCCGCCGGAGGAACCAAAAGTTGACGCGGGGTTGCCAAAGATTGCCACGGCCACCGGCGGCGGGTATTTCGAGCTGAACTCGGCGAACAATCTCGGATCGACGTTCCGGCGGATCGCCGACGAACTGCATCGACAATACGCACTGGCGTTCACGCCGCAGAATCTCGATGGCAAGACCCACAAGCTTGAGGTGAAACTGAAGCAGCCCGATCTCGTCGCCCGCGCCCGCAAGACGTATGTGGCGAAGAAATAAGCCTGCGCCCGAGCGAGGCGCGACGCCGCCGAACGAGAGCGCGTGGGGGTGGGCCCGACGCGCAATGAGTAATGCGGACCGATCTTGAACCTGAAAAACTAAGAGTATGTGCCGAAACATCAAACCGCTATTCAACTTTGAACCACCGGCAACCGACGATGAAGTGCGCGCGTCAGCGCTGCAGTTCGTGCGGAAGGTCAGTGGATACACCAAGCCGTCGAAAATGAACGAGGATGCATTCACTGAGGCGGTCGAGGAAGTGACGGCGGCCGCGCGCAAGCTGATCGCCTCATTGGTGACGACTGCGCCGCCGCGGGATCGAGAGGAAGTCGCCGCTCGCGCTCGCGAGCGTGCGGCGATTCGTTACGGTCGCTGAGACCATGCCGCAACGCTCCGACCGCTCCCTTCCCACTCGTATAATTGGCACCGAGGCGGCGTTGAAACCGATCTGCGACACGATTCTCGATGCCATCGGCGCCACGCCGATGGTCCGAATCAATCGAATCACGCACGGTGTCGTACCGGCCACGGTGCTGGTGAAGCTGGAAACCTTTAATCCGGGAAACTCGATCAAAGACCGGATGGCCGTGCGCATGATTGAGGACGCTGAGAAGCGCGGGCTCCTCACGCCTGGCGGCACCATCATCGAAGGCACCTCCGGTAATACCGGGATGGGACTCGCGATTGCTGCGGTGGTCAAGGGCTACAAGTGCATCTTCACCACCACGGACAAGCAATCGAAAGAGAAAGTCGACGCACTCAAGGCCTTCGGCGCCGATGTCATCGTCTGTCCGACGAACGTCGATCCCGAGGACCCGCGGTCGTATTACTCGGTATCGTCGCGGCTCGAGAAAGAAGTTCCGAACTCGTGGAAGGCCAATCAGTACGACAACCTGTCGAACACCGCGGCACACTACGAGGAGACCGGTCCGGAGATCTGGGAGCAGACCAATGGCCGCGTGACCCATCTGGTCTGCGGGGTTGGTACGGGTGGCACCATCAGCGGTGTCGGCCGCTTTCTGAAAGAGCGCAATCCGAACATCAAAGTATGGGGTATCGACACTTACGGGTCGGTCTTCAAGAAATATAAAGAGACGGGCATCTTCGATAAGAACGAAATCTATCCCTACATTACTGAAGGCATTGGCGAGGACTTTCTGCCGGCCAACGTCGATTTCTCAGTCATTGATCACTTCGAGAAAGTGACCGACAAGGATGCGGCGATCATGACGCGGAGGATTGCGCGCGAAGAGGGGATTTTCGCCGGCAACTCCGCCGGTTCGGCGATGGCTGGATTGCTGCAGCTCAAAGAGCACTTCACCCGAGACGATGTGGTCGTCGTTGTCTTCCACGATCACGGGTCGCGCTATCTCGGAAAGATGTACAACGACGAATGGATGCGCGAGAAAGGCTTTCTCGAGAAGTCCGGGATGACCGCGCGCGACCTCGTGGCCGCCGGCGTGCCCGGTGAGTTGCTGGCGATCGAAGGAACGGAGCCGGTGGAGATTGCCGTCAAGCTGATGAGCGAGCACGATTTCTCGCAAATCTCGATCACCCTGGACAAGCGCCTGGTTGGTTCCCTCAACGAGACGCACCTCTATTCCCAGCTTCTTGCTGAACCGTCGGTCAAGTCACAGCCGGTTGAAACGATCATGCAACCGGCATTTCCATTCGTCGATGTTTCGACACCGGTGGAGCTGCTGGCCACGATGATCACGCCGGAGAATCCCGCCGTCCTGGTTCGCGATTTCAAGACGGATAAGACCTTCATCATCACTCGTTCCGACATCATTCGTGTGTTGTGCTGACATGAAACTGCAGGAACTGACGCCGCTGCTTCGGACCAACGATCTGAAAGGCTCGATCGAGTTCTACACAACGGTGCTCGGGTTTGAGTGCGATGGGTCGAGCGAAGAATTGGGATGGGCCTCGGTGCGGCGCGACAACGTCACGATCATGTTTGCCCTGCCCAACGAGCACGAGCCGTTCGACGGGCCGGCATTCACCGGATCGTTCTACATCAACCCCGACAACGTCGATGCGATGTGGGAGCGCGTGAAGGACAAGGCCCGCGTCTGCTACCCGATCGACAACTTCGACTACGGAATGCGCGAGTTCGCCATCTACGACAACAACGGCTATCTGCTTCAGTTCGGACATGAGACGCCCGTAGCGATGCAGGCAGCCGAGGGTGCCTGACTCGATCGATGCGCATCATCCGCAGCGTTGCGGCGGTTCTCGCCGGACTTGGATTCATGGCTGCCACCGCCACGGTCGGCATGCTGATCGCCTCTCTCGCACTCAACCGGGAGACCCCGGAGATCCGGCTGACGCCGGCCGCGTTTTCAACATTTCTGTTCCTCAACCTGGTGTTCTGTGGCATCGGCGGCATTGTGGGCGGCTGGTTGACCGCGAGGATCGGATCGTCGGCGCCCTACGCGCACGCGGCGGCATTGGCGGCCCTCGTCGCGGTCGTCTCGATTGATGCGGCCATGGCGATGCCGACACCCAATCAACCCGGGTGGTATCCTTCTTTGCTCGGCATCGTGGCGGTCACGGCGGTTCTTCTGGGCGGAAAACTCCGCGCCGCCGCCAGTGCTCCGATCTCGAATCGAGTGTGATCGGTCAGTTGATTCGCGATCGGAGAAAGAGATCTTCATGAGTCATCGTCTTGGAGCGTTCATCCCCGCCTTCGCGGTGCTTGCCTGTGTTGTGGGCTGCCCGCCGTCGCTCTTCGCACAGGATGCCGACATCGTTGGCAGCTGGGACGTCACCGTCACGGCCGGACAGGGCCCCGCGACATCGACGCCGCTTGTGCTCAAGCGCGACGGCGATCAAATCGTCGGCACGTTTTCGAGCCCGCAGGGGGATCACAGTGTCGAGGCCAGTGTCAAAGACAGAGCGGTGACGATTTGGTTCAGCGTGCGGACGCAGAACGGTCCGATCCCTATAACGATGAAAGGCACCGCCGACGGGGACTCGATGACCGGCATGATGGAGTTCGGGACCGGCGGTCAGGGGCAGTGGTCCGCGAAGCGGGCGTCAGGGCCGGCCGCGGGCACTCAGGCGAAGGATCCCCCGCCGGATGTCACAGGCACATGGACCTTCCAGGTCGAAATCGGCGGGAACACCGGAACACCGACGATGACCTTCAAGCAGGAGGGGGAGAAGCTGACGGGCCGGTACACCGGACAGTTGGGGGAAGCGCCCTTGACCGGAACGCTGAAAGGCAACGCGATCGAGTTCTCGTTCGATATCAGCATCGAAGGGAACACGGTCCGCATCATCTATGCGGGCACCGTGGAAAAGGACTCGATGAAGGGAACAGCAAAGTTCGGCGATTTCGGCGAAGGGGCCTTCACCGCCAAACGAAAACCGTAAAAGGTGGCTGGCACCTTTCGGAGAAAGGTGCCAGCCACCTTTTACGTAGAATTCCGGGCTAAAGCTATTCCTGTGTTATGCTTATAGACGACCGCCAGATCTCCGGCAAGCGGTCGAATCCGGCGCTACGGCGCCGTTTTTCATGCCCGCGTCCCCGCTTGAGTTCACGCTCGAGTTGACCCCTCGAGCCCGCGTCGACGTTATCGACGTGCGTGGCGAGGTTTCATCGCGTTACGGCGACGCGCTCTCAGCCTTTCCCCGGGCGCTCTGCTGCTCCTTCCACACGACCGCTGGGTATCTGGACCGGAGCGTCGCGTCCCGGCTGAACCAGGGACCCGACGGCGTGATGCCGTACATCGACGTCTTCCGCACGATGTTCCCGGAGGGTGCGGGGTACGAGCACGACAAGATCGAGCGGCGGACCGAGCTGTCCCCCGCGCAACGGCCGGTTGAGCCGCTGAATGCGGACTCGCACCTCGCCTTCATGGCAGGGGCGCTGCGGACCTGCGTCGCCTATCTCAATCGCCCCAGCGAACCGATGTCGTTCATCGATCTCGACGGCGTCCACGCGGGCCGGCCGCGCATCCGGCGAACGAGCGTCATCGGGTATTCGGCGGAGGAAACGGTTGCGACGACCAGAATCGTCGTCCCCGTGTCGGGACACAGCGTGGAGTCGGTCAACCTGAAGGACCCGCAGCTCGGCGTGTATAGCCAGGTCGCCGACTTCGTTCGTCAACATGGCGTGGTGAAGGGACGGGTGCGGCTGTCGCTGGCGCCGGGCGAACGGCATGCGGGATTGACCGTCAACGAATACGAGACGCTCTTGATGCGTCACGATCTCTCAGAAGTGCTGCGCGATCCGCTGCGATTCATGGCCGAAAAAGCGGGACACATGCTCGGCAACCCGCGCGCGATTCCGTCAAGAACGCTCGACTACGCGAAATACGATCTGGTGCGCGTGTTCAACCGGCTGGTCGACGCGCTGGGCCTCGGCCAGACGCCGGTGGAGAATCTGCTGTCGCGCGCCATCGCCATGCCGGCGTCACGCTTCCTCAGGATGAAGCGTTCTGTCAGCCTCCTCGTGTCCGATCGCGACGAGAACGGCCAGGGCAAAATCATCGAAGGGACTTATCAGAGTCCGATTCTGGTCCAGTGGCATCGCGGTAGCCGCCGCGCCCGTGTGCTTGATGTCACCGTCACGAGCTTCATTTAGTACTTCCAGCTCTTAGCCGCACCGGCGGGCGCGCCCTTGTCGACCTGCGCGGCCAGCTTCTGCCAGAGTTCAGCGTTCCGCGGTCCCCAGCAGTGCGGCGCGCGACGCTGGAACACGACTTCTCCCGCAAACTTCGGATCTTCCGTCTTCGTCAGGAACTCGTTCAGCTTTTCCACCGCGTCGTTGAGATAGTACGAGTCCATGTCCCCGACGTAGACGTGGATCTTGTCGGCGATTTTCGGACCGAGCACGGTCCAGTTCTTTCGCAGGATGTCTGCCATGTCGTATTTCTTCCACTGCTCGGCCACCGACTTGTCGATGACGCCCGTCTCCTTGTTCCACAGGCGTCGCGGGTAACCATCGGGCCCGACGGGAGAGTAGGTGGCTTCCCAGATGTCCCACTGTCCTCCTGACCGCGACTTGTCGCCGACGACCAGCTCGTACCAGTTCTCGTCCTTCATCATCACTTCGATGTTGCCGTCGATCGTTCGCTGGCTGGGCCGCTCCACCTTCGTCCAGCCTTTCTCGACGTAGTAGGCATTCGCATCGCTGTAGATGTTGACGATCTGGTGATAGGAAAAATCGACGGAATCTGGACAGAGCGCGAACGACCCACCGTAAAAATCCGGATAGAGCACTTGATGCGCGAGCGCAATCCAGCCGCCGGTCGACCCACCGGAGAGCATGCGTGCCCATGGTTGGCGAATGACGCGGAACTTCTGCTCGACCGCCGGGATCAGCTCCTTGATGATCGCTTCGCCGTATGGACCGTTATTCGCCGAGTCCACGCCATAAGAATCGTCGTAGTACGGGGACGGGTGCTGAAGCGTGACGGCAATGAAACGCGGCGCCGTGTCCGACATCCAGAAGCGATCGAAATCCCCGCCGCGTCCGAATCCGCCAGGCGGGTTCAGCGAGAAGTGATCCTGCATGTAGTTGACCGGATAGCGCACGTTCGGATGCGTGTCGTACCCTCTGGGCAGTAGCACAGTTGCGCCAAGATAGATTGGCTGTCCCCACCACTTGCTGAGAATCGCACTCTGAAATCTGATTCGCTTCACCATGTCGGTGTCGGCGGGAAGCGGTATCGGTGGAATCACTTTGTTGGCCACGAGCCGGAGCGGCGTGGCCGACTTCGGATCGAACGCGACCCGGACCGGATCGCCGAACAGGTTGCCGGGCGAACGTTTCCAATCCTGGCCTTCCCATTGATCGTTGTGCAGCCAGACGGTGTGCCCGTCCGCGCGGGGAAAGCGCGTGTAGACATTCACGAATGGCTGCATCCAGTATTCGCCCGCAGGCAGATCGCGCAGGCTGCGGAGTGGATGGCCGCGATCCTCGGCGGTGAACGTTGCGACGGCATCCGGTGCGAGACCGTCGACGAAACGTGAGAACAGCGGCACACCAGTCGGGGACGTCTGATCGATCGGTGAACGCCGATTGTCGCGGCTGATCGCGACGTAGACCATCCCGGTGACCGTTTCCGCTCGTGCCTCTCTTGAAAAGAGCACGTCGATTCGCGGCCCCTCGCTGCGCGCTTGTTCTGTTGCGGTGACGCGCGCGACGAGTAACGCGATCACGACCGACAGCAACAATCCGCAGGCAAGACGAGGTAATGAGCGCATAATGCTCATCGTATCGCATGGCACCAGGCCGTTCGACTGACCCGTCGCGTTCGCTCGGGACACCTCTCCGCCGTGCGCGCTTCATCCTGGCAATCGTCGTCGCGACGGCACTCGTGCTCTCGGCACCGTTCATCGGATTTGTCAGGAGCTGGATTCGGGCGACCTTCCCCGGCCAATTCGTTCGTATCGTCGGCGGTGCGATTGCTGTGCTCGCGGCCGCGGCGATTGTTGCGGCCATTCTGCGGATTCGGCAGAACCGGTTGCTCCGCTACGGCGCTCTCCTTGCGGCGGTGGCCGGTGCGATCTGGTTCTCTATCGTCGAGGCAACTGGCAATGCTGATGTCGACGTGGTGCAGCGCTTTCACTTCGTCGAGTACGGGATCATCACCTTTTTGTTCTACCGAGCGTGGCGGGCGCTCGAGGATCCCGCCATCCTGCTGTTGCCGGCGCTTGCCGGTCTTCTCGTCGGGACCGCCGACGAGTGGCTGCAGTGGTTCATTCCAAATCGTGTCGGCGAGATTGCCGACATTCTCCTGAACGGGATTGCGATAGGCTGCGGTCTCCTGTTCAGCGTTGGTGCCGATCCACCTGCCCGGTTCACCTGGAGCATGCGGCCGGGATCAATCCTGCGGGTAGGCCGGCTGGCCGCCGCTACAGTTGTCGCGCTCGCCCTGTTCGTTCACATCGTCCATCTCGGCGACGACATCAACGACCGAGAGGTGGGCGTGTTCAAATCACGTTACTCAATGACCGCGCTTCCGGCGCTCGCAGCGGCGAAACGCGCTGAGTGGCAGATGCATCCGCCACCGCTCACGCTGCAGCGCGTCTCGCGGGAGGATCAGTACATGACCGAAGGCGTCACCCACGTTCAGCGGCGTAACGAGTTGCTCGGAGCCGACCAGGCGAAAGGCGCGTGGATGGAGAATCTGATCCTGGAGAAGTATTACGCGCCCGTGCTCGACACACCATCGTACGTATCCCGCACGGGCCATCGCTGGTCGGCGGAACAGCGCGCGTCTGTTGACGTGCGCGCCGCTGGCAGCGACCCCTCGTACGTCAGCGCCGCGAATCCGTATCCGATATTTGCGTGGTCACGCAGTGTCTTCTGGGTCGCCTCGGGTATTGCCGCTGCGGCCGTGTGGATCGCCGCCCGGCTCGCCGAACGATCGATCCACCCGCGATCCGAAGCGTCAACGGCTGTGTGATCGCCGGCCGCCCTTTCGGCCACCCTTCCGCATGGGCTCGTGGTCCTCGGACCGCCCGTAACCGCCGCCTCCTGGCTTCTCTCCGCCGTGATGCACCTTGTTCACCGTGGCCCACGCACGCCGTTCAGCTTCGCGTTCCGGGACGCCGCGTTCTTCATAGCCTTTCTCGATGTGCTCGACCTGGCGCTTTTGTTTGTCGGTGTAATGACGTTTGTCTCCGCGGGGCATGAGTGCACCTCCGTTCATTTCATTCGCAACGGGAGTGCCAGGTGCCACGGATGCGTGGTCGGGCGCAGTCGTCAGACCGCGCCTCAAGCGCGGCTGAGCTCTGCGCGACGCCTCGCTCGCCTGTGCCGTATCCGCCAGATCGCGAGCACCACGAACGATGCCGCGCACATCTCTACGTACACCTTCTCGCCATCGATGTAGTCGATGGCGCGCCCGGTGACCGTCGGATCGGCGATGAGGCCGTGGATGAAGAAAATGACTGCGGCCGCATAGGTCGTGTAGTGAATCGACTTCCACACGCGCCGTCCCAGCGCGCCCGTTCTTACGACACATCAAAGCGCGCTGTTACAAACTGGTGCTTCGCGTGATCGGATTTGCCGGGTATTGCCGCTATGATCGATGACATGGTCCGCGACCTCCGAGCCACCATCAACGGACGAAAGGTGCGGTACCTCGAAGCCGGCAGCGGCTGGCCGGTAGTCCTCATTCATGCATTCCCGCTGAATGCCGACATGTGGCGCCCGCAACTGGAACGCGTTCCGGAAGGCTGGCGCTTCATCGCACCGGACCTTCGCGGCTTTGGACCTGATGCCGCTCCTGCCAGCGGCTCGATCACGCTCGACGACATGGCCGGCGACATTGCCGCACTGCTCGACGAACTCGCCCTCGATCCAGCCGTCATTGGAGGCCTGTCGATGGGTGGCTACATCACGTTTGCGCTCTTCCGCCGCGCGCCGGAACGTTTCAGCGGAATGATTCTCGCCGATACGAGAGCCCAGGGCGATTCACCCGAAGGGCTCGAGGGTCGCCGCAGGATGATTGCACTCGCGCGTGCTGAAGGTCCGGGCGGCGTCGCGCAATCGATGCTTCCGAAGCTGCTCGGCAAGACCACGTTCGAACGTCGGCCGGAGATTCCGCAACGCGTTCGCGCGATGATCGAAACCGCGCCGACACAGGGAATCATTGCCGCCGTCGAAGCGATGATGGGTCGTCCGGATTCGACCCAGGATCTCGCGCGGATTTCCTGTCCGACGCTGGTGGTCGTGGGCGAGGAGGACGTGTTGACGCCGGTGACCGACGCTATAGCGCTGCAGAACCAGGTTGCACGATCGCGGCTCGTCATCCTTCCGGAGGCCGGGCACCTATCAAATCTCGAAGTGCCGGATGGGTTTGCCCTTGCCCTGGCGGATTTCCTGTCGTCGAATCTTTGACCGTCCCTGAACTAATATCGAGATATGCGTTACCCAGGGGTTGCTCTCACCATTGCTGTTTTCGTCGTCGCTATCGCTCATCCGCGGTCGCACCTCCACGCCTTCGCCGAACAGCCGGGTGCTGCCGACGCGCTCCATCGCCCCTTCGATCAGATCCTCGATGTGAACGTTCGCGACGGCCTGGTTTACTACCGCGCGGTGCGCTCGTCTCGCGCGGCGCTCGACCGCTATGCTGCATCACTGAATGTGCCCGCGGCGACCTACCAATCGTGGTCGCGCGAACAACAGATGGCCTTCTGGCTGAACGCCTATAACGCGTTCGTCCTGCAGACGGTCGTCGATCATTACCCATTGAACGGTGCGAGCAAGGCGTATCCGTCCAACAGCGTGCGCCAGGTTCCGGGAGCGTTCGAGCAACTCAAACACCGCGCCGCGGGGCAGAGCCTGACGCTCGATGAGATCGAGAAAAAGATTCTTCCGCAATTCAAAGAGCCGCGCCTGTATCTCGCGTTGGGCCGCGGCGCGATTGGCAGCGGCCGCCTCCGGAGCGAGGCGTACACCGGCGATCAGTTGAAGCAGCAGCTCGAGGACCTGCAGAAAGAGTTCGTGTCGGAGCAGACGATGATCAAGATCGATCGCTCGGCCAACCAGGTCTCGGTCACGCCGATTATCAGCTGGCACGACGCGGAGTTCATTGCTGCATACGATACCGGGGAAACTGGTGCGATGGCCCAGCGTTCCCCGATCGAACGCGCCATTGTTGCCTTCGTGATGCCGCGACTGCTGCCGCTGGAGAAGGAACTGCTGCAGAAGAACGAATTCAAGGTGACATATCATCCATTCGACTGGCGGCTCAACGACCTGACGGGCGGGCCGGCGAAGTAAATGGATCTGCAGCTCACCGACAAAGTAGCCATCGTCACCGGATCGAGCCGAGGTCTCGGCCTCGCCAGCGCCCGGGCTTTGATTGCCGAAGGCTGCCGCGTATGCATTTGTGCGCGCGGCCCTGAGCAGCTGGCCGCTGCGGCGATCGAAGTCGAAGCCGTCGCGCGGCGTCCGAACATGATCATCACCGCGCAGGCCGACGTGTCGACGGCTGAAGGGATCGCCGCCGTCATCGATCGCACGCTCGAACGCTTTGGCGGACTCGACATTCTGGTCAACAACGTCGGGCGCGCCGGGGGAAAGGAGCTCCTCGATACGACGGATGCCGAGTGGCAGGCTGCCTTCGATGAAACGCTCTTTCCCGCCATTCGCGCATCCCGACTGGCGGTGCCGCACATGAAGCAGCGTGGCGGGGGCGCGATCATCATGATCGCGTCGATCTGGGGGCGCGAGTCGGGCGGCCGGATGACCTACAACGCGGTCAAGGCGGCGGAAATCAGTCTCGGAAAGTCTCTCGCCCAACAGCTCGCGCCCTTGAACATCCGCGTGAACAGTGTCGCCCCGGGCTCGATCATGTTCCCCGGCGGTTCCTGGCACAAACGACAGCAGGCCGATCCACAGGGAATCGCGGAGTTCATCAAGCGTGATCTGCCGTTTGGCCGGATGGGCCGCGCCGAGGAAGTCGGTGCGGTCGTCGCCTTCCTCGCCTCGCCACGCGCGAGCTGGATCAGCGGCGCGTCGATCCCCGTGGACGGTTGCCAGTCGAAGTCGAATATTTAGAAAGGGCCCTGAGCCCTGAGCCGCAATGATCTCCGATCACATCCAATCGCTCGCCGACGCGGTGTTCATGCCGTGGGTCGTTGCCGTATTGCTCGGCGCGGGATTGTTTCTCACCGTGCGACTGCGTGTCGTCCAGG
>DATJKH010000060.1:0-44269 GCA_035491715.1 Vicinamibacterales bacterium | reverse complement strand
CCTTCACTTTCACGCGGCGATCGCGTCTCAAGAGATCACAGAATGGAGAACGGAGGATCATTTGTGTTTTGTCTCTCCCTTCTCCCTTCTCCTGTTTATCTCTTGGCGATTGATGCCCGCGTGAGTGTGAACGCGGTTGATGGATCGAACACGACCGCACTAATCTAGATCCGGGCTGATCGAACAAGCATGGGACCTCATTTCACCGAACACACAATCCGCTTCCTCCGTTCCCTCAAACGCAACAACAACCGCGAGTGGTTCAAAGCACGAAGAGATCGCTACGAAGAGTGCGTCCGCGGACCGATGGTCGATGTGATCACGCAGCTCGCGTCGGACTTTCGTCGCTTCGCCCCTGAACTTGTGGCGTCTCCGCAGAAATCGATGTACCGGATCTATCGAGATACGCGCTTCAGCGACAACAAGACGCCGCTCAAGACACATATCGCCGCAGGGTTTCCGTGGCGGGGGCTTCCGCGGCACGAAGGCGCGGGACTTTATTTCGAAGTGGCAGCAGGATGGGTGTGGGCCGGCGGCGGAATGTGGGCGCCGCAGCCGCCGCAACTGCATCGCGTGCGCGAACACATCGCGAATACATTCCCAGAGATCAAGCAGCTGTCACACGCCGGCACGTTCCGCCGCCACCTCGGTGATCTGCAAGGGGATCGTCTGACGCGGGTCCCGCGCGGATTCTCCAAAAACGATCCAGCGGCCGAATATCTGAAGCACTATCGCTTCGTCGCCGGCCGTGAGTTCCCCGCGTCGCTGGCTACCAGCGCCGACTTCTACCCGACGCTCCTGCGCACGTTCCGCGCGCTGATGCCGCTTGTGAGGTTTTTGAATGAGCCGTTAATTGAAAGCTCCCAGCTTCCGGCTTCCAGCTTCCAGCTCTCTCAAACGGCGAACAAGCTGGGCGCCGATAGCTGGTAGCTATCGGGCAATCTCCACTAGCGCGACTTTATTAACCCCACTCTCCGCGATTACCAGATTCCCCTCCTTCGTCGCCATCATGTTCCTGACGACGCCGCCGCCGGAAGGGATCGTCCAGGTCTGGAACTTTTCGGTTTTCGGATCGAACCGGACGAGCGTATTCGGACGGACGGCGGACTCGCTGTACCAGATGATGTCGTTGTGAGCCGTGATGCCGTAAGGCTGTGACTTTGGCCCGCCCGGCGACGGCCATTCAGTCGCCTTCCCCGTTTTCGGATCGAACCGGCCCAGATATCCGCGCGAGTAATCCGAATACCACAACACGTCATCGCTCGTGATCGCGATGCGGCGGGGACGCGTCTCCTCGTTCGGCAGCGGATACTCGGTAATCGTCATCGTCGCCGGATCAATGCTCCCGATCTTATTCACGCCGAAGTCAACGAAGAACGGCACGCCGCGCGAGCTGATCACGAGTCCGTACGGGAGCGAGCGAGGTGTCGGGGACGTCGCGAGCTTGATCTCTTTCGTTTTTGGATCCAGACGGCCCACCAGGTTGGCCCCCTGAACGGTGAACCAGAGAATGCCTTTCTGATCGAAGAGCGGTGTATGCGGATCGCGAGCCGCCTCCGGCAGCTGGTAGTTCGTCACTTCACCACTCGCCGGATTCAGCTTGCCGATGTAGCCCTTGGCGTTGGCGGTAAACCAGATGTTGCCCTCGTTGTCGGCGGTCAGACCGTGCGGACCCGACTCCGCCGTTGGAAGCGCGAATTCCTTGACCGCTCCGGTCTTCATGTCGACCCGCCCGAGTCGGTTCGAGAACTGCCCCGTATACCAGAGCCCGCCGTCCGGAGTCGCCAGCGGATCGTGCGGGCGTGAGCCGAGCGTCGGCACCGCCCACTCCTTGAAACTCACGTTCACGGGCCCGGCGATCACGACTGCGGGCGGACGCGGCTTCTCGGGGAAGTTGGTCGCGAGGTACGTCGTGACCGTATCCCCGACATCCGGCGGCAGCGCCACCATCGTCGATACGAGCGTGCGCCAGCCGTCCTTGGTGTAGCCGCCCGAGTTCACGATCGTGTTCAACGAGTGACAGTTCGCGCAGAGCGTCTGCACGTTGTCCTTGCCCGCGCCGTCAGGGAGGTTGACAGGGGGTCCACCACGGCCACGGCCCTGTCCCGCGAGCGGCAACGATGCCGTAAGGAGGGCGGCGCCGATTGAGAGTGAGAGCAGGTGTTTGTTCATGAGTACTCCACCCATTGATGTAGGGCACGCCCCTGGCGGGGTCTAAAGACCCCGCCCTACAGGTGCGACCATGTCCTCTTTCATGTACCTGCGCACGATCGCATCGAAGTTCTGATCGACTTCGAATCCAAGCTGCAACGCTCGCTCGTTATCGATCGCCGCCGGCCAGCCAAGCACCATTTTCTCGATCCGCTCGTCGCGCGCCCACCGGATTCGCCGGGCGACATCAGGACCGGCGACGCGCTCGAGTGCGTCCGCCATCTCGCCCGCGGTCACGGAGATTCCCGGCACGTTGATCCAGCGACGATTGCCAAGCGCATTCGACGGCAGCTCGTTCGCTTTGATCAAGGCGGCAATTGCCGTGCGTGGAGACGCGACCCAGATCCGCGCGTCGCGGCCGACCGGACAGATCCCTTCTTCGCCGTTCAGCGGCTCGCGGATGATGCCGCTGGCAAACGACGAAGCGGCGGCGTTGGGGCGACCGGGGCGGACGGTGATCGTCGGCAACCGCAGCGATCGGCCGTCGAGGAATCCCTTCCGCGTGTAATCCGCGACCAGGAATTCACCGATCGCCTTTTCTATTCCGTAGGACGTCTGGGGATTGAGTGGCGTCGCATCGTTCAAGAGCGGAGGCAGATCACCGCCGAACACGGCAACCGAACTGGTGAACACGACGCGCGGCCGATTGCCGGCTTCACGACACAGCTCGAGCAGCGTTCGGGTCGCATCCACGTTGATGCGCATCCCAAGATCGAAGTCCGCTTCGGCCATGCCACTGACGATCGCGGCGAGATGAAAGATTGCGCCCGTCTCGCGATCGACGATGGACTTCAATACCGCGGGATCCGAGATGTCGCCGGTGATTCGCGAGACCCGACCGTCGGCGATCCCAGCGGGCTCGGTGACATCAATCAGCGTGAGCTTGCTGATTGGCTGGTCCCGTCCTTCGCCGTCTTTGAGAGTGCCGCGCTCGAGCAGTGCGCGCGCCAACCTCGACCCCAGGAATCCCGCTCCGCCGGTGACGATTGCCTTCATTGCGCGGTCGATCTTACTGCTTTTGCCGGCTGGCGACTGTCGGTTGCAATACACTGTCGAGCCAGTGGCACATCAATCAACCGTTCAGTCCGCAGACGCGGTCTATGCCAGGGTGACCTGGCGGCTGCTCCCTTTCCTGATCCTTTGTTACGTCGTCGCATACCTCGACCGCGTGAACGTCGGCTTTGCGCGGCTGCAGATGCTCAGCGACCTTCGCTTCAGCGAAACCGTCTACGGCCTCGGCGCGGGGATGTTCTTCATCGGCTACTTCCTGTTCGAGGTGCCGAGCAACCTGCTGCTCCACCGCGTCGGCGCCCGCCTGTGGATCGGCCGCATCATGATCACATGGGGGCTGGTGTCGGCGTCGTTCATGTTCATCAGCACGCCGGCATCGTTCTACATCCTTCGCTTCATCCTCGGCATCGCCGAAGCCGGATTCTTCCCCGGGATCATTCTCTATCTGACCTACTGGTACCCAAGCGACCGGCGCGCCCGGATGGTGGCGATGTTCATGGCCGCGCCGCCGCTCGCCGGAGTCTTCGGCGGTCCGCTATCGGGCTGGATCATGGAAGCGTTCGCCGGCAAAGGTGGTATGGCGGGATGGCAGTGGCTCTTCCTTCTCGAAGCCATCCCCGCGTTGGTCGTCGGGGTGGTCGTGCTGATCTACCTGGACAACGGCATCCGATCAGCGAAATGGCTGACCGATAGCGAGAAAGCCGTCCTCGAAGAACGCATCGCACACGACCGCGCGGCAACGGCCGACCACCCGTCGCTCTCGCATGTTTTCGCGGATCGCCGGCTGTGGCGTCTGTGCCTGATCTATTTCTGTTGCGTGATGGGCCATTACGGGCTGACGTTCTGGATGCCCGTCCTCGTGCAATCCGCGGGCGTGAGTGGCACGTTTCGGATCGGCATGTTTACGGCGATTCCATACTCGGCCGCAGTCATCGTGATGGTGTTACTGGGTGCGAACGCCGATCGGCAGCGCGAGCGCCGGTTTCACGCAGCCGTTCCGATGACGATCGGGGCGATCTTTCTCTCGCTGAGTGCGATCGCGGGAACGCACACGCTGCTCGCGATGGTGTGCCTGACGATCGCGGCAGCAGGCGTGCTCAGCTCCGGCGCGATGTTCTGGAGCTTACCCACGGCGTTTCTCGGCGGGGTCTCCGCTGCAGCCGGTATCGCCGCGATTAATTCCGTCGGCAATCTCGCCGGCTTCGTGAGCCCTTACGTGGTGGGATGGCTGAAGGATCTCACCCACAGCACCGAGGCGGGAATGTTCGCTGTTTCGGCGGTGCTCGTTGTTGGCGCCCTCGCCATCCTGACGATTGAGGCGAGGCTGGTGAATCGATAGCTCTCAGCTGCGACAGCCAGCCTAACCAGCGTACAGCGTCAGCCCGCCATCAACTCTTAGCACCTGACCATGGATGTACTTGGCCGCGGGCGTGCACAGAAACGCGACGGCGTTGGCCTGGTCGCGCGGGACGCCGTAGCGCTCGAACGTCCCCTCCTCCTTTAATAATGCGGCGTCGACCTTCCGTGTCGCGAGAAACCGCGCGGTGGCGGTGGCGCCGGGACTGACACAGTTGACGCGGACGTGGTGCTTCCGCGTTTCGAAGGCGAGACACCGCGTGTAATGAACGATCGCGGCCTTGATCGTCGAGTATGCGACTTCCGGTGACGTGCCGAAATGACCGGCGGTCGACGCGAGGTTGACGACCGCCCCGTTCTTGCGAGCGACCATCCCGCACACAATCGCCTGGCACATCAACATCGTCCCCACCAGATTGCGATTGAGCAGAGCGCGAATGTCTTCGAGCTTGACGTGCAGTGCGTTGTTCGGGTTTGGCTTGCCGCCGCCGGCGCCGATGTCGCCGCCAGCGGCGTTGACCAGAATCGTCACCGGACCGAGCGCCGACTCGACCTCGGTAGCAATTCTCTTTACCGCCGTCTCGTCGCCGATATCGCCGACCACAACATGGGTCTTCGTGCCGTGACGCGCAACCGGCGCCAGCGCGGCCTGAAGATCCGAAAACTCGTGAAACTCCGCCGGGGCCTTCTCGTCGTAGTCGTGAATCGCCACATCGGCGCCCAGTTCCGCAAGACGGACGGCAATCGCATGACCAAGACCGCGTCCCGAACCGGTCACCAGCGCCACATCCCCCTTCAGTGAGAACTCTTTATCCATCTCTCCCCTTTATCCGTGTCGATCCGTGTTCATCCGTGTTTATCCGTGTTCATCCGTGGCTTCATCCGTGTTTATCCGTGTTCATCCGTGGCTTCATCCGTGTTCATCCGTGGCTATCCGTGTTCATCCGTGGCTCATCCAGCCGAGCGCCTTCAGATTCGCGACGCTCTTTCGCAATTGTTCGAGTTCGTAGTCGACAATTGCCGATGTCGAGTGGTTCAACTCCCACGGTGTGCGGTATTCCGCATTATCATCCAGACGCTTCGTCTTGAGTCGATCGAGCGCGATCCGCAGCTCTCCGACCGGTCGTGTCGGATACCCCGCCCACCAGTCAGGCGCAAAGACGCGGACGTGACGGGCGTCGAGCGCACCGACTTCGATCGAGGCGGTCAATAGCGTGTCCTCCCGCCTGAAGACGGAACTTAATGGGATGGCAGAGTCTTCGAACACATCAGCGATCTCCTGCAGCGGCACGCAGCCGTCGCCGATCGCGCAACGGATCAGGCGAAAGCCTTCCGGCGTGAACTGCGACACATAGTCCTTCAGATGCACGTGCTTGATTCGCGGAGCAACGCGCATCGCAAATGCCACCGGGTCTTCCGCAACGGCGAACGCGTTTCCTGTGTCGAGCGCAATGCCGACATTCGGTCCTGCCTCTTCGGCGAAAGCCATCAGTTCGTCGCTACCGAAATCCTGATGGTTTTCGATCGCGATCTGGAGACCCGCATCCGCAGCTCTGCGTGACTCTCGGTTGAGCGTCTCCCGTGCGTGCGCGATCAACTGCTGCCACCTCGGCCCCTGCTTCGCACGGGCGCCTTCGAGCACCGGCGTCAGGTGTATGCGGATGGTGCGTGCGCCGATCGTACGGGTTGCCCGAATGGCCTCATCTAAAGTTTCACCAGGGACGTGCTGGAGCCAGTAGCTGCACAAGCGAGGCACATCAGGCAACTCGGCGGCGAGCGCGGCAAGTTCGTCGTTGTTCAACGGCGCCAGCCATCGGCCATCGAACTCGAAACAGCGCGCGCCGATGTCCGTGGCAATGCGAATGAAGCCGCGGAGGCCCGTGCCGTCAGGATTGGCGCGCGGCGTGCCGAACGCTTGAAGACCGACGGTATGAGAAAAGCCGTACGGGTTGAGGCCGATCTGGAACATGGCTCTTCGCTGTTGGCTCCCTGGCACCACGGATGAACACTGATTAAATCACCACGGATAAACACGGATGAACACTGATTAAATCACCACGGATAAACACGGATGAACACGGATAAGATTTCTCTTGTATTGATTCGTCTCGTTCCGGGTTGATCCGGGTTGATCCGTGTTGATCCGTGTTATTCCGTGGTTCGAATTATCTTGTTATTCCGTGGTTCTAATTATCAGTGTGATTCCGTGGTTACTCATCGGGTGGGGTTGCATACATGAGCAAAACATTCAACGTCGCCGTGGTCGGTTACTCGTGGGCCGCCGGCGCCCACATCGACGCAATCAATGCAACCAAGCAAGGGAAGGTGACTGCGCTGTGGTCGTCGCGATCGCTGTCCGCGGCTGAGCTCAGCGCGCGGCACAAAACACCCATCACGCCTTACACCGATCTCGAGGCGATGCTGAACGACCGCTCGATTCATGTGGTCGACATCACCAGCTATCCGGATCAGCATTCGGCACAGTTCATCGCTGCCGCCAGGCACGGCAAACACGTCATCGTCGAAAAGCCCCTCGCCGTCAAATGGGATGAAGTTCTGGCGATGAAAAAGGCCGTCGCCGATACCGGCATCAAGACGTGCGTGTGCTTCGAGTGCCGGTATTCGTCACAGTTCTTGGCGACCAAGGCGGTCCTTGATTCGGGGCTGGTCGGAAAGCTGCATTACGGCGAGATTGACTACTACCATGGCATTGGCCCCTGGTACGGACAGTACCGGTGGAACACAAAGCGAAATCTCGGCGGGAGTGCTCTGCTGACGGCGGGGTGCCATGCGATGGACGCGCTGCTGCTTTGCATGAACGACGAGGTCGACGAGGTCGCCAGCTACGCGACGCAAAGCAGTAACCCGTTGTTCACGCCGTACGAGTATCGAACGGCATCGACGACGATCCTGAAGTTCAAGAATGGAAGCGTTGGGAAGTGCGCGGCGGTGGTCGATTGTTTGCAGCCCTACTACTTCCACACGCATCTTGTCGGGAGCGAAGGCAGCATTCTCGACAACAAGTTCCATTCGCAAAAGCTGGCAGGATTGAATCGCCACGCCTGGAGCGACCTCTCGATGAAGCTGCTCGATAGCGGCGATGTCGGCGATCATCCCTATCAGACGCAGTTCCAGGCATTCTTTGATGCGCTGGAGAGCGGCAAAGAGATGCCGCTGACGAGTTTCAGCGATGCGTTCATGACGCATCGAGTGATGGCGGCAGCGGACAGGTCCGCAAACGAGGGAAGGCCGGTGCGTGTTGGCGAAATCGCAAGTAGCTAAAACGAAACGACCGCGAGCCCTGGCCATCGCTGCGCACCCCGATGACATCGAGTTCATGATGGCGGGGACGTTGCTGCTTTTGCGTGAGGCCGCTTGGGACATTCACTACATGAACGTATCGAGCGGCAATCTCGGAAGCCTGACGTTCACTCCGGCCAAAACCGCGCGCATTCGCGCCGGAGAGGCACAGGCGTCCGCGTCGCTCATGCAGGCGGTCTGGCACAAGCCGATCTGTCATGACCTGCAGGTGTTCTACGACGATCGGACGCTTCGACGTCTCGCCGCGGTCGTTCGCGAGGTCGATCCCTCGATTGTGCTGACCCATTCGCCCCAGGACTACATGGAAGATCACATGAACACCGCGCGACTGGCCGTGACCGCCACGTTCGCCCGCGGCGTGCCCGGTTACCGCACCGTGCCGCCGCGCCAACACGTGTCGACCAGCGTGGCGATTTATCACGCCATGCCTCATGGGCTCTGCGACCACCTTCGGCGTCCCGTGATCCCGGAAGCCTTCGTCAACACGACCGACGTCCAGGATCGAAAACGTGAAACGCTCGAGTGCCACAACAGTCAGCGCGGCTGGCTCAGTGCGACTCAGGCCATGGACAGCTATCTCGCCACGATGGAGGAGTTCGCGCGAACCCTCGGATCGATGTCGAAGAAGTTTCAGTTCGCGGAAGGATGGCGTCGCCATCTGCATTACGGCTTCGGCGAGCCCAACGCCGATCCGCTGAAAGAAGCGCTGAAGGATCGTTACCTGCTGAATCCCGCATATCAGCCGCTGTTGGATGGACCGCAGTGAGCCGGCCGCTGAGTGCGATCGCGCCCGACTGGTGGGACTACACAACGCTCGATCGCGAACTGATCGACGAAGCGGCACGGCTCACGCCGTCAGATCTCGTGCACCTGTCGCGGCCCGGCTTCAACGTCATCCTGTACGACACGCTCGAAGACTTCTATCTCGCGGAAGCGCTCGAATACATCAATGCCTGGCGCGCCAGCTCGGACGACAGTCCGATCGGCATCTGCGGTCCGATCGGGCCTACCGAACAACTGCCGCTTGTCGCCCGTATCGTGAACGCACTCGACCTCGACGTGCGTTCGGGTCATTTCTGGGGAATGGATGAATGGTTCGATACCGCGACCGGACGTGAAGTCGATGCCGCGCATCCGCTCAGCTTCGAACGCGCCGATCGCGAACTGTGTTTCAACCGCATCAACCAGACGCTGTGCATGCCGGACTCGCATCTGCACTTTCCGAAGGCAGATACGAGCGCGTACCGAACGTCGTGGGACGCTGGCGTGCGATGCGCGGTCATGCAGGGCGGCCAGGGAGAGGTCAAGCACTGGGCGTTCAACGATCCGCTGCCGAGACGCGGGCCGCATACCGATGTTCCACCGTCGGCTGACGAGTACCGCAAGCTGCCGACACGCGTCGTTGATCTGCATCCGT
Organism: Vicinamibacterales bacterium; assembly: GCA_035491715.1. Taxonomy (GTDB): domain Bacteria; phylum Acidobacteriota; class Vicinamibacteria; order Vicinamibacterales; family 2-12-FULL-66-21; genus JALZOC01. The sequence continues at coordinate 34,953 of DATJKH010000060.1, read as the reverse complement.
TGACGATTGCGCAAAACGCGCGCACCAGCGGCGGCGGCAACGTTGCCGCCGTGCCGACCAAAGCCATCAGCGTCGGCCCCGTCGAGACCTGGAAGGCCGAGAAGGTTTCAATCTGGCACGCCGGCATGCACGACAACCCGTTCGGTCAGCGGTTGACGGCGTTCATGATCGCGAAGCGAATCATCGACACGTCAGTGCCGATGTCTCTGCTCGCCGATCATCCGAACGTGCAGTTCAATTATTTTCGTGGCGGGATTGGGACGTGTGAAGTGGAGATGCATTGAAGCTACCAGCTTCCAGCTACCAGCTCTTGCAAAAGATAAACAAGCTGGAAACTGGAAACTGGAAGCTGGAAACTGGAAGCTGGAAGCTGGAAACTGGAAGCTGGAAACTGACGCGCGTCAATACATCACAAACGCCCACAACGTATCGTTGGTGGCGACGAGCAGATACTGACGTCCATCGAGCATATAGGTCTGCGGCGGATTGGTGACCCCGCCAATCTTCGAGTGCCACAGTACTTTCCCGGTCGCCGCGTCGTGCGCGACGATGTTGCCGGCGCCGTCGCCGGCGAACACGAGCTTGCCGGCGGTGGCGAGGATGCCGCCGCCTCCGCCCGCGCCTCCCTCGTACTTGTAACGCCACGCCGCCTTGCCGGTGCGATAGTCGAGGGCGGTCAGGAAACTTCCTCCGGTTCCCGCGCGTGCTTCGAGCTTTCCTCCGAGGCCCATCGAGCCGCGTGGATCGGTGTCGGTGAGATAGAAGATCGAGTAGATGTTGTTTTCACCGACATAGAACAGCCCCGTGTCGGGTGAGAACGCGGGCGGCTCCCAGTTGATTGTTCCACCAGCGCTCGGCGAGACGATTGATCCGCCGATCGTTGGGTCCTTTTCAACATTACGTCTCGGCCGTCCCTTTTCGTCGAGGTTCTTCACCCAGTTGGTCGCCGACCCGTACTTCTCTGTCAGGAGATGCTCGCCCGTCACGCGATCGATCACGAAGAAGTAGCCGTTTCGCGCCGCGGTCATGACCATCTTCCGCATGCGCCCCTTGAACAGGGCATTGACGAGAACCGGCGTTTGCGCCGAGTCCCAGTCGTGCATGTCGTGCGGTGCCGTCTGGTAATACCAGGCCATCTTCCCGGTATCGACGTTGACCGCGATCAGCGATCCGGTGAACAGGTTGTCGTGATGTTCTTCGCCGCGACCCGGCGTGTACGCAGGCGTGGGATTGCCGGTCCCGAACATGTAGAGGTTCGTTTCCGGATCGTAGGCACCTGGAAGCCATGGCTGCGCGCCGCCATGACGCGCCGCATCGAGGCTCGGCCAGCTGTCGACGCCGGGATCACCAGGATTCATCGGAACCGTGTAGAGCTTCCACTGCAGTTCACCAGTCTCCGGATCGAACGACTGCAGGAATCCCGGCATGTCGAGGTCGTTTCCCGTGCCGGCGATCACATGGTTGCCAATGACAACTGGGGCCGCGGTCGAGAAGTACTGCTGGCTGAAGTCGGAGATGACCTTATGCCAGCGCTCTTTCCCGGTCTTGGCTTCGAGCGACACCAGGTAGTTGTCCGGTGTCTCCATGTAGAGATAGTCCTTCCACATGCCGAAGCCGCGGGTCGCGATGTGCGTGCCGCCGCGAGACTTCCAGAAGTAGTGCCACAGCACTCGGCCGTCGCGGGCATCGATCGCCCACGCGTTATCCGGCGCGGTGAGATAGATGGTGCCGTCGACCATCAGCGCCGACGCCTTGATTGTCGGAGGACCACCGGCCGGGTAGTCGCCGGTGCCTTCGCCGCCGATGATGTAGTTCGGTGAGGCACCGCCGCGGCCGCCGCCGAAGACGTCACCGCCAGAACCACTCACCGAACCGCCGGTGAGTTTGAGCGTCCACGCGAGCGTCAGGTGTTTGACGTTCAGCTGGTTGATCTGCTTCAGCAGGCTGTATCGCTTGGACGAATAGTCGCCACTGTAGGTCGGCCATTCGTCCGCGAGTGGCTTGAGGAGCTTCGCAGGATCGAGTCCCCTCCCCTGCGCGACGAGAACAACAGGCGAAGCCGCGAGTGCCGCGGCGACAAGAAGTTTCTTTATCGTCATTTGAGTGTCGCGAGATACGCGGTTATGTCGTGCATGTCTTTGTCGGTCAGGATTGCCGGCAGCTTCTTGTGATATTCCAACGGATCTTTCACGTCCACTTTCGGGAGATCGCCGTCACGCCGAATCGTCCGCTGCCGTCCATCGTCGAGAAGCAACGTGACGAAAAAGTTGTCGAGGCGAAGCACCTGGCCCTGGACTTTCTCGCCGTTCGGCATCGCGACCGTTGCGGTCACTCTCCGCCGGTCACCGCTGGCGGCATTCGCACCATTCCCACCGCGGCCTCGTCCTCCACCGCCACCACCAACGACCCAGTAGTTCTGAAGCGCTTTCGCTTCATCGAGGCGCGTGCCAATGCCGGCGAGATCTCCCGTCGGTGAATGACAGCTCGTGCAAGTCGTTTTGAAGTAGACCTCGCCCGCTTTCGCATCGCCGACCAGGGCGTTGGGTGGCGGCGTCTCGCTTTCGGGAGGCGCTCCCTGCCCACGCGCAGTCGAAACCACGCTATGAATGTATTCGGCAATCGCGACCACGTCGTCATCGGGAATCGGCAGTGGTGGCATACCGCGTTCGGCGCGGGCGCCGCGGACGATCGGAAGGATCAGCTCGCCATGTTGATCCATCAACACGGTTCCCGAGCGCAGAAGGTTTGGCCCTCCCGTCACACCTCCGCGCAGGTCGACACCGTGACAGGACACGCAATTGGTTGTGAACAGCTGTTTCCCTTTCGCAATCACTGCCGGATCGCCTGGCGGTCGCTGCTGCGCTGGGAACGTGGCCATTTGCCCGCCACGTCCTCGTCCGCCACGTCCGCCGGCGTCCGGTGTCGGCGGCGCGTTGGGCGGTGGAGTTTGTGGAGGCGTCTGAGGCGGCGTGCCCTGCGCCGCGACGTGCGTGGCAATCACGCTGAACCCGGCCAGCGCCACGGCCAAGAGTCGGTTCGTCATGGTCATGAGACCAGCATGATATTTCGCGAGTGCGATTCGAGTCCACCAAACAGGGACGAACGCAGCCGCGGATGGATTACGATAGGCACCCAACGAGGTGATTCCATGCGTTCGATTCGATGCCTGTTCATCGTTCTGATTGGTGCCGCATGCTTCCTACCCGCCGGCTCGACTCTGCGCGCGACGCAGGCGCAACCTGCGGGCAGACAGCTTCGCATCATCGCGTTCGGCGCGCACCCTGACGACGCCGAGCTGAAGTTTGCCGGGACGGCCGCCCTCTTTGCCGCGCAGGGTCACAAGGTCAAGCTCGTGGCGATGACCAACGGCGACGTCGGTCATTTTTCGCAGGCTGGTGGCCCACTGGCGCAGCGTCGCAAGGCAGAAGTCGAAGCGTGCCACGCAAAGCTCGGCGTGGCCACTGACGTGTTCGACATTCACGACGGCGAGCTGATGCCTGATCTCGAAACGCGCAAGAAAATGGCGAACGTCATTCGCGACTGGCAGGCCGACATCGTCCTCTCCCACCGGCCGTGGGACTACCATCCCGATCATCGGGCAGTGGGCCAGCTCGCGCAGGACACGGCCGTGGTCGTCGCAGCGCCGTTCTTCGCGCCCTACACACCGCCCACCAAGGGCAATCCGATCTACCTGTTCTATTCGGATGGATTCAAGAAGCCGTATCCGTTCGACCCGATCCTCGCGGTCGGGATCGACGAGGTCGCGCAGAAGAAGTTCGATTGCATTTCGGCGCTCCCTTCACAGTTTGGTGACGCCGACTCCTGGCAGGCTCGCTACGGCCGCAATGTTCCGACCGACGAAGCGGGCCGAAAGGCGTTCCTGCTCGATATCGTCAAGCAGCGCAACGCCAACGAGGCGAATACGTATCGCGACCTGCTGGTCAAGCTTTACGGGGAACAGAAGGGACGTGCGATCAAGTACGCCGAGACGTTCGAGCTGAATCAGTACGGGGCTGGAGCGACGGCCGACCAGTTGAAGCAGATGTTCCCGACGTTCGCCAAGTAAGAGCACGTAACAAAACCTCCGAAACCTGATCCTCGCCGGCGAAGTAGCGTGAACGGGTATGGCTGCGGCGTTCCGGCGCTTGCGTGTCCGTTACGACAGGCGCGCCGACATCCACGAAGCGTTCCTCTCGCTCGGTTGCGCGCTGATTTGCTGGCAGTCGTTGCGCAAGACGTGGAGGACGGCCTGAGGGATGCCCGTTCTCCCGACGCCCATCGCCAGGTCGCGTTTTCCTGCGGTAATCGCTTCCGCGGTGCCTACTCGGGCTCCGGGGTCTCGAGCCCGGATTACCAAACCGTACGGCGTACGAGGAGTAGTCCCATCCGCACCACCACTGCGCCCGTATAATCGCGCAGACATTGCTCGTTGCACCCGGCACACGCCTCGGCGTTTACGACATCACCGCGCAGATCGGCGAAGGCGGGATGGGTCAGGTGTATCGGGCGACGGACTCCAAGCTGAAACGTCAGGTCGCGATTAAGATCCTGCCACCCTCGCTCGCGGCTGATGCCGAACGGCTCGCGCGCTTTCAGCGCGAAGCGGAAATGCTCGCCTCGCTCAATCATCCGCATATCGCCGCCATCTACGGGCTTGAAGAAAGTGCGGCCGCCACCGCGCTCGTCATGGAACTCATTGAGGGCGACGATCTCTCGCAGCGCATCGCGCGCGGCGCGATTCCACTCGACGAAGCCCTTCCCATCGCCAAGCAGATCGCCGACGCGCTGGAAGCGGCGCACGAGAAGGGGATCATTCACCGCGATCTGAAACCCGCGAACATCAAGGTCCGCGATGACGGCACCGTCAAGGTGCTCGACTTCGGCCTCGCGAAAGCGCTCGATCCGGCTGGTGGGGCAGGTCGGGCGGGTGAGGCAGGTAGGGTCGGCCTCTCGATGTCACCGACGATCACGTCGCCCGCGCAGATGACGGGCAACGGCGTGATCCTCGGCACCGCCGCCTACATGGCGCCCGAGCAGGCGCGCGGCAAGCCAGTCGACAAGCGTGCAGACATCTGGGCGTTCGGCTGCGTGCTGTTCGAGATGCTCGCCGGCCGCCGTGCGTTTCCCGCCGACGACATCACTGATGCGATCGTCGGCATCGTCAGCAAGGAACCCGACTGGAGCGCGCTGCCGGATACCGTTCCAGCCGTCGTGCTCACGTATCTGAAACGCTGCCTGCAAAAAGATGTGCGCCAGCGCGTGCGCGACATCGGCGACGTGCGGCTGGCGCTGGAGGGCGCATTCGAGCCGGCCGTCGTGTCCGCCGTCGATGCGCGTGAATCCCGCGCTCCTCAGCGCACGTGGCTGTCCTGGAGCCTCGCCGCTGCAGCGGTTGTTGTGATCGTTGCGCTCACTGTGCCGGCGCTGCGGCACCTCCGCGAAACGTCCGCCCCCGGGCTGCCCGAGACGCGCGCCGACATAGTCACGCCCGAGACGGACGAACCGACCTCGTTTGCACTGTCGCCCGACGGACGGCAGATCGTGTTCGTCGCCTCGGCGAACGGTGTGTCACGATTGTGGCTTCGTCCTCTTTCCGGCACGCAAGCGCAACCGCTCGCGGGCACGGACGGCGCACGAGCGCCGTTCTGGTCGCCCGACGGCCGCGCGATCGCCTTCTTCGCGTCCGCCACGCTCAAGCGGCTCGATCTCGGATCGGACACACCGCGAGTGCTCGCCCCGGTCATCATCGGCCAGGGCGGGACATGGAACACGGACGGCGTCATCCTGTTTGCACCTTCACTGCTGACGCCGGTGATGCGCGTGTCGGCGAGCGGAGGACCCGCCCAGCCAGTGACCACCCTCGCGTCGGGCCAGATTAACCACCTCGCGCCGACGTTTCTGCCCGACGGGCGCAGGTTTCTGTACCTCGTCTCGGGATCGGCGGACACCACGGGTATCTACCTGGGGTCAATCGACAATCCTCGCGCGCCCACACGTCTGACCGCTGCTGACGGCAGGGCTGCGTACCTGGCAGCCGACGCGCGCGATGGCGGCTGGCTGCTGTGGACGCGCGGAGGCGCCCTCCTGGCACAGCGTCTCGACACCGATCGCGCGATGCTGACCGGCACGCCGCTGACGCTGGGCGATCGCATCAACGGGGTCTCGACCGCCTCCTCAGGACTCATCGCCTACCGAGCCATGGCCGCGCCACGCAGACAATTGACGTGGGTGGACAGGGACGGCGTCGTGCGCGGCACAGTCGGAGAGATCGAGAACGCCGGCTTGGGGCCGAGCCCCCGCGTGTCACCCGACGGCAGGCGGATCGCCGTAACCCGATTGATGCAAGGGAACGATGACGTCTGGATTCTGGAGGGCGGCCGCAGTTCGCGGCTGACCTTCGACCCGGCAAGCGACGCCAGCGGCGTCTGGTCTCCGGATGGCAGCCGGATGGCCTTCTATTCCACACGCACCGGCGTATTCGGGACGTTTCAGAAGCTGACGAGCGGCGTCGGCGCAGAAGAGCAACTGATTCAGTCGAATGAACTGGCGATCGCCACGAGCTGGTCCCCGGACGGCCGATTCCTGCTCTATTTCCAGAGAAACCTGGAGAGCTTAACCGACTTGTGGGTCTGGCCTGTGACGAAGACCGCTGCGGAGGAAGCCAACAGCCGGACACCGGCGCCGTTCGTGAAGACGCCGGCCAGCGATGTGTTCGGCATGTTCTCGCCGGACGGTCGGTGGGTGGCGTATCAGTCGAATCAATTGGGGCGTAACGAGATCTACGTGCGGCCGTTTGCCTGGCCTCTGTCAGCGACCGCCTCGACCGGAACGCAATGGCAGGTGTCGACCGACGGCGGCATCCGGCCCACGTGGAGCCGCGATGGGAAGGAACTCTACTTTCTCGATCCGGCCGGACGGATGATGGCCGCGAAGATGACCATCAAAGGCGCTGCGATGGAATCCGGCGCTCCCGTGGCGCTCTTCGCGTCCGGCATCTCCGGCGGCGGCCTGGAACGTCAGCAGCTCACACAATACGATGTCGCCCCCGATGGACGTTTCATCATCAGCAGGGACATCGGGAGCGCCGCTGCGCCGATCACACTGCTGATGAACTGGACGCCCGAGGGGAAGAAGTAGTTCCCGCTCGGACTAAGGCGGCGATATGCCGCCCAGTATTTGCCTGTCCGCGCGGGGACATGCTCGGATCGCGAGTGCCGTCAGGTTTTGTTACAGGCTCTTAAAGGAAAACTGCCTTGTTCCCTTTTCCGTTTCACACGTCGCAGATCTGGATCGCTTTCTCCAACGTCGCAATCGGGTCGTTCCCCTGTGACGGCGAGTATTCGTGCGACACGAAGCCGGTGAATCCCAGGTCGGCGATTGCCTGCATGACGAAGCGGTAGTTCAACTCGTTGGTGTCGTCGATCTCGTGGCGGCCGGGATTGCCGCCGGTGTGGAAATGCCCGATCCACTGGAAGTTGTCGCGGATGTTGCGGACGATGTCGCCGTCCATGATCTGGGCATGATAGATGTCGTAGAGAATCTTGACGCGCGGTGAGTTGACGCGTTTCATCACCTCGACACCCCAGGCGAAGTGATCGAACATGTAGTCTTTGTGGTTCACTTTGCTGTTCAGGTATTCCATGCAGATGTTGATCTGCTTGTCTTCGGCGTGCGCTTTGACCTGGTTGAGAAAGGCGACGCAGTTGTCGGCCCCCTCGGCGTCCGCCATACCATTTCGATTGCCCGAAAACGTGATGATGTTCGGGACGGCGTTGACTGCCGACTCATCGATCGCCGCATGCATCGCGGCCAGCAGCTTCTCGTGATTCTCCTTGCGGTTGAGGGCGACCGCGATTGTGCCGCCGGGGCCGCCGGGATACATCGAAGGCACGAGCCCGTATTTTTTGAGCAGCGGCCAATCAGCAGGACCGATCAGGTCGAAACCCTTGATGCCGAGTCGCGCGGCTTCCCGGCAGCTGTCTTCCAGGCTCGCGCCGCGGCCGAAAACACCGCGGGTAACGCCCTGCTTGATTCGACCTTTGCGCCCCGGCGCAGCTGGCGTCGTTTGAGTCGCGGATCGGGCGTTGCCCGTTGCCCCACCGGCGACGATCGACGCGGTCACGGCACCAAGAAACTCTCTGCGTCGCATGATTGCACCTCGAGTGGACGGAGGCTGTAAGATACGTGAAAAAGCTGCCAGCTTCCAGCTGCCAGCTTCAGCTTCGGGAGTGGCAGAACGCATGGCTCGATTCTTCTCCGTATTCGTGATGGCTCTGGCAGCGGTTGGCACGGCCACTCATGGTCGCGCCCAGCAACCGGTCCCCGCAGGCGGCAACATGCTGGTATATGTCGGCACTTATACGGGGCCGAAGAGCAAAGGCATTTACGTGTCGCGACTGGACACGGGGAACGGCACGCTATCGCCGGCAGAGCTGGTTGCCGAGACCGCGAGTCCGAGTTTCCTTGCCGTGCATCCCAGTGAGAAATATCTGTACGCAGTGAACGAGACGAACACGTTTACGGATGAGACGGGTGGTGTGAGCGCATTTGCTATCGACAGGGCAACGGGTAAGTTGCAGGCGCTCGGTCAGCAATCATCCGAAGGGGGAAGTCCCGCGCACCTGTCGGTCGATAAAAGTGGCCGTAACGTGCTGGTCGCCAATTACGGCGGCGGCAGTGTCGTCGTTCTGCCCATCAATACCAAAGATGGCAAGTTGAGGTCGGGGTCGTCCTTCGTGCAGCACAAAGGCCACAGTGTGAACCAGAACCGCCAGAAGGAGCCGCACGCACACTCAATCACGACAGATCCTTCAGGACGGTTCGCGTATGTGGCGGATCTCGGACTCGATTGGATCGTGATCTACCAGCTCGACGAGCGCAAAGGGCTACTCACGCTCAACGAGCCGCCGAACGCGAAAGTCGAGCCGGGCGCCGGTCCACGTCACTTTTCGGTTCATCCAAGTGGCCGCTTTGGCTATGTCATCAACGAATTGAACTGCACCGTCACGGCATTCACGCGCGACATCAATTACGGCGGGCTGAAAGAGCTGCAGACGGTTTCCGCACTTCCGCCGAACGTGCAAATGCAACAGGGATTCAGCGGCGCCGAACTCGAGATCCACCCGTCAGGGGGGTACCTCTACACCTCGATCCGCGGCCACAACAGCATCTCGGTGTTCAGCATCGATCAGAACAGCGGGCGGTTGTCGTACGTCGACAACACCCCGACGCAAGGCAACACGCCGCGTGGGTTTGGCATCGATCCACAAGGCAAGTTTCTGATTGCGGGGAATCAGAATTCCGACAACGTCGTCGCGTTTCGGATTGAGTCGTCGAACGGAAAGCTGACGCCGACGGGCAGCAAGATCGATGTCGGGTCGCCGGTATCTTTTAAATTTGTCAGGTGAAGCGGCTGGCGACTGGCGACTGCGTTAAGCAACAGCGCTGAGGCCGGGGCCGGTTAGTTGCCCTGTCGCCATCATTCCGTCGTGGATGGTGAATAAGCCCGGGAATTTCGCCTCCCACGCACGATTCGCAGCCGGCACGAACTGGCGCGCGTTCGCTTCGATGCCGGCGTTGCCTGGAACTCGCGCCGCGATGCCGGCGGAGTGAATCAGTGATGCCCCCGGGCACGTCAGATCCTGCACGCAGAGAAACATCCCGAACTTCTGAGCCGCGGCCGCCATCAGCATCGCGTGACTCTGCCCCTTGCACGCCTTGAGCGCGACGCCGGTGTAACCCATCTCCCGCGCGAGGAGCAACGCCTCCAGATCCGTCAGTGATTCGTCGATTACGACGGGTCGCAGACGCGCAGCCTCGTGCATGACGTTGGCGCGATCCTTTGCCAGGTCGCGCGCGGTCGGCTGCTCTATGTACAGGATGCGATCGAAACCGGTCGGCGTGGCTTCTCGGATCCGCCGCAGGAAATCGAGCAGATAGGCGACATTCGGGCATCCCTCGTTGAAATCGAGCGAGTACTGCCAGTCCTTGATGCCGCGTGCCGCTTGCGCGCGATTGACGATGCGGTCGATGCCGACGACGCGGTTGTAGTCGGCCTCGAGGTTGCCGCCGTTGAGTTTGATCTTGAAGCGGATCAGACCGTCTCGTGGAATCCACTCCTCGAACGTGTTCGGCAGGCCATCGTCGAGCCGCGTGCGGCCTTGCATGTCGGAGGCGTCGAGCGGATCGCTGGCGCCGACGGAATGAAATACCGGCATGCGAGCCTTCGGTGCGGAAGGAACGTACTTGTCGATGTATTCCCCTTTGAACGAAGGACCAAGATCAGCGGACAGATCGCGGCCCATGAACTCGGCACCGTAGGTCTCGTACACGCTTCGGCCGAATGCTTTGCCGTATGCATCATGAATCGCTGCGTCGAAGGGGCTCGCGACGACGAGCGTGCAAAGCTTCGGAATCGGCGTCGATAACGAACGGCTGCGAGAGACCGTGGCCGCGGCGCGCAGATACTCCGGCTCGAGCACGCGAAACAGGTCGATGGGATGTCCCTTTTCGTCGCATGCAGCGGTCACTTCACGCAGCCGATCGGCGAGGGCGCGCATCGCGCCAAGTCCCTCGTCCTGTGACGCAGCGGGAAACGCCCACGCATTGCCGAGCGTCATCGAGCCAAAGCCAGACGACTCACGGCCGCCGTTGGTTCGAACGCGACAGGTCACGTTGAGGAGCGTGACGCGGTCAACCGAGCGGCCGCCGAACTGATACGGGGCGCGGTATTGGAAGTCCTCGAATTGGTGACGCACTTCGAGGATTCGAATGTCGTTGGGTCGATCGGCGATCACTGCCGGAGCGCGACTGAATCGAGGCGCTGCGGCGGCGACGATTGGCGCGACGCAGGCACGGCACAGCAGAGTGCGCCGGGAGATCCTTTCGCGATCCCTGAACTCCATGGCTGGGTTACACCGTTTTTGCAACTGCCGCCGTTGCGGCCTCTTTCAGAACCTCGCGCATATACTCCGCCGCCAGGCGCGCGTTGAGATCGGCGAAGTCGATACCAACCGGTATGCCGTTGACGTCCGGGATCGGATGACAGAGCTCGTATCCGATGTAGCCGTCGTATCCAATCTCCTGCATGCCCAGAGCAAAATCGAGGTAGTAGTTCTCGGGCGTCAGCGTCTCGTCGGGATTGCGAACGAGGCCGCGCACGCTTCCATCGGCCGCGCGCTCGTACTCGCCGCCGAAGTGCGACAGCACTTGAAGTCCCGCGACCTCGCGGGCCGCGTCCTGCATCGAGGTAACGCCTTGCTTCGCGGCGAGCGGCGCATCAAGGCAGGCCTTCAAATGCGGCGAGTCGACCTCGCCGATCATGCGCAGCATGTCCTCGGGACTGTTCGTCACCGGTGCGTGGTTCTGGAGCGCCAGTGTCACGCCTGCGTCGCCAGCCCAGCTGGACGCTTCGATCAGCCCGTCGCGGCACCACGCCCACGTCTGTTCGGCCGGAGTGTCGAGATGCGCGTCGCGCCAGACCTGACGTGCCTTCGTATACCGTGCGCCCTCCGGCGTGATCGTCAGGCCGGGCCAGGCGGCAAACATTCGCAGTGTCTTGACGCCGAGATCGGCGGTCATGCGAATCAGATCGCGGACGTAAATCAGTTGACTCTCGCGCTGTTCAGGCACCGGATTGCTGAAGTCGTTGTTGGCGGCAACGGCATAGATTTCAATGCCCGCGTCCGCCGCCTTCAGCCGAAGCTCTTCACACCGCCGGCGCGGCAGGTCGAGCGGGCTGCCGTGCGGCCGCTTGCCGTCGATCTCCACACCCTCATAGCCGTATTCGCGGGCGCGACCGATCAGCTCGTCGAGCGTCAATGCGCGCCCTCGATACCACACGCCAAGGTAGGTGATGCTGTATAAACCCAACTTCATTTTCAGCTCCAACAGCCTGTTCGCATTTCTTACTTTGCGTTGGGGCCCCACCCCCAACGCCTGCCAAATCTCGCTCCCTTCGCTCGCGCCGTTTTGATCGGCACATCGGGGCGCTTAGTCAACGGTGACAGTGTAGACTATCGCATCCAAACCGCATGCAAAAACGCCTGGGAATTGCCGGCATTCTCAGTCTGCTGATGGCGACGCTTGCGTCCGGGGTGGCGCGATCTCAAGCCACGGCCAATCCGGCGCATGCGTTGCTTCGCGCAACCGCCGCGTTCACCAACTCGGAACTGGCGCGGCTCGATCGCGGCGAACCGATCGCCAAAGTGCTCGACACCGATCGTCGTGAAGTGGCGATCGTCGGCGCCGTGCGGATCATGGGGTCGCAGGCACAGCTCTTCGCGCGCTACAGAAGTACTTCAAACGTAAAGACCAGCGACGTGGTCATGGAGACGGGGAAATTCAGCACGACGCCGGTGGCAGACGATCTTCGTGAGCTCCACTTTGAAGACTACGATCTCGAGACCATTCGAACCTGCAAGCCCGGGGACTGCGGCGTGCGCCTGTCGACGCGCGACATGGAACGGTTCGCACGCGATGTGAACTGGAGCGCACCGAACTGGAAACAGCAGGCCGGAGACCTGTGGCGACAGCTGCTCGCCGGCAACGCCAACGCGTATCTTGCGAACGGAACCCTCGGTGATTACCGAAACAAAGCGACGCCGCTCGATGTCGCCGATGAGTTCAAGATTCTGTTCCAGGCGTTTGGCGATTTCGAAAGGCTATCGCCTGAATTCATGAGGCACTTGAAGCAGTTTCCGGCTGCGCGCCTGGACGGGACCGAGGACCTGCTGTATTGGAGCAAGGACGACATCAATCGGCCCGTCACGCGGGTCACGCACCTGTCACTCTACCCGGCACCGGCGGGCGCACCTCGCCCTGGCCTGATCGCCACCAAGCAGATCTATGCCGCCCACTATTTCGACGCGGGTCTTGGTCTGACGTGCGCCTTTGACGATGGGACGTCGGGGTTTTATATGGTGTCGATGAACCGCGTGCGGACACGATCGTTGACCAGCTTCACGCGAACCCTGGTGCGATCGATCGTTCAGCGCCGCAGCCGGGATTCGATGGAGGGAATACTGCGCTCGATGAAGAGTGCAATCCAGCAACGGTAAAAGGGAGAAGTCAAATTCCCTTCTCCCTTGTCCCTTTTCCCTTGGCAAGAATTCAGTAGCGGTAGTGCTCCGGCTTATACGGTCCCTCGACCGGAACGCCGATGTAATCAGCCTGCTCTTTCGACAACGTCGTGAGCTTGACGCCGAGGTGGCCGAGATGCAGCCGGGCAACCTCCTCGTCGAGGTGTTTCGGCAGGATGTACACCTTCTTCTGATACTTGTCGTTGTGCTGGTGCAACTCGAGCTGCGCGATCACCTGATTGGTGAACGACGCCGACATCACGAAGCTCGGATGACCGGTGGCGCAGCCGAGGTTCAACAGGCGGCCTTCGGCAAGCACCATCACGCTGTGGCCGTCAGGGAATCGATACTCGTCGTACTGCGGCTTGATGTTGATCCGCTGAATCCCCTTCACTTTCTTCAGGCCGGCCATGTCGATTTCGTTGTCGAAGTGGCCGATGTTACCGACAATCGCCTTGTCCTTCATCCGCGCCATGTGTGCGGCGGTGATGATGTTCAAGTTGCCCGTCGCGGTGATGAAGATGTCGGCTTTTTCGATGACGTCGTCGATGGTCTTCACCTCGAAACCTTCCATCGCTGCCTGTAGCGCACAGATGGGATCGATCTCGGCAACGATCACGCGGCAACCCTGACCGCGGAGTGCCTGGGCGCAGCCCTTTCCCACTTCACCGAATCCGAACACGGCCGCGACTTTTCCGCCGAGCATCACGTCGGTCGCGCGGTTTATGCCATCGACGAGCGAGTGACGGCATCCGTAGATGTTGTCGAACTTACTCTTGGTCACCGAATCGTTGACATTGATTGCCGGGAACAGCAGCGTGCCGGATTTCATCATTTCGTAAAGCCGGTGGACGCCGGTCGTCGTCTCCTCGCTGACGCCGCGCAGTTCGGCTGCCACTTTCGTCCACCGCTGCGGGTTCTCTTTCTGCTCCTCGCGCAACAGCTCGAGAATCACGCCCCACTCCTCAGGCTCGGCGTCGGCGTTGAACGCCGGAACTTTCCCTGCCTTTTCGAACTCGACACCCTTGTGTACCAGCAGCGTCGCATCGCCGCCGTCGTCGACGAGCAGCGTGGGTCCTTTGCCATTTGGCCACATCAGCGCCTCGCTCGTGCACCACCAGTACTCCGGCAGCGTCTCACCTTTCCACGCAAACACCGGCGTTCCTCGTGGATTTTCCGGCGTGCCACCGGTTTCCGGCCGTCCGACCACAACTGCCGCAGCCGCGTGATCCTGCGTCGAGAAGATGTTGCACGAGACCCAGCGGACGTCGGCGCCAAGTTCGACGAGCGTCTCGATCAGCACCGCGGTCTGAATCGTCATGTGCAGGCTGCCCATAATCCGCGCGCCGGCAAGCGGGCTCTTCCCCTTGTAGCGTTCGCGCAGCGCCATCAGGCCGGGCATCTCCTGCTCGGCGAGGCGAATCTCCTTGCGCCCGTACTCGGCGAGCTGAAGGTCTTTGACCTTGAATGGCTCGCGGCCCACTTTCGTGGCCTCGTCAAACGCGTGAACCTCTCGAACTGCAGTTGGCATTTCAATCCCCTTCATTTTTTATCTGTCTTGGACGCTGTTGCCACGAATAATGACGGGCCTTTTGCACTAGCGTTCACGGGCAGCGCCGTGATGCGAACGCGATCGAAGCCCGCGGCGACGAGCAGTCGCTGCATTTGCTCCTCGCTGAATCCGAGCCATACGTGGCCCATCTGCTGACGGTACTCTTCTCGATCGTGGGGCAGCATGTCGGCGATCACAAGCCGGCCACCGGTCTTCAAAACCCGATGTGCTTCAGCCAGTGCCGCCGACGGATCGGGAAGATGATGCAGTACCAGAATCAAGGTTGCGGCATCCAGCTCACCATCGGCGACGGGAAGCGCCTCGAGCTCTCCGCGTCGAACTTCCGCTGTTGGCAGATCGCGTAATCGCCGCCGCGCCGCCTGGAGCATTTCTCCCGATCGATCGACGGCGATCAATCGCGCCACAAACGGCGCCAGGGCACTCGCGACCTGGCCGGTGCCGCATCCGAGATCCCCCACGATCCAGCGTTCGTCTATCAGGGCCGGCAGAACTTGCAAATACGAACCGGCACCGAAGAGATCCGCGCGGACCTTGTCCCACTGGCCCGCGGTGCTTTCGAAAAACTCTTGCGACTTCGATTGCCGCCGCGCCAGGACGTTCTTCAGTCGCCGCGCATCCTGATCGGCGCCAGCAGTAAGACTCACCTGATCCCGGAGCAGCGCCCAAAGCCGCCTCACATGAGTTTCCCGATCATCGAGCGTGAGCGTGTAGTAGCGGCTCGTGCCGTCACGCCGGGATGCAACCCAGCCGGCGTCAGCAAGCGTCTTTAAATGGCGGCTCACTGTCGACTGAGGCAACTGCAGCACGGTGCAGAGCTCCGATACGGTCAGTTCGTGACGTTCGAGGAGCAGCAGCATCCGGCTGCGCGTCGCGTCCGACAGCGTGCTGAGGTCGTCGAAAATCTCAGCGGTAGCGGGCATTCTGATTCATCCGTTAATCCGGATTTATAGTTACATGGAAGGACCGGGCCTGTCAACCCGCCGAGCTCGCGTTCTTTTCCACGCTGGTCGTCAACTTGGGTCAGTCGGCTCCACTGTTTCCGTTTCACTTCTCAACAGTCGGGGACGCCGGAGGGAAGGGACACTCCAACTTTGTCAGCAGTGCCAGCATCGCGCATTCACCCGCTCAACAATCTCGCAGCCGACCCGCGGCGACAGTTCATCGTCTATTGGATGATTACGGCGCGGCGGGTACGATTCAATTTCGGGCTCCAGCGAGCGGTCGAGCTCGCCCGGGAACTCGGCCGTCCGCTGATCATCCTCGAAGCGCTGCGTTGCGATTATCGCTGGGCCAGCGATCGGCTTCACACGTTCGTCCTCGAAGGGATGGCCGATAACGTCAAAGCAACGGCGAAGTCGCGCGGCGTGTATTACCCATATGTCGAGAGACGCGCCGGTGACGCGCGGGGACTGCTCCACGCGTTGAGTCTGCATGCCGCGGCAGTCGTGACCGATTGGTATCCGGGCTTCTTCATTCCACGCATGCTCGACGCAGCAGCGCGAAAGGTCGACTGCCGATTGGAGGCGGTCGACTCGAACGGATTGATCCCGCTCGCTGCGCACGGCCGCGCTTTCCCCAGCGCGCGCGGCTATCGAGCCTTCGTTCAGCGCTCGCTACGCCAACATCTTCAGGACTTTCCCGACGCTGAGCCGTTGCAGGCTCTACCACCGACTGCTGCGCGTCGAGGTTTGCCGTCTCACATCATCAAGCGCTGGCCTGCGCTGGAAGCCAACGCGCTTCGGGCCCCGCGCACGTTCGCCCGGACGCTTCCAATCGATCACACGGTATCTCCAGTCGAGATTCAGGGTGGGTCCAAGCGCGCGGCGTCGAGGCTTCATCAATTCATCCAGCAGCATCTCCGGCGGTATGCTGACGATCACAACCATCCTGATCTCGATGTGACCAGCCGGCTGTCCCCCTACCTGCATTTTGGCCACATCTCCGCGCACGACGTCTTTGCCTCGATCATGACGGCAGAGCGATGGACGACGCGCAGGTTGTCGTCGGCAGCGCGCGGAGCGCGCGACGGGTGGTGGAACACATCCCGTTCTGCTGAAGCGTTTCTCGATCAGCTCGTCGTCTGGCGCGAACTCGCATACAACGGGGCGCACTATGTGCCGGACTACGGCTCCTATGACACATTGCCGCAATGGGCCCGCCGGACGCTCGAATGCCATCAGTCCGACCCGCGGACGCACGTCTACGACCTCGACACATTCGATCGCGCGACGACGCACGATGCCGTGTGGAATGCGCCGATGAACCAGTTGAAACGCGAAGGATGGTTCCATGGATACATGCGTATGTTGTGGGGAAAGAAGATCCTGGAGTGGTCCGACACACCCGCAGACGCACTCGGCATAATGGAACACCTGATGAATCGATACTCGCTCGACGGCCGCGACCCTGTGTCGTCTGCGAGTTATGCGTGGGTTCTGGGCATGTACGATCGACCGTGGCCCGAACGTCCTGTCTTTGGTGTCGTTCGATCGATGACCAGCGAAAGCGCCAGACGCAAGCTCAAGCTCAAACGCTATCTGGCGACGTATGCGGCAGGTGACGCGCCCGCGCAATCGTGACGCTGTTGTTCGAAAACCAAACACCGCCTCCACGGCGGCTGAGCCGCCTCTTGCGTCCTTTATCGCTTTGCCCCTTCCCTTTTCCCTTTTCCCTTTTCCTTTTTTGCCTTGTCCCCTGTCCCATGCAAGCTGGGCACATCTTGTGCACCATTGGCGAACCGGACGACACCGGGAAAGGACGTTGCCATGGCGGACGAACCGTTGAACCTGATATTGCCGCGTAGTGATAAAAGCGTTTGGGATGAACCGAGTCTTGCGACAAAACTGTCCAACTACGATCAGGAGCGATGGATGGCGCTTCTGTGCGGTGCAGCGCTGACGTCGTTCGGCGCGAGGCGCCGAGGGGTTACGGGCGGCTTGCTCGCTGCCGCCGGCACCGTGCTGAGCGTTCGTGCGATGATGGGCCGCCGCGACCTGGGGGTCGCGCGGAACTGGATCGATCGACGGCTGAAGGATCGCGGCTGGCGTACGCCCGACATTGTCGCGAACGCATCAGAGGAGTCGTTCCCAGCAAGTGATTCGCCGGCCTGGACTCCGACCATATAACCTTATGACCTTCATGGAGCTCGAGTTTCCTCAGGACGTGAAAGAGGCACGCGTTCGAGCGGGCCAGAACATCAGCCAAGCAGAGCGCTGGCTGTCCATCGCCGCGGGCATGGGACTCGCGGCGTACGGGCTCACGAGACGACGTGGTGCGGCGGGATGGATGATGGCCGCGTTCGGCGGGTTGCTGGTCCGACGCGGCGCGTCCGGGCACTGCGACACCTATGAGCTCTTCGGCATCAACACTGCGGGCACCGGGCAGGACACGCGGCGCGCGCTCGGCGGCAGCGCGGGGGTGATTGTCGACGAGAGCGTGACGATCAATCAGCCAGTCGAGATCCTCTACCGCTTCTGGCGCAACCTGGAAAATCTGCCGCGCGTGATGCGTCACCTCGAGTCAGTCGAACGCATCACCGACACGCTATCGCGCTGGCGCGCAAAGGGACCGGCCAACACGTCCGTCGAGTGGAACGCCGAAATCATCAACGAGGTTCCGAACAAGCTGATCGGGTGGCAATCGATTGAAGGCTCTGACGTCGTCAGCGCCGGATCGGTGCACTTCGACGATCTCGGTGCGGCACGCGGCACGCGCGTGAGAGTGCGCCTTCAGTACAGTCCGCCAGGCGGCAAGCTTGGCGCGGCCATCGTGAGGCTTGTTGGCAGTGACGCGGCAACGGAGATTCGAGAAGACCTCAAGCAGTTCAAACAGAGCGTCGAGCAACGCGCGACAAATCCGTAAATGGCGCGGTCTGAAGATCGCGCCATTTGCACACACCCGGATCCCGGACAACGGATCCCGATAGAGTCATACCTCGTTATTCACCACCGCTGCCTTGTCGGTGAGCACTGTCGCCGCCGAGGGGGCCCACTTCGAGGTGCTCTCCCTGCCGCGTTTACCCCGGTCGCCGCTCGCATCGTTCGGGCCTGGCAAAAAGCCGTTGACCATCGTCAATGCATGCGCGATCGCGCCAGGAGCGAGATGGTTGGCGACGATCGCCGCTTTGGCTGCGAGCGAAATCGTCAATTCGGAATCACCGTAGCGGCAGGCCTCGACGATCTGGTGTGCGGCTTTTTCCGCCGACACCGTGATGCCCGGAAGCGAATCGGAAATGGCAAACCACGCATACTCCGCTTCGTGCTGTCCTTTGACGTCAGCGTTCACCGGTGAACCGGTGCGCATTAACCCGGGCGCGACCGTGGTCACACGAATACCGTACTGATCGAGCTCCGTGCGGACCGCGTCGGAGAGACCAGCCAGCGCAAACTTGCTCGCGCAGTACGGTGCGAGATGCGGCACGGCGACGCGTCCGCCGATTGACGAGATGTTCACGATCCGGCCGAAGCCTCGACGTCGCATCGAGGGAACGATCTCGAACATCAGATGCAGCGGCCCCCAGAAATGCGTTGCCATCGCATTCTCGAAATCGCCGGTCGTCATGTGCTCCAGCGGTCCTACCTGAATCACACCGGCGTTGTTGATCAACACATCGATCACGCCCCACCGATCGAGAATCGTGTCGACTGCGGCACGGACATCGCCACGACGACGGATGTCGCAGCGAAGCGTCATGACCTCGACGCCTGGCGGGAACTGCGCGGCGGCACGACCGAGTTCGTCCTCATTGCGCGCCAGCAGACACAACCGCGCGCCTTCGGACGCCAGTTGCCGAGCCAGAACGAGACCCAGTCCTCGGGACCCGCCGGTAATCACGACGACGCGCCCGGTGAAGTCGATTCGTCGAGTTCCTCGCGCAAGTTGCCGGCCCACAAGGGCGCCGATTGCGCCCGCTGCCACGCCAAGCAGGAATTTCTGCTGGCTATTCATTGCATGTCCTCCATCAGTCGCCGCAGGGTGAGAGCATTTCGAGGGGCATGGCCACCAACGTCATTGTTGAAATACGCGTAAACGTCAACGCCGGCGCGTCGTTCAGCGGCGAGCCACGTCGCCCAGTCGCACAGCCGCGCGTCGGAATAACTGCCGTTGTACGTCCCGCTCGCCCCATGGAATCTCACATACACGAACGGGCCGACACGCTGCCGGCCGGTCGCGGACCCTCGCATGTCATGAAGACAGAGTGCCACCTCGTTCCGTTCCAGCATTCGCATCACATCGTCCGAGTACCAACCCGGATCGCGGAACTCCATGACATGGCGGAAGCCGTGTGGAAGCACCTGCAGGAAATGCTCCAGACGATCACGGTCGAGCTTCCATCCCGGCGGAAGCTGGTACAAAACAGGGCCGAGATGGTCACCCAGCGCCGTCATCCGACTGAACAGTCGATCGAGAGGTTCCTCGGGATCCTTCAGCTTCTTCATATGCGTCAGGAAGCGGCTCGCTTTGACGCTGTAGAGAAATCCGCGTGGCGCACGCTCGGCCCACGCAGCGAAGGTGCTGCGCTCTGGCAGTCGATAGAAAGTATTGTTGATTTCAACCGTGTCAAAAATCTGTGCGTAGTGCTCGAACCACTTCGGACGTGAGATCGAGGTCGGGTAGAAGTCGCCACGCCAGTGTTTGTATTCCCAGCCGGAACAGCCGATGCGCGCTTGAACATTGAGCATTGAACGTTGAACATCAACTGCGAAGGCACCAGCTCATCCGAGGCACCCATGATCACGTATACCAGCCAGGAGATTTGATTGGCAGGCTGGTCGTCGCGGTGGTGAACTTTCCGCCGAGACAGATTGGTCCTTTCATGTCCGACGTCCTGACACTCGGCGTACCGGACCGTGAGGGCGCCGTGATCCTGTTGGCGCCAAACTCCGAGGTTCCCCTCGGCGGAAAAGTTTTCTGAGCTACTGTCGCGGGAGCTGCAGCGCCCGTCGCTCCTGGAGTTCACGCTCCGCCGCCAGCCAGTCATCGAGATCGCGACCGTCCTGAGCACCGCGCGCGAGATACAACTCGTACGCGCGCTGTGCGAGAACGTCACGGTCCACAGTGGCCGCGATTGTGCGTCCGACGTTCTGTGCTGCTCCGTTATCCTTCCGCCTTGGCTTGGTCATGCTGCCCGAGGCGCAACTCGTGTGCCATACTCCTGAGGTTTGAAATTGCCGATTCATTGAATCGTCGGCGCAATTCATCGAACGTGATCAATACGCGCCGGAGTCTTCCGTTAAGACAACACCGCGTCCTGCGCACTCCTGGTTACCCCTTATCAGCGTGTTCCCTTCCGTGATCGAGTGCGCTGAAACAGCACACTGACGCGTAACCAACTGATTCAAATTTACTTACTTGTTCGATCCGCCAGATTTGCTGTTTGCGCAGGTCTAAAACGGAACACGTACGAGGAATGTAACGCGCAGGCACAAATCCATAAATGCTTATAAATGAGATATTTATACGTTTATGCCCGACGGCCTCTAATGTTTCAAAACGGGACCAATTCTTGCGGACGAGCTCTCGCCCTGTCGACCCGCGTGCACTACGCGCTGGTGGCGGGGCGCGCTCGACGGTGTTGTTGAACCCCAAGAAGAAAGGGTCTTGAAAGCATGTCGCGTCGTCCGCTTTTCTTCATTGCCGTCATTCTGTGCCTGCTGACCGGGCTTCCGGCTCACCCGGCAGGTCAGCGACGGCCCACGTTATCGGGCGATCTCGCGAACGTCGCCGCTGACCGCATTCGCCTGATCGTTCAGCCCGCGTCCGACGGAGATCTCGGATCGATCCGCGGCCGGCTCCGCGGCGTCGTTCGACGCGAGCTCCAAGGAGCGGTCGCACTCGAGGTTTCGCGCGCGGAGTTCGACGCAATGTCGCGTGACTCCGCGTTCGCCCATATTTCCGCCGACGCCGTCGTCGTCTCCGACATGGCGATCACCAACAAGGTGACCGGCGCGAGCGCGATGTGGCAAGGCAGCGGCGGACTGCTGGGACTGCTGGCCACACCCGGGTACAACGGATCGGGAATCGGGGTCGCTGTCGTCGACTCTGGCATCGCTCCTCACTCTGCACTCGACTCACGCGTCATTGCTCGTGTGAATCTTGTGTCGTGGGAAGGACCGACCACCGGGGATCCCTACGGACATGGGACGCATGTGGCGGGAATCATCGGCGGAAATACAACAGCGCCGAAGTATGTGACTACAGCGTTTGCCGGTGGCAGCGCGCCAGGTGTGAACCTGATCGACGTGCGCGTGCTCGGCGCGACGGGAGTCGGATACACCAGCGACGTCATCGCCGGCATCGACTGGGCGATCGCGAACCGCACCAGGTACGGCATCCGCGTGATCAACCTGTCGCTCGGACATGCGGTGTCCGAGCCGGCGGCGATCGATCCGCTCTGCCAGGCGGTTGCGCGCGCCGTCCAAGCGGGCGTCGTCGTCGTCGCATCCGCGGGCAACTATGGGGTGACATCAAGCGGTGCGCCCGTGCTCGGCGGCATCACGTCTCCGGGCAATTCGCCGTTTGCCATCACCGTCGGTGCGATTGACACGGCTGGCACCGTCACGCGCTCCGACGACACAGTGGCGGCCTACAGTTCGAAGGGCCCAACTCGGTACGACCTGGCGGTGAAACCGGACGTGGTCGCTCCCGGCACGCGAATCGTGTCGCTCGAAGCGCAGGGATCGTATCTCTCGAAGAACTATCCGTCGTGGCATATCGCCGGGTCAGCCAAGAACTCGTACTTCCGGCTGACCGGAACCAGCATGGCGACCGCGGTCGTCAGCGGCGGTGTCGCCTTGCTGCTCGACGCCAATCCATTCATGACGCCCGGCCAGGTCAAGGTAGCGCTGCAAATGGGCGCCACGTTCATGCCGAACGGTGGGCTGGTCGGCGCGGGCTCGGGCCTGGTGAATTTTCCGCAGTCACAGAAAATTGCGACCACGGGTCTCGTCGCGTCGCTGCTGAATACAGTCGACGGTCTGCTCGGCACCTCGAGCGGTGCGACGTTCCGCGACACCGGCACGATGATCGATCGCATTTACGATCGAACCGGCGTCCGGCTGCTTGGACTGGTCGATCTGAGTGTTTTGTTCGTGCAGGCCGATTCGTCCGAAACTGGCGTGCTCAATCTGCTCGGCCTGAATAATCCGATCGCACAGATTCCGGCGAACCATGTCGTGTGGGGAGACGTCGCGGACTGGACCAATAACTATCATGTGGTCTGGGGCGACAGCATTCGGTCCCCGTCAGGCCAGCACGTGGTGTGGGGAGACATGGAGCACACCGACTCCAACCATGTCGTGTGGGGCGATGCGGCCGTCGGAGGCGGGCACTAGTCAGCTGTGAGCAACAAGCCGCCAAGCTCTCTCTCACGATCGGCGCAGATCTATATCGCGACGGTGTCGGCCGTCGGGCTGTCGCTTGGTGGCTATTGCTTTTTCTCGCTCTTCCGTCACGGTATCCCGCGTGTTGAGTTCCTGCTCTTCGCTGCCCTTACGCTGGTCAGCGGGCGATTCACGCTGAAGATCCCATCGGTTGAAGCGCATTTCTCGCCGTCGGAGATGTTCGTGTTCGCCTCTGTGCTCCTGTTTGGACCGGAGGCGGGCGCGATTACGTTAGCCGCCGACAGCGTTCTCATCGCGTGGCAGCGAAAGCTGACACGCGTGCAGACGATTTTCAATTTCGGCAACCTGGCCTTGTCGGTCTGGTTATCGGGTCAGCTGTTCTTCTTGTTCGCAGGTGGCAAGCCGCTCTTTCCGAACGGCACCGCCTCGTCCGGACTGATCCTGCCGCTTATCGCGTTCGCGGGCAGCTATTTCGCGATCAACAGCGGTCTAACCGCGACGGCCATTGCGCTTGCGAAGAAGCGGCCTCCTCGCGCCGTCTGGGTGGAACATTTCCTCTGGCTGGGACCGGGGTATGCGGCTGGCGCGTGTGTCGCGCTTCTGCTCGTCGTGGCGCTGCAGATGGTTCACTTCTCAGCGCTCACTCTGATTCCGCCGCTACTGCTGATTTTCTACCTCACCATGCGATCGTCGTTCGGACGGGTTGAGGATGCCAAGGGGCACGTCATCGCGCTCAACCGGCTGTACTTGTCGACAGTCGAAACGCTCGCGACCGCCATCGACGCGAAAGATGAAGTCACACATGGCCACATCAGGCGTGTGCAGATTGCGGCGCTCGCGCTGGCGCGAGAGATGGGCATAACCGACGACAACACGCTGCAAGCGATCGAAGCGGCGGCGCTGTTGCACGACACGGGAAAGATCGCTGTGCCAGAGCACATCCTCAACAAGCCGGGCAAGCTGACGCCTGCCGAGTTCGAGAAGATGAAACTGCACGCACCGATTGGCGCGGAGATTCTCTCGGCGATTGATTTTCCTTACCCGGTTGTTCCGATCGTTCGTCACCACCACGAGAACTGGGATGGCACCGGCTATCCGGATCGCATTGCCGGGGAATCCATTCCAATCGGCGCCCGCATTCTCTCGGTCGTCGACTGCTTCGATGCGCTGACCTCGGATCGTCCGTATCGCCGACGGATGTCGGACGCCGACGCGCTGGCCATTCTGATGGAGCGGCGCGGCACGATGTATGACCCCGCGATCGTCGATACGTTCCTCCGGGTTTACGAACGGATCATGCCGGCAGCTGATTCGATGCCTTCGGTGGCTAGAACATTTGGCGACGCGAAGTCGCCGAAGCTGGAGCCTGTCGATGGATCGGCGGGTATCGAAGCAGCGACGAGTGAAGTCCTGGCAGTGGCGAGCCTCGCCCGCGCGGTTTCCGGCGAAGCCACGATTGGGGACGTCGGCGCGTTGACCTGGATGATGTTGCGGCAGGTCGTGCCGTGCAGCTCGATGGCCATCTTTGTCTACGACGAAAAACACGATGCGGTAACCGTCCAGTATGCGGATGGTGCGCACGCGGCTGCGCTACGCGGCGCGCGAGTGACACTTGGCACCGGCATCGCCGGCTGGTCGGCCGCGCATCGACGGTTCGTGTTGAATGGAGATCCAGGAATCGATCTCGGATCTGGCGTGGGCACGGTGGCTCCACCGTTGCGGTCGTCGTTGACGGTGCCGCTGGTTCATGAGAGCAACGTCCTGGCAGTGATCTCACTCTATGCGGCGACACCGGAGGCGTTCAGCGACGATCATGCACGCCTGCTGACGCTGCTTGCGCCCAGCCTGGCAATGTCGATCGCATCGCTCAATCGCACTGCCTCGAATCTTCAGCAGCATGAGCCTCGTCGCGCTGCTGCCGGTGAGTTGCGACTGTTGAGACGGTGAGATCCTGCTAGCTTCCACCTTTAGGCGGAAGGAAATCAGCGCTCCCGACCCGCGATCACTGTCGGGTTCAACAAATCCATCGCCGCGAAATCGCCGGCCTGAGCCCGCATGATGTTCTGCAGCGCGCGCTCAGCCATGCCGCGATTTGCCTCGCGTGTATGACTGCCGACGTGCGGAGCCAGAACGACGTTGGGCAGCGTGCGCAAGTCGCGTGACGGATCGGCCGGCACATACGGCTCACGATCGAACACATCGAGTGCCGCCCCTGCCAGACGCTTTTCTGCGAGCGCGTCATACAGTGCGTTCTCATCGACGACCGATCCGCGCGCGGTATTGATAAGCCACGCTCGCGCAGGCATCAGGCTCAGTCGCATGCGATTGAGAAACTGGTGGTTAGCGGGCTCGGCATTGATGTGCAGGCTCACAAAATCCGCATCGCCGACAGCAGACGCAAAATCGGCGGCCATTGAGTCGAAGCCGGGGGCGTCAGCGCGGGAGGTCCGACGGAAGCCGATCGTCCGCATGCCGAAGCCGGCCGAGGCAATGCGCGCCGTCGCCTGCCCGATCCGGCCACCGCCAATCACCGTCAGTGTCTTACCACGAAGCTCGATACCCGACGGTCCCAGGTTCCATGTCCCCGCGCGCATCTCGGCGTCTAACGCTGGCAGCCGTCTGGCGGCCGCCAGGATGAGCAGCATCGCAAGCTCCGCCACCGACTCGTCGAGCACGCCGGGAGTATTCGTGCAGAGCACGCCGGCGGCGGTTGCTTTCTCTTTATCGATGCCGTCGTGGCCAACACCAAAGCGTGCGATGACGCCGCCTTGCGACAGGGCGTCGTAGATGGCGCCCGAGTACTTGACCGATCCGACGATCACGTACTGCGTGCCGTGCTTTTCTACTGCGCGTGCCAGCGTGGCTTCGTCGCCGGGCACTGCGAGACATTTCACAGCGGCCGATTTGAAGACATCCGGCGCGCGATGAAACTCCGTTTCGGTAACCAGAACGACCGTGTCACCCATCTCGTCGCTCGAATCTGCAATCATCCGTCTCGAATCAGACCGCTGAGTATCTCATCGAAGTCACGGTGCCGCACGAACGAAGCGACAACGATGTCGCACGGGTCGTCTATCCCTACGCGATTGTCGCCATCGGTGCATTTATCAAGCGAGCTATCGCGGCGGTTATCGCAGAATCGCCGGGAATTCACGGAAGAATGGGCAAATGGCCTAACCCTTGCTTCGGTGAACGGCATGGACCTAACACTGTTGCTTCAACGGGTGCGCGCCGAGTTCAACGAGATGCCGGGGCTGCGATTGACGCCGCCACAGGCCGCGCGCTTGTTAGGACTGGATCACATGTCATGTGACCGCGTGATCGATGTGCTCGTCAATTCGGCGTTCCTGCGATGGACTCCGGACGGCAGCGTCGTCCGCACCGAATCCTAGTCGCCTCACTCGCTCACTCCGGAGCGGGTCCGCACCCGCTCGCCGAACCCCACGTTTTTGTCGCCAAATCCCTGATTCAACAGTTTTTGTGACTTTCGCATCCCGTAAAAGGTGGCTGGCACCTTTCAGGGAAAGGTGCCAGCCACCTTTTACGGTTTTTTCCGGGGGTATAGTGGGTCGCCCCTGCGATGAACACTCCTCCGCCGGTCAACACTGACGATCCCGCGCACGCGAGCGGCCTCCTGGCCACAATCCGGGAGGCACTGCGGGGATCGCATCTCGACTACACGACCGCCCCGGTGGGGCGCGCTGTCATCATGCTCGCCGTCCCGATGGTGATGGAGATGGCGATGGAATCGATCTTCGCCGTCGCTGACGTCTTCTGGGTCGCGCATCTCGGCGCCGATGCCGTCGCCACCGTCGGCCTCACCGAATCGATGCTGACGATCATCTACACCGCGGCAATGGGGCTCTCGATCGGAGCGACGGCGCTCGTCGCCCGTCGAACCGGCGAGCACGATCCGGAAGGCGCGTCGCGCGCGGCCGGCCAATCTGTGATTCTCGGGCTGGTCGTCGCGCTCGCGATCGCGGCGGTGGCGGCGCCAAATGCCTCGCGACTGCTCACCGTCATGGGCGCGTCGGATCAGGTCGTCGAATCGGGCGTCGGCTTCACGCGCGTGATGCTCGGCGGAAACGCAACCGTCCTGCTTCTGTTCATGCTCAACGCGGTGTTTCGCGGCTCGGGCGATGCCGCGATCGCCATGCGCGTCCTCTGGATCGGCAACATTCTCAATATCATTCTCGGTCCGTGCTTCATCTTCGGACTCGGACCGTTTCCGCAACTCGGCGTGATGGGCGCGGCCGTCGCCACCAATCTCGGCCGCGGCACGGCGGTCGCGTGCCAGCTCGCGATTCTGTTTACCGGCCGCAGTCGCGTTCGCTTGAACGCCCGGCATCTGCGACTGGACTTCGCGTTGATGCGCAGCGTGATTCGCCTGTCTGGTTCAGGAACGATTCAGATTCTGATCGCAACAGCGAGCTACATCGGACTGGTGAGGATTCTGTCCGTCTTTGGCAGCGACGCACTCGCCGGTTACACGATTGGGATTCGCGTCATCATGTTCGCGCTGCTTCCCGCCTTTGGCCTGAGCAATGCCGCCGCGACCATGGTCGGCCAGAATCTCGGCGCGCGCCGACCGGATCGAGCTGAGCAAGCCGTATGGACGGCAGCGCTCTATAACATGATCTTTCTCGGCGCCGTGGGTGTCGCGTTTCTGATCGGTGCGCCGTACATTGCAGCCTTTTTTTCGACTGACCCGAACGTCCAGCCATTTGCCGTCGGCTGTCTCAGAACCGTGAGCCTGGGGTTTGTGTTCTACGCGTACGGCATGGTCCTCACGCAGGCATTCAATGGCGCCGGCGATACGTGGACCCCCACCATCATCAATCTCTTCGTCTTCTGGTTGTGGGAGATTCCACTCGCCTGGTGGCTCTCATCACACGCCGGCTTCGGCGCTCGCGGCGTGTTCATGGCTCTGACGATCGCGTACTCGACCCTGGCTGTCGTGACCGCGATCCTGTTCAGGCGCGGTCGGTGGAAGAAGGCGCGGGTGTAAGCTTCCAGCTTCCATCTTCCAGCTTCCGGCTTCCAGCTCTCCTTTTCCCTTTTCCCTTGTCCGCGTCAGTTCGCTAGAATCACCGCCCAGGGGGAGTAGATATGGATCGCACACAGCGTGTATTTCGAGCCATGGTGCTGGCGCTTGTCGCAGTATCAGGACTAGTGTTCGCGCAGCAACCGACAACACCGGCACCGCCACCGGGAGGGCAGCCGCCCGCGGGACAACAGCCCGGCGGTCGAGCCGGAACGCCACCGCCACCGATGTCGTTCTTCGTGACGAGCGTGGGCAAGGGTGATGGAGCGAACCTCGGCGGTTTGGCGGGTGCCGATGCACACTGCCAGGCACTCGCAACCGCCGCCGGCGTGGGCAGTAAGACGTGGCACGCGTATCTCAGCGCGGGTGCATCAGGCGGACAGGCTGCGGTCAACGCCAGGGATCGGATTGGCAATGGACCCTGGCACAACGGCAGGGCCGCCGCGCCGATCGCGAAGGATGTGGCCGATCTGCACGGCGACACGATCGAGCAGGCGCGCATGGGCAACAACCTCTCGCGGACGACGGTGTTCAGTGAGAAGGGGGAACCGATCAACGGCGCGGGGTCCACGCCAAACGAGCACGACATTCTGACCGGCTCTCAGCCGGACGGCCGCGCGTATACCGACGGACAGGATCACACGTGTTCCAACTGGACCAGCAACGCCAGTGGCGGCGGCCGGGCACAGGTCGGTCACTTCGATCGCACGGGTGGAGGCAATACCTCGTGGAACTCGGCCCACCCATCACGCGGCTGTAGTCAGCCGGATTTGGTGGCGACTGGGGGCGCGGGAAAACTGTACTGCTTCGCGATCAACTAGGCGAGAGGTTCAATGGTTCCCGGCTTCGGACTCAGTCTGCCGAAGCCGGGAGCATCAGGGAAACGCCTTTTCCATCACATCAACAACCAGCCGTCCATGCTGATCGAGCAGGATCAGCCGGTCGCCGACAAAGCGATAGGCGAGCGCATCGGGCAGCTTCGGTAAGCCCTGGAGAATCGCGAGCGGTACCGTCGAGAACGGCACGCTGTCGGGATAAGGCTGATTGACTCGCAGGGCGAAATTCCCGATGTACTCATCCAGGATGGCGTGCTTGATCTCGCGGCCATTCGGCCCACGAAACACCCCCGCGAGCAGCCGGCGGACGACGTTGCGCATTGGCTTGGTCATGATGTCGCCGGCGTGGGCGTTGGGCCGCTCCTGTTGCATCAACTTCGCAAACGCACGCTGATGCTCTACGACCGCCTCCGGCCGGCCATCCGTTGACGGCTCCGTCAACATCGCGTCGACTTTGTCGTGAAGCGCGGCATACGCTTCGACACGCTTGTTGAAGTCGGCGATGGTAGCTGCATCCGGGTTGACTTGCTGCTGTGCACGGGCTGAGGCCAGCGGCGCGGCTACACAAAGGAGGATGATGGTGAAAGTCTTCATGTCGTATCCCTGAAAACACTTACCGAAGCCAGAGCGGCTGGACGAACCCGCCGTTCCCGGCTGAATCCCACACGGCAAACCGCACCCATGCTTTTCCTTTCGCGTCGAATGGAATGGCAAAGTGCTTCGTTCCAAACGCTGGCAAGTCTGTGGCCGGAATGACCTGGCGATCGATGGTCTTGCCATCACCCCAGACCACCTCGACGAACGACAACGGGAACGTCCATTCCACGTCGGCCGTGACCGTGCGCCGGTCTCCACTACCTTCGACGCCATACGAACGGATCAGGATCTCGCCAGTCGTCACGAAAAAGTCGCCATCACGAAGCGCCTTCAGAACTGGGCTCCAGTCCTCGTCGGGCCCGGGCACTCGATCCAGCTTGAGATAGTTCACCGGAAAATTCGGGTACAAATCATCCTCGGGGCCCTTCTGATAGGTATCGATGTCGGCAATGATGTATTTCGGACGAAGACCGGAACCGGCGTAGAGATTGTTCATCGTGTCGGTGGAATCGAAACAGCGCCATTCACACATTCGCGTGTCCGACAAGTCCATTCCCATCCCCGGCTTGAACGCGCCACCGAGATACCGATCGTTCCGGGTCCAGGATTTATCGAAGATTAGATCGGGATACCCTGTCGTCCCTTTCGTTCGCGGGTGTGCGTGATACCAGTAGGCGCCTTCAGCATCCAGCATCTGCTGCACGTCTTCCGCGCTGCCTGTGTGATAGACCTTGCCAAACACTGGATCTGTTTCTGTGAACGGTTGTCCCGGCTGCCTGACCTTCGACCAGTACACGTTTTTAGGAAACAGGATGTTGTAGTGACCGCCGAAAAAGGCGCTCGGCTCTTCCCATGGCGTGACGAGGAAATCCGCATCGGATGCACGGCGGGTCGCCTCGCGATAATCCTTCTGATCGGTGAAGCGAACCTGCCCCGGATCGTTCGCGTGCAGGTCGCCATGGAAATCGCTCAGGCCGATGATGTTGAGACCGAGTGATTTCATCGCCGCGAGATCCTGGATCGGTGTGTCGAAGGATCCCGACGCACGCACTCGCTCGGTGAACCGCAAATGAAAGTGGTTCACCATCGTCTTGTAACCCGGCACCGGCTTGAACGTATCGTTGTGTGTGAACGCTAGCACTCCCTGGCGAGCAGGTTCAGCCGCATCGGAGCTGACGTAGAAGTACATCCCCATGCGCTGCTTCGTGCCCGGGGGGGCGTTGAACAGCGCAAAGTTCTCGACATACTGCGCGACCTCTTCGCGATCCGCCTGACGCACCCCGAACGCGAATCGCTTTCCCTCGTCGAGCCGATACCACACGTAGCCGAGATTGGTGTCGACTTCGCGCGTGAAAAAGAAAGTGTGCGGCATCGGAAACGTCGCGATCGATCCGTTCTTTCCTTCCGCGACGAGCACACGATTCGCCGCCTTGAGAGGCACGATCGCCTCATTCGGAACCCCGCCGAACGCGTATTGCTGATCGTGGCCGCCGGTATCGTGCCACCTCACGCGCGGCATGATCGTCGTCGAGAATCCGCGCAGCCCGCCGTCGTACTTGTAGGCAACCCACTCGTCGTTCGTGCTCGCCACGGCATCCATCCGGATCAGATTCGTGCCGCGATAGACGGTAAAGCGCAGATCGCCGGCGAAGCTTCCCAGGGTAAGGCCGGGAAAGGTGGTTTCCAGGCTATGACCATCGGTCTTCACCGAGCACGAACTGCTTTTGAACGTCGCGGTGGCGCGACGGATTTCCGCCTCGGTGCGAGGTGGACCGAGCGTGCGCGCTGACTGGCTGCGACCGGGGGCAGGCGGCGGGGGAATGAAGAGCGGCGCATCCCAGAACGCATACCAGCGGTTTTTTGCGATGACCTCTGGCGTCAAGTCGATCCCGGCCGCACGCAGTGGATCCGCCTGCTGCGTCGACATTCGCCTCACCCCCGTCACGATGCGATATTCGGGCGTGAGATTCTCGCCGAGCGTCGTCCATTGCGCATTCGATTTGCGGATCGAGAGATCGCGCACCACGGGTTGACCCGCATCGATGCCGTACCGCGCACGAATCTCAGTCTCGCGGTCGCCTTTCCAAGTCACCACGAGGTAGTTATCGGCAATGATGGCCGTCAGACCCGGTTGCGACTTGTAGTCGTGAAGGTCGCAGCTGAGCGGCGCGGCTGGAGGAGGAACTGCGCGCACCCACAGAAGTAACACGCCAAGTAGGCAGAGGGTGGCTTTCATAGGAATACCTGAGTGTGTGCGTGGAGATTACTACGTTTAGGTTTGACATGCGCGGATCCCCACCCTATAGTTTCGCGCGCCACAGTTACCCGACCCGACGACATGCCCAAGGGGTTCCCGTGAAACCGCTCGCTCGCGTCGCCATCCTTCCGGCAGGCGCTCACGCTGAACGGCGCAGCGGTCCTTCGCGTCGTTGGGCCTGTGATCGTGAACGTGAAGGAAGGGGTTGTGTTCGATGCTGCCGCGGGCGCGCCCGGGCACCCGTCCTGGCTCGCACTGAACATCTTCTCCGCAGGATTGATCGTCAGCGGTCGGGTGTTGAATGGCGGTTAGTACCTCCGCTTTTGCTGCCGCACGATATCGAATTTCGCGGTGTCGGCAATCGCCATCACCGCCATGACACCAGCCTGAACCGGATCGCTGACGACGAGATCGGCGGCATCGGGGACACTGCCCGCCATGTTCAGCGAGATGACGTAAGTCCCCTTCTGTCGCACGTCCTCGACGGCGCGGGTGATTTCTCCGCCCATCAGCGAGCCAGCGAGCACGAGCAACTTTACGCGTGGCAGTCGCACGACGGCGCGAACGGCGGCCGCAAGTTCCGCCTCGCCCACCAGTGGAATCGTGTCGACAGAAATCCGTTCGCCGCGGATATTGTGGCGATCCGCCTCAGCGATCGCGCCGAGCGCCACCTGGCCGACCTGTGCGCCGCCTCCCATGACGATGATGCGCTTGCCGTAGATCTTGACGAGCGACGGCGTTTCCTCGACCTGAACGACGCCGTCCACTGCCCTCAGGTCGCGGAGCACATGCTCGAACGCCGCACTCTCGGGAAGCGTGAATTCGAAGTACGTGTCGGAGAGCGCCCCGCCGCCGTGCATATCGACATAGGTGATGTTCGCCCGATGATTCGCGAGCACGCCCGTCATGCCAAACAGCATGCCGGGACGATCTGAAACGGTAACGAGCACAGCGTGAGCGGCCATAAGGGAGAGAATACAAGTGAATTGGTGAATTGGTGAATTGGTGAGTTAGACTCCACCCATCGACGTGCCATTCTTCACCCTGGAATTCAGCCGCGGAACGCGGCTTCTGCCGCTCGCCATCGCGGTCAGCGGAGCGCTGCTGACCGGCGCAACTGCGAGCCCGCGGTGGCAGCTGCAGACCAGCGGAGTCACAGGCCGCCTCCGCGGGGTCAGCGTCGTCTCGAACCTGGTTGCGTGGGCGAGTGGCGCGAACGGCGCGGTGCTTCGTACTGTCGACGGCGGCCGGACATGGCAGGTCCTCCACGTCCCGGACGCCGCGCAGCTCGACTTTCGCGACATCGATGCCGTGAGCGAACGCGACGCCTACGTGCTCAGCATCGGTCCGGGCGAATCATCGAGGATCTACAAGACATCGGACGGCGGGGCGCACTGGACGCTGCAGCTGAAGAACACCGATCCGCGCATCTTTCTCGACGCGATGGCGTTCTGGACACCCGCGCGAGGCATCGCGTTCAGCGACTCAGTCGACCGGCAGTTCGCGATCTTTACGACGAGCGACGGGGGCGCAACGTGGTCGCGCATTCCATCGGGCGCCTTGCCCGAGGCGCTCCCCTCCGAGGGCGCGTACGCAGCGAGCGGAACAAATGTCGCGATGTTTGGCACGCGAGACGTGTGGATCGGAACTTCGGCCGCGCGGGTCCTTCATTCGGGCGACGGTGGCAAGACGTGGTCAGTGCATCGAACACCGCTCGCCACGGGCGACTCGGCGGGCATTTTCTCGATCGCCTTCCGTGACGCCGTCCACGGCGTCATTGTTGGCGGCGATTATCGCAAGGAGCGGGAAGCGATCGACAACGTGGCGGTAACCTCTGATGGAGGCGTAAGCTGGACGCTCGTGCATGAACGCGGACTCTCCGGCTTTCGGTCGGCGGTCGCGTCGGTTCCAAACACCGCGCGATCGTGGCTGGCCGTCGGCCCGTCGGGGGCGGATCGATCGGATGACGATGGGCGCACGTGGACCGCGGTAGAGTCCGAGGGCTTCGACACCATCAGCTTCGGCAGGCACAGCCAGGTCGGGTGGACAACAGGAACGCAAGGTCGCATCGCGCGTGTCGACTGGTCGGAGTGACGGCCGGATCGATGGCGTCGACGGTGTGAGCACCAGGGGAGGTACGATATGGCTCGCTGCGGTTTCCTTCTCCTCGCATTCGGTGTCAGCGCGGTCACGCACACAACAACTTTCGCGGCTCAAACGGCAACTTCAAAAGTCGAGACCATCGCGATCAACGACAACCGCACCGCCGCAGGTTCGCTCGATGGGACAACCTTAACGGTTCGTCTCGAGACGCGCGAGGGAGAGTGGCATCCGGATCGCGATTCGGATCCCGGCGTCAAGGTGCTCGCGTTTGCGCTCGAGGGTGGTCCGCTTCAGATTCCTGGTCCGCTCATTCGCGTCCAGGAGGGCACCGAGGTTCGCGCGATCGTGCGGAATCGGCTGGAAAAGGAATCGCTGGTTCTTCACGGAATGTACACGCGCACCACTGGATCAGCACGCGCCGCCGACCCAATCACCATCGAAGCCGGTCAAACACGGGAGATACGCTTCACCGCCGGTGCTCCGGGCACGTATTACTACTGGGGTGCGACGACAAACGTCGCGCTCAATCTTCGGGCGCCGCGTGACACGCAACTGTACGGCGGGTTTCTCATCGAGCCGCGCGGGGCACCAGCGCGCACTGAACGGGTGTTTCTGATCGGCGTCTGGGCTGATGGGGGTCCGAACGGCCTTGCGCCAATTACGGGGCTCACGCGAATGGTCATGAACGGAAAGTCATGGCCGCATACCGAACGACTCACCTATCAGACGGGCGACCTCGTTCACATGCGGGTGATGAATGTCGGCGCTGCCGTGCATCCAATGCACCTCCACGGTTTCTACTTCAAAGTCGACAGTCGCGGCGATGAAAGCTCGGACGTAGTATTCCCTGCCGACAGCTCGCCACGGCTGGTGAACACGGAGCGGTTAGCGATCGGCCGAACCTTCTCCCTCACCTGGAAACCAACGAGGCCGGGCAACTGGCTCTTTCATTGTCATGACACCGCCCATATCGCGGCCGCATGGCCGCTCGACGGGAGCAAGCCTGCACCGCATCATCACGTCGACAACCACGCACTCGAGATGATGGCTGGACCGGTCGTGGGCATTTCGGTTACCGGCAAAGATGGGTCATCATCGACGGCGGCCGACAGCAAGCGCCGC
>DATJKH010000059.1:0-2083 GCA_035491715.1 Vicinamibacterales bacterium | reverse complement strand
CGCAGAGTCTGAAAATACGACAAGGGCGACTTGCCGAGCACGGCGTGCAGGCGACGCGCAAGCGTTCGCTTGCTGGCGGCGACGGCTTTCGCCGCTTCATCCAGCGAGAATCCCTGGGCGAGCCTGGTGCGAGCCCATCGTGCCGCCACCGTGAATCCCTGCGAGGTCTTGACATGCTTCCGGACGCCGACGACGGTCACGTCGAATCGGGAAGACGACAGGCCGGACATTTCGGCGAGCTCGTTGGCCGTCTGGAAGGCGTCGAGGCCCTCACTCCGTATCTCGCGCCGGCCCGCTATATGAACTATCCGGAATCGGACGCGCCGGAGGTAGCGGCGGTGGCCTACGGACCAAACGAAGTGCGTTCGTGGGATTTGGTGTGCGTCAGCACGCGCGGCGGGAGTCAATTTCCAAGCGTGCTCCTTCATCCGCCTCCGCTCGCGTTGCGTTCATCGCGAGCTCTGGCGAACGCACATCCGATCTGACATTTGCTGTTGGGCCAATTGTTTACCGCGACGCTCGCGAGGTCGTTGAACTGGAATTGTGTCAGACCTTCTAATGTCGCCGCGATCACTTACGCTGATCTTGTTGAGGCGGACACAAGTCGACGCGAACGTCCTCAGGGACCGAACGTGAACACATACGCACGCAATCCGGCATCGCTCGAGGACAGCGTCAGGACATGGCGTCGCCGCGGCGCGCCGGCGACGAGGCGGATCATTCCTGGGCGATCGAAACGCGCTATACCGTCTGGGCCCACATCCATTCCGCGCGCTTCGCCGATGGGTTTTCCATCCAGTAGCACCGAGACGGATGCCCGTCCTGAAGGTCCAGGCTGCATGACGAGGTTCACTTCGCCCCCGGCAAACGGCATGACGATCTCGCCGCTGCCTTTCTTGAGTTCGACGTATTGACGGGCGGTGTACCAATCGCCCTTCAGTGTGACGGCGCCCGATTCGCGCCGCTCGGCACCGATGTAGGTCTCGTTCGTGATCCCGGCGTACGAGGGTTGACCGGTGTTGGCGAATGTCGACGTCAGCTCGCTCACATTCGGCAACTCTCGGTCGGGGTGTGCGGCTACCAACAAGCGACGGATCTCGCGCTCGATGGCGTCGTAGCTCCCCTCTCCAATCCAGCGCCGAACCAGGTGTCCGCGATCGTCGAAGAGGTACTTCGCCGGCCATGCGTTGTTGCCGAACGCGCGCCAGATGGCGAAGTCGTTGTCGATGGCGACGGGATACGTCAATTCGTGGTCGCGGATTCCGCGGTCGATGTTGCGGGCGTCCTTGCCGAACTCAAACTCGGGCGCGTGCACGCCGATGACGACCAGCCCGAAGGGCGCGTACACGCGATTCCAGGCCTTCACGTACGGGGACGTGCGAATCCAGTTGACGCACGTGTACTCCCAGAAATCCACGAGCACGACTTTCCCGCGCAACCCCTCGGAAGTGAGCGGCGGAGAGTTGACCCAGCGTTCCGCGCGCAGCGGCGGCAGAGTGCTCGCCGCACTGGCGAGACACGAAACCGCAATGGCGCCGAGGCTGATAAGAAGAGCGACTCGCATCATGGGAAGCTCCAACGTGTGTCCCGTGCTCGCGACGCGGCCGGCATCTGTCGGCGAGCCAGCCTAGCTGCGCGGTGCAGCGAGAATCTCCACCGGAAGGTGGTGAAGTTGACGGCAACTGCGACCGGCGGAGGAACCTGGCCCAGCGGGGGCGTCGTCAGAACCTCCGACCGACGGCGGCCGACGCGCTAACCTGTCGCGGCGGCCGCCACTCCACGAGTCACCGCAGCGGCTTGAAGGCCGCACGCAGCTCTGACGCGAATAGTGCCGGTTCTTCCCAAGCCGCGAAGTGTCCGCCGCGGTCGACCTCGTTGAAGTAGGCGACGCCGGGGTAGGCCACGTCAATCCAGCTGCGCGGGGCGGCAAAAATCTCGCCGGGAAACGTCGTAAAGCCGACAGGAACCGCGACGGGAGGAGGAGCCGCGCCGCCGGCGGCGGCCAGGAACTGTCCAAGCTCCCAGTACCACCGGGCGGCAGATGCGCCGGTGCCTGTCAGCCAGTACAGCGTGATGTTGTCGA
>DATJKH010000058.1:0-2590 GCA_035491715.1 Vicinamibacterales bacterium | reverse complement strand
GGTGAGCGAGAAGATCCGCCGCAAG
The DNA here is from genome assembly GCA_035491715.1 of Vicinamibacterales bacterium. Taxonomy (GTDB): domain Bacteria; phylum Acidobacteriota; class Vicinamibacteria; order Vicinamibacterales; family 2-12-FULL-66-21; genus JALZOC01. The sequence goes on along the minus strand of DATJKH010000058.1, from coordinate 2,565 downwards.
ATGGGCAGCGTCGTCGTCGACGCGGCGCGCGCGGTGCAGTACACCAACGCGGGCACGTTCGAGTTCCTCATGGACGAGAAGGGCAACTTCTACTTCATGGAAGTGAACACGCGCGTCCAGGTGGAACATCCGGTCACGGAAATGGTGACGGGCATCGACATCGTCAAGGAACAGATCCGCATCGCGGCCGGCGCGCGGCTTGGATTCAAGCAGAGCGAGGTCACGTTCACGGGTCACGCGCTGGAGTGCCGCGTCAACGCTGAAGACCCCGAGACGTTCGTGCCGTCACCGGGGACGATTCATGCGTTCAGCATTCCCGGCGGCCCCGGCGTTCGCGTCGACACGGCCGCGCACTCGGAGTGCCTGATCTCGCCGTACTACGATTCGATGATCGCGAAGGTGATCGTGCACGGCCGCGATCGGCAGGAATCGATCGCGCGGATGCGCCGCGTGCTCGAAATGTCGGTCGTCGAAGGCATCCGCACGACGATTCCGCTGCACCTGAAGATCCTGAACGATCCTGATTTCATCGCCGGGCGCCTGAGCACGCACTTCATGGAGCGCTTTGCCGCCAAGCCCAAAACGTCGGCTCTCGCTGAATCCGCCTAAGCAGCAGCGTCTTTTTGCCCCGCCTCCGGCGGGGCGGCTTTACGCGATCGTTGACGCCGACGTGTGCGCGGCCGCGGGCCGCGCGCCGATCGACGTGGCGCGCGCGTTTCTCAACGGCGGCGCCCGCTGGCTGCAGCTGCGTTGCAAGAGCCTGCCGAGCGGGCCATTCCTCGATCTGGCTCGAACAATCCTCGAGGATGCCAAGGCCGCGAACGCAACCGTCATCATCAACGATCGCGCGGACGTCACCGCGTTGTCGAATGCGCCGGGCCTTCATATTGGCCAGACCGATCTGTCGCCGGCGGATGCGCGCGCGGTGATCGGGCCCTCGGCAATCCTTGGTTTGTCCACACACACTCGCGAGCAATGGGAGCAGGCGCTGCGGGAACCCATTTCGTACGTGGCGATTGGTCCCGTGTTCGGAAGCGTGACGAAGCAAACCGGGTACGACGCGATCGGCCTCTCGACGGTTGCACAAGTGGCGGCCGCAGCGTCGGCCAAGGGCCTGCCGACGGTGGCGATCGGCGGCATCACGATTGAGAATGCCGTTTCTGCAATCGACGCCGGCGCTTCATCCCTGGCGGTGATTGGCGATCTTCTTAAGGGCGATCCTGAAAAGCGCTGCCGCGCTTTGTTGCGCGCGCTCGAGTAATACGCAACGGCTGAGCACTCTCCCCGATCCATCGGCGATGCGATCGGGGTCGAGTCTTCGGACGGAGTCTGCTGCTATGCTGCCGGCGAAGGCGTCGCGGAGCACGCGCATCGGCTCGGGAATCAGCGCCGCGACAGTGCCGTCACCGGCGGACGTCGTGACGACGTGCCAGTAAACGCGCGAGCGCGCACATTCGTGTGCGCGGTCGATTGCGCCCGTTCCATCGGGTATTCGAATGTATAATTCTGCCGCTACAGGCGCACTGCACATTCGACTGGAGGGACGTTGGCCGGCTCATTGTTTCGTCTCAAATCGATAGATAGCCTGCTCGAGACCGCCCGGGAAACCGGCGAGAAAACATTAAAGCGGACGCTCGGTCCAGGGGCGCTCATCGCGCTCGGCATCGGCGCCATCATCGGCGCGGGCCTGTTCGTCCGCACCGCCGACGCCATCGCGCAGCGAGCGGGACCGTCCGTGACGCTGGCGTTCATATTGGCGGCCGTCGGTTGTGCGTTTGCCGGATTGTGCTACGCCGAGTTCGCGTCGATGATCCCGATTTCAGGGAGTGCCTACACCTACTCATACGCGACGATGGGCGAGCTGGTCGCGTGGGTCATTGGCTGGGACCTGGTGCTCGAATACGCGGTTGGCGCGGCCACCGTCGCGATCGCGTGGAGCGAGTACGCCAACAGGGTCTTGCAGTTCGTCGGGATGGAGATCCCGTTTCAGTGGTATCACTCCCCATTTGAGACATCGCCAGACGGCGTGACGGGAATCATGAACATTCCCGCCATCGTCATCCTCGCGATTCTCTCCGGCCTGTTGATCCGCGGCATCTCGGAATCCGCGTGGGTCAACAACCTCATCGTCATCTTGAAGGTGTCGATCGTGCTCGCCGTGATCTTCGTTGGGTGGGGATTCATCAATCCGGCCAACCACACACCGTTCATTCCTGCGGTGACGACCTACACCACTCCGGAAGGAGTGATGCACCAGTACGGCGGGTTCATGGGGATCGTCGGCGCGGCCGGCGTGGTGTTCTTTGCGTTCATTGGCTTTGACGCAGTCTCCACGGCGGCGCAGGAATGCAAGAATCCAAAACGCGACATGCCGATCGGCATTCTCGGCTCGCTGGTGATCTGCACGATCCTCTATGTGCTGTTCTCCTACGTCCTGAGCGGAGTGGCGACCGTGGAAGACTTCCGCACCCAGGGCCGCGAGGCCTCGGTTGCCTTCGCGATCTCGAAATACATGACAGGCTACGAGTGGCTGTCGAGACTGGTCACCGTGGCGATTCTCGCCGG
>DATJKH010000057.1:0-22697 GCA_035491715.1 Vicinamibacterales bacterium | reverse complement strand
GCAGCGCAAGAATCCAAACGTCCTCCGTTCCTGTTCGTGCAGGATGTGGCCGGCGGCGCGCCGCGCCGGTTGGTCGAGGGTGCCGCCGCGGGTGCAGTGAGCCCGGATGGCCGGATTGTGGCTTCGATGGGCGCGGCCGGCGCCGTGTTCGTGCGCGCCCTCGAGCGCCTCGGCGATCTGTTTCGCGATCGAAAGCGTCATCCATCGCGATCTGAAGTCGTCGAACAGATATGTGTTCTTGAAAGCGAGCGGTGAGTTTGGCGTCAACGTTTTTCGTGTCGACGTCGCGACCGGGCATGCGGAAGCGTGGCGAACGCTCGCACCTTCAGATGTCGCGGGCGTCAGATATCCCACCTACAGCCTCGCAATGACGCCAGATGGGCAATCGTATTGTTACTCGTACGGTCGCCGACTGAGCACTCTGTTCGTTGTGAACGGGCTGAAATGACTCGCGCCCATTGCCGCAGGTCGGTCAGCATGAAAAATCCGACGGCACGTGAATTGATTCGACCGATACGGCGTCCTGAAGTCATCGTCTTGCCGGCGCCTCCTCGCGATTCTGGAATCCTCGCTCGAAGGATGAGCATTAACGATGGCGAGTTCACTCGGCAAGGAGCGTCACGAGGCTGTCCACGGCCGAGTCCACACGGGCGTATTAAAGCGATAAGATCGTAACTGCAGCTGCGCGACCTGCCTGTCGAGCCTGCATTGGAGAATGCCATGCCGAACGAGACCATCACTCCAAACAAGTCACTGGACGGATCCAACGAAGGCACAACCGGCTCTGTTTCAGCCCTTGACGAAAACCTGATGAAGATCGCCGAGGAGCTGGGCACGTGGTTGGGGAAAGCCGAACGAAAGACGAACGAGTTCCTTGCCCAGCAAAAGTCGATGACCGACCATCTGGTCACAATCAGGGACACAGCCGCGCGATTGCTCGCGCAAATCGAAAAGGGACGCGAGCGGACGCGCTAGCCTCTAACGTGCGGAATCGGCAGCCCTCAGGTCGATCGTCACCGTGGCCGTGGCGGAGCGGTTTCCTGCCTCGTCGACGGCATACACCTCCATCGTGTTCACGATGCCGAGGGTCAGGTACATCGTGAACTGATGCGGGTAGGGGTCAACGGTCGCGCCTTCCGATTGCCCATTCAGGAACAAGTAGTATCGGATGTGCTCCTGAGCGGTCACGTTGTCGGTGGCGTTTCCCCAGAAGACCATCGCCTCAGTGGCACCATCGATGACATCGCCCCAGAAGCCGGGAGGCACCGTCGGCGGCTCGTGGTCGTTCGGGTCGGTCGCCGGCGTGGTCACCGCAAACGGATCGCTCAAGTCCGACCAGTTACACGCAGAGCCCGCGCCCTTACCCTGAAGGTGTACGTCGTGGTAGGACTCAGGAACACGATTCTCTTCGCCGTTCCTGCAACCTGCCCATACCACAGCTGGCCGTTCACGTAGATGTCGAAGCGCGGGGTTGGATCGCTGTCGCCGTAGGACCACGCAAGATCGACATGGGTCGGCCCACTACCGGTTGATGAGACCCGAGCCCTGATAGACAGCCTCGATAGCCCCAGGCGAGAACTCCACTCGGCGTTCTCCAAGGGCGGCGACGAGCAGGCGATGGTTGATGTAACCGGCGACAACATACCTTGGGCGCGATCGGTCGACTCCGACGACCGTGTTTCTCCGTCGGAGTCGTAGCCCAAAGCAACATCCGAGCCCTGCCGGCGTCAACGACCCGTAAAGCACGGAAATCGTTCCGTCACAGCGGGGAGATAACAAGAATGTATGGTGACTCTCAAAATTGCCGTTCGTCCCCGCTGCTTACGCCAGCGCCTTGCCGTAGAGCGCGAGCAAGCGTGTCCAGGCCTTCTCCGCCTGCGGCTCGTTGTAGACGCCGGAATCCGGCGGACACCAACCATGCGCGGCACCCGCATACACTTCGATTTCCGCCGGCAGGCCAGCCTTCGCGAAGATCTCCTTCATCACATCTTTCTCTTTCGGCGAACGCTGGTCATCGTTTTCCGCGATCGCCACCAGAAACTGCGCCTTGGTCTTCGAGGCCTGCAAATGCGGACTGCTCGGCGTGTCGTTGACCAGTCCGCCGCCATGGAACGATGCGACCGCGCCAACGCGATCGGGCACCGCCGCGGCGGTGCGGAAAGCGATTGGCCCGCCCATGCAATAACCCTGAGTGCCAACCTTCCGGTTCTTGTCAACCGACGGCTGTTTGTCGAGCCAGGCGATGAACGCCTTTGCATCGGCCATGTGCGTCGTCTCGTTGAGACCTTGCGCCAGCGGCCGTACATCTGCGATCGGTGTCGCCGCGCCGTTCGGCGCGGTCGGTGCCTTCTTCGCGCGATAGAACGGGTTCACGACCAACACCGAGTAGCCGGATTCCGCGAGTCGTTTGCCCATCTGGCGAAACGCGGGACGCAGTCCGAAAATGTCAGGCCAGACGAGAACACCTGCCGCGGCGCCACTCGCTGGATGCACGAAGTAGCAGTCTGCGGTGCCGTCGGGCGTCGTCACGGTCACGTCCGATTCGGTCACCGCGACGGCGTTGACGACCTTTGGCAGCATCATCGTGATACCGGCGCCGAGAACGACACCAAACTGTCGGCGCGTGACCAGCCCGAGCGCCTCGTACTTCTGTCGATCGTCCTCAAAGTGATCCTGATCGCACATGTGCACTCCTTGTCGACGCTGTTGCTGCGTCGTTGATTCACAATAGGAACACTGTATATCCCAATTTGTGGTGTCGTCACGGAGGAAACCATCATGAACGATCGCGCCCAGGCGGACACGACCGCTGCAGTCAGCCTGACCGACGAAGAGGGTGTCAAGCGGATCCTCGTCAATTCGATTCTTGGACTCTGGGACGTGGTCAACAATCTGACCCGTCTCAAAGCCTCTCGTCGCGATCGCTGTCGTGTGACGATCTTCGGATCCGCGCGGGTCCAGCCAGGATCCTTTGGCTATGAGGAGACCAGGCGCGTGGCCGCCGCTCTCGCCGAGATGGATTGCGACATCATTACCGGCGGCGGGCCGGGCCTGATGCAAGCGGCAAACGAAGGTGCCGCGGCGATCAAGGATGCCCAATCAATCGGCATTCGCGTCGACCTCCCGTTCGAGCAGGAGGTCAACGCGTTTGTCACTGAGGCGTTCGAGCACCGGACCTTCTTCACCCGACTTCACCAATTCGTGCTTGCCTCCGACGCATTCGTTGTCGCGCCCGGAGGCATCGGCACCGTGCTCGAGACCATGATGATCTGGCAGTTGCTTCAGGTGAAACACCTCGAAAGCGCGCCGCTCATCCTGGTCGGCAAAATGTGGCCAGGCCTGGTCGAGTGGACTCGCAGTACGATGCTCGCTGAGAATCCGCCTCTCGCATCTGCCGCCGATCTCGCGATCCCTCGATGTGTCGCGAATGCCGATGAAGCGATCGCGGTGCTTCGCGAGTACCATGCCTCGTGGCGAGCGAGCCATACGTCGGCGCCTTGATCGACAACGGCGGCGCGTATCGCAAACGCTTCAGCATTCCGGCTTTTGCTCGTACATAGATTACATGCCACCACACAAAGAGCTCTTTGCCGACGCCAATCCTTACGAGCGATTCATGGGCCGATGGAGTCGGCGGCTGGCAACGCAGTTCATCAAGTTCGTCGCGATCGGCGAGTCTGACTCGATCCTCGACGTTGGGTGCGGGAGTGGCTCGCTTGCGCTTGCCATTGCCGACGCGTTTCCGTCCGCTCGGGTAACGGGAGTCGATCCGTCGGCGGCGTTCATTCAGCATCTGCAAACGAAAGCGCCGGATGAGCGATTGCGGTTTGCGGTCGGCGACGCGCAGGCACTCCAGTGGGGCGACGCGACCTTCGACAAGACCGTCTCACAGCTGGTGCTGAACTTCGTCGCCGATCGCGACACGGCTGTGCGTGAGATGTCGCGAGTGACCAGACCGGGCGGCGTGGTCGCGGCGGCGGTATGGGACTACAGCGACGGCATGAGAATGCTGCGCGTGTTCTGGGATGAAGCGGTCGCGTTGGACCCGGCGCTTGCTGCGCGCGACGAGCGGAACATGCCGCTCTCGAAGCGAGGCGGACTCGCGACCCTCTGGCGCGCTGCTGGACTCCAGGACGTCGAAGATCAACCGATCGTCATCGATCTCGCGTTCTCGTCCTTCGATGATTACTGGACCCCGTTTCTCGGCGGGCAGGGGCCGGCCGGTGCATACGTGGCGTCGCTGTCCGACGCCGGCCGCGCGACGCTCGAAGGGCGTCTTCGCGATCGGCTGTTGAATTCACGAAAGGATGGTCCCTTCGTGCTCCAAGCGCGCGCGTGGGCGGTGAAAGGCGTAGTCGCTCCACGCCCGTGAGAGCTGGCGCCATTGATGAGCTAAGCGGCAGGTTACGTCGCGAGTATCGATTCACGTCGCGGCAAATCGTGGGTCGAACCGCGTCAACTCTTCTTTTCCGCCCGAAAGCTCCGATCGTTCGCGTCAACCGTTGTAACTCAGCTTGCATAAGAGGTGAGTGAGCGCTCGCGAGTGGGTCGCGCTCTACACAGTATGGTGTTCTCCGCCAGAAAGCTGGCTATCCCCGCCTCGTCATTTGCCGCTGAGCTTCTCGGCGTCGAACTGTTGGAGGAGCGTGCGCGCCGACTTGCCGCCGCTCTCACCACCGCCGGCCGCGGTGCCAGCGCGCGCGCCCATCTTCGTCGTCTCGACGAGCACATGCGAGTGCTGACGGGTGTGTACAGCTCGCTCGCAGACGACGCGCGAGCCGGTGAACCACCGTCTCCGGCCGCCGAATGGCTGCTCGACAATTACTTTGTCGTTTCGGCAACGGCGCGCGACGTGCGGCGTGATTTGCCTGCGTCGTTTTTCAAACGGTTGCCGAATGTGGCTGCCGACGAATTCGCAGGTCAGCCGCGAATCTACGCGCTCGCGAGTGAAGTGATCCGCTTGAGCGGTCTGCGGCTCGATGCCCAGCGGCTCCAACGATTTATCGCGGCTTTCCAGTCCATCGCGCCGCTGACAATGGGGGAGCTCTGGGCATGGCCGAGCGCGCTGAAGCTCGCGCTGGTGGAACACGTGCGCATTCATGGCGAGGTGCTCGCCGTCAGCCGGACGCAGCGGCAACTGGCCGATCGGCTCGTCACGCGGTTCGCGTCACAATCGATCGCGGCAGCCGCATGGCCTGCCCGGCTGCACCCGGCGTTCATCATCCGGCTGCTGCAGCGATCGCAGGAATTCGAGAACGCGACGGCATTACGCCGCGATCTCGAAGATGCGCTCGCCGCCCGCGGCGACTCCGTTGAAGAGGCGATCACCTCGGAGGGGCGACATCAGGCGTCGGAACAAGCGGCGATGGCCAGCCTGGTCGGCAGTCTGCGCCTCGTCTCGACGTTTGACTGGAGCGAGTTCTTCGAGAGCGTCAGTCTCGTCGAACAGGTGCTCCATCGCGATCCGGCCGGCGTCTACGGACGAATGGATTTCCGGAGCCGCGATCGCTATCGCCATGCGATCGAGGAACTGGCCGATCCGACGGGTGAAGCACAGCTCCGCGTCGCGCTGAAGAGCGTGGAATACGCCAGGCGCGGCGCCGAGCGCGGCCCAATCGAGGCGCGCTCGGCACATGTTGGCTACCACTTGATCGGTGCCGGCCGCGACGCCTTCGAGAACAGCATTGCGTGGGTGCCCAAGCTCGGCGAGCGGCTCCGCCGATTCCTGTTCCGTTGGGCGACGCCCGGATATCTGAGCACGATCGCGCTCGGCACCGCGCTGTCGATGGCGGCCGCGGCGTGGTATGCCTCCACGCGTCAGGCACACGGAGCCTGGCTGCTCGTCGTGATACTGCTCATCGCCGTGCCGGCGAGCGAATTCATCATCCAGATTCTGCAGCGTCTGATCAGTTATTTCGTGCCACCCCGGCGCCTCCCGCGGATCGAGTACGACGAGATCCCGAGTGACGCCCGAACCATGGTCATCGTCCCGACCATCCTCGACAGCGTCGAGCGCGCCATCGATCTTGCCGAGCACCTGGAAGTCCAGGCGGTCGGCAACCTCGATCCGCACATTCACTTTGCGATACTCAGCGACTTTCGCGATGCGCCGGTCGAGACCCAGCCGCACGACGAAGAGATCCTCGCCACAGCGCGCCGAGCGATCGAACGGTTGAACGAGAACTACGCCGACGCGCCGGGAGGACGCTTCTTCCTGTTCCATCGACACCGGCAGTGGAATCCGGGCGAGCGCCTGTGGATGGGATGGGAGCGCAAGCGGGGCAAGATCGAAGAGTTCAACCGCCTGCTGCGCGGTGCGACGGACACGAGCTTCTCGGTTCAGGTCGGCGATCTCGGGCTGTTGCCGTCGGTGAAATACGTCATCACGCTCGACAGCGACACGCGATTGCCGCGCGATGCCGCGCGCGAGCTGATCGGTATCATCACGCACCCGTTGAATCGGCCGGGGTTTGATCCCGCCGTCGGCCGCGTCACCGAGGGCTACGGTATTCTTCAACCGCGCGTCAGCGTCACCTTCAAGAGCGCCGCAGGATCGCTCTTCGCGCGGTTGTACGCAGGACACACCGGCGTCGATCCATATACGACCGCTGTATCGGACACATACCAGGATCTGTTCGGCGAAGGGATCTTCACCGGCAAGGGGTTGTACGACGTCGACGCATTCATGAGCGCCCTCGAAGACTCCGTGCCGGAGAACGCGCTGCTTTCCCACGATCTCTTCGAGGGACTCCACGCGCGCGCCGCGCTGGTATCCGATGTCGAACTGGTCGACGAATACCCATCGAGCGTACTGACGCACGCGCGCCGGCAGCATCGTTGGATCCGCGGCGACTGGCAGATTCTGCTGTGGCTGCTTCCGGCCGTTCCCTCGCGGCGCGGCCTGAAGCGCAACCCGCTGCCGCTGATCAGCCGCTGGAAGATTTTCGACAACCTCCGGCGCAGCCTGCTCGCACCGACGCTGCTGGCGTTGCTCATCGCCGGATGGACGGCACTGCCCGGCTCGCCGCTGCTGTGGACGGTTGCCGTGGTGACGGTTCTCGCGTCCCAGCTGCTGCCAGTGCTCGCGCGTCTGCTGACCGGCCCCGCCCGCGCACAGTCAGTCCCCGTGTTCCTGCGAAACGTCCGAAACGATGCGGTCACCGCCCTCGCGCAGGTGGCGCTCGGCGTCGCTCTGCTCGCGTATCACGCGTTCGATTCGGCGCACGCGATTGGCCTGACAATCGTGCGCCTGGCGGTCACCAAACGGCGTCTGCTCGAGTGGGAAACCGCGTCAACTTCGGCGGCGAAAGGAGCGGGTCTGCCGGCCTGGGAGGCACTCGCTCGGTTTTCCCGCGAGATGAGCGCGAGCCCGATCATTGCCGCGGTTGCGGCTCTCGCCGTCGTCGTCAGCGGCCGCAACACGCTCGGCCTTGCCGCGCCGTTCCTCTTTCTCTGGATGCTTGCTCCGGGGATCGGGTGCTGGCTCAGTCTGCCGGTCGGCGCGCGTGCTCGCCCGCTCGATGACCGACAACGTGCGCGCCTTCGACGCACGGTGCGAAAGACCTGGCGGTACTTTGAAAGGTTCGTCACCAACGCCGACGGATGGCTGCCGCCCGACAACTTCCAGGAGTACGGCCAGGTATCGACGCTGGCGCGGCGGACCTCGCCGACCAATATCGCGATGGGGTTGCTGTCGACGCTGGCGGCGCACGACCTCGGGTACATTTCGAGCAAGGCTCTGGCGACCAGGCTTGACCAGATGCTGACCGGCCTCGAAGGGCTGGAACGGTTCGAAGGTCATTTCCTCAACTGGTACGACACCTCCACACGCGCGCCGCTTCATCCACGCTACGTATCTACCGTAGACAGCGGCAATCTCGCCGGTGCGCTGATCGCCCTTGCCCAGGGATTGCGGACGCTGGTCGGCCTGCCGCAGACCCGTCTGCAGCGCCTCGACGGGCTCGAGGACACGGCCGAGGTGCTGGCCGCCGTGACGGCGTCGAGCACGGCGGCCGCCGGGGCGCGCCGCATCGTGACGCGCATCAATGAAATCGCACGCGCGATTGCCGACGAGGCGCGGCGCGCTGCGAGCGACGAGCCGCGCGACCAAGACGTCGCGGCGCTGGCCGCGGATCTCGAACGCGCATTCGCCAATGTCGCGGCCGGCGATGCCCGTTCCGACGTCGCCACCGACTGGGACGACATCGAGTACTGGACGCAGGCGACATTGGACCGGGTCGGCGAACTGGAGGTGTCGCCCGATGTCCCTGCCGACGTGTGGGAATCGCTTGCTGGACGCGCGTCGGCGCTCGCCGACGCGATGCGGTTCGAGTTTCTCTACGACCGTCGTCGTCGCATCTTTTCGATCGGGTATCGGCTGGCGGATGCCGAAGGTCCTGGGCGTCTCGATAGCTCGTTCTACGATCTGCTCGCGTCAGAAGCGCGCCTCGCGAGCTTTATCGCGATCGCCAAGGGCGACGTGCCGCAGCATCATTGGTTCCATCTCGGACGGCCGGTCACCAACGTTCATGGCCGGGCGGTGCTGGTGGCCTGGGGCGGTACGCAGTTCGAGTACCTGATGCCGCAGCTGCTGATGCGCAGCTTTACCGGTACGCTGCTGAATCAAAGCTGTCGCGTGAGTGTCCGGCGCCAAGTCGAATACGCGCAGGAGCGGGGCGTGCCCTGGGGCATTTCCGAATCGGCCTACTCGCTCACCGATCGCGCTGGCAACTATCAGTACCGCGCGTTTGGGGTGCCGGGCCTCGGTCTGAAACGCGGCCTTGCCGAAGATCTCGTGATTGCTCCGTACGCGACGGCCCTCGGCGCGCTCGTTGATCCCGCGGCCGCGGCCGACAACTTCGAGGCATTGGCCCGTGCCGGGCTCGAGGGCAGGTTCGGCTTCTACGAATCGATCGACTATCAGCCGAGGATTCCCGTCGACGGGGCGGAGCCCGGCGACCCGCCTCAGCCGACGATCGTCCGCGCATTCTTCGCCCACCACCAGGGCATGTCGATTGTCGCATTGGCCAACGTGCTTGGTAGCGATCGCTTCGTCGAGCGCTTCCACGCCGATCCGCGAGTGCAGGCAACAGAGCTTCTGCTGCAGGAGCGGATTCCGCGAGAGGCGATCCTCTCTGAGCCTCGGCCGGTAGAGAGCACGACATCGTCGCCGATCGTTCCCACGTTTGCATCGCGGCACTTCCGTACGCCGCACACGCGCAACGCCCACTCGCACGTGCTCTCGAACGGCCGCTATGCGACACTGATCACCAACTCGGGCGGCGGGTTCAGCACCTGGCGCGACCTCGCGGTGACGCGCCAGCGCCAGGACTGGACATCTGACAGCGGCGCCAACTTCATTTACCTGCGTGATCCCTGGTCGCATCGCGTGTGGTCGGTCACCTATCTTCCAGTCGGGCGTGAGCCCGACAAGTACGACGTCACCTTCGACCTCGAGAAGGCGACCTTCCGCCGCCGCGACGGCGATTTCGAGACCACCCTGCAGGTATCGATCTCGCCCGAAGACGACGTCGAAGTGCGACGGTTGTCGATCGTCAATCATGGCCATCGGCCGCGCGATCTCGAGGTCACCAGCTATTCGGAGCTGGTGCTGGCGCGGCAGGCCGACGATATTGCGCACCCCGCGTTTGGCAAGTTGTTCGTCGAGACCGAATTCGATCCGCAGAGCGCCGCGCTGCTCTTCACCCGCCGGCGGCGCGCAGCCGATGAGTCGGCGGTGTGGGCGTTCCACGTGCTCGGCCTCGACGGGCGGGCGCGCGGTGCGATCGAATGGGAGACCGATCGCGCGCGGTTCCTCGGTCGCGGCAGGGGCCCGGCCAATCCGGCAGCGCTCGATGGCCGCGCGCTGTCGGGCACGACCGGGGCGGTGCTCGATCCGATCGCCGCGCTCCGCGAGCGCGTCCATCTTCCTCCCGGCGCGTTCGTGCGCATGACCTTCGCCACCGGCGTCACCGACGATCGCGACTCGGCGCTCGCGTTGGCGCGCAAGTATCGCGACGGCAGCACTGCGGCCCGGGTGCTCTCGATGGCGTTCACGCATGTGCACACGACGCTGCAGTATCTGGGTCTGACCGACGATCAGGCGATGCTCTTCGATCGGATGGCGTCACGCGTTTTCGGCACCGATCGCTCGCTGATCAATGCTGAAGACCTGGCCGCGAATACGTTCGGGCAGCCAAATCTATGGGGATACGGCATCTCCGGCGATCTACCGATCGTCCTGGTCCGCATCACCGACGCCGAATCGATCCCGCTCGTCCGCGAGGTACTGCGCGCGCAGGAGTACTGGCGTGTCAAGGGACTGCGCGCCGATGTTGTGATCGTCAACGAGCATCCGGCTGAATACCTGGACGAGACCCACCACGCGCTGACCAGGCTCGTCGAGGAGCCGCGGTTCGTCGGCTGGCTGCAGAAGCCGGGCGGCATATTCCTGCTACGCAGCGAGGGGATGGCGGAAGCGGACCGCCACCTGCTCGGTGCCGTCGCCCGCGCCGTCCTGCGCGGTGACCTCGGCGAGATGCGATCGCAGCTGCAACGCTCGGCGCCATGGGTCTATGGCGAGCAGGATGTACCAGTCGCCGCTGAAGCCAGCGTTCCCGCGCCCGCGCGCGAACCGGTGAGCGTGCCCGACCTGGCGTTGCCCAACGGCCTCGGAGGGTTTGCGTCGGACGGCCGCGAGTACGTCATCGCTCTCGACGGCGATCGCGAGACCCCGCTTCCCTGGTCGAACGTCATCGCCAATCCGACCTTCGGAACCATCGTGACGGCGTCGGGCTCGTCGTTCACATGGAACGAGAACAGTCGTGAAAACCGGCTCACCCCATTCGCCAACGATCCAGTGACAGATCCGACTGGCGAAGCGATCTATCTCCGCGACGAGGACACCGGCGCGGTGTGGGGGGCGACGCCCGGTCCGTTGCCGCGGGGATCGAACAACGGACGCTGGCTGATCGCGCATTCCGCCGGCATGACTCGGTATCAACACGCGCTTGACGGGCTGGCACAGGAGCTGGCGGTGTTTGTCGCCGCCGATGATCCGGTCAAACTTGCGCTGCTCTCCTTGACCAACACGTCGGGCGTGTCAAAACGGCTGAGCATATTCGGCTACGTCGAATGGTGTCTGGGACCTCCCCGGGAGGAGGATCGCCGCTTCGTGATGACTGAGGTCGACGAGGATCGCGGCGTCATTCTCGCGCGCAACACATACAACAGCGAGTTTGCCGGGCGGATCGCCTTCTGGTCGACGACCGGCCGCGTGCAGTCGCACACCGGCGATCGCGGCGAGTTCATCGGCCGCCATCGATCGCTGAGCCGTCCGGCCGCGTTGCTGCGCTCGCGATTGGCAGGTCGGCACGGCGCTGGTCTCGATCCGTGTGGCGCGCTCCAGGTCGAGGTCGTGCTCGCGCCAGGCGAATCGCGCCGAGTGGCGTTCGTCCTCGGGCAGGCCGCCGATCGCGAGCAGGCGCTGGGTTTGGCGCACCGCTATTCGTCTCTCGACAACGTCCAGGCTGCGCTCGATCGCGCAGTCCGGTCGTGGGACGAGACACTCGATGTCGTCCAGGTGAAGACGCCAGACGATTCTTTCGATCTCCTCGTCAATCGCTGGCTGCTGTATCAGTCACTGAGCTGCCGGGTCTGGGCGCGCAGCGGGCCGTCCCAGCCGGGCGGCGCGTTTGGCTTTCGCGACCAGATTCAGGACGCGCTGGCGCTGCTCATTTCGCGACCCGAGATCTGTCGCGCACATCTCCTGCATGCCGCGTCGAGACAGTTTGTCGAAGGAGACGTCCAGCACTGGTGGCACCCGCCCGGCGGCCGCGGCACGCGCACGCGCTGCTCGGACGATCTCCTGTGGCTGCCCTACGCAGTGGCCACATATGTCTCGCAGACCGGCGATGAATCCGTGCTGGATGAAGAGGTGAGCTTTCTCGAGGGGCCACCGCTTGAACCGCCGCAATCAGAGGCCTACATCCTGCCGAGTGTGTCGACGGAGCGGGCCACGGTGTTCGAACACTCGGTCCGTGCCATCACCCACGCCTTGAAGTACGGCGCCCACGGTCTTCCGTTGATCGGATCGGGCGACTGGAACGATGGCATGAATCGCGTCGGACATGACGGGCGCGGGGAGAGCGTCTGGCTCGCATGGTTCTTGATCGTTGTGCTGCGCGAGTTCGCGACCATTTGCACACGGCGCGGGCGAGCCGACCTCGCCGACCAATACCATCAGCAAGCCGGGTGGCTGACCGGGATGGCGGAACTGGCGTGGGACGGCGACTGGTACCCGCGCGCCTACTTTGATGACGGGACACCGCTGGGGTCGCCGCAGAATGATGAATGCAAGCTGGATTCGCTGACCCAGTCGTGGGCCGTGATTTCCGGCGCCGCCGATCCCAGGCGCGCGTCTCGCGCCATGGACGCGGTGCAGGTGCACCTGGTCCGGCGCGACGCGAGACTGGTGCTGCTGCTGACGCCGCCATTCGATCGCATGGCGCACGATCCGGGCTACATCAAAGGCTACCCGCCCGGTGTGCGCGAGAACGGCGGACAGTACACGCACGCCGCCCTGTGGGTGGTGATCGCGCTGGCGAAGCTCGGGCGTGGCGATGTGGCAATGGAGCTATTCCACCTGATCAACCCGATCAATCACACCCGGACCGCAGAAGGCGTCGAGCGCTACCGCGTCGAGCCTTATGTCGTCGCCGCCGATGTCTACGCGCACGCGATGCACGTTGGGCGCGGCGGCTGGACGTGGTACACGGGATCAGCCGGCTGGATGTACCGAGCGGCCGTTCAGGCGATGCTCGGTCTGTCGTTGCATGGCTCAACATGGAGCATCGAACCGTGCATTCCGACGCTCTGGCCGGAATACTCCTTGACGTGGACGCGCGGGACGACACGCTACATCGTCACCGTGCACAACCCGGATCATGTGAACCGCGGCGTTGCGTCCGCCGAGATCGATGGCGTGGCCGTCGATCCGCTGGCCATGCCGTTCCTTGATGATGGCGCGACACACCACGTGACGATCGTCCTCGGCGCTGCCGCATCGATGTCTCGGAGAGATCACGGGGTGGTCGTTGCGAACCGCGCACCCGCCTGACGCATTTCCTCATTGGCCCGGTCGCCACCGGCGCTCGTGACCGGACACGTGGCATCGGCAATCACGATCGTCTCGAGTCCTTCACGACGCGCGTCGAGGACCGTTGCGCGCACGCAGACATCCTGGGCGAGGCCGCCCACCCACAACCGCGTCACACCCTTTTTCCGCAACTCCGTCGCAAGGCCCGTCGCATCGAAGGCTGAATACTGATCGCGATCGAATCGCACGCCTTTGGTCACGACGATTGCGGAATCCGGAAGCTTCAGCTCCGGATGGAATCGCGCGCCGGGAGTGTCTTGGACACAATGAACCGGCCACTGTCCGCCGGACTCAATGAAGCTGAGATGGCCCCGGGGGTGCCAGTCGCGCGATGCCAGGATGGGAACGCCGGCGTCTAGCGCCGCGGCAATCCAGCGATTCAACACCGGCACGACCGCATCACCGCGTTCGATCGGCAATGCTCCGTCGGGACAAAAGTCGATCTGGACGTCAACGATGATTAACGCGTCGCCTGCCCGCAAGGCCTCCTTCGGATCCGACATCTGCCTAGATTATGACGATCGCGAACGAGCGCGCGAGTGAGCCCACACGAGCGGAGCGGGGATCGCGGGGCCCCGCGAGCAAGCGTGTGGGGAGTCCGAGGGCGAAGCCCCCTCGGGAACACTTGACTGCAGGAGCACAATAGGCGGAATCATCAGGGGGCATGAATATATGCAGTTGCTCACCACGCTCGTAGCGATCATCGCGCTCACCCAGGCACCGCCGCCGTCAAAGGCCGATCAGTTGCAGGCCGCGGCGCGAAAGGGGGACGCCGCAACGGTCAAGACGCTTCTCGACGAAGGCGTCGACGTGAACTCGAAGTTCCGCTACGGCACGACCGCGTTGTTCTTTGCCTGCGACCACGGTCATGTCGATGTCGTCAAGGTGCTGCTCGATAAGGGTGCCGATCTCACGGTGAAGGATTCGTTCTACGGCTTTACGCCGCTGATGCTCGCGGTCAGTCCGGCGCAGAAGAGGAGGCCTGAACACACCGAGATTGCCAAACTCCTGATCGCGAAAGGTGCGCCCGGCAAAGAGGGGGCGTTGAGCGCCGCCGTCGACCAGGGAGACGCGGCCCTCGCGAAATACATTCTCGATACTGGCGGCCTGCCCGCGTCGAATCTCTCCGAAGCGCTCGAAGCCGCGAAAACGGGAAACAAGACGGAGATCATTGCACTACTCGAGCACGCGGGCGCCAAAGTTCCCGAAGAATTCAAAATGGACCAGGCCCAGCTCGAGCGGTTTGCGGGGTCGTATAAGAACCCGGCAGGTGTCGAGATCACCATCGTCGTCGCCGGTACGCGACTTTCGATCGGTGCGCCAGGCATGCCTCCGGCACAGCGAGGCGTACTTGCTGCGAAGGATGCGACGACGTTTCGCGGGATCGCGATGGGCGGAGTGTCGGTCGTCTTCCAGATTGACGGCGACAGGGTGACCGGCTTCAACATGGTGCTGCCGCAAGGAAACTCAATCGTCTACACACGGGTGGAGGGAAAGTGATGAAACGCGCCTTTCGCAATGGCCTGATCGCGTCGGCATGTGTGGTCGTGAGCGTTTCACTCTCCGCGCAGCACTGGCCGGCGTTTCGCGGCATGAATGCCGCCGGTGTTGCCGATGGGAAACCAACTGCGGTCACGTGGAACCTCGCCACAGGCGAGAACGTCGCGTGGAAAGCACAGGTTGCGGGCGTCGCGGTTTCCAGTCCAATCGTCTGGGGCGATCGTGTGTTCGTGTCGACTGCGATCAGTAGCGATCCGAATCAGGGCATTCGCACCGGCTTGTACGGCGATGTCGAGCCGGTGAACGATTCGTCGAAGCACACGTGGCGGGTCATTGCGCTCGACAAAAAGTCGGGCAAGGTCCTGTGGGACAAACTGGCGTATGAAGGGACGCCGAAAACGAAGCGGCATCCGAAGTCCAGCCAGGCGTCAGCGACTCCCGTCACCGACGGACGTCACGTGATCGTCTCCTTCGGGTCTGAAGGTCTCTACGCCTACGACGTCGATGGAAAGCTGTTGTGGAAGAAAGATCTCGGCGTTCTCAACGCCGGATGGTTTTTCGATCCGGATTACGAATGGGGGATTGGCAGTTCGCCGATCATCTACAAGAACATGGTGATCGTGCAGTGCGATATCCAGCAGCGTTCGTTTCTCGCCGCGTTCGATACCGACAGCGGCAAGGAGATCTGGCGAACCGAACGCGAGGAGATTCCGTCGTGGTCGACGCCGACGATTTTCGAGGCAAATGGCAAGGCTGAACTGGTGACGCAGGCGACGACATTCACGCGCGGCTACGATCCGATGACGGGCAAGGAGTTGTGGAAGTATTCCGGCAATTCCGAAATCGCGATCCCGACGCCGATTGTCGGCCCCGGTGTCGTCATTGTCACCAACGGCTATCGTGGCGTACAGCCGATATTTGCGATCAAGCCTGGTGCGACCGGCGATATCACGCTGAAGGACAACGCGACGAAGAGCGACTTCGTGTCGTGGAGCACCAAGCGCGGCGGTCCATACATTCCGACACCGCTCATCTACCGTGACATGCTTTACGTGCTGAACAACGGCGTGATGACGTCGTACCAGGCCGCCACCGGCGAACAGGTCTATCAGAAAAGATTGGGCGGCACCGGCGGTGCGTTCAGCGCCTCCCCGGTGGCAGCCGACGGCAAGATCTATTGCGCGAGCGAAGACGGCGACGTCTATGTGATCAAAGCGGGACCCGAGTACGAAGAACTGGCGAAAAACTCGATCGGCGAGGTGGTGATGGCGACCCCCGCCATTTCCGACGGCCTCATCATCTTCCGGGGCTTGAAACACGTCTACGCGATCAAAGCCGGCGGATAGGTCGGCGCCGCTCTTTCCCCTGAGATTTCTCGCTTGACACTTGTATTATTGTACTAGTACAATAATCACCAGCTCGACCGGCCGGCTGACACGGGCAGCCTGCCCACGCGCCGACCGGTCCTCTTAAAGGAGGCGGCCATGGAACCGCTGCTGTCTTCTCTTCTCGTCTTCAGTATCGCGGGCGGCCTGGTGCTTTCGCTCGTCCTCGCCCGGAACCGGCGTGGGACGCCACCGACGTTCGTTCCCAGACGTCTTGCGCCGCCGACACCGGCGCTGATCAACATGGCGAACATCCGTGTGGAGGGTATCGGCGGGCTCGGAATGGTTGCGGCCGTGATCGCCGTCGCCATCGCGGACTCACGCATTCGGCTCGCCGTCATCATCGGACTGGTGCTGGGGGGTGGACTCGCGCTGGCGCTGATTTCCCTGCGCCGTCGCGGCGGGCCATTGCCGTCGGCCGGCGACGGGCCTGACGATCGATCAGTACTTCATATCAACACCGACGATCGTCGGTCCGTCTCACCACACGAATCGGAAAAGGCTGGCGGTCGACCGGCGCGGATCGGGGTACCGCGGATCGTCGACCTTGTATCGATTCGGCACTGACGCCCAGTCGGTGTAGACCGTGCCGCCGTAGTAGAAGCGCTTCGGCGCTTCCGCACTCGAGGCTTCAGCAAAGAGCGAGTAGGCGTGTACGGGCTGAACCGATCCAGCCTGATCACTTTGCGGCACGTATTCCGGGATGCCGTCTCCATCGACATCGGCACGGATCCACGTCACGTGCAGCAGACGATGATAGGTCTTGTCGGCAATCATCCCGCGAAGCTGCGAGTTGAAGCGGCTGATGATCGTCGCGGCGTTCGGGTACGATCGCCTGACCGCGAAGTAGAGGGGCCGCGTCAAGAGCGGCTTCGACCCGACGTTCAGCCGTGTCTTCGCTTCGTTCGGGTAGTTGTTCAGGATGTACTGGACCACGAGGTCGTCCATCAGCACGTAGTCGGCCTTGTTGGCAAGCAGCTGCGTCAGGCCGTCTTCCTCGCTGCGCGTCCGCACCAGCGTGGCGCCGGAAGCGGTGAGCCCTTCACCGTAGGCATAGCCGTCAACGATGGCGATCCGTTTGCCCTTCAGATCCGTGAGCGATGCCGCCGAGACATCCTCGTCATGTCGACCGACGAGAATAAGCCGGTTCTCGAGATAGGGCTGCGAGAACACGAGCGCCCTCTCGCGTTCCGGATCTTTCCAGGCCGCGGCGCTGCCATCGAACGCGTTGCTGAGCAGCGACGGCGTGAACTTGTCCGGTTCCACAATCGTCGTCGTTGCGCGCGTTGCGAACCGGTCGAGCGCCGCTTCGACCAGGTCGAGCGCGAACCGAGGCTCGACTTCGTTCGTGAACGGTGGCCATGGCGTCGACACGAGTCGAAGGGATGTGGTTTGCGCCGACAGGGCGATGCAAGTTGCCGCCGCGGCCGACAGCAACGCCAGAAGTGCGGAACTGGAAGGGCGATGCATGGGAAAGATCTCCTTCCCAAGACTAGTCCAGTCTGCTTGCCGCTTCAACGTGCCGAAAGCACGTGCCGAAAGCGCGGCGAAAATATCGCGCGAGACTCTCGGCGCTCTCCGCGCGAAACTAGTGCGTGACTACCTTCCGGAAGGTCAGTGAGAAGCCGGCGAGATACATGTCCGACTGCCCCGGCACGTCTTCTCGCTGGCCGAACAGCCACACTCTGGCGATATTCAAATGCAGCGTAACCGGACGCCGCGTGCCAGGCATCCTGAAGTCGGTGACCCGATAACTGAGGCCCCAATCCGTTGCCGGTTTCCACTCGGGGCCCGCCGGACCAGGCACGCGCATCAAAAATGCACCGGGGGCGAGAAAGATTTCGACACGGCCGGTCAAGTCCATCGTGGCATGCAGTCCGAGCACACCGTAGACACCGGACGTACCCTGTGTCATCGGCCAGAGCGCATCGAGGTGCACGTGACGCCACCACACGCTGCGATCTTCGGTTTCTTTCTGGGCCCGAGTGGTAGCGACTTGCTGCTTGATGATCTCGGTGGCGACATCATCGTTGCGCCACTCTTCGACCAGCCGGCACGCGTCGACGAGACGACTGTCGGCGTTCGCGCCGACCGGGCAGGTCTCGATCAACGCCGCGGGAGGGTCCGGACGCGGGCGCCGCTCGCGCACTCCGAACCATCCCGGTTCCGCGCGGTTGTGCCACTTCGCGAACCACGCCTTCCATTCGGTGTAGTCACCAACCCAGCGGTCGATTGCCGCCAGCTGATCCCGCGACAGCGTCGGGTTCGCCGGATCTTGTCCTTCGCCCTCAATGCCAGATCCGCTCACTGAATCGGCGGGGAATGCGCACAGGACGCTGGCATGCGAACAGACGGAAAGCGCAAGAGTCACGAATAGTCGTGTCAGGCCCATGGCGTGTTCGCTCACGAAATATCGTGAGCGGGAGTATAGCTCCGGGGCCAAAGGGGGGATGATTGATTCGGATCAAACCCGCCGGCAAAATACTCAGGAAATTTGCGAAGCTATCAGCCGGTCGTGGAATTTTCGCGCGATTACTCGTACCGGAGCGCGACCAGGGGATCGACGGACGCCGCGCGCCGCGCGGGCACAATCGTGGCGGCGAGCGAAACCAGGATCAGGATTAGCGCCGCCAACGCCAGGTTGACCGCGTCGGATGGCGACAAACCGAAGAGCAGCTTATCGAGCACGCGCAGGCTTGCGACCGCGGCAGCGATGCCGATGAGGGAACCGGTGACGGCCAGCGTCAGATTCTCGCGGATCGTCATCCACACCATCTGACTGGGTCGCGCGCCCAGGGCCAGTCGAACCCCAAATTCAGGTACTCGCCTGGATCCCAAGTGAGTCAGGAGTCCGTAGGTCCCCACTGCCGCAAGCGTGAGCGCGACGACGGCGAAAAAGGTGCCGAGCGCGGCAAGCAGACGTTCGGTAAACAATCGCGCGTTGATCACTCCGGCCATCGTCCGCACCGCAAGCACGGGCGCATCCGGACGAAGTCGCTGAATTTCGCTTCGAATCATGTTGATCGAATTTGCCGGGTCTTCATTCGTGCCGACGACGAATTCGAACGGTGCCAGACGTACGTCGCGTGCCTGAAACCATGGGAGATAAGCCAGCCGCTCCGATGATCGGCGGAGGTTCTGGTAGCGAACATCGCGGGCGACACCGACGATCTCATACGTGACCGCCGAGTCGCCTCCGCCCGTCGTGAACCGACGCCCGATTGCGGTCCCGGCGTCGCCAAAATAGCGCTGTGCAAACCCGTGGCTGACAACAGCAACCGGTGCGCTGCCGATCTGATCGCGCGAATCAATCGGCCTGCCTCGGAGGATCGGTATCGCGAAGACGTTGAAGTAATCCGGGCCCACCAGATTGACCTGGATGACGCTATCGTCAGCATCGCGAGGCGCGACGCCCGGCACGGCGAGCCGTTTGCCGTCGATGTTGCCGTTGAACGGCGTCGACGTCGACAGGCTGACGTGACGCACACCTGGCAGGCTCGCTATCGCCGTCAGCATTTCTCGCTGGAACACACGCAGTCGATCGCGCTCGTAGCTCGTTCCGTGCGGGTCTACCTGGACGACGAGGACACGTTCCCTGTCGAAGCCGGTGTCGACGCGTGAAAGATTCAGCAGGCTGCGAAGCAGCAGCACCGCGCCGGCGACCAATACGATCGACAGCGCAAACTGTGCGACGACCAGTGCCTGCCCGACGCGAACGCGTGCGGTACTCGTCCGGGGATTGGTGCGGTGCAGCGCAGGTGAGACGGTGGGACGGGCGGCCTGCCATGCCGGTATGAGCCCGAACAGCAATGTTGTACCGATCGTCGCGCACAGAGCGAACGTCAGAATGCGCCAATCGGCTGCGACGGCGATCGAGAGGGGTCCAAAGTCTTGCGGCAGGAACCCGACCAGCAGATTGCTGCTCTTGATCGCCAGCAGCACCCCTGGGGCCGATCCCAGAAGCGCGAGCAGTGCGCTCTCGGTCAACAACTGTCGCATGATGCGCATCCGGCCGGCGCCGAGCGCCATACGCATGGCGATTTCATGCTGGCGCGCGACGTTGCGGGCGACGAGCAAGCCGGCAAGGTTCACGCAGGTGACGAGCAGCAGGAGCCCCACGGCCGCCATCAGCAAGCGGAGCGGACTGGAAAACTCGACGCGCAAATCACTCAGTCCTCGCTGCGCGGAATCGACCGCGACGTGCTCGAGATAGCGATGGCGGAAGCGCTCCGCGACACCGGTCGCCACGAACCGTTGCAGCATGGGTTCGATCTGTTGTCGAACGTAGGATGCTTTCACGTCTGGTCTCACGCGAGCGATGAGCGGCATGGTGAACCAGTTGTGCGGATCGATGAATTCGGCGGAGTCGAGCGGCACGATCACGTCCACGGTCCAGCCGACAAGGAGGCCGGTGAAGTCCGGCGGTGTGACACCGATGATCGTGTACGGTTGCTGCTCGACGGTGATTGCCGTGCCGAGCACGTCCGCACTCCCCGAGAATCGTCGCTGCCACAACCCGTAGCTGATGACGGCAACAGGGCTCGCGCCCTTTTCAGGTTGGTCGGCATCCAGGAACCCGCGACCGAGAACCGGCGACACGCCGAGCAGGCTGAAGTAGTTTGTCGTGACGCGCTGCCCCATGAGCGGTTCGACGCGCCCGCTGATACTGACCTTGTAGAGGTCGTGCCTGACGAGCATCGCATCCGCGAAGAGATCCGTCCGCGATGCAACTTCGCGGAACCAGGGGTAGTTCGACGAACCAGAACTGCCGGTGCTGCGTTCGCCGGTGGTCGTGATGTGCACGAGTTCGTGCGCATCTCGCACCGCCACGGGCCTGAGCAGCAACATATCGATTAATCCGAAGATCGCGGTGTTGGCGCCGATGCCGAGCGCGATCGAGACGACGGCGGCGATCGTGAACCCGGGTGCGCGACGCATCATTCGGATGGCGTAGCGCAAATCGGCGAAGACGTCGTCCACGATCCGCAGCCCGCGCGCCTCGCGGCCCGCCTCTTTCCAGCGCACCATGTCGCCGAATTCCGCGTAGGCGCGGCGCTCGGCGACGGCCCGCGGGATGCCCTGGCGTTGGAGATCGGTCGTCCTGGCCTCGAGGTGAAACCGCATCTCGTCGTCCATTTCGCGCTCCATTCGCGCGCGGAGCATCGACGCGCGCGCGAAAGACTTGAGCGAGGCAAGGATCTTCATTGTGGCGTTCCTAGACGTCGCCTGGAGCGGCGTCGAGCACGAGACCAATCGCCCCGGACAGCCGCTGCCAGTAATCCGTTTCCTCGCGCAGCCGCTTCCGGCCTGCGGCGGTGAGCGAGTAGTACTTCGCCTGGCGCTTGTTTTCTGATTCCCCCCATTCGAAGGTGACCAGTCCCTGGTGTTCGAGACGGTAGAGCGCCGGATAGAGCGATCCCTGCGGAATTTGCAGCGTGTCCTTCGAGATTTGCTGGAGCCGGAGGAGGACCCCGTATCCGTGCAGCGGCCCGAGTGAAATGGCCTTGAGAATCAGCAGGTCAAGTGTGCCCTGCAGCAGTTCGGTGCTCTTCCCCATGCGCTCTCCTAGTGTGGCTAGGAAGATACGACGACTCTCCTAGTTTGTCAAGGAGAGAGGATCGCCCACCGACTGGGTCATACTGGCAGCACCATGAGCCGCTGGTTCGCCGCCATCGTTGCGTTCGGCCTCGCCGCGTCTCCCGCGGCGGTGTCGGCGCAGCAGGTCGAGGTATCACCGTTTGGTGGGTTTCGGCTGGGTGGAGGGTTCTTCGAGCGCGTGACGAACCAGGACGTCGATCTCGATGGCGCAACCGCAATCGGCGGTGTGCTCAACGTCGCGATGCACGACGGGCTCTGGTTCGAAGGGTTCTTCACGCATCAGAACGCGGCCGTGGACGTGCCGGGGAGTGTTCTGGCGCCGCCCAAAAAGTGGCGAATTACCGTCGACCACTGGATGGCGGGAGGACTTCAGGAATTTGGCGAGGGTCGCGCCCGGCCGTTTCTCACAGGCCTCCTGGGACTCACACGCTACGCCGCGGAAGGGGACAACGAGATTCGTTTCGTGATCAGCGCCGGGGGCGGCGCCAAGCTGAGACCCACGCGCCACCTCGGGGCGCGCGTCGATGGTCGCGTGTTCACGACCTTCGCCGACATTGAAGGACGAACCATCGTGTGCTCGCCCGGCCTCTGCCTGGTGTCGGTCAACACCGATCTCGTCTGGCAGGTGGAATTCAGCGCCGGCGTCGTGATTGCCTTCTAGGCCACGGATGAACACGAAACCTGGCCACGGATGAACACGGAAATTCGAGCCACGGATGAACACGGATGAACACGGAAATTCGAGCCACAGATGAACACGGATGAACACCGAATTCGAGCCACAGATGAACACGGATGAACACTGAATGCGAGCCACGGATAAACACGGATGAACACGGAAATTTGGCCACGGATGAACACGGAATTTGAATTCGCTCGTCAACGAAAGCGGTCTTCTCCGTGTTGCTCCGTGTTCGTCCGTGGCCGGTTAGATCCGTGTGTGCCGGTGGCCTCCAACTTGGCGGCTACGGAATTTAGGCCACGGATGAACACTGAATGCGAGCCACGGATGAACACGGAAATTTGGCCACGGAACCACACGGAATTTGAATTCGCTC
>DATJKH010000056.1:0-19921 GCA_035491715.1 Vicinamibacterales bacterium | reverse complement strand
GTCGTCGATCTACATCGGCACGCAGCAGAACGTCGGTCTTGGTGGTCCGCCGCCGCTCATCGCGCCGCAGCCTGGACCGGACAATCCACCGCCCGGAACGGCTCCTGCGGGTGCGCCGCCGGGAACCGTTCCAGGTGTTCCACGTTCGACGGCGAATCCCGAACCTGGTGTGCCGCCGACGAACTTCCCGGCACCGCCAGGCACGTCGCCAGTACCGACACTCGTGACGCCGCTTCCGGGGAACCCACCGCCCCCGCCGGCTACCACGCCGGGTGGCGCACCGCCGGTAACGACACCGGGTGGTGTTGCGCCAGTTACGCAGCCGCCGGGCGGTGTCGCGGCGCCAACGACGCCTCCGCGAGACGTCTCAACGACTCCGCCTGCGGCGCCCGGCGCGGCGCCTGCCGCAGCAACGACCGCTCAGGTGATCGTCACACCACCGGGAACAGAATTCCGCGTCGCCGGCGGCCCATATACAGTCCCGGTCTCGATCAACAACGTGGCGCGCCTCTCGGTGATGACGCTGACGGTGACTTACAACCCGAACGTGCTTCGCGTCCGCACGGCTCAGGACGGCACGTTCATGCGGCAGGGGGGAGTTGCCACGTCGTTCACGCCGCGGATCGATGCTGCGGCGGGGCGAATCGACATTGCCATTACGCGAACAGCCGATCAGGCCGGCGCGTCGGGCACCGGGTTGCTGACCGCTCTCATCTTCGACGCGATCGGGCCCGGCGGGTCTGTGATTCAGGTCAGCGGCGTCGCGAGCACACCCGAGGGAGCGGCGATTAACCTGCAATTCACCCCGGTGAATGTGATGGTGAGGTAGATCGTGAATCCGGTGCCACGAGTGCCAGGGGTGCCAGGAGTGCCAGGGGTGCCACGAGTGCCACGGGTGCTAGGGGTGCCAGGGGTGCCAGGGGTGCCACGAGTGCGAAGGCAGCGGACGCTGCACTCGTGGCACCCAAGGCACGCAAGGCACGCAAGGCACCCAAGGCACCCTTGGCACCCAAGGCACCCTTGGCACCCAAGGCACCCAAGTAGCGCCGGCTTCACGTTCATCGAGCTCCTGGTTGTCACGACGATCCTGTTGATCCTGGCCACGGCGGCGATGCCACTCGCGCGTGTGACCGTTCAGCGCCAGCGCGAAATCGAATTGCATCGCGCGCTTCGCGAGATTCGACTGGCGATCGACAAATACAAAGACTCGGTCGACAACGGACTTATTGGGTCGGTCGACGTCAAGATCGGCAGCGAGGGATATCCGCCCGATCTCGACACGCTCGTGGAAGGCGTCTCCGTGGCGAACGATGCATCCGGCCGAAAGCTGAAGTTCCTTCGCCGCATTCCACAGGATCCCATGACGAAATCCACGGATTGGGGTTTGCGGGCGTACGGCGACAAACCAGACTCGACGTCGTGGGGTGGCGGCAACGTCTACGACATCTACACCAAGGCAGAAGGAACGGCGCTCGACGGCACTAAATACCGGGATTGGTAATTGTGAAAAACGAACTACGACGCGCCCGCGGCTTCACGCTCATCGAACTGCTCATCGTGATCGCGTTGATCTCGATCCTCGCGACGATGGGGGTGGTGCAGTACCGCAACTCGGTCCAGAGCGCGAAGGAAGCCACCCTTCGCACCGATCTTTTCCGCATGCGCGACGCGATCGATCAGTACTACGCCGACAAGGCGAAGTATCCGGCGTCACTGGATGCGCTGGTCAGCGACGGCTACATGCGGGCGATTCCGGAAGATCCGATCACGAAGTCGGCCGACACCTGGCAGACCGTCCCGGCTGAACCCGAGCCCGGGAATACATCGAGCGATCCCGGGATCTACAACATCAAGAGCGGCGCGCCCGGCACCGGACTTGACGGCACGTCTTATTCGGATTGGTAGCTTGCCAAACGACGTCGCCGCCGAATCCAGAACAGGACGGTGCCGACGATGATCACCACCACCGCCAGGCGGATGGACTCCAGCGACTTCGGTCGCATCACGATCACATAGATGAATCCCAGGAACGCGAGCACCGCAGGAACAGGGTAGAGCCACATGCGAAACGGACGCGGCAGGTCCGGGTCGCGCTGACGCAGCACCATGACGCCGATCGTCTGCGCGAGGAACTGCGTCGAGATCCTGATCACCACCAGCGCGGTGACGACATCGGCGAGCTTGAACAGGCAGAAGATCGCGGCCATCGTCCCGAGCCACAGAAGCGACACGTGAGGAAAGTGATGCTTCGGGTGAACGCGCGCGAAGACCTTGAAGTAATCCCCTTCGAGAGCGGCCGCATACGGGACGCGCGAGTAACCGAGGAGCAGTGAGAAAACAGAGGCGAACGCCGTCCACAGCATCATCACCGTCACGAGCGCGCCGGTCTCGGGCCCCCAGATGCGCGCCATGAAGTCGGATGCGATGAACCGGGACTTCTCGACTTCCTGCCACGGCATGGCACCGAGGATCGACAGGTTCATCGTCAGGTAGAGAATCGCGACGCCCGCGATCGACAGAAGAATGGCGCGAGGAATGACACGGCCGGGGTCGGTGATCTCGCCGCCCAGATAACAGACGTTGTAATAGCCCCAGTAGTCGTAGATCGCAATCAGGAGCGCGGCGCCGAGACCGGTAAAGAATGCGTGCGTCGGTTCCCAGGCTCCCGGCGGAAACGAAAACGCCTGCGATGGACTGAAGTGGGTCAGCCCCGAGAAGATGATCGCGAGCGTGGTACCGATCACGCCGACCCACAGAAGAGCGCCGAGCCTGCCGATGATCGTGATGCGCCGGTACAACAGGATGACGGCGGTGGCGACGGTGGCCATCGCAAGGAATGTCCCTTTGGTGATCGTGACTTCGAGGAAAGTCGTTCCGACGCCAGGAATCGGCACCGGAATGCGTTGCGCCGTGATCGTATCGTGCAGCGCGGGCCAGAGATACTCGGCGTACTGCGCAAAGCCGATACATCCGGAAGCCATCGACAGCGGTGCGCTGAAGGTCAACTGAAAGACGAAGAGGAATGCGAGCCATCCGCCAACACGAGGACCGTACATCGCGCGCAAATAGCGGACCGGGCCCCCTGCATGCGGCAGCGCCGCACCGAGCTCGGCCCACACGAGACCGTCGCACACCACGAGCACTGCGCCGAGGATCCAGCCGACCATCGCCTGCGGTCCGTGCATGGTGGCAACCATGAGCGGGATCGTGACGAATGGCCCGACGCCGATCATGTCGATCATGTTCAGCGCCGTCGCATGCCAGAGGCCTATGCCCCGGACGAGGCCGCGATCGGTGGATGTGTCGGAATGGGAAGGGGGGAGGTCAGAGTTAGCGGGCGGCATCTGGACAAATTCTACTCGTCCGCCCCGTCGCCGCCAGCCGTCTCAATTCCGGATGACTCTATTGGCCGCGCCCGCGCTGGATACCAGGCTGCACTGGACCCGGTCCAAAGCCACGAGGCCCGCGGCCACCGTCAGGCCCGATGTTGATGCCGCGACCCGGGCCTGGTCCCATCCCTGGAACGGGCGCGCCGCGTTGACCCGGCATTCCGGGTACGGCTTGCCCACCGGGCGCACCAGGACGGTTGCTCACGGTACTGAAAAGGAACAGCCATTCGTTGTAATGCGTACCCGTTCCCTTGTAGACCTTGAACGACGATTCCTTGCTTTTGCTGCGAACTCCCATCATACCGCCGGCAGCCTGACCACCGAAGGACGGCGTTGCCGATCCTGTCGGCGCGGAGCCGGCACGCGATGGTGGAGCACTCAGGCCGGTCGCCGGCGCACCGCCGCGCCCGCGTCCCCCCGGTTGTTGCGGAGAAGACCCTCCCTGCCCGGGCACGCCACCCGCCGCATTGATGATGTCCCACTCGCCGCGTTGATTCATGGGCAGCGACGTGTCGTTCTCCGTCATCGGGTCTTTGTACTTCTTTCGGATAAACCGGTTCTGAACCAGGACGTCGAGGCTCGGCGGATAGCTGGCTCCGCCCATTTTTCGCATGTAGAGATTGATGCCGCGCGCAATCTGTTCGCCGCGGAAAATGAGTTCCGCTTCCTTCTCGCGCTGCGCCTGCGTCTTCCAGACGGGCATGGCGACGGACATGAGCACCATCATGACCGCCAGGCTGACAAGCAGCGCCGCCATGGCGTAGCCTCGCTCGTTGCCTTGACCACCCTCTAAACACATGAGAGTATTATCCTTAGCGTCCCCGATGGTAACACACATGAAGCGCTCCTCTACGTGTCTTGCCCTGCTGGGCCTCGTTGCGGCTCTCGCCGTCGCGGTCGCGTGCGACAAGGTCCCGCTGCTGGCTCCGACCGGTTCGGTCATCAGTGTCTTTGCTGCGGCCAATACCGTCCCTCTCAATGGCGACATCGAAATCGTCGCCAATGTCATTGAGAACGGAACCGCGCAAAGCGCGCCATCGACGCCGACGAACGGGCAGCCGGGAACGGGAACAACAGGCACTACGAGTACGACGACCGCCGGAGCAGGAACGCCGGTACAAAACGGCACGCTGGTGTCCTTCACCACAACTATCGGTCGAATTGAGCCCAGTGAAGCCCGAACGAACAACGGTCAGGTGCGCGTGCGGTTCTTCTCGGGTACTCAGAGCGGCACGGCAACGATCACGGCGTTTTCAGGTGGGGCATCAGGGAAGCTCGAGAACCTGAAAGTTGGAAGCGCGGCGGTGGAACGCGTCATCGTCAGCGCGAGCCCGCAAACTCTCCCGCCGAGCGGCGGCAATGCGACGATCACAGCGCGGGTTGAGGACACATCAGGTCTCGGTCTTTCCGGAATTCCGGTGACCTTCACGACCGATAACGGCTCGTTGAACCCTCCAAGCGCGACCACCGATTCCTCCGGAGTCGCCACGACAACGCTCACCGCGAGCAACGCGTCGACCGCCGGTGCGCGCGCGGCGAAGGTCACAGCAAGTGTCGCTGGTAAAACGGCCGACGTGACCGTGAGCCTGGGACTACGGACCGGCGTTACGATTACGGCTCCGACGACGCAGGTGTCGGCCGGGCAACCTGCCACGTTTACGGTTGGCGTTGCCGCCAATGCGAATATTCAGAACGTGACGGTTGAATTTGGTGATGGGAGCCGCCAGTCGCTCGGTGCCATCAGTGGGTCGACAACCGTCCAGCATACATACTCCGAGGCCGGCACGTACAACGTCAGAGCCACCGCCACTGATGCAACTGGTTTCACCGAGCAGGTTGGTACGGCGATGACCGTGCTGCCGGGGCAGCCGCCATCAGTCATCATCACCGCGTCGAACAACAATCCAAGCGTCGGCGAAACGGTTATCTTCACGGCGACGGCGTCGGGCGCCACGTCAACGATTGTTCGCTATGAATGGGATTTCGGCACCGCCGCGATTCCGCCTACCGCTTCGACAACTGGAAACCGAGTGACTGCGAGCTACACGACGACAGGATCTAAGGTAATCACCGTTCGCGTCATCCAGGCCGCTGGTCCGAGCGGCGACGGCACGACGTCGATCGTTGTGAAGCCGTAACAGCTATGCCAAGAGGCGGGGTCTCGAGATCCCGCCTCTACATCGCCCTCTCGAATTCCTCCATCACCGCATCGTGAAAGGCTGGCCTGATCGCGCGGAGACGATCGTTCTCGCGCGTCGGGTGCACGCGATTGGTCAACAACACCACATAAAGGTCGCGCTCCCAGTCGATCCACAGGGACGTACCGGTGAAACCAGTGTGACCGATTGCGGTCGGTGACATTCGCGATCCGCACGATGACGTGGGAAGCATCGTGTCCCATCCGAGCGCCCTCGAACTGCCAGGGGTGCCGATGCGCTGAATGAATTCGCGAAGGGTGTCGGGTTCCGCGACGACGCGTTCGCCGCCAATCGTCCTCAACACGGATTGCGCGAACGCCCCGACCGCGCCAGCGGTACCGAAGAGGCCCGCGTGACCGGCGCCACCTCCGAGCGCCCATGCGTTTTCGTCGTGCACCTCTCCTTGCAACGTTCTTCCGCGCCATTCGTCGTGTTCGGTCGGCGCCGTTCGCGGGCGCCAGGTGCGCGGCGGGTTGTACGCGAGCGGTTCGATGGTGATGAACGCAGCGATGCGACGGAATTGCGACACCAGTGTCGCGGCGGGATCGAATTGGCCCGGGCGCGCCTGTGTGTGTCGACGACGATCTTCCAGCATGAATCCGAGAAGCATGAAGCCGAGATCGCTGTAGATCGATTGTGTGCGAGGGGGATACTCGAGCGGCGTATGACAGATCGCCGGTTCGAACTCGACACGGCCGGTGTGATCACGAAAAAACGGCAGGTAGGCGGGAAGCCCTGAGGCGTGGGCGAGCAGATCCCGGATCGTGACCGCTTCGCGATCGGTGCCTCGCCACTCGGGTAAGCGCGCGGCGACGCGATCATCGAGCGTCACGAGACCGTCATCAACCGCTCGCATGACCAATGTCGTCGTGGCGATCACCTTGGTCAGCGAGGCGAGATCGAAGATCGTATCGTGTGTCGCCTCAGCGGAATCCGCTTCGTAGGTGAGCGTGCCGAATGCGCGGCGCCAGACCGGACCGTCGGAGCGCCCGACTTCGGTTGTCGCGGCTGGAAACGCGCGATCGAGAATGCCTTCCAGCAGAATCTCCGACGCGCGATCGAAAGATTCAGGCATTCGCGCGTGACGGCGTCGCCAGTGACAATGCGACAGCGAGGCCACTCGTGCAGACAGCGCCAACCAGCGCGTACCACGTCCAGGCGCAGGTGGTCGCCGACCAGATGTAGGTCACAACGGCAATGCCTCCGATCATGCCCCAGAGCATCGCCGTCGACCTGACGCGTGGAATGAGCACACCGGTCAGAAACGCGCCCAGAACAGGTCCCGCCGCAAAAGAAAGCACGAGCAGACCTGCATCAAGCACGGAGCGATCGATCCACTGCGCGCCGAGGGCGACAGCGATCTGTGCGATGCCCCAGCCAATCGTCGCATGCCGCGACAGCCGCATCAGCGTGTCCTGATCGGCGTCGGGCCTGATGTACTTCACATAGAAATCGTTGACCGTTGTTGCCGCCAGGGCATTGATCGAGGGAGACAGCGCGGCTGCCACGATTGCGGCGATGATGAATCCCGAGACGCCTTGTGGGATCCCGTGCACGACAAAGAGCGGCAGGATCTCGTCGTTTCGTGTGAGTGGCCGCGGCAGTGGTGTGTGCTGGTAAAACGTGTAGAGCATGACACCGATGATCAGGAACAACAGAAACTGCGCAAACACGATGAAGCCGCTCAGGGTCAAACCCTTTGCCGCATCCTTCGCGGACCGCGCCGATAAGAGGCGCTGCACGAGGAACTGATCGGTGCCGTGTGTCGCCAGCGTCAGTGCGATCCCGCCAAACACGCCCGCCCAGAACGTGTACACCTTGGCGGGATTGAAGCTGAAGTCGAACATCTGAAACTTGCCGGCAGCGTCTCCGGCGGCTGCAACCGTCGCCCACCCGCCAGGGATCTGCCACAGCAGCGCGAAGAATACGACCAGTGCTCCGGCCACATACACGAACATCTGAACCACGTCGGTCCAGATGACGGCGGCGACGCCGCCGCGAACGGTGTAAACGATCATCGCGGCGCCAAGAAGAATGATCGTCACCGGCACCGGAACCCGGGTGACCACCGTGATCACCAGCGCGGTGGCGAATAGCCGTACGCCATCGGCCAGCGTTCGAGTGACGACGAAGATGATCGCGGCGGCATTCTTGACCGGGGCGCCGAAACGACGCTGCAACAGCTCGTATGAGGTGTACAGCTCACCGCGAAAGTACGCCGGGATGAAGAGAAAACTGACGAGGAACCGGCCGCAGATGTATCCAAGCGGCAGTTGCAGGAACGTCATGTTGCCGGCGTAGGCGCCGGCGGGAACGCCGATGAAGCTCAGAGTACTGGTTTCGGTCGCGACAACGGTGAAACAGATGGCCCACCAGGGCACCGACCGGCCAGTGAGGAAATAGTCGCGCGTCGTTTTCTGAAATCGTGCGAACCACGATCCGAAGGCGGTGATCGCAAGCAGATACCCGGCTATGACGACGTAGTCAACCCAGGTGAGGACCATCCGTTCTGTTGACGAGCCGTCAGCGGGATCCTGCCGACGACGAGGCCGCGGGAGTGAACGCCGCCCGTCCGACGACCGACAGGTAGTCGGAGGCAGACTGGCGTGGGGTAATCAGGCTGTCGTACGAAAAAAGGACGATGCCGTTGGCGCCGAGGCGGCGCGCCGTCTGGATGTTCTCGATGGTCTCCTGTGGCGAGAGCCGGTAGGAACCGATGCCCGCCCAAACCGGACGTGAGCCGGCAGCGGCGCGAGCGCCGGCGATCTGCTCCGCGAAGTGTGACGCCTCGGTTGCGTAAGCCATCGGACACACCGCATCGACAAGACCAGCCTGCACCCAGGCGCCCCAGTTTTGAAGCCGGTGTGTTTCAGCCTCACGCGCGTCGGGCACGACCGCGACGCTCAACAGCGTGGCGGGCCGTTCGCGCTTGACGGTCGCACGCAGACGACTGATGAGTTCGGTCATCCGGGCGACGCGAAACTCTCGCCACTGATCGGGCAGCGAGTCGGGGTAGGCGAAGAGATCAGTTTGTTCCTGCGTATCCAGGGTGCGCCGTGTTGATTCTGCCAGATGGCTACGGACCGACGCGCGAAATTCGCGGATCGCCAGACGACTGTAATCGAAGCGGTCGTTTGGATACCGCGCGTAGTCGAAGTGAATGCCGTCCAGCGGATATCGTCGCGCGAGCGTGCGAACGATCGAGTCGGTATAGTCGGCCGCGCCAGGAATGATCGGCGACAGATACAGTCCTTCGATGCTCACAGATTGCGCCCGCGTCCATCGCGCGAGCGTGCCGACGTAGCCCGGACTGTCGGGTTCCATCGTGGCCAGCTGCTGCCCGATGTCTCGCGGCACCATCAGCCACGCCGGGTGCCGGTAGATCACATGCTCGCGCGCCGAGGGTAATTCGGCGGCGCTCGAAATCAGATTGACGTTGATCCACGCGTGGATGCGAAGACCGGCGGCGTGGCCGGCGTCGAGCACGGTCGCGAGCGGATCGAAATCGTCGGCCTGGCGAAGCAGTTCCGTCGCGCGCGGCTCGATGCCTCCAAGATAGTACGCGTCGCCGCGCCCCCGCACCTGCACCAGCAGGGTGTTGAACCCGTGCTCGCGCGCCGATTTCACCAGCGTCGCAATGCTCTGGGGACTGGCAAGGGATCCGCGCTGAACCCACAGCGCACGAGTTTCAGAAGAGGGGGCTTCGGAGGATGCGATCGTCCTGGATGAGGGGCCCAGAGACGCACACACACCTATCACAATCGCGAGCGCTGCAGCGGCGCGCGCGCATCCTCCGTCAAAATTCATAAATCGAACGAATGTAACAGCCCCACGCGCGAAGTGTCAATCAGAGTGAACGTGAATTTTTGTGTTCGCGTGCCCGACAAGAATCCCGTGGTACGATCCGGATCATCAACTCATGACACACGTCCTCGGGATCGACGCGGGCGGCACGAAGACGGTGTGCCTGCTCGCGGACGAGCAGGGCAATACTGTCGCCACGGCTCGAGCCGGCGGCGCGAACCTCCAGGCGGTCGGCGAACTCGAGGTGGAAAAGGTCCTTCATCGCGTGATGGACGAGGCGATCGGCAGTCGTCCGGTCGTTCCCGCGGCAATCTGTCTTGGTATGGCCGGTGTCGACCGGCGTGATGATTTTGCGATTGTCACTTCCATCATGCGTCGCATCGGTCACAAGGCGAAGGTCGTCGTCGTCAACGACGCGCTGGTTGCGCTGGAGGCGGGCGCTCCGGGTCAGCCGGGGATTGTCGTGATTTCCGGAACGGGATCGATTTCGTACGGCCGTAATGCGAGAGGGGAGGCGGCGCGAGCGGGCGGATGGGGTTACGTGCTGGGCGACGAGGGAAGTGGATATTGGATCGGGCGAGCCGCGCTCCGAGCGGTCCTGCGGCAGGCCGATCGACGAGGTCCTGAAACGGTTTTGACAGACTTGCTCCTCACCCATTTCGGCGTGGCGGCTCCGCCGGAGCTGATTCACGAGGTCTACAACAAAGACCTCAAACCCAGGGACATCGGCGCGCTCGCGACCTGCGTGCAGTCAGCCTTCTCTCAGGGAGACGCCGTCGCAATCGGCATCCTTCGAGGCGCCGCCAACGAGCTGGAAATGTTCGCGCTCTCAGTCGCCCGACGGCTCGAATTGGTCGGCCAACCATTTGTGTTCATTCTGGCTGGCGGGATTTTTCGGGCCGTGCCGTGGCTCGAGCAGGAACTCGAGCGCCGCCTGCCAGTGGCCGCGCCTGGCAGCTGGGTCCGTCTGCTCGACCGCGAACCTGCGAGCGGCGCCGTGGCGCTGGCGCTGCAGGAAGCTCGCGGCGGCGCGGTCATTCCCGCCTATAAACTCGACTGATGCCAGACACCGGACGCTCCATCGGGACGGGGCGGAGTCCGCGCGTCACGGTCTTCAACCACGACTACGCCGTCGCGAAAGCCGTGGCGAGGCGGATCGCGGATCTCGTCACGAAAAACAGGCGCGTCGTGTTCGGATTGCCGACCGGACGGACGCCGATTGCACTCTATCGGGAGCTCGTGTCGCTGCACGCGCACGGCGTGGATTTTTCAGAGGTCACCACGTT
The DNA here is from genome assembly GCA_035491715.1 of Vicinamibacterales bacterium. Lineage (GTDB taxonomy): Bacteria > Acidobacteriota > Vicinamibacteria > Vicinamibacterales > 2-12-FULL-66-21 > JALZOC01. The sequence continues at coordinate 9,244 of DATJKH010000056.1, read as the reverse complement.
CAACCTCGACGAGTTCCTGGGCATACCCGCGACGCATCCAGGAAGTTACCGCAGCTTCATGGAGGAGCACCTGTTCAGCCATGTGAACATCAAACCGGAGAACCGGCACTTCCTCAACGGCAGCGCCCCCGATCCCGAGGCCGAGTGCCTGCGGTACGAACGTGAAATTGCCGACGCGGGCGGGATCGATCTGCAGGTGCTCGGCATTGGCACCAACGGCCATATTGGATTCAACGAGCCCGCGCCCACACTGGTCGCACGCGCGCATCGCGTCAAATTGAGGCCGGAAACGCGTCGCAGTAATGCGTCGCTGTTTGGGGGCGATCCGTCCAACGTTCCGCCCGAGGCGCTCTCGGTGGGGATGGCGACGATTCTTCACGCCCGTGCCATCGTTCTGCTCGCGACGGGAAGGGCGAAGGCCGGTTGCATCGAGCGTGTCGTCAACGGGACGATTACGCCCGAGCTGCCCGCATCATTTCTCCAGCTTCACGACGACGTGGACATCATGCTGGACGCTGCCGCAGCTGAGAAGCTTCAAGCAACTCTCTGAGGTGCGCGTCGGCTTCTTCACCGATGGCCTCTCGCACGGAATCATGCGCCTTCTTGAGCCGCCGCAGTGCTTGCGGAAGCGTCAGGTTCGCGCGCTGCATGATGATCGCCGCCTTGACGTTCCACTTTGCGCGCTTCAGCAACGCATCGGCCGTCTCGTAATCGATCCCGGTGACCAGGACGACGATGCGGCGGGCGCGATCTTTCAGTTTCTCTGAACCGGTCTGGACATCGACCATCAGGTTTCCGTAGGTCTTCCCGACCTTGATCATGGCGATGGTCGTCAGCATGTTGAGCACCATCTTGGTGGCGGTGCCCGCCTTCAATCGTGTCGATCCCGCGATGATCTCCGGGCCCACGGCCGGCGCGATCTGGAGATCGACGAAGTTCTGCAGCTCGGATCCAGGCCAGCACGTGACAAAGATGATCTTTGCGCCGGCTTTTCGCGCACGTGTCAGTGCGCCGCGGACGAACGGCGTCATGCCGCTCGCCGAAACGCCGATCACCACATCCTTCTTGCCGAGTCGAAGACGCGCGAGACTGCGCGCCCCCTCCTCGTAGTTGTCTTCGACGCCTTCCTTCGCGCGAAAGACCGCTTCCTGCCCACCGGCCATGATCGCCTGGACAAGGGTGGGACTGGTGCCAAAGGTTGGCGGCATCTCGGACGCCTCGACGACACCGAGACGCCCGCTGGTGCCGGCGCCGACAAAGATGACGCGGCCCCCCTTGCGAAGCGCCTGCGTGATGATTTCGACGCCATGCGCAATGCGCTGGCGCTCTTTGTGAACGGCGGCGACAACTTTCCGATCCTCGTTCACCACCATCTCGATGATGTCGGGAACTGGAGACTTGTCGACCGAAAGGCTGACTGGGTTGATGGCTTCCGTGGGAAGCGATTCCCACTTGGAATGGGTCGGCATGAATACGTCCGTCTACGGCAGTGCGCGGCGCGCTGGCGTCTGGTGCAACCGCTTACACTACTCCTCGCTCACAGTGGTGTCAAACGAATCACTAATCACTGATCACTCATCGCGAATCCCTGATCCTCGAATCCTGAATCCCTGATCCTCGAATCCTCGAATCCTCGAACCCTGGAATCCGCGCAATCCGAGTCGTAAAACCTCGGCGAAGCTCAGCGATGGCGATTGAAGGATTCAGGGATTCGAGATTCGGCGGATTCAGGGATCAGTGATTGTAGGGATTAGTGATCAGTGATCAGTGATTCAAGTACACTCCCCGGGCGCTCGATGATTGATCTTTACCTCACCTATTTGCGCGACGTGCGGAGAATGTCGCCGAATACGGTTGAGAGCTACGCGCGTGACCTGGCGCTGTTGGCGGAGTTCGCCGACAAACAAGGCTCTACCGTCGAAAGCCTGCAACGGCAGGACCTGGAAGCCTTCGTCCGGCAGCTGATGTCGTCCGGTCTCGCGCCGCGTTCGGTGGCGCGGACGGTCGCCTGCGTCCGCGGTTTCTACCGTTTCATCGCGGCGGAGCAGAAGCGCGACAGCAGTCCGGCTGATGATCTCAGACCGCCCCGCGCCTGGGCCGCGTTGCCGAAGTTCCTTTCGCTCGAGGAAGTCGACCGCCTGCTCGAGCAGCCTGACCCGTCGACGGCACGCGGGCTGCGCGACAAAGCGCTCATCGAAGTGCTGTATGCGACCGGGCTTCGCGTGTCAGAGCTGATCGCGCTCCGTGCAGGGGACTTGAATCTCGACGAGGGCTACCTCACGTGCATCGGCAAAGGCGATAAGCAGCGGATGGTGCCGCTCGGACATGAAGCGGCCGACTGGGTGCGCCGATACATTCGCGAAGGCCGGCCGTCGTTGCTTCGCAAGAAGAGTTCGCCATGGCTGTTCGTCAACGCCCGTGACGGCGGCTCGCTCTCTCGTGTGGGCTTCTGGAAAGTGCTCAAGGAGTACGGAATCAAAGCCGGCATCACGCGCGACCTCAGTCCGCACGTGCTCAGGCATTCCTTTGCGACACACCTGCTCGAGCGGGGCGCAGATCTTCGGATGATTCAAATGATGCTCGGGCATGCCGACCTGTCGACCACGCAGATCTACACGCACGTGCTCGAGGCGCGCCTGCGGGCGGCGTACGACAAGTTCCATCCGCGAAAGTAGGGGGAGTGTCGCGAAACCATGAGCCTGTCGATGGGCGGGATCTGGATCCGAGTGCTGCGCGGGTTCGGAACCAAGCCCTCCAGGCTTCGTCTATCTATGTACACGCCATACCCGTGTACTGGAGGAGCGCCGTGGAACGTACGTTCTGGCAAAAGCTGGAAGGCACCACTGAACAGGTCTTCTCACAGCTTCGAAAGCTCGTTGAAGAAGGAAACATTCGTCGAGTAGTCGTGAAGCAGAAGGGCAAGACGATTGCGGAGTTCCCGCTGACCGCGGGCGTCATTGGTGCCGTCATTGCTCCGGTCGCCGCCGCGATTGGCGCGTTGAGCGCGCTCATCGCCGACTGCACGATCGAAGTCGAGAAGGTCGTCAACGAACCGGAAACCACCACGGTTCCGTAGAGTCCGACAGGCCCCATCAGAAGTTGCCCACCACCGTCTAAACTGATATATTTGTTCGGTTTTATGCGCACCGCAGGAGACTGCGGTGCGCCCTGCTTCCTCGGAATTTCCGAGCAAGTCCCAACGAAAGCGCCTGCGTGAATCTGATTGCGGATGTGAGGCCGTGATCGCGCACGCATGAAGGAGCCCGACACGCATGAGCCGGAAAGGCCGTCATCTCTTCACGTCCGAATCGGTCACCGAAGGACACCCCGACAAAATCGCCGATCAGATTTCAGACTCCATTCTTGACGCAATCCTCGCCCAGGATCCGGTCGCGCGCGTGGCGTGCGAAACGCTGGTCACGACTGGCCTGGCGATTGTCGCCGGCGAGATCACCACGAACTGCTACGTCGACTTCCAGAAGGTTGTCCGCGAGACGATCAAGGACGTGGGATATACCCGCGCAAAATACGGGTTCGATTCCGAGACGTGCGCCGTGCTTTCAACGATACACGGGCAATCACCTGACATCGCGCAAGGTGTCGATCCCGGCGGCGCCGGCGATCAAGGGCTGATGTTCGGCTATGCGTGCACGGAGACCGAAGAACTGATGCCGCTGCCGATCATGCTGGCGCACAAGCTCGGTAAGGGCTTGTCGCGAGCGCGGCGGGAAGGCGTGATGGATTACCTTCGGCCCGACGGGAAGTCTCAGGTCACTGTCGAATACGACGGTGATCGCCCGGTTCGAGTCGATACCGTGGTCGTCTCCACTCAGCATGGCGATTCGGTCACCAACGAGCGACTTCGCGAGGACGTCACCGAACAGATCATCAAGCGCGTGATTCCCGAGAACATGCGCGATAGCAAGACTCGCTTCCTCATCAACCCCACGGGCCGGTTCGTTGTTGGTGGCCCGCATGGCGATGCCGGCGTTACCGGCCGCAAGATCATTGTCGACACATATGGCGGTGCGGCGCCCCATGGCGGCGGAGCCTTCTCTGGCAAAGATCCCACCAAGGTGGATCGCTCGGCGTGCTATATGGCGCGCTACGTGGCGAAGAACGTCGTCGCGGCTGGTCTGGCAAGCCGCTGCATGGTCCAGCTCGCGTATGCCATTGGTGTGGCGGAGCCTGTATCGGTATTGATTGACACCTTCGATACCGGCGTCATCGACGACGAAAAGATCAGCGAGATCGTGCGAGGGCAATTCAAGCTGACCCCGAAAGGCATCATCGAAACGTTGGATCTGCGACGGCCGATCTATAAGAAGACCGCTGCATTCGGTCACTTTGGCCGGACCGAGCCGGAGTTCCGATGGGAGCGTACGGACAAGGCGGATGCAATCAAGGCCGACGCCGGGCTCAAGAGTGCGGTTGGAGTGAAGGTCTAGATTCGGTCTCATTCACGCGCGGCGCCAACTCGGCGAATGAGAAGAGCTTTACTAATAACGGCGGCCATCATGGCCGCCGTTATTTTTTTCCTGCTCGCCACACTTCCACCGCAGCCCGCGCGAACGAACCTCACGGTAAGTCCCGAGCTGATGCGGCGAACGGTCAGCGGCGCGTATCACATCCACTCCACGCGATCGGATGGCGCGGCTGACAAGGATGCGATTGCGGCTGCAGCATCGCGCGCGGGTCTCGCATTCATCATCCTCACTGATCACGGCGACGGGATGCGGACGCCAGATCCGCCCGCATACCTTCATGGTGTGTTGTGCCTGGACGCGGTCGAAATCAGCACCAACGGCGGGCACTACGTCGCGCTCGACATGCGACCCGCGCCATATCCTCTCGGCGGCGAACCGTCGGCTGTCGTCGAAGACGTCAGGCGGCTCGGAGGATTCGGCATCGTCGCCCATCCCGATTCGCCCAGATCCCAGCTGGCCTGGAAGGATTGGGATGCGCCTTTCGACGGTATTGAATGGCTCAGCGCGGACAGCGAATGGCGCGATGAGTCTCGCGTCCGAATCAGCCAGGTCCTTCTTGATTACCTGGTGCGGCCAGCGCCAGCGCTCGCGTCGCTGCTCGATCGTCCGATTGCGACGTTCGCGCATTGGGATGACGCGATTCAGCGACGTCCCGTGGTGGGCCTCGCCGGTGTCGATGCGCACGGTGGAATCGGACGAGGGATGGAAGAAGGGGGGAAGCGGCGTCCAGCGCTGGGGACCGTCCCGTCATACGAAGCCAGCTTTCGAACCTTCACGACAAGAGCGATTCTCGAGCGGCCGTTTTCCGGCGATGCTGCGGCCGACGCCACGGAACTCCTGGCGGCGGTTCGGACAGGGCGAGTGTTTACGCTGATCGACGCGATCGCCGCACCCGGTTTCCTTGACGTCGAATCCGATTCGCCCGGAGCGTGGCTTGATTATGGAATCGGTGACGCCGCCGAGCTGGTAATGGTACGCAACGGTCGCGAATTCCCGCTGCCAACGGCTGGCGCGTCCGGCCGGTATCAATTGACCAAAGAGGAGATGGGGATCGTGCGGTTCGAAGCGCGTGTCCCGTACGCGCCGGGCAAACCTGCCGTCCCGTGGATTGTGAGTAATGCCATCTACCGTGCTCCATTCGTGATCGAGATGCCGACATTCGGGCCGGATGTCACGGTTCCCCTTGGGCCTGATGCAGTCTGGCACGCGGAGAAAGACCCCGATACGCAGGCGAAGATCATTACTTCGGGCGGCGAGGTAAGGCTTGACTACACGCTGGCCGGCGGTACACGGCGCAGTCAGTTTGCCGCAGCGGTCACCGATTTCCAGGGACCGGCCGCGACATTCAAAGCGATCAGATTCTCAATCGTCGGGGTGCATCCTGGTCGGGTGTCCGTGCAGTTGCGGTATCGAAATGGCAGGGGAGAGCGCTGGGCGAAATCGGTCTACGTCGACAATGAACGACGGGAGGTTTCGGTTCCAGTCGCCGGAATGGTCCCTGCCGACTTTCAGCAGGGCCAGGCACCCGACACGACCGGTGCCGGTTCACTTCTGTTTGTGGTCGATCTCACGAATGCGCTGCCGGGAGTCCAGAATTCGATCTCGATCGCCGGAGTGAGATTCGTGAAATAGCTATGGGGTCTTGTCTTTTCGAGGGGTGATTTCCTGAAGTGCCGCAATCAGGTCGCTCGCCAACAGACCGTGGCGAAAGCCTTCACGCAGCATCTTCCCGGCGATCTGCCGGGCGATCGCGGCTGATCGTCCGCGTCCAGCTTCCTTCGCGCGAGCAGTAATAAACGTCCCCAATCCCCGCTTTACGTACGCGTCACCTTCGTGCTCGAGCGTCCGGTATGCCTGCTGAACTGTGTTCGCGTTGACCTTCAGTTCGCTCGCGAGTTTGCGAACGGCGGGCAGCGGTTCGTCGGGTTTCAAAATTCCGATCGACACGCACCGCCGAATTTCATCCACGATTTGCTGGTAGACCGGCCTCGGGTCCGACGCATCTATGTCAACTAGCACACTAGTATACTAGCATACTAATACACGCAGACGCTGGCTGCTGCGTCTTGGCTTCGGAGCCAACAGCCAACAGCTACGTCTTTGTCGTGAGCAACAAATAGATCGCGGCTGCCGACACGATGATGTTGGGCGTCCAGGCGGAGAGAATCGGCGGCAGGAGGCCAGCTTTGCCGATAGCGACGAAGACGCTCATGAGCAGCCAGTAGGTGAGCGCGAGAACAATTCCGAGACCGATTCCGTACAGCGCACCGCGTCGGCCGGTCGTCACGCCAAACGGAACCGCGAGGAGAGTCATCACGAAGGTGACGAACGGAAACGCGAGTTTCCGCTGGAGGTCGACCTGTTGCGGCACCACGTTCGCGCCGGTTGCCGCCAGTTCCCGGACGGTCCGTCGCAACTGCGCAACAGTCATCAGATCCGCTTCAGTGTCCTCGGTCTTGAAATACTCCGGGGGTTCGAGCGGCAGCGACTCGCGAGTGAACGTCCGCCCCTTTGATGCCGCCGCCGTGAAGTCCTGGCTCCAACCGTTGACGCCTGTCCAACCGTTCCGAAATTCTGCTGTGGCTGAGTAGGTTTGCGAGGCGAGCCTCCAGGTCCCGGGAACCAGACGGTAGACGCTCAGCGATGTGAGCGTTTCGTGCCGGGGATCGAAGTGTCCGTAGTGATAGATGCTGCCATCGCGGCCGATCATCCACCGGCGATTGAGCGGATTGAACGTCTTCGGAGGACGCCCACGGATCTGATCGTCGATGGCGGTGGCGCGGCGGTTGGCGCGCGCGAGAACCTCCTGGTCGAGGGCAAAAAGCGCGGCGCTAAAGAGCAGCGACAGCAGCACAATTGGCAGCGCGACGCGATAGAGGCTGATCCCGCAGGCTTTCATGACCGTCAGTTCGCTCGTGCGCGAGAGAAGCCCGAAGGTCACGAGCACGCTGAGGAGTGCCGCGATCGGAATGACGAAGTACACGAATTGCGGCGTCCGGTAAACGAGCAGCGTCATGATCATGGTGCCGTTTGCCGTTCCCTTGAACAGCTTGTCGGACGCGTCGATGAACGTGGAGATATAGAAGAGACCCACGAGCGCGAGAAACGCCAGCGCCACCATGCGGAGATACATCCGGCTCACATACTGATCGATGAGGCCTGCACTCGGGATTTTCAGTTTCGGCACCCTCACGACGACCACGACGTTGCGCTTTCTGCCATTCGGGGAAGGGTTGCCGGGGGTCGTCGATGGGGACTCGGGCGCGACCCGGCGGTTGCGCCAGCGGCCGACCAGTTGCGGCACGATTATGGGGAAGGCTCGCGGGAATTGACGGCTGGCGAACCGGTCGCGCCAGACGAGCGCCCCGATTCCAAACAGTCCCAGGATGATGTTCGGCCACCAGCGCGCAAGGTGCGCAAGCGCAAAGTTCGCGGAATTCAACTTGCGGGCGGTTTCGATCGCGCGGTAGTGCCCCTGCGTCTGGGCCTCCGCGAGATACATGATCACGTAATACGCGAAGATGACCGCAATCCCGATCACGAACCCGCCCATTTTCCCGTCGCGTGACACCGAAAGCCCGAGCGCCAGCCCGATGATGCCGAACACGAAGCAGGCAAACGGCACCGAGAACTTCTGCTCGGTGAAGATGATTTCGGGGTGCGGCGACAGCGGCGGAGTCTGGGTCAGCTTCGTGTGCATGTCTGCCCGCAAGTCGGCAATCGTCTTCTCGGTGAGCCCTCGCGGCAGGTCCGCTTTCTGAAACACAGACTCCGGATTGAGCGCCATCGTCAGGTTGCCCGGGAAACGATGCGTACGAGTCTCTCCGGGTTTTCCTGTCGTGTACTGCGTCCCGTCGGTCAGCACCAGATCAACCCGTCGCTCCTGCCGGCTCACGACCAGCCGGCCGCGTGAGGCGAGGAACAGTTCGGTCGAATCCAGCTTGCTGGTGTCGGCGACCAGCATCTCCTTCCACCCGATCCGGTCGGCCGGCTCGTCACGGGCGTAGAGGACCCAGCCGGGAAAATTCTCGAAGAACACGCGCGGACGGACATCGTTTTCCACCTGCTTGGCGATGACGTCAAAGGTGATTTCGCGGAAGGTCTGGTTGGCGTCCGGAAGCGCCTTGATCATGACGTAGAGCGTGGCGCCGGCAGCGATGGTCGCCATCACGAGCACGGGCCGCAACAGGCGATGCGGGCTGACGCCGCAGGCGAGAAGCGCGACCGTCTCGCGATCGCTCGACAGCCGGCCGAGGCCGATGAGGAGACCCGTGAGAAGGGCCATGGGGATGGTGAGTCCGAGGGCCTGCGGAATCAACGTGAGAACAATCCGGCCGGCAACCGGCCAGGACACGCCCTTCGCAACCAGCATCTCCAGGTCCCGCATGACCGGCGGGATCTCGAGCAGAAACGTGAAGATGACCAACGACAGCAGAAACGGCGGGATCGTTTCCCGAATGACGTATCGATCGATCGTTCGCAACATCGCTACCTGGTGATTATCGATCGGCTGCCGGCTATTGGCGGCCGGGAACCGAGCCTAGGTCGACACACCTTAAAAATCGTCCACAAACTTTCCACAGGCCTGTTTTTCTCGCCAAACATCGTGGGTCTGATAATGGTTGTTATGTTAACTAGGACCGATGATTTGGGCCTCGGAGTGTCTGCTGTTGGCTTCGGGCTGCTGACTTTTGGCTCTTGGCTCTCGGCCTGGCTCTCTGGCTCGCTCTTTGGCTCTGGGGCTTGATTTTGTGTTT
>DATJKH010000055.1:0-2664 GCA_035491715.1 Vicinamibacterales bacterium | reverse complement strand
TGATGAGCAACTCGTCCTGTCTGCCGATTGGTGAGATCGCGGTCGCAGCCCCTGCTCCTGAACGCGCGATCGGCACGCACTGGTTCAACCCGCCGGAGTTGATTCCGCCGGTAGAAGTGATCGCTGGCCCGCGCACGGATGCGGCGACCGTCGCTCGTGCGACAGCGTTCACGAAGCGGCTCGGCAAGGTACCGGTATTCGTTGCCAAGGATCTGCCGGGATTCGTTGGCAACCGGCTGCAGCACGCGCTCTGTCGCGAAGCGCTAGCGCAGGTGTCCGACGAAAACGCTGATGCGCGCGCCATCGACACGATTGTGTCGGAGCATATCGGTCAGCGGCTGGCCATCTGCGGTCCTCTCGCGGAGATCGATCAGCTTGGCGCCGCCGCGGCGCTGGCAGAATTGTCGGAGATGCTCCCGCTGATCAATCGTGACCCGTTGCCCGCGCGCCTGCTGCGCGACAAGGTGGCGCGCGGTGAGTTCGGCGCAAAGACGGGGAGCGGATTCGTCGTATGGCAACCGGGAGATCGAGAACGGGCGGCCAGTGAACTGGCCGCCTACCTGACCCGTCGTGTCACCGAACCGCTGTCGCCGCGTCCGCTTGGCGAGTTTGGAGCAGGGCTGACAAGAGATTCGCTCCGGCGCGCTCGCCGCCTTCGCGCCTCGCTCTGGCGCGAGGCGATCGCGCTCGTCGCCGGCGGCATCTGCGACGCTGAAACCGTCGACTTGATGGCGTGCCGGACCTTTGGCATTCGCCTGCCGTACATGGGACCAGTCGCGACCGCGGACTTCGTCGGTCTCGATCTGACGTTGGCCGTCCACGAACGAATCTTTCCGACGTTCGATCCGTCTCCGGCTCCCTCGCCTCTTTTGATCGCCAAGGCTGATCGCGGCAGAGTAGCGGGGCGCTTCATCAGACCCTCGGCCATGACACGATGACGGGCACTATGGCTGGACATCCACGAAAGGTCATCATCTCGTGCGCGCTCACCGGCGGCATCCATACGCCGACCATGTCTCCGGCGCTCCCGGTAACGCCGGACATGCTCGCCGAACAGGGGGTCGCGGCGGCTCAGGCGGGTGCGGCCATCCTGCACGTGCACGCCCGAGATCCGCACGACGGCAGGCCGACGCCCGACCCTGCGGCCTACATGGCGTTTTTGCCGCGGCTCAAAGACGGATGCGAAGCGGTCATCAACGTGACCACCGGCGGCGGGCTGAATATGACCGTCGACGATCGCCTCAAGGCGCCGGCCATGCTGCGCCCGGAGATGTGCTCGCTCAACATGGGCAGCATGAATTTCGGTCTCTTCCCGCTGGCAGATCGATATCAGTCATGGAAGTACGAATGGGAGGAGCCGTACCTGCGGTCGACCGAAGACTTCGTGTTCAAGAACACCTTTCGCGACATTGCCAGGATCATCTCTGTCCTCGGACGGGAGCACGGCTGCCGTTTCGAGCACGAGTGCTATGACGTCGGCCATCTCTACAACCTGGCGCACATCCTCGATCGCAAACTGATCGACCCGCCATTCTTCGTTCAGTTGATCTTCGGCGTCCTCGGTGGCATCGGGGCGGACATCGCGAACTTGATGTTCATGAAACAGACGGCGGACCGCCTCTTCGGATCGGACTACGTGTGGTCTGTTCTCGCCGCCGGCCGTCATCAGATGCCGTTTGCTGCGCAATCGGTATTGCTTGGTGGGTCGGTTCGCGTCGGGCTCGAGGATTCCCTTTATATTGGCCCGCGTACGCTCGCCAGCTCGAATGCGGAGCAGGTGGTCAAGGTGCGATCGATCGTTGAAACGCTCGGCTACGAGATCGCCACGCCGGCCGACGTGAGGCAGTCGCTCCGGCTCAAGGGGTCATCCGCGGTCGCGTTTTGACTGCGATCGGAAAAACACTTCCGGGTCCGTGGCAATATGCCGATTCGTGTATCGTAGCGCCGCGGCCTCCGGGGCGAAACAGTTGCGGCGACCGCGTCGTAAACTGCATGCAAAGCCACGCAGAACCGCAGAGGTCAGTTGTAAGGAGGCACCAGATGGGCAGGGATGAATCACTGGGTCGGATTAGCCGCAGGCAGATGCTGGGCTCGACCGCGTTGATTGGCGGAGTCGTTGCGGCGGTTACCGGAGATGCCCGCGCTCAGGAGAAACCAAAACCCACCACTTCGGCGGGCACGTCGGCCGTCGGTCCGAACCTGAATGCTCCGCTAGTGCAGACCTCGTGCGGCAAGCTTCGCGGCATCCGGGAGGGGAAGACCCTTTCATTCCTGGGCGTTCGCTACGCGGAAGCGGAGCGATTCGGTCTGCCAAAGGCCATCCAGCCATGGGAGGGCATCAAGAACGCACAGGTCTGGGGCCCGGTCTGTCCGGCGCCTGAACAGACCACAGTCAGCTCCGACGAACTGGTGTTCCCGCACCGCTACTTCATCGCGAACGAGCACTGCCAGTATCTAAATGTCTGGACGCAGAACCCCGCCCCTGCGACGAAGAAACCCGTGATGGTCTGGATGCACGGCGGTGGCTTCACCAACGGCTCGTCGATGGAGTCGTACGCCTACGACGGCCGTTCGTTGAGCGAGTTCGGCGACGTCGTCGTGGTCAGCATGAACCATCGCCTGAACATCCTCGGCACTCTCGATCTGTCGGCGTACGGTTCGCAA
>DATJKH010000054.1:0-34026 GCA_035491715.1 Vicinamibacterales bacterium | reverse complement strand
ATCTCGGAGAACACGATGGCCGACGCTGCCGGCATTCGTCTGCCGGCCGTGGCGCCGCTCGTCCACTTCTCAAAACGGCAGGATATGGTCGGTTGGATGATCCGTCGCGTGTGATTGGCTCTTCGCTCTTGGCTGTAGGCGCTTGGCTCGTGGCTCTCGGAAAAGAAACCCAAGAGCCAGCGGCCAGCAGCTAAAACTAACTCGATCGCAACACCCTCACCGGATCGACGCTCATCGCGCGCCACGCAGGACCCAAACAGGCGAGTGCGGCGACAGTCAGAAGCACCATCGGCACGACAACGTAGGTCAACCCATCATGCGGGGTCACGCCGTACAGGAAGGTGGTCATCGCACGCGCGAGCACTGCCGCACCGGCAACGCCAACGATCAATCCCGCGGCAGCGATGCCGAGTCCCTGACCCGCAACCAGACGCAGAATATCGAACCGCTGTGCGCCAAGCGCGGAACGAATCGCGATCTCGCGCGATCGCTGGGCAACGGTCTGCCACAACACGGCAAACAATCCAACCGAAACAATGATGAGCGAGAGCGTGGCGAATCCGGCGAACAGGATCATGTACAAACGTGGACGTGCCAGGCCTGTCAGGACGCGATCTTCCATCGTGGCAATTGCGTCGGGCACCAGCGTCTCGTCAGCTTCACGAATGGCCGTGCGGATGCCGGCGGTGAGCGCCCGCGGATCGGCAGATGTCCGGACCAGGAACGTAACTGACGGCACCGGCAGTTGTCGGTTGAACTGACGATACGAGTAGTACAACTCCGGCAAGGAGGACGTCGTGGCCGCAATGTAACGAACATCGTCTACGACACCGACAATGGTTGCTTCCCGCGTCGGATCCTGGTAGCCGAGCCCCATCGGTAATCGCGCACCAACCGCGGCATCGCCAAGGTAGCGGTGCGCAAACGTGCGATTGACGATCGCGACCGGCTGCGACGATTCCGTGTCGAGTTCGTTGAAGTCACGCCCCCCGACGATCCGCAGGCCCAGTGCCGCGAACGCGCCGGCACTGACCAGCCGCGGCGACGCCTGCGCGGTGATGACACCGTCAGCAGTTCGAAGGCTAAACGCCGTGGTCGATCCTCCGGCAGTCACTGGCAGCTCTGATGTGAACGCTGCGGTGGTCGCGTCGTTGGTCGACCGCACGCGATCCAGAATGCCCCGAACGATCGCGTAACGCTTCTCCGCCGAGTAGATCGTTCCGGGAAGGAACACCCGTGCTGTCAGAATCCCGGACGGGTTGAAGCCGCGGTCGGCATTCAGCAGGAGAAGAAAACTACGGCCAAGAAGTGACGCACCGACCAGGAGCACACATGCGATGGCTACCTGTCCGGCCATCATCACTCTTCGCGTGCGTCCAACTGCTGTCGCCGACCCTGCTCCAACAGGTGCCGATCCGTCTTCGCTGAGAGGCGCGGTCAGGTTCAGGCGACGGAGCTGTAGCGCGGGAATCACACTAAAGACGACACACGCGCCCAGGGACACAACCACGGCGACACCGATCACCGTCGCATCAAGGACCACTCCATCGACTCGTGGAAAGTCGTTGGGAAGGACCGACGGCAGAAGTCGATGAAGCCACCACGCGAGGAAGACTCCCGCCGTACCGCCAACAAGCCCGAGCAGCAGACTCTCGGCGACCAGCTGCCCGACGACGCGCGCCTGGCCGGCGCCGAGCGCTGCGCGAATCGCCATCTCACGGCGCCGTCCCGTCACTCGCGCAAGCTGGAGACCCGCAATATTCGCAACGGCTGTAATGAACAGCAGAAGGACTGCGGCCAGCAGCACCGTGAGTGGCCGACCGACATCCGCTGTTATCGCATCCTTCAAGGGCACCGCCGAAATCGAAACGGGGCCATTGCTACCGAAGATCGCCGTCGTCGTCATGCCGGTGTCGGCAACGAACTCGCCGCGCGACGTTCCCTCTGCTGCCGCCTGCACTACCGTCGTCCCCGGACGGAGTTTGGCAACCGCGCTGAATAGTGACAGGTAGTTGCCATCCACTGGATGGACGCGATAAGGCACCCACGCGCGAGTCCGACGATCGGGAAACGCAAGCTCCTCCGGCATAACACCGACGATGGTGTGCGATGCGCCATCGAGCCGCACAATGCGTCCGACGACATGCGGATCTCCGCCGAAGCGCTGACGCCACAGACTCTCGGACAGAATCATCACCGAGGGCTTTTCGGTTTCGTCCTTGTCCTCGAATAACGAGCCGACGAGGGGGCGTGCGCCCAGCACACGAAACAGGCTTGCCGTGTTTTGTGCGATCCGGATTCGCTCCGGCTCCCCTGCCGCAGACAACGTGACGGTGGCCTGCGACCACGCCGCGAGCTCCTCGATGGTCGATGCGTGATCCTGCCAGGCGAAGTACGCGGTGTTGGTAAACGAGCCGAAGCGTGGCGGATTTCCGCCTCGCGTTTCTTTCAGCAGTGCAACCCGATCCCCGTTCGGCCATGGCAACGGCTTCACCAGCACCCCGTACGTCACACTGAACAACGTCGTCGTCGCGCCAATTCCGAGCGCCATTGTCAGTGCCGCGAGCATCGTGAAGCGAGGCTGACGGATGAGCAGGCGGATTGCGTAGCGCAGGTCGTGGATGGATGTCATGTTGTTGGCCTCGGCTGTTGGCTGCCGGCTCACTGACTGAAAATCTCGAAACTGGGAATCAAGAGTGAGGAGCCAGAAGCCAACATCTACTTGATTCGCACCTCCGCCTCCCACCTTCGATAATTCGAATACGTCGCGTGTCCTTCAATACGTGCGCGGCCTGTCAGGTACAGCTCGTTCATGTCGTCGGGCAGCAGCATATCGAAGCGGCTGTTGTATGTGTAACCGACGATAATGATCGTCGTCAGCCGTCGGCCTGGCACCTGTCCGGTGCGGAGTTCACTGCGGAGGATCGCTCCGTTGGCAGGATCGATCCAGAACGACCCGCTCGATGTGATATCCCGGCCATCTGGTGTGCGAATGATCGTCGGCCGCTCGCGCTCTTCGAAGGACACAATCCACGCGGGACGTTCCTGGATAGTCGTGCTCCCCTTGCGCTTGAACTCGAAGCGCGATTGACGATCGGGAAGCAGAAACTCGAGCGGCAGCGTCGGGATGTTGATCGTCCGGTAAAGATCCCCGAGGTTGTACTTCGCCTGCTGATCGGCAAGGGCGCGGACCCGCGACATCAGCGGCTGCGTCGTGTCTTCCAGGATGGCTTGAAGCCGCTCACGATCGGTCGTCACCGATTCGCCGTCCACCTCGAGGACTTCACGGACGCCAACCCACGAGTTCGCGCCGGCAAAATCACGGAGAAGGATGTAGTCCGATTTCAGTAGACGTTCCTGCCGTCCCGGTGTCGCAGAATCCGAGGCCTGGGGCCGCTCCGGCCCGACCCGTTGTACGTAGTGCTCTTCGGCGACGAGGACCTTGAATCGGTGGTGATAGTCTGCCGCGTATGCCGCAGCCTTGGCGAGCAAGGTTTTCAGATTGGGCTCATCCGCGTGGACCGTGGTCACAGACGCAAGGACCGACAAAAAACCCAAAATGGACAGACTTGACCGCAGGATGGGCATCATGCCAATGTGCCTTCGCTATATAGTGTGCGAAAAGGGGGAAAACATGACAGACGGCGTATCGCGGCGGAAATTCATGACCACCGTGGCGGCCACGGGGGCGGGCCTGACGATCGTGCCGCGCCATGTGCTTGGCCGGGGATTTCAGGCGCCAAGCGATACGGTAAATATTGCAACCGTCGGCATCGGTGGCATGGGTGGTTCGAATACCCGGGCGCTCATGAGCCAGAACATCGTCGCCGTGTGCGATGTCGATTGGGGCTACGCCGAACGGCGCTTTGACGCGTACAAGGCGGAACTTAGCCGGATGCAGAATCCGACGTCCCAGAACCAGCAATCGCAGCGCCCCCGTCCGACGCTGTCGAAGGCGCAGACGGAAGCCGATGCGCGCCGGCCGGCTCAGGATACGAACGCCAATCTCAAGCGTTTTGTCGAAGAGCAGCTGCCGAAAATTCAACGGCATACCGACTACCGTCAGATGCTCGACAAGCAGAAAGATATCGACGGCATCGTCGTCGCGACGCCCGACCACATGCATGCCGCGATTGCATCCGCGGCAATGGACCTCGGCAAGCACGTGTATGTGCAGAAGCCGCTCTGTTGGTCCGTGCACGAAGCGCGTCACTTGGCCCAGAAGGCAAAGGACACGAAAAAGGTTGTCACACAGATGGGCAATCAGGGCCACTCGTACGATGGCGCGCGGACCGGGTACGAATACATCACGAACGGCGCGATTGGCGACATCAAGGAAGTTCACGTCTGGACCAATCGACCGCTCGGGTATTGGCCCCAGGGGATCCCGCGGCCGGCACCGATCCCACCGTCAAGCGCGGAGAAGCCGCTGGCGTGGAACGGTCCCGGCGTCGAAGCGCGTCTGGCGGCGGCCATGATCGGCAACTATCCGGTGCCGGACAAGCTGTCCTGGGATCTCTTCCTCGGCGTCGCGCCGTTTGTCGAATATCACCCGATTTATCACCCGTTCAATTGGCGCGGGTGGGTTGACTGGGGGCAGGGCGCGCTCGGCGACATGGGCGCTCACCTCATCGACCATCCGTTCTGGTCGCTCAATCTTGGAATGCCCACGGCGATTGAGACGATTTCGACGCCATTCAATTCTGCAACCTATCCGGCAGCGACGACGACGTATTACGAGTTCGCGGCGCGCGGAAACATGCCGGCGGTGAAGCTGACGTGGTACGACGGCGGGTTCAATCCGCCCAAGCCGGAAGAGATTGGCGACGAGCGGCTGAACGGCGAAGGAGGCATCCTCTACATCGGGACCAAGGGCAAGATGCTGCAGGACACCTACGGCAACAACCCGCGCCTGCTGCCGAAGTCGCTCCACGACTCGTACGGCGCACCGAAGCAGAAACTGCCACGCATTACCCAGCAGGAACACGAGATGAACTGGGTCGAGGCGATCAAAGGGAAGGCCGAGGCTTCCTGCCCGTTCGAGTACGCCTCGCGTCTCGTCGAGGTCATGCTGCTCGGCGTCGTCGCACTGCGCGCCGGCGGCAAGATCTACTACGACGGGGCCAAAGGCCGGGTCACTAACATGGTGAAAGTCGGCAACAAGACCGTCGATCCGAATGAATTCCTGACCCGCAACTATCGAGAAGGATTCAAACTGACCTAAGCGTCTCGAGGCGGGGCTGGCGCACCGGCGCCAGTGCCGTTTTTCGTAAAAGGTGGCTGGCACCTTTCCCTGAAAGGTGCCAGCCACCTTTTACATCATTTGAAAATCGCCAGCCGCGTTCGACCCGCATCCTATGAACAAAACAGTCCGCTTCAAGCTGATCCTGATGATGGTGCTCGAGTTCTTCATCTGGGGCGCCTGGTTTCCGCTCATTTTCGGCTACGTCGAAAGCCTCGGGTTCACCACCACTCAGCAAAGCTGGATTCTGAATGCCTTCCCGATTGCCGCCATCGTCGGCATGTTCTTTAGCAATCAGTTCGCGGATCGAAATTTCGCGGCAGAAAAATTCCTCGCCGTCAGTCACTTGATCGGCGGCGTCGCGATGCTCTACCTCGCGTATACGCGCTCGTTCTGGCCGTTTTTCCTGGCCATGCTGATCCACTGCCTGCTCTACGTGCCGACGATCTCGATCACCAACTCGATCGCGTTCACGCACATGAAGGATGCGCAGAAAGAGTTCGGGATCGTGCGGATGGGCGGAACCATCGGATGGATCCTCGCCGCCTGGCCCTTCACCTTCATCCTCGTCGATTGGGCGAAGGTCAACGCGGCGGCTCCCGAGGGGTTTGTCAGCTGGCTCGGCACCGTGCTCGCATCAGGTCTGACCGGTTCTGCCCTCGAGCAGGGCACGACATGGACGTTCATCGTTGCCGGCATCGCCTCGCTTGCGCTGGCGGCTTTCAGCCTGACTCTTCCACATACGCCGCCGAAGCCGGTGGAAGCCGGCGCCGAACGGTTCGCATGGCTCGAGGCGTTTCGCCTGCTGCTGACGCCATTCATCCTGATTCTGTGGATCGTCACCTTCGTCGACGCGACGGTTCACAATCTCTTTTTCAACTGGGCCGGGCGATTCCTCGGCACTGATGTGGCGGGCGGTGGCGTTGGGATTCCCGGCAACTGGATCATGCCGGTGATGAGCATCGGCCAGATCGCCGAGATCCTGACGATGCTGGTCCTCGGCGCAGCGCTGAAACGACTCGGCTGGCGCACGACGATGATCATCGGCATCCTCGGTCACGCGGCGCGATTTGCGGTGTTCGCCTTCTTCCCGCAGTTCCCCGCGCTCGTTGTTGCCGTCAACGTCCTGCACGGGATTGCGTACGCGTTTTTCTTCGCCACGGTCTACATTTTCGTCGACGAGTTCTTCCCGAAGGACGCGCGCGCCAGCGCGCAGGGACTCTTCAACCTGCAGATTCTCGGCTTCGGTCCATTCGTCGCGAACACGCTCGGCCCGATCCTGATTAGCCAAACGTTCAACCATGGCGGTCTGGTCGACTTCCGCGGACTGTTCCTCGTGCCGCTGATCTCTGCCATTGGTGCCGCGATTGCGCTCGCACTGCTGTTCCATCCGCCCGACAAAGCAAAGACGCGGGTGGGAGTGCCGGTGACGTCGCACTGATCTCGCGCGGAGAGGCGTATCTCGCGCGGAGAGCGCGAAGGGCGCAGAGAAGACACTTTTAGCCACTCTTCCCCTGAGACCACCGCGGCTCCGCCTCGCCAGCGGCCGTCGTGAAAGCAGTTTCAGACCGTGGCTGGAAAACGATCCGACTTCAAACGGCCGATAGTGCCGCCAATGAGTCCCATTACCGCCCCGATGATGGACGCCACGCCAATCTTGAAAGGCGCCCCCTTGAGGTAGTCCACATTGATGAACAACCGCAAACTGTCGAATCTACTGGTTCGAAAGCGCTGCATCATGTTTTGCCAGTCGGCTCGCCCGGTCAGTTCGGCGAGAAACAGGTTCACGCGTAGCAGATTGAAAACGTAGAAAATGCAAAACGTGCCGAATGCTACGACCAAGCCGGTGGTGACACCTGTCCACAGGCGACCGCTGCGGCGTACTGAGCGAAATGACATAAACGCCCATAAAAAGAACATCGGCCCGTAGAACCTGAGCAAAGCGGGGATGCTGTCGTCTGACAAGGGCTGAAACCATGTGAAGAGCAAATCTACGATCCCGAACACCAGCCCGAGGAAGAATCCCAAGAGCAGCGGCCGATCAAGCAGTCGTAGTGTGAGCATGGGGTCCTCGGAGTGCCACAGCCAAGGATCGACACGACCAGCCGGAGAAGCGGAGATACGTCGGCAGCTGGCGCGCATCCAGCGCCCCCACTGCACTCGTCGCCTTCACTTCGACAACGATGTCTCCTCTAACTATAAAGTCCGCTTCATAGGCGCGATGTACGGTGAGGTCTTCGTACTGAATAGCAATCGGAACCTTCATCTGATATTCGATGCCGCGCTTCCGGAGCTCGTATGCCAGACAGGCAACGTAGGCGGATTCAAAGCACCCTGGTCCAATGACGCGGTGAACCGCAATCGAGAAACCGCGCGGATCGACCGGTCACAGGTAGTTTACGGCGACGTTCCGGATTCTCCGCGGTCTTGGCGCTCTTGGCGCGAGATCGTAGGGTCCTCGGCGCGAGATCCTGGCCTTCCTCGCGTGAACAATCGGGCAAAACAAGAGACTGCGTCTAAAGGGTGTGGCCTACGAAGAGGCTGCTCGCTGTAGGCTGCTGTCTTTAGACCGCAGCGAACTCGCCCGCGACGCGACCGCGCCGACATAACACAGCGCGATGACCACGAGCAGCGCGCGAAAGCCGGTGACCAGCGAGAGATATTCACCCACTCCCCCAACCATCGCACCGAGCAGGTTCACACCGTAGTCGCGCGTCAGCGCGTCGGACTGCGCGATCGCGGAGCCAAACAACAGGCCGGCGCACAGAACCGGACTGAAGACCAGCACAGCATAGAAGATCGATTCAGCCGCCCGGCTGTCGAACGTGACGCGTCCGATGGGAATGAAGTAGTTCAACGCCAGCAGCGCAACGAGCACACCGGCAACAGTCCACGGTCTGTCGATCGTCTTTCGCGCGACGACGGCGTTGGCAAGGAGCGCCATCGTCAACACCGAAGCAATGGCGAGCGACGCGACGACCCAGGTCGATCCCCACAAGAGCGCGAACTGGATGATCGACTTGGTCTCGAGCAGCATGAACCCTGCGCCGAGCAGGAAGAACTGCCACGACCAGCGCCGGGGAGATGCACCCGGCGTTCCCATCACCGACAGCACGAGAAACACCGACACCACTGAGACGATCAGCACGACGCCAAGCGCGACGACGTAGTGCCGCGGAATGTGACGATCGCGGAGATAGAGAAACGGCCAATCGTCGCGAGCAGGTTCAATGGACTGATCGCGTTCATGAATTCGCGCCGGGCTGGGAGCGTGAGATTGATTGAACGCAGCGACCTGATCCGGGACGCGTGGCGGAGCGGTGAGTTGCGCGAGTCGCGGCCCTGCCATGAGGACGCCCAGGAACGCCCGTGCTTCATGCACGTGCACACGCGGTTCGGTGCCAAACGCCACAGCCGCCGTATTCGCGAGCCGATCGACGAGCCACCGCTCACGGAAGTAGTTGTAGACGATGAGGACGCCATCGGGCTTGAGCCGGTTGCGGACGTCGTGGAACGACTCTTCGGTAAACATGTAGCTCTCGAGCCGGACGCCGGAAAAGCTCGACTGCATGGTCAGCGAGTCGATCAGCGCGAACACGACAAGGTCGTACTGCTTGGTCGTCGTCCTTAGAAAATGACGGGCGTCGTCATTGATAACCGTGACTCTCGGATCGGAATAGGGGTGGTCGGGGTGATGCTCACGCCCGAGCCGAATGATTGCGGGATCGATCTCGACCGCATCGACATGCCGCACGCCATGGCGAAGCGCGGCAGCGACGTCAGTTCCGGAGCCCGCGCCGAGAATCAATACGTCCTGAAACGTGTCGCCGAAGACGCTGTACGGCCACTGATAGAAGTACTCCTTCTGATCGACGGGTGCCATCGATTGGTGAAAGATGTTATTCACCTCGACGACCGTGTCGGGTCCCTGTTGACTGACGGTGATTTTGTAGTACGGAGACCAGATGGCGCCGCGTGCCATCGAATGCACGAGCACAAGCGATCCTGCGAGCAACACAAGATTGATCGCCAGGATGGCCATCGACGGTCGGCGGACGGATGTACCACCTGTCCCATCGGTCGCGATCTCGGACGTCCACAGCAACGGCACCGCCGCGCCGAACGCAATGGCGAACCACATCGTCGGCGACAGCTCGAGCCATGAAATGAGTCCGAGCACGACGACGCCGGCAAGACTGCCTGCAAGGTTGATCGTGTAGGCTCGAAGCGGCGGCAGCGTGGCCATTTCCCGCCCCATACGCTGCGCGAGCGTCGTGAAGAGCGCCGCGACAACGACAAACAGCAGCGGCAAGAGCATCGTGCTCTCGACGAGGACGACCTTTGACGCTGTGCCGCTCGTGAAATAAATACTGCCGGCGGCCGCAACCGACACTTCCAGGCGGAAGTAATTCACCGACGCAATCACGATCGCCTGGAGAAGAGGAAACCACGTGAACAGGCCGACGCGAGCCGGTGCGAGCAGGCAGCCGAGCCCAATCCCGAGAAAGCTCGCGAGCAGGATGAAATTCGAGAAATACGACAGCAGCCGGATATAAGCCGGCATCCATCGAATCAGCGCAATCTCGAGAAACAGAACCAGGAAGGACGCGAGAAAGATGCGCGCCGCGCGCAGGTTGTCGCCACTCATGCGATCGGCGAATCGAACACCGCGTGCGGGATCACGAAAAACATCAAGATCTTCATAGGGCGCTCGATTGTACCACCCTCGCTTGAACTGCAGCCGCGGAACGTAATACTGTCTTGGGTCGCAGTCGTGACCTAAGACAATCGAAGTACAAGGACACTCACCATGACCAACCGCCACTTCGTCGTCGCCGCGCTGGCGCTCGCGTGTGCAGTAGCGTCTGCGATCGCGCAACAGAATCCGTATCTCGGCCGATGGAACATCACAGGCACCGGCGAGAACTCCAACTACGTGTACTGGCTGGAGGTGAAGGACGACGGCGGCAAGCTGTCAGGCATGCTCTTGAATCGCGGCGGCCATCCGCTGCCGCTTCCGGTGATCAAGGTCGAGAGCGGCGAATTGGTCTTCCAGCCGAGCGGCGGCCGGAATAACGCTGGTCCCGAATTCCGCATGCGCGCGCAAGGCGACAAGTTGACGGGCAGCGTCAAGCTGGCCGATCGCACGGTCGATCTCGCCGGCGTCCGTCCGCCGAAGTGGGGCAAATACGACGCGAATGCGTCGCACAAGTTCGGCCCGCCGGTCGAACTCTTCGACGGAAAGTCGATGGACGCATGGGACGTTCAGAACAAGAGCCGGCCGATGAACTGGACGATTGAAGATGGCGCGATGACCAACACACCGCCGGCCAACAACCTCGTATCGAAGCAGAAGTTTCAGGACTTCAAGATTCACGCGGAATACAAACTCGATAAGCCGCACCCAACCCAGAACGGTGGCATGAGCAAGGCGAATAGCGGCATCTACCTCCGCGGGCGCTATGAACTGCAGGTGCTTGACGACTTCGGCGACAAGACGTTCGAGCGCGGCCACATGTCGGTGTACGGCTGGCACACACCCACCGCGAACGCGAGCAAGCCGGCTGGTGAATGGCAGACGATGGAAGCGACGGTCGTCGGCAATAGAGTGACTGTCGTGCTGAACGGGCAGAAGATTCAGGATAACGTGACCCTCGAAGCCATCACCGGCGGCGCGCTGGATGCGAACGAGAGCGAACCGGGCCCGATCATGCTGCAGGGCGATCACGAGAAGGTGTGGTATCGGAAAGTTACGGTGACGCCAATTACTGACGCGAGGAAGTAACAGGCGCCAGCGCTGGATTCGACAAGAATTCCTGATCCGTCAGGCTGTTGAGGAATGCGACGACATCGCTCCGCTCGGCATCGGTAATGGCAAATCCCTTCAACCGGGGGCTCTTCACAGGACTCTGGATCCCGCCTGACGCATAGTGGTCGATCACCTCTGCCAGCGTCGCAATGCTGCCGTCGTGCATGTACGGCGCGGTGACGGCAATGTTGCGCAGGGTCGGCGCGCGGAAGCGGCCCATGTCGGCGGGCGCGTGAGTGGTATCAAAAAGCCCGCGATCGATCGGCGGGTATCCACCGCGGCCGTCGACATTGAAGAGCCCGGTGTTGTGGAAACTCGGCATCGCGTCCGCACTGCCGTCGTGAACCGTAGGCCCGGACAGATTGAATCCGGCATGGCACTGGGCGCAGGCCAGGCGATCTGAGAAAAACAGCGCCATCCCACGCCGCGCGGCGGCAGAGAGCGCCGTACGATCGTCGCGATACAGATAGCGATCGAGCGGCGAGCTCACCGAGAGCATCGTTCGTTCAAACGACGCGATCGCTTTCACCATCGTGTCGAGTGTGACCGGCTGTCCGGGAAATGCCTGCTCGAACCGGCGCGCATCGGCCGCATCACCGATGAGACGCGCGACGATCGCCTTTTCATTGCCCTTGATCCCCATCTCGATCGGATGTTCGTTGAACATCGGCACGGCCATCTGCGCTTCGAGCGTTCGCGTCTTCGGATCAGCCCACCCGTACGACGCATTGAAGGCGACGTTGGTCAACGACATCGCACTTCGAGCGTGGGCCTGCCCGGTCGATCCAAGGGCACGCGCGCGTCCGTCGGCGAACGCGAGCTTTTGTTGATGGCAGGAGGCACAGGCATAGGTGCCGTTGCCGGAGAGACGAGTGTCGTAAAAAAGACGACGACCGAGGCGGACTTTCGCCTCGGTCATCGGATTGTCGGCTGGAACTCTCGGCCGCGGAACGCCCGGCGGAAGATGCCACTCGTACGCGTCGGGTACCGTCGACGGTGCCGCCAGAATCGCCAGGCCCAGGAACCAGACGGCCGAGCGCACGATCACCTCACCAACCTGAATAGCGGCTCGTTGTACCCATCAGGCGAGTCTGTTTCGCGAGGCCATCACGCTCATCCAGCCACTTCTCGAGACCGGTCACCGCGTCGGGCGAAACACCGGCGGGATCGGTCTTGTGCGCGGCGACCCACTTCTTCATCGCTTCCATCAGGCCGTCGGCCTGCGTGCGATCGGCGGCGAAGAGTTCGAGATACGCTTTGCGCGCGTCATCGATTCGGTTCAGCGCCAGGTAGGCTTCGCCGCGGTACTCGACCGCCTCAGAGAAGAATTTCGGTTTCGCCAGCTCAATCGCCTGATCGTACATCTCGAGCGCCTTGGCGTAGTCGCCGGTCTTGCGATACGCGAACCCCATCCCGTTATAGGCCGGCGCGAGCTGCGGATTGAACTTCGCCGCGCTGGTGAAGTCCTTCAGCGACTTCTGATACTCGCTCTTGGCCTTGGCCAGCGTCTTTTCGATGTCGGCACCCTTCTTCATGGCCGCTTCATCTTCGAACTTCTTGCCTTTGATGCGATGCTCGTCGCCGCTCTTGTAGGCGGCAATCGCGCGCTCCTCGGGCGTCATCGACGGCAACGACGACGTCCCGCCACCGGATGGAGCCGACGGCATCGACGACCCATTGGCGAAGATCCCGACGTGCGCGAGGCCGACCGCCGCAGCGAGTAACACCGACATCCTGAACATGCGTAACATTCAATTGCTCCTTCTCCAAAACCTACTGATTCCTGGTCAGCTCCATATCCAGCGTGATCGAGACCTGATCACCGACCACCGCGCCTCCTGCCTCGAGCATCCGGTTGTAGACGATGTTGAAGTCGCGACGATTGATCGTGGTCGTCGCCGTCGCGCCGATGCGGCGGCTGCCCCAGATATCTTTGATCTCTTGTGTCGGTCCTTCGACGTCGAGGGTCACCTGTTTGGTGATCCCCTTGATCGTCAGGTCGCCGGCGATCTTCAGCTTGCCGGCTCCTTCCACGGTCACGCTGCGCGACTTGAACGTAATCTTCGGATACTTTGCGACGTCGAAAAAGAGCTCGCTCCGCAAATCCTTGTCGCGATCGGGGTTGCGCGTGTTGATCGTGCGCGCGTCGATCGTCGCGTCGACGCGAAGCGTGCTCAGATCCTTCGGGTCGAACGTCGCACTCCCGACAGGTCCGGCGAACTCCCCCTTCACATTGGCCACCACCATGTGGCGCACCGTGAACGTCGCGGCGGAATGTCCGGGATCAATGGTCCACGTCGCGGCCTGCGCTGCCGCGACCGCCGGCACTGCTGCCAGCATGAGCGTGAGAAAAAAATGACGTATGTAGGGCACTCGGTTGCCGGAATTAAGCAATTGACGGGTGAGCAAACCGCGTGCCTCGCAGTATAGCCGTATTTCGCGGCTTTTAAGGCCCCGGCGCTCCAAGACAAATACGTGACACGTAAACGGTTACGCACCGCTAGAAATCACGATAGGGCCCGCAACCGTCTCTCCCGCCGGCGTTAATCGAGTGATATCCCGAAGCGCCTCGCCTGGCGATTCGCCAATAGCCCGAACCGTCATGACCTGGCCGTCTATGGTAACGAGGAGGAAGTGGCACTCACTCGACCATGTTCGCGTGTGCGCCGACTCGAATCCGCCCGGTGTCCGCTGTCGCACCTTGCTGCCCGCACCGGTGATGAAGTAGTCCACGCCGTTCCAGCGTGAGTGCTGAAAGTTGTGTTCGTGGCCACTGAAACAGACGCGCACGCCGCTCGTTTCGAATAACGAAACGACAGACTCCATGCGATCCGTGTTGCCGTGCTGCGGCCCGGCACAGAATGGCGGATGGTGGCCGAACGGAATGCGCCATCTTGTTTTCAACGAGGGACTTCGTCCCTCGAACTCCCTTACTCGCTCACTCGCGGCGACCCTCGTGGCCCCAGCTCCGTTCGCGATGCTGTCGATTGGATCGACAGCGAACGTGCGTTGCATGAAATCCCAGTGTTTGGGGTACTCGAAAAGACGGCCACGCCTGAAGAAATCCTCCTTCGAGGTATCGAAGCAGACAAACTCGATATCCGAAGACACGTGAAACTTGTAGAACAGGCCAGGGTTGACCGATGCACGCCCGGCGGCTTCCTCTCCCAACAATCGCTCGCGCAGATAGAAGTTGTCCATCACCTGCTCTCGATCGTCGTGCTCTTCGGTCTCGCGGGTATCGTGATTGCCGACCGATGGACACCACGGGACGCGGTTGATCACATAGCGGTACGGTTGAAAGAAGGTGAAAAACCAGTCGTCGTCTTCATCGCCGGAATCGGCAGTCCAGAGGAGGAACCGTTTCGACGCGTAGATGTTGTCGCCGGTCGTCAGCACGAGGCGGACGTCGTACTGGTCAACGGCGCGCTCGAGTGCCGCCGCCACTTCGAGCTGACGCCGCCGCGATGTCGATGGCTTGCGAATGCCCGTGCCGAAGTCGCCGATGACGATGAATGAAAAAGGTCGGTCGAGTTGCGTCCGGGGATCGGGCAGCGTGCGAAACTCGTGGCGATACACACGATCGCGCTGGACCAGTCCTTGAAGCTCGGGATCCCAATCCCAACGCACTCCGCTGCCCCATAGTTCATGTTTCACCGTCACGGTGTAGGTGTAGCGCGTGTCGGGTTTGAGGCCGGCGATCGCGCAATGATTACACGCGTTGGTCAGCGCTTCAGCCGCGAGATGGCCCTGTTCATCGCGAACCTCGACTCGCGCAGGACCGTACGGACTCGACCGGCAACCGATTGATTCACATCGAGGCGGATGCACCCACTGCAGATCCTCGTCGTCAACGAGCTTGGCTCGTCCATCCGAGCGTGCGCGGAAATAGAACGCGCCCCATGCAATGAGCGCTGAATTATGTGAGAGACCCGCGAGGTAAACGTACGGTTCGGCGTGGAACTCGGGCACGTTCTTATTCTTGAAGGGAAAAGGGACAAGGGAGAAGGGAAAAGGAAAGTCTCTTTGAAGTTGGCAGAGCTGTCGCCGTGGTTGAGGCATGCGACCTCATGCATTCTGGACGAAACTTACAAGAGTTCGCGGATCGACTAAATCCTCTATGTACCCGCGGGCGCGCTGGCACTGCGCGCGATTGAAAATGTCGACACCAGGGCACTGACTGGTACCGAAGCGTCCGATCACAATGCGCTCGTCGCCACGTTTGCGGTAAAGTAGCGCCGGCACGCGGACGACCGGGTCTGCAGTTCATTCCGTGCATGGCGTCACGCCGTCTCGAGACAGAAATCGATCGGCTGTATCAGCTCCCGCTCGACGAGTTCACGGCGGCGCGCAACGCTCTCGCGCGCACGGCCGGTGACGAAGCGGCCGACGTTCGCCAACTGCCCAAGCCTTCCATCCCGGCCTGGGCAGTCAACCAGTTATATTGGAAGCGGCGCGACCTTTACGACGCGCTGGTTGACGCATCCGACGCGGTGCGGAAAGCGCACAAGACGATACTCGGAGGCCGGCGCGCCGACTTGCGCGAGCCATCGCGAGCGCATGAGGACGCGCTCGAAGCGGCGGTCAAGGGAGCGTTGGAAAACCTCGTCGAAGGAGGCCATCCGGCCACAGACGCCACCCGCCAGGGAGTCTTGACGACGCTTCGTGCATTGCCGACCAACGAAACACCCGGACGGCTGAGCGGGACACTCCAGCCCGGCGGATTCGAGATGCTACAGGGGCTATCGATCGCCGGATCGAAAGGCCTCATTCGGGCGAAGGTGGAGCCGACGCCGATCGCATCCGGACGGGACGGAGGTAAGACGGGCCGGCAGAAAGCAGAGGTCAGTCGCCCGGATCCAAAATTGGAAGCGCAGAGGACCGAGGCCGCCCGGGCGCTACGCGCGGCGGAGCAGGCGGCGCGACGGGAGGAATTCGAAACCATGCGGGCGACACGCGACGTTGAGAAGGCGGCCAAGCAGCTCGAACGCGCCCGCGAGGC
The DNA here is from genome assembly GCA_035491715.1 of Vicinamibacterales bacterium. Taxonomy (GTDB): domain Bacteria; phylum Acidobacteriota; class Vicinamibacteria; order Vicinamibacterales; family 2-12-FULL-66-21; genus JALZOC01. Next base: position 17,973 of record DATJKH010000054.1, on the reverse strand, counting down.
CCTGAAGAGTGCACAGCAGGTGCTCGCGGACGCAGAAGCGGCAGCCGTAGCCGCCGAGCGGCACCGTGACGAGGCGGCCCGGCGTGCCAATGAAACCGAACGCCTGCTCGAAACGGCGCGGCGTCATCACGAACGCATCAACAAGGGCTAGGGTTGGACCTGGCCCTCTTCAGCGTGCTGGGTTCGCCGATCGTTCGATTCGTCGTCGCCGATCAAGGGAATGGTGCGCAGCGGCAGCTTGACGGAGAACGTCGCGCCACATCCCTCCCCCTCACTCTGCGCCGAGACGTGCCCGCCGTGCAGTTCGACAATGTGACGAACGATCGAGAGTCCGAGACCCAAGCCACCGTGCATGCGGGTGACTGACGAGTCCCCCTGGGTGAAGCGATCGAAGACGTAGGGCAGCAACGACGGCGGGATCCCCTCGCCAGTGTCGGTGACAGCGATGAGCGCCGCCGCGCCCGAACGCGTGAGCGCGACCGACACCCGCCCGCCCGCAGGTGTGAACTTGATGGCGTTTGACAGGAGATTCCAGACGACCTGTTGAAGGCGATCGGGATCGCCGAGCACCTTTCCCGTACGCGCCAGCGTGCACGAGAGATCGACGCCCTTGGCGGCAGCCGATGGCTGCAGCGTGTCGAGCGCGGCATCAACCACCGGAGCAAGCTCGATCGGCCGCAGATCGAGGCGAAGCCGTCCGGTGACGATGCGGGAAACGTCGAGGATGTCGGCGATCAGTTGTGCCTGGACGTGCGCGTTACGTTCAATCGTTTCCAGGGCGCGAGATTTCGCCGGTTCATCGAGCTTTCCCATTCTGAGCAGCCGCGTCCATCCGAGCATCGCATTGAGCGGAGTCCGCAACTCGTGCGACAGCGTGGCGAGAAAATCCTCCTTCGCTCGATTCGCGGCGGCGAGCTCCTCGGCCCGGGTGCGCAGGCTGTCTTCGAGTCGCTCGCGTTCCGCGTACAGGGCAATTACGCCGCGATTCGTTTCGGTGAGTTCGTCCTGCAGCTCGATCAGCGCGCGACGCAGCTTGACGTTCTCTTCCACGAGCTCGGGAACCGCCGGACTCGAGTCGGGCTGAGTCTCGACCGGGCTTCGAACCAGACTCAGCGTCCGGCTGCCAGGGCAAGGAAGCGACGCCGTCAACGTCACCAGGAGCCACTGGTCCGCGTCATGGACCGCGACACGATGCAGCGCGCTGGCAAGAGCGGAGATCGACCGGCTGACCGACGGATGGTCATCAGGAGGAACCGCGCCAGTACGGATACTGATTTGAAGTTCACCGGATGGCGTCACCGAGATCTCGGCGTCCGCCGCTTCGGTTTCACGAAACAGGAGATGTGCTGCCTCATAGGATGCAGCGGACAGACTTCGTACACTTCGCGCGTCCAGCCCGCATTGTTCCGCGGCAGCTCGCGTCTCGCGGCGCAAAGACACGAGATCCTGCTGCCGCCCGAGCGACAGCCGCAGCGCGACAACGTTTTCTGAGGAAATTGCCTGAGTTTGCGGATTCAAACCATTACGCGTCTTCGCTCACCATGGCCGTGGACACGATTCCTGTCGAGATCGCAGTGCAAAGGGCGAGCCGTGCCGACTCATCCATTCAACAGACGGGTTGGTGGACCTTTACCCGGTGCATCGAGGTCATCGTCCTAGCGATATAATCGGGAGTTCTGACCACTGTGCGCTCTCTTCTCTCTCTCAACCTGCATCACGATCAAGACGTCGTCACCGCGCGCCAGCGTGCCGCCCAGATTGCCCGTCTCCTGGAATTCGACACGTCCGAACAGACCAGGCTCGCAACCGCTGTTTCGGAGATCGTTCGCAATGCGTTCCGATATGCCGGGCATGGATCGGTTCATTTCGAGGTGGACACCGAGGCGCGTCCGCAACGGCTGATCGTTCGCGTTGAAGACAAAGGCCCGGGCATCGCGCGACTCCGCGATGTACTCGATGGCCGCTATCAGTCATCAACCGGTATGGGGATGGGGATCATTGGCGCACGCCGCCTGATGGATCGTTTCGAGATCGAGTCCAACAAGAGCGGCACACGCGTCGTGCTGGAAAAATGTTTGCCGGCCCGCGTGCCACTGGTCACCAGCAAGCACATCGAACAGATCCTCGAGGCGGTGAAACAACGGCGTCCGGAAGGCCTGGTCGAGGAGATTCAGCTGCAGAATCAGGAACTGCTTCGCGCGCTCGACGAACTGCAGCGAAAGCAACAGGAACTCACGCGGCTGAACCGGGAACTGGAAGACACCAATCGCGGTGTCGTCGCGTTGTACGCCGAACTGGACGAGAAAGCGGATCACCTTCGCCGCGCCGACGAATTGAAGTCGCGATTCCTGTCGAACATGACCCACGAGTTCCGCACGCCCGTGAACGCGATCATCGGGCTGTGCAACCTGCTGATCGACGACCGCAAACAGGAAGGACGAACACCGGAGCCCGAGATCGATTACATCCGCAAGGCCGCCGATCAGCTGTCGGATCTCGTCAACGATCTGCTCGATCTGGCGAAGGTCGAAGCCGGCAAGACCGTGATGCGTCCGGCCGACTTCAAGGTGGAATCGCTGTTTGGTGCGCTTCGCGGCATGTTGAAGCCGCTGTTGATCAACCAGTCGGTTGCCCTCGTGTTCGAGGACGCCTCCGATCTTCCGGCGCTGCACACCGACGAAGCCAAGGTGTCGCAGGTGCTCAGGAATCTGCTCTCCAACGCCCTGAAATTCACCGAACGGGGGGAGGTGCGTGTCGGCGCGAGCGTCGATCCGGCCGCCATGCTCATCACCTTCACAGTGTCGGATACGGGCATCGGCATCGCGCCGAAGGATCAAGCGCGAGTGTTTGAAGAGTTCACGCAGCTCGAACATCGCCTGCAGCGACAGGTGCAGGGGACCGGGCTGGGCCTGCCACTGTCGCGACGGCTCGCGGAACTGCTCGGCGGAACGCTGACGGTCGCCAGTGAGCCCGGCCGCGGGTCGACGTTCTCGCTGACGATTCCCGTCAGCTATTCGACGCCGGACACGCACCAGCCAACGTTCGAGTGGGAAGCCGACCCGGCACGCTATCCGCTGCTCGTGATCGAAGATGCGCCCAGCGATCAGTACCTCTACGACAAGATTTTCCGGCAGTCGCAGTTTCAGCTCTACCCGGCCTACAGCGTGGCACAGGCGGAAAAGGCGCTGCAGACCTGCGCCCCGGCGGCGATCATCATGGATCTGGTGCTTGCCGGTGAAGAAGCCTGGGAATTCCTCGTTCGGTTGAAGCGGGACGACCGAACCCGTCACATACCGGTCGTCATTGTCAGTGCGGTCGCGCGACAGGACAAGGCGCTCGCGCTTGGAGCGGACGCCTACCTCGTCAAGCCGATTGAGCGGCGGGCGTTGCTCGATACGATCACCGGCCTGCAGGCGCGGACGCACACGGCTATCCGTGTCCTCTCGATCGACGACGATGCCATGTCCCGGTATCTCTTGCGGCAATGTCTGACCACACCGATCTTCGAGGTCATGGAGGCGTCCAACGGTGACGAGGGAGTTCTTCGCGCGCAGGCGGATCGGCCCGACGTCATCCTGCTCGATCTGATCATGCCGGGGAAGGACGGGAGAGAAACGCTTGCGGATCTGCGCCGCGATCAGGCGACGCGCGACATCCCCGTGGTCATCTGCACGGGTGTCGAGCTGGATGCCGAGGAAACCCGGGGGTTGCTGCAGCACGCGTCGGCAATTCTGTCGAAGCGCAATCTGACGCGAATCAGCGCGCCGGCCATTGTCCGTCAGGCGATGGAAGCCGGCCCGCGACTAACCATACGCACAGAAGGAATGGCTTGATGGCTACCGATTCGATCGCCTCGTTGAACGAAGTTCTCCAGAAGGATGAAGCCACACTGCTCCAGAGCTGGGTCGACAATCAGGTCAACGCATCGGCCTTCCGCCCCGATCGCACGAGCCGCCAGGACCTGATGGATCAGTCTCGACGCTTCCTCGCCCTGATGCGCGATGCCGTCAGGGGGGGCGAACAGGACATCATGAGTCCGGCATGGACCGGCGTCCGGCAGATGCTCGACGACCTGTCGGTCTCTCGAGCGCAACAGGGATTCTCCCCCTCGGAAACCGCGACGTTCATCTTCTCGCTGAAAGAGCCGCTGTTCGATCGATTGCAACGTGTCATCGGACAAACCGAGGCTGTCGCTCGTCTGTGGCCGATCAATCTCCTGCTCGATCGACTCGGTCTGTACACGACGGAGGTGTTCCAGCGCGGCCGCGAGAAGGTCATCATCCGCCAGCAGCAGGAACTGATGGAGCTGTCGACACCGGTCGTCACGTTGTGGGACGGAGTACTTGCGCTACCGCTGATCGGCACGCTCGACAGCGCCCGCACCCAGGTAGTCATGGAAAACCTGCTGCAACGCATCGTCGAGAGTGGCGCGGCGATCGCCATCATCGACATCACTGGTGTGCCGACGGTCGACACTGTCACCGCCCAGCATCTTCTCAAGACCGTCGCGGCGGCCCGGCTGATGGGCGCCGACTGCATCATCAGCGGTATCCGTCCACAAATCGCGCAGACGATCGTGCATCTCGGTGTCGAACTGGGCACCGTCGTCACCAAGGCCACGTTGGCCGACGCCTTCGCCATTGCCCTGAAGCGTGTCGGCCTGGTAGTGCAGAAAGCATCTACTGCACCACGCCGCCGCGACGACGAAGGCGCAGATGCGCGCGCGGCGGCCGAACGCGGTGAGGGCTGATCGTGGAACGCATTCCGATTCTCAAAATGGGGGAGTACCTGCTCGTCACCATCCAGGTGGACATGCACGATCGTCTGGCGATGTCACTGCAGGACGATCTGACGTCGCGAATCGTCTCCGCTCGCGCGAAAGGCGTCCTCATCGACATCTCTGCGCTCGAGATGGTCGACTCCTTTATCGGCCGCATGTTCGGCGACATCGCGGCGATGTCGCGCGTGCTCGACGCGGAAACCGTCGTCGTCGGCATGCGACCGGCGGTCGCGATCACGCTCGTCGAGCTTGGCCTGTCGTTACCCGGGGTCCGCACCGCACTCAACATCGAACGTGGGATGGAGCTGCTCCGCGGACTCATCTCGGCGAGAGGACGCGACGATGCTGGTTCCGCTTAGCGAGAATCGGCCGATTGCGACGCCGGAGGATGTAGTTGCGGTGCGGCAGGCGGTGAGACAGCGCGCCGTCGAGCTCGGATTCAACCTCGTCGATCAGACGAAGATCGTCACCGCTGCGAGTGAACTGGCCCGCAACACTCTTCAGTACGGCGGCGGCGGCACGCTGCGCATAGAAGAAATCATCGAAGGGCCGCGTCGCGGACTTCGTCTCGTGTTCGAGGACGATGGCCCGGGTATTGCGAACCTCGAACTCGCAATGAAAGACGGTTACACGACAGGCAACGGCCTCGGCCTTGGACTGTCCGGCGCAAAGCGTCTCTCGAACGAATTTGATATCCACTCCCGTCCCGGCGAAGGGACACGCGTCACCATCGTCCGGTGGCGATGAACGCGGCAGCAGCGCACGCCGTCCACGATTCCAGCGAGGTTGCCTCAGCGCGACGCGCGGTATTGGATCTCGTCGGCCGCCTCGGATTCTCGGAAGAGCGCGCGGGGCAGGCGGCGCTGATCGTCACCGAACTGGGCACCAACCTCGCCAAACACGCAAGAAGCGGCGAAATGGTGCTCCGTACGATCCAGGCAAACGGCGGCGCCGCGCCGGAAGGTATCGAGATCCTTGCCATCGATCGCGGTCCCGGGATGCCGGATGTTCCGCGCGCACGCGAGGACGGCTACTCCACCGCCGGGACGCTTGGCCACGGTCTCGGATCGATCGAACGGCAATCTGATTTTTTTCAGATCTATTCGCAGCCGTCAGGTACGGTGGCGGTGGCGCAGCTCTGGTCCGAACGGCGGCCGCTTGCCGCGCGACAGCCGCTCTATCAGATCGGTGCCGTTCTCGTCTCGCATCCCGGCGAAATGATCTGCGGCGATGCCTGGGGCTGGGCCATGCGCGACGATCGATTTGCCATCATGGTGGCGGACGGTCTCGGTCATGGTTTATTGGCGCATGAAGCCGCCGACGCGGCGATCGCCATCTTCTATCGCAACCACGAGGCGTCGCCGTCGCGATTGATCGCCGATGTGCATGCGGCTCTGCGCCCGACACGCGGGGCGGCAGTCGCGACAGTTGCCGTGGACACCGACCGCGGCGTGGCAACCTTCTGCGGCGTGGGCAACATCGGCGCGGCCCTGGTCTCCGGCGACGGATCCCGGCACGGCATGGTTTCACAGAATGGCACGGCCGGACACATGGCCAGCCGGATTCACGAATTCAGCTATCCACTTCCCTCGCGGCCGATGATCGTCATGTATTCAGACGGTTTGGGCTCACAGTGGGACCTCGCGGCGTATCCCGGGGTGTCGACGCGTCACCCAAGCGTCATCGCCGGGATTCTCTATCGTGATTTCAGCCGCCGCCGCGACGACGTGACGGTCGTGGTGGCGAAGCCGCGCTGAACACTGCTGCCACAAAACTGTAGTCACTTCCCCACCTGGCGGCGAGCCCGCGACCACGAGATCGCGTGAGCACACAGTGCCCGCACCGCACCATGCCGCGCCTTTATTGATCGGTTTATGGTCGAGTCAGCCCACATCTCGAAACCTCAACCGTTTCGGCCAATCCGGCACATCCCTTGATTGATCAGGGCTCGCGCAGATGCATATGGCAGAGGTTCCGGCACCCGACCGTCGAGAGGACTCGACGGACGAAACCCCCCGCACGACGTCGGACTTGCGGGAATGGGTCCGTCGTGCGTTGACACTCGATCCGGAACAGCAGGCGCGGCTCCTTGAAGCGATCGACAACGTGCTCGGCAACCAGCGTCAGTTGCTCGAAGAATCCAAGCATGAAGCGATTCGCGCGTTGTCGGAGGGGTTCGCCGAGAAGATGTCGCGGCTTCAGCGGCAGTTGACCGAGAAGGACGTGACCGTCAGCAACATCGCGCGCTACTTCGAAGAGGTCGTCGCCGGTCTGACGGACAAATCGCATCGCGATCCAAAAACCAAACTCCTCAACTTCGACTGGTTCATGGAGCGGCTCGAATCGTTTCTTTCAGTCGAACAGCGCGTGCGATGGTGCGGCGTTGGCGTCGTCGACATCAACAGCTTCAAGTGGTACAACGACACGCTCGGCCATGCGATCGGCGATCGGATCATCGAGCGCGTGGCGCGGATTCTGTCCGATCAAATCCGCTCGGAGGACTTCCTCGCCCTCGAACGCGGTGGCGCCGACGCCCGCGATCTCCACGCCCGGTTCGGCGGCGATGAATTCTGTTTTTTGATCCCCGATCTCCCTGGCTGCGCTGAAGCGGTCGAGATCGCCGATCGCTTCAAGCATGCCGTCGAAGCGCACGACTGGAGCCGCGACGATCGGCGGCTCGCGACGCGGCCGGTCCGTGTCGACGTCGGCGTCGTCTGTCTGCATCTCGGTCCCGTCGCTGAACGGCGCGGCGTCGCACGGAAGCTTGCCGCCGAATTGATCCATCGCGCAGATCAATTGATGTACGACGCCAAGAGCAGCAAAGCCGATCACGTCCACCAGACCGCGGTCGATGTGCAGAACAGTGCGCTCGTCGAGATCCGCGGCGATTTCGTGAAGGCTCGCCCTACCACAGTCGAGCGCCGTTCCTGATTGCGACTCTCTCCGCGCGGGTGTTACACTGATCGGCTTGGGATCTCTATAGCTTCCACCTTTTAAGGTGGAGGTACGCCTGCAGGCGGACGCCCCTTTCACGACACCTATGGTGGGTGTAGCTCAGCGGTAGAGCGCCGGACTGTGGCTCCGGAAGTCGCGGGTTCGAACCCCGTCATCCACCCATTACTCGAGGGGCTTCAGCCCTCCGAACTCCCAAACACCCTCACCCGCGAGCGCTTCGTCGGCTCGCCGCGCTCGCTCGAGTGGTTGAGATAGGTATGGAAAGAAATCTGGTAGGATTTCGCCCGTGCCGGCCGAGCGGATCCTGGTTGTAGAAGACAACGACGATCTGCGCGGCCTTTACAAGATCGCTCTCCGCGCCGCGGGCTTCCAGGTCTCCCAGGCCTCTGACGGACTCACAGCCTTACGCGCCATCGAAGCGGACGCACCGGATCTGGTGGTCCTCGATCTGAACCTGCCGCTCATCAGCGGATTCGAGGTCCACCGTGAGCTCATGCACCACGTGAAACACGTTCCAGTCGTCGTGGTCACCGGTCTGGCGCCCGAGCGGACGCGTGCACTGAATGTCTCGCATGTCTTGCACAAACCGATCATGCCGGAAGCGCTCGTCCGCGCCGTCGTCGATTGCCTCGCCGGTCGCCGCAGCGCCACGGGCTGAGTCGCTGCACAATAGCCACATGAATCGACGATTCTTGTGGCGTCTGTCACCCCTCGCGAGATGCCTGACAGCAGCGATCGCGCTCGCGGTTGTACAGGAGCAACCAAACAGCGCTCACCAACCCGCGCCCGCGGCTGTTGAGGCGTCGATTCTCGTCTACCACCGATTCGGACCGGTCGTGCACGACTCCATGACCGTCCGGACAGCGACCTTTCGTTCACAGCTCGACTACCTGAAGGAACATAACTATCCGATCGTCCCGCTGAGAACACTGGTGAACCATCTCCTCGGCAAAGGACCCGCACCTCCGCCTCACGCGGTCGTGATCACCATCGATGATGGACATGCATCAGTGTTCAGCGAGGTGCTTCCCTTCATTCGCGAGAATCGTGTGCCGGTCACGCTGTTCATCTATCCGTCAGCGATCTCGAACGCTTCGTATGCGATGACATGGGACCAGCTCAGAGAGCTCTCGCGCACCGCCCTGTTCGACATCCAATCGCACACCTACTGGCATCCGAACTTCAAGACAGAGAAGCGTCGGCTGTCGGCCGACGCCTATCGATCGTTTGTGACGATGCAGTTCAACAAACCGAGAACAGTGCTGCGAGACAGGCTTGCGGTCGATGCCACGATGCTCGCCTGGCCATTCGGCATCTACGACGACGAATTGATTGCGACCGCAAGTCAGTCAGGCTATGCAGCGGGATTCACGCTCGACCGCCGGGCGGTCACGCCGCGTGACAGGTTGATGGCGCTGCCCCGTTTTCTTGTCCTGGACAGCGATTCCGGGAGCAGGTTTGCCTCGATGTTGCCGCGGCAGCGATGACTGTGGTATACGCATTCGCGTCGTAATCCTGCAGTTTCAACCTCGTTAACAACATCGTTGGCGCACTCGTCGGCAGCTGTTCGGCCATCGTGTCGTGGCATGAAAGGAGCTGGTATGAAGAGACTTCTGTCCACTGTCGGCGCCCTGGTCATGGCGGCCGCTGGGCTGGCCTCGCAGGAAAAGCCGAAACTGGTTGTTCACGCGTTCACGGTGGCACAGGGTGTCGAACTGCCATACGACATGAAATTGCTGCAGACACAACTCGTCGCGGAACTGAAAGTCGAGTTGAAGGACTACAACATCATCAGCGAAGTCCCCACCGCACAGGAGGGGACGGTCTACTCGCTCAATGGGGTGATCACTGGCTGGCGTCCCGGCAATGCGGCCAAGCGAATGTTCGTCGGGATGGGGTCGGGTCGCGAGGCCAGTGACATCGAGTTTCACGTCGCTGACACCTCCGGCAAGAAAGTCCTCGAGCGAAAAGAAACCATTCGGACGAACTTCTACTCGCAGGGCGCAGGCTCCAGTGGAACGCTCGCGCATCCGATCGCGCTGAAAGTCGCAGATCGGATCAAAGAGGCGAAGCTGAAATAGGTGGGGGTCGTGTGAATCAGGTCGATGTCGAGCGAATTGCCCAGGCAACATTGCGGGAACTCGGGGTCGTCGGTGCCATCGTGACGGTCACGTCCGACGAGCGCCCGGGCGAGTGGCGGATCGAAATCCAGGGAGGTCGCGGTCCCGGGCAGCTTCGAATTCGCTGCGGCGCCGGATCGACGGCGCAGTGGGTGCGTCAGCAGATTTTCGAGCAGTACACCGCGCACGGGTAACTTCCGCCGAAAGGCGGAAGTTACCTGGCGGCGCGTTTCTTTGGTGCGGCTTTCGCCGGCTTCTCGATCTCCGCCTTCGCCGATTTCTTCTTGCCGGTGCTCACGCGGTCGAGACTTTGGCGAAGCGCGTCCATTAAGTTGACCACCTTGGGCGGCGCTTCCTCGGTCGTGGCGACGACTTCTTCGCCGGCAATCTTGGCGTCGATGATCCGCTGCAGTTCTTCCTGATACTCGTCGCGGAATTCCGTCAGGTTCAGGTCGGCCTCAAAGTTCTCGATGACCTGCTTGGCGAGCTTGATTTCCTCCGGCTTGATCTTCACCGGCACGTTGTCGAGCTCCTCGATGTTGTCCATGCTGCGCAATTCCTTCGCGTGCCGCATGGTGTACATCACCATCCCCCGCTCGCGCGGCTGCACCGCGACGAGATACTCGCGGCCATAGAGCGCCAGCTTGCCGATGCCCGCTTTCCCTTTCATCCCTTCGCGCATGACCGCAAACGCTTCCGTCGCCATCGCCCCGTCCGGCGCGAGATAGTACGGGCGCTCGAAGTAGATCGGATCGATGCTGGCCGCGTCCGCGAACTGCACGAGATCGATGACGCGGGTCGACTCGGGACGCACCTTGGCGACGTCGTCCTCGCTCATGACGACGTAGCGTCCCTTCTCGAATTCGTAGCCTTTGGCGATTTCCGAGATCGGAACCTCGCGCTGACAATTGGGACACCAGCGCTTCTGCTGTATTCGCGTCTGGCACTCGGCATGAAGCTGGTTGAAGCTGATCGTCGCCGCCGAATCCGTGGCGGGAAACACCCGCACCGGGATGTTGACGAGGCTGATCTTCATGAAACCTTTCCACGTCGGTCTGGCGGCCATTGATGTCGCTCCTTCAGCAAGCCTATCGGCAACACAGATTATCGGATAGAAATGATACGGGTACCAGTGCGACTGCACACAACTGCACGGCCGGCCCAATGGGAAAATCGGTCAGCATTTCCTACGGCTCACGGGGCCACGCCCGCTCGCGCTCGCTCGGGGGCGCTATGAAATGGCGTGAAAACCCGGCTTCGGTCCGGCCGATGCTCGCGACACTGGCTGAACCGCCGCTGACCGGCCGCGGTCTCGTGTACGAACCGAAGTACGACGGCATTCGGGCGTTGGTCCACGTGCCTCCAAAAGCTGATCCGAGCGGCGTGCACCTCTGGTCGCGGTTGGGGAACGATAAAACGGCGCAGTTTCCATCCCTGGTCCGCGCGCTGGAACCGCTGCGGCGTTCGCTTCGCGCGCCACTCCTCCTTGACGCAGAGATTGTCGCCCTCGACGGGAAAGGCAACCCGGCAGGATTTCAACGTCTCCAGGGGCGTATTCATCTCACCGGCGCCCGTGAAGTCGAACAGGTCGACAAAGCGCAACCGGTCGCGCTCATCGCCTTCGATCTGCTCCGCGACGGCGACCAAGACATTCGCGGGTTGCCACTGACCGAACGGCGCGCTCGACTCGACGCGCGCATCGGCCCGCATGTGTCTGCCGCCCTGCGCATCAGTGAACAGACGGCAGGGGACGGAACCGCGCTCGATGCGCGCGCGCGGCGCGAAGGCTGGGAGGGACTGATCGTCAAGGAAGCCGCCGCGCCCTATCAGTCGGGACGGCGCAGCCCTGCCTGGCGCAAGCGCAAGGTCGTCCATGAGCAGGAATTCGTCGTCGGCGGATGGACTGAACCGCGGCACACGCGATCGTACTTTGGTGCGCTGCTGCTCGGCGTGCACGACGACACGACGGGCGCGCTCACCTACGTCGGACATACCGGAACCGGATTCGATCAAGCCGAGCTTCAACGCGTGTCGAAGCTCCTGAAGGTTCGTGAGATCCCACGATCCCCTTTTGCGACGCAACCGAAGACCAACGAACCGCCGCACTGGGCACGCCCCGACCTTGTCGCGCAAGTGCGCTTTACGGAGTGGACCGCGGATGCCAAACTCCGCCATCCCGTTTATCTGGGTCTGCGAGATGACAAACGAGCGAGCGACGTTCGACGCGAGGAACCCGTGAAGGGGTCAAACCGGGGTCAGACCGGGGTCAGACCGAGGTCAAACCGGGGTCAGACCGGGGTCAAACCCCGTCGCCGAACCTCAAACAAAATCGACACGTCGCTGTCGCACGTCATCGAACAACTTCAGGCGCTGGAAGATGCCCGTCGCGATGGGACGATCGAGTTACCGGACGGCGGTCGCCTTGGCGTCAGCAATCCTCACAAAGTTTTCTGGCCGCAAGGCAAGCTGACCAAGGGTGATCTGCTTCGTTACTACGTCGAGGCGTCACCGTACATTCTTCCCGCCGTCGCCGATCGCCCGCTCGTCATGAAGCGGTTTCCCAATGGCGTAACCGGTGTGGCGTTTTATCAGCAACGTAAACGGCTCGAGCAGCCGCCACCCGGCGTGCGCATCGAAACGATCGCCGACAACATCGATCCCATCCTCGAAGGAGATGAGCAGCGTTTCATCGGAGGATCGCTGATCACGCTCCTGTATATGACTCAGATCGCCGCGATCTCCCAGGATCCCTGGTTCTCGCGCGCGCAATCCCCGCTCGACGCCGACTATGCGGCGATCGATCTCGATCCCGACGATGATGCGCCGTTCTCGCGGGTGCTCGAGGTCGCGCGCTGGGTGCACGACGAACTCGAGGCGCTTGGTGTGCCCGGAGTGCCGAAGACGTCCGGGTCGAGCGGACTGCACATCTACGTCCCGCTTCCGCCTCACACCTCGTATGAATCCGGGCAGCTCTTTTGTCAAATCGTCGCCACCGTCGTGGCGTCCAGACATCCGAAGGCGGCGACGGTCGAGCGCACCGTTCGCGCTCGCCCGCGCGGAACGGTGTACGTCGATTTTCTGCAGAACATCCTCGGCAAAACGCTGGCGACCGCTTACAGCGCGCGCGCGAGCGAGTTCGCCGGTGTCTCAACGCCGTTGACGTGGGATGAAGTGCACGCAGGCGTGAATCCAAAAGACTTCACGATCAAAACCGCTCCTGCGCGATTCCGCGAGGTTGGTGATCTGTGGGCGCGGCTGCGCAAATCGAAACCGGCAAATCTCGAGAGTGTGTTCAAGAAGTATAAGAAGACACTCTGACGCTACCGGGATCCGGTATGCGGGATCCGGACTCCGACATCAGCCTCACAGCCTGCCGCGCCGAAACCTTGGCCAAGGCGGGAGCCGTCATACTGCGCCAGCAAATCCGCCGGATCACGGTAGACGGAAACAGCACCTTTGAGATCGTCAGCCTTCCATCCGCCGCACGTCAGGGCGATGATCTGAATGCCCGCGCGCAACGCCGCTTCGACGTCGTACGGCGTATCTCCAATCATGACGGTGCACTCCTTCGCACAGCCTGCGCGTTTCACCGCCGCGGTCACGATGTCCGGATCCGGCTTCGATCGATCCGCGTCGTCGGACGATGTGCGGGTCGGGATGAGATCGGAAACATGCGCGACATCGAGAAGCGAGTGGAGTTCGTCCTCTTTCGCAGAACTTGCAACGGCGAGCGCGAAGCGATCACGCACGAGGCGTTGGGCGAGACCGCGGACACCGGGAAATGGCTGCAGCTGCGGCAGGTATGTTTCTTTGAAGATGTCCTGTCGCCGTTTGGAGATTCTTTTTCCCTGCGATGAGTCCTCTTCGATGCCGGCGACGAGCGGCATGAGCTTGTCTCCGCCCATGCCGATCGCGCGCCGGACCGACTCGTACGTCACCGTGATTTCGTGCTCGGCGAATGCTTGAATCCACGCACGTGCGTGCGCGTCATTGCTGTCGACCAGCGTTCCGTCGACATCGAAAATCACGGCCGCCGAGTGAGAACTCGTCAAAAACTACCCTCGTCGTCTTCGTCCTCGTCGCCAAGATCATCGGTATCCTCGAAGTCTTCGTCGCGCGACGCATCCTCCATCTCGTCGGCGCGCCCGCGAACACGATCATCCCGATCCATCCACTCTTCGTCACGTGACGAGTCGTGGCTCTGACCGCTGTCTCTTCTAGCCATGGATGCTCCTTTCGTGTACGAGCGAGGCGAGCAAACGAGGTGCCACGGCTGCGATATCATCGAGCGGATGGCGAAGCGAACGGATTCACCAGAAGAGGCGGCTCGTGCGTTTGGCATTGGGCGCCTGACCCGTCACCTCTTCATTTGTCTTGGGCCCGATTGCACCGACCTGGAAACCGGCGAACGGACGTGGGTGTACCTCAAAGGGAGAATGAAAGAGCTCAACATTACTGGCGCCGATGGACCGTTCTATCGCACCAAATGTCAGTGTCTCCGCATTTGCAGCAACGGCCCCATCTGCGTTGTGTACCCGGAGGGCACGTGGTATCGCAATGTCACGCCGGAGAACGCCGAACGAATCATCCAGGAACACCTGATCGGTGGCCGCGTGGTCGAGGATTTGTGCTTCGCGAGCAATCCGATATGATCGGGATTCTGCATTCGCAGGTTCCGTCTCGCGTGCATTCCGGAGTTCCCTGTGCGCGCCCGTAGCTCAGTTGGATAGAGCGCCGGGCTTCGAACCCGTAGGTCGGGGGTTCAAATCCCTCCGGGCGCGCCATTCATTCATTGTCCGCTCACCGCGCGAGATCAGATTGTGTTTTCCTCGATCGGCTGCAAGATCAGCAGGGGCGCACGCGACACGAGAGCCTGACACCCGTAGCGCGCCGGGCAAGCTATAATGAGCGTTTATTCTGTTTTGACGATTCCGCTCAATCGACGGTAAATAGGAGTTGGGTCACTACCGCGATGCGCAGATTCGCGACGGTGAGGCGGACTGGTCACTGTGCGCCCGTAGCTCAGCTGGATAGAGCGTTGGCCTCCGGAGCCAAAGGTCGCAGGTTCGAATCCTGCCGGGCGCGAACCTTCTTTAATCTGAGGGGCTTCGCCCCTCAGATTCCCCTACACGCTCTCTCGCGCGCCGCTTCGTCGGCGCGCTCCGTTCGCGCGGCTCACTCGCTGCGCTCGTTCGCTCCTCCGCCACCTCGTCGAGCAGCCTCGTAACTCCCCAGAATCCTGTTCGCCAAATCGCGGGTTGGTTCGTCCAGCAATCGGTCGTTTACGTTGGAGAGCACGCCATTTAGAAGGCGCCACTCGTCGTCATTCCGAATCTGACCGCGAACCAATATCTGGAACACATTTTCTGCCATCCGGCTGCGCATGTTCGAAAGCGTTGGGGCACCGGCTTTCGCGAGACGAGCGTCGAACGCGGCTAATTGTGGTCCATTGAGATCTTGCAGCATCTCGACGACATCTGAGGCAGCCGCGCGGAGTCCCCGCAGAGCCAGCGCGGGAGACTGCGCCCAGATGCGGTCCGCTACAGCGGCTGGGTGATGGTCTGGTGAGAGTGGGAGCATTGCGATGACGTGTTCTAACCCGACAGTTATGAACGCCCTCAATCGGACGAACTCGAGTTGCTGAGCGCTGTTGGGAGTTTTGCTCAATGAATCGCTTTTGGAAGCGCCACGATCCGCTATTCTATAGAGAAAGACTTACGCCGCGATCCCGGAGAATTTGGTTACCAACCTTTGTTGTAACCCCCCGGGCGCGAACCTTCGCCTCCCCTTGCGAACACGGGCGGAGCGACGATCGCACGCGCATGAAGGCTCGCGGCCGCTGCGACGGTGGTCCCGGGTAACCTCTTGAAGTAGCGACCGAGCTATGCTCATCGCTCGCTGAGGTCCGCTCAGGCGCGTATCGTTTGCGAACAAACTCCTTCAATTCGGGCATTTAACTAACTGCTACGGCAATTGCATATCCCTGCCAGTGTGTTAAAACAACGTCGACAATGGGCCGGCACAGGCAGTAAACTCTACTGTCACAAAAACGACTAGTTGATTTGGTGATTTATGGATATACGACCAGTTTTAAACGTCGACGATCACGCACCGGCGCGTTTTCTTCGCACGCGCATTCTTCAGCGTGCCGGTTTTGGGGTCGATGAGGTCGATAGCGCAGCCGGAGCCATTGAGCGCGCTGCTACGGCGTCGCTGCTCCTACTCGACGTCAAGCTCCCCGATGGAGATGGCTTCAGCGTCTGCGAAGCGGTCAAACGCGCGGCACCGACACTGCCGGTCGTGATGGTGACATCTGTGTACCGCACGGCTCAAGCGCGTCGCGACGCGTTCGCGGTTGGCGCCGACGCGTTCCTGCTCGAGCCGATCGCGCCCGAGCAACTCGTTCGCACGATTGAAACGCTGCTGAAGCGCAAAGTTGAACCGGGGACTGCCCTCGGCGAGGCATGGGCCGTCACCGATGCGCTCGGCGACATTCTCGAGATCAGCGCCGAAGCCGCCAAGATGCTGAACCTGTCGGCGCGCGGATTGCGTGGACGCAATCTTCCGGCATTCATCACCGACAATCGTCCGCGTCTCCTGAGCGAATTGCTGCGCGCGTCCGAAGGTCTGCTCATCGATCGCATGAGCACGCTGCAACCGCGCGATCGACGACCGATGCGCGTGCACCTCGACGTGTCGGCGCTGCCGGCCGATGCTGGTGAACGCGTGCGACTCCGCTGGATCCTCTCGCCCGAGTCGCGCTGAGCCCGGTCAACAATCGAGGCACCGCACCTCGTCGAATATGTCCGCGTGCTTGTCGGGATTCTCGCGGGCGTAGTTGATCAAGCAGCGAACGGCCTTGCCCACGTCGGCAAGGCCATGTTTCGCCGCCATCTCTTCGAGAAACTCGATCTTCACCGACTCCAGATCAATCGGAAACGTTTGCGCATCTTTCATAGTCCGCAATAATAAGGGATGGCTGACGCCGCCGACACCCCTCGCGGAGTGAGGACGATCGCGACGTCAGACGGCGACGTGTCGTACGTCGTGGCCGGAGCCGGCCCTGGCGTGCTCGCCATTCAGGGCGTCGGCGTCATGGGCCGGGGCTGGCGTCCACAGGTCGATCGCCTCTCGACCGCATTCAGGTTCATCACCTTCGACAATCGCGGCATCGGGGCCAACACACGTGGAGACGGGCCGCTGACGATCGAGCGCATGGCTGGCGATGCGCTCGCCATTGTCGACGCCGAAGGCATCGATCGAGTCCATGTCGTCGGACATTCGATGGGCGGACTCGTCGCGCAACATCTTGCGCTCACCCGGCGGGAACGGGTGAAGAGTCTTGCCCTGCTCTGCACGTTCGCCGACGGCGCGCGAGCCACGCGACTGTCGGGGCGGATGCTCGTGCTCGCGCTGCAAAGCCGCATCGGCACTCGCGCGATGCGCCGACACGGAATGGTGCGGATGGTGATGCCGGACGCCTACATTCGGCAGCACGACCGTGCCGCGCTGGCACGCGATCTCGGCGACCTCTTCGGCCGCGATCTCGCCGATCAGCCGCCGATCGTTTTGGAGCAGCTGCGCGCGATGTCCGGATACTCCGCGCTCGCCCGGTTGAATGAGCTCTCAGGGATTCCGACTCTGGTCGTGAGCGCGCGTCACGATCCGATTGCGTCACCTGTGCTGGGCAAAGACGTCGCGTCTCGAATCCCTGGTGCCCGATATGTCGAATTCGCCGACGCGAGCCACGCGCTGCCAATTCAGTTCGCCGACGAGGTCAACGCGCTTCTCGCCGATCACTGGTGGGCGGCGGAGCGCTCGCCTGCGCTCGAGTCGCCAGCGATCGCCGTGATATAATTTCCTTTTGCCCGCACCGATGCTGACGCGCCTGTGCGAGGTCTCTCCAGACGTGGGCCGCTAGCTCAATTGGCAGAGCAGCAGACTCTTAATCTGCGGGTTGAAGGTTCGATTCCTTCGCGGCTCACCATCTTTTCATCAGCACTCTCAGACGGCGCCAAGTAGTTGAAAAGTGCCGCCGGGGCGATTCAGGAGGGCGCTGAACGTTCGGGGCGTTGCGCCGCGCGACGTTCAGGGCGTGGTCTGTGCGAACCAGGGCTC